>JAFXPG010000010.1 GCA_017528045.1 Alphaproteobacteria bacterium | reverse complement strand
GTGGTTTGATTTTTTTAAAAGTATATTTTTTATCAAAAGAAAATAAGGTTTTTTTATGCCTAAAGTTTCTGTTTTAACACCAATTTATAATACAAAACCGGAACATTTACGGGAATGTATTGAAAGTGTTTTAAATCAGACTTTTACAGATTTTGAATTTTTGATTTTAAATGATTCTCCAGATAATCAAGAAATTGAAAAAATTGTTAAAGAATATGCTAAACATGATAAGCGTATAAAATATTCAAAAAATACTAAAAATATAGGCATTACTAAATCCAGAAACAAACTGTTAAAAATGGCACGTGGTGAATATTTGGCTGTATTTGACCATGATGATATTTCTATGCCAGACAGATTAGAAAAAGAAGTTAAATACTTGGATGAAAACCCAGATGTTGGGATAGTTTCTGGATGGATTGAATTATTTGGTGATAAAAAACTAATTCGTAAAATGCCAGAAAACGATAAACAAATAAAAATTTTCTTAACAGATAATAATTGGATGTCTCATACAGCATCAATGATACGCAGATCTGTGTTAATTAATAATAACATAGAATACGAAGAATTTTTCAGTCCTGCGGAAGATTATCGTTTGTGTGCTTGTTTAATGGATGTTACAAAATTTCATAATATTCAAAAAGTTTTAGTCAAATACCGTATGTTTGATAAAAATACTTCTGTGGTTCAGAAAACAGACATGATAGAAAAACACAATATAATACAGCAATTTATATCAAACAAATATCCAATGTTAAGAAAAGAATTTGATAATAATTATAACCAAGGTACGCGTTTAAGATTGCGTTTATTTGGTTTTATACCGATGTTAAAAATAAAAAATAATACAGTTTATTTATTTGAATTTTTACCAATTTTCAAAATCAAATGGAGATAACTTATGAAATTAATCAAGAAAAAAGAATTTTTTGATAATGGCGTTCACACAAATAAATATTATTTTTGTGGTATAAGATATTTGAAAAAAAGATGGTCCGGTTCTTTTAGTGAAACTTATTTGTTTAATTGCAGAATAAGTTCAAAGAATAATGATTACAAATATACTTTACAAAAAAATGAGTCATTATTGGTTCATATACATGTATATTATCCAGAATTATTTGATGAATTGGCTGATATTGTTGATAATATAGACGGGGCAAAAAAAATTGTTATTACATATGTAGATAAAAAATTAAATAAAAATTTATTTAAGAAAAGATTTCCAGATGCTGATATAAGATTGGTTGATAATGTTGGATATGATATTAAACCTTTTATAGATGTTATTAATTCTGTTAATCTTGATGATTATACATATGTTTTAAAATTACACACAAAAAGAAATTATGATGATAATAATTATTGTTTAGATAATGGTGTTTGTGTTGGTGGTACAAAATGGCGTGATTATTTATTAAACCCTTTTTATAAAGAAAATTTAAAAAAATCATTTAACAAATTATCACACTATAAAACAGGTGCGGTTGGAAATATTAAAATATTATTGAATAGAAATGAAGATAATAGTTATTATGAACCACATGTGGAAAAATTAACAAAAAAATTAGGTTTAACGTATAAGCCTTACGCTTTTTTTGCTGGAACAATGTTTATGGTAAAATCTGATTTATTAAAAGTTTTAAAAAATATTAATGGTAAAGTTTCTTGGAAAAAATCTGATAAAAAAAGAGATTGGCATGGTGATGTTTATGTATTAGAACGTGTTTTGGGAGAAATTGTTGTTGCGCAAAATAAACGTATTGTTGGTATAAACACACAAAAATGCAAAAAGCATATTTATTATCTCAATCCAATAAAAAAACAAGTAAATACTACAAATTTAGGAGAAAAATCTATTAGAATTAGATTGTTTGGTTTAAGAGTTTATAAAAGTATTTTTAATAAAAATAACAAAGAAATTTTTTTATTTAATAAAAAAATATATCAATCAAAAATTCATTGCATGAATAACTTTTCTTCTGAATATGTAAAATGGTTAGAAGATTTGCATAATGATAAATCGTTGTTTGTTCCTATTACAAATAAACCTTTTAAACGTAAAAAAAATACACCAAAGATTTTTACATATTATTTAACACAATTTCATGCAATTCCAGAAAATGATGATGCACATGGCAAAGGATTTACAGAATGGACAAATGTGGCATCTGCTTCGCCACAATTTATTGGGCATTATCAACCTAAAATACCATACGATGTTGGTTTTTATAATTTGTTGGATATAAATGTTATGAAACGTCAGGCTGAATTGGCAAAAATGTATGGGGTATATGGTTGGTGTTTTTATTATTATTGGTTTGATGGAAAAAAAGTATTGGAAAAGCCACTTGAAAACTTTTTAAAGTCGGACATAGATTTACCATTCCATCTTTGTTGGGCAAATGAAAATTGGTCAAAGTTATGGGATGGTGGTGATAAAGAAATTATTTTATCACAGGAAAAAAAGTTAAACGCAGATAAATTCTTCAAAGATTTGTTACCTTTTATAAAAGATAAAAGATATGAGAAAATTGATAATAAACCATTATTAATGATTTATAGACCATCAATGTTTGATAAAGAAGATTTTAAAAAATTTATTTCAAAGTTGGATAAATTAGCAAAAAATCATGGTTTTGATGGCTTTTGGTTCATGGGTAGTAACGCTTTCGATTTTTCTAATCCTAGAGAGTACGGGTTAAAAGGAATAATAGAATTTCCACCGCATGGATTATCAGACGTTTATATGTTAGAAAAGCATTTTGTTAGTCAAAATACAAAACTTAATGTCTACTCTATGGAAAATTATATAAAAAAACAGGAAGCAGAACCAAAACAAAATTATACACTTTTCAAGTGTTGTTTTCCAAATTGGGATAATACACCAAGAAAAGTTTATTCAGGTGGTGGCGTTTTTGAGATAACAGACAAAGAATTTGAACAATGGTTATCTGGTATAATAAAATGGACAAAAGAAAATAACCCAAAAAATATGCAATATGTGTATATAAATGCATGGAATGAATGGGCTGAAGGCGCAATCTTGGAACCAACAACCAGATGGGGATATCGCAAATTACAAATAGTTAAAGATTGTTTAGAAAAAACAGAAAAATAATGGAATATAATTATGTTAAAATCCGGTGAGAAATATAAATTAGATATTGATTTAAATAATGTGAATGATTCACATGTTATGGCTATAAATTATATTGAACCGAACAGTGTTGTTTTAGATGTTGGTTGTGCATGTGGTGATTTAGGTATTGCTTTAAAAAATCATAAAAATTGTTTGGTATATGGTTTAGAATATGATAAAGATTCGTGTGAAATAGCCAGAAAAACAGATGCTTATGAAAACGTTAAACAATTTGATTTAAATCAGTTATCAGAAGACAGTTTTAAAGATTATATTTCTAAATTTGATTACGTTGTATGTAATGATATCTTGGAACATTTAAGAAACCCTGAAAATACAATTAAAGTATTAAAAACGTATTTAAAGCCAAACGGTGCGATAATTGCTTCTATACCAAATAATGCGCATGCAAGTATAAAATCAAATCTATTATTAAATGATTTTACTTATACGCAATATGGTGTATTAGATGAAACACATGTTCATTTGTTTACTTATAAAAGTATTGCATCAATGTTTGCATCTGCTGGATTATGTATAGAAAAATCCTGTTTTACATTCTTTGAAAAAAATGGATTGCAACCAGAAAACCCTTATGAGTATCTGTCAGATGATATAAAAAGATTTGTTTTAGAAGATTGGCATTCTTATGTATGGCAGTATGTTGTAAAAGCAAAGATATCAGATGAAAATCAATCAATGTTATGTACAAAAAATATATCTGCTGTTAATATAAATGAAAATAATGCGCCAAATTATATTAAACAATATAAACAACAATATTTATCTGAATTGTCAGATAAAGATAAACAATTACAAGATTTATTATATAAAATGGAAACTTCAAATAACAAAATTGAAGAATTAAAGAAAGATATTTTTGGTTTAAAAGAAAACAATAATATTTTATCAAATAATTTAGAAATACAGATGTACAAGTATTATAAAAAAATGAAATTAAAAAACAAAAAATATTCAAATATTATTTTAATATTTGTTACCTGTTTAATGTTATTAAATATTTTATTTTTAATCATAAAATAATAAATCGGGTATATCACCCGATTTTTTTATGCTGATTTGCCACAAACATACCATGTGAATTCTGATAATGTTCTGCTTATTTTGTATGCACCAAAACGAAAAAGTATTTGATTTATATTCTTGGTTATACCCATTGATAACATATGTAATTCTATAACAGATGAAGAGGCATAGTATTTTGTATTTAACATATTTACTGGTAAATTAACTGTTTGGTAAACTTCCATGCCTTCTGCACAAACTATATTTCCTGTCCATGTACCCCCTTGTTCTACCCAACCGCTTTTATATTTACGGTACCATGTGTAATTGTTTGCGGCTGTGGGTTCTTGATATTCAACCACAAAATCATAATTTGATGGCATTGTATATGGTGCCGGTATTTCGTTTTGTTTAGCCAATTTTATTCCGCCGGCGGTTGTGCCGTCATGCACACGCAATGTATTATTTGTGGTGTCCATTGTTATTTCACCGACTGCCCCGGTAAAAGCATCGTTTTCAGCCGCACTTCCGCGACGTATTTGTATTTGTTTTGACATAGAGATCTCCTTGGTATACAAAAAAAAGCCGGGAAAACCCGGCAAATAAAAAACGATTGGATTTATTCCAACCGCATGGTGATATTATACCACAAAATTATCAAAAAATCAATGTTATAAGAAAACCCTGTGTAAAATATGCGTTTTGTGTTATAATTACAGCAACAACGGGGTTATTAAATGGCACAGGTAAATTTTTCTGATCAGAAATTTTTTGAAGGTTTTCGTTTTTATGATATCAACAGCAGAATGCAGTCAAAAATAAGTGCCAAGATAAAAGAAGTTTTTGCCAGATTATTCCAAGGCACTGATATAAATTTGGATGATTTTTATTTCTTGGGGTATGATGATACACAAGCCAACGCTTTTAAATCACAAAAAAAAGTAGATGGCAAAACAGTAATTGCTGTATCGTATGGGTTAATACAAAAATTAACAAGAATTGAAGAATTTGCCGCCATTATAGCTCATGAATGTGGACATGTTATTTGGGCTGATTTAATAGGGGGGGATAATACTATTATTCAAGAACGTTCTGCGGATATTCACAGTGTAGATATGATGATAAATGCGGGTTATAACCCAAGATATGTGACTGTGGCACAGAAAAAAATATTTGGTAATTTTTCTAATTCTGAAGTAACTTTTAATGTTCATGGCAGTTCATATCAACGTATAGAAGATGTTAAAGCCTATATGACTAAAATCGCTTCTGAACAAGGTGATTTTCCAGATATAACAAACGATAAGCCAGATACAGATTGGTTGAATTTTCAAAAAGAATTAGAACAAATTTACAAAGAAGACGGTTATGATACTTTTCTGGATAAAGAATTAAAGAAAAAATTTGGTCAAAAATATGTTTTAAATTTAAACAGACTGGAAGTTTTAAAATTTTTTCTTGAATGTATAAAAACTCATCCAGAATGGTTTGATCAAGAGCATGAAGTCAGAATAAAAGATTTAGTTAAAAAATTATATGAATATAACTATTCTGTAAAATCAGAAGAAGAAACAGTTGTTTTACAAGATATATTTTTAGCTTTGCGAGATAAATATTCAATACATCTTGATGAATTGTTAAGGCATTTTAAGCTTGAAATGTTTGGTCCTTTTAAAGAACAATATGAAAATATAAAAAATCTTATTAAATATTGTTATGATAAAGAGAAAGCAACAGAATATGCAAATAAAATAGCATCTTTATTATGGACTGTTTATTTTGTTAAAGATGTTAATTGGCCAGAAATAAAAGTTGAACCTTTGGGTAAGGATAATATTGGAAAAATGTTGCCTTGGGATCAATTAAAATCATATAAGGTTCATAATATAGATTATATTTTTGAATATTGTTTTCAAACTGAATATGCTGCTAAAGCACATTATTCAAAAATTGTAAATTTTAAATCAGAAGATTATTTTCTGGATGAAAACAAGATAGTTACCGCTTATGGTGAAGAAGCACATCTTTTGTATAAAGACAAAGAAAAATTAGAAATTGAAAAAGAAATACAAAAAAATATAGACTTCTTTGAAGTAATATTGCAATTGATTGAATTAACAGTCAGTTATTACAAAGGTGAAATTTCAAGAAGTAAATATGTAGATTTATATGCAAATATAGCAGAAGAAAAAAAATTAGAATATGAATTACAACATAATTTTTCTATTTATAAAGCTTCTAAATATATATATATAGGGGCAAAATCCAATTTAGAAGAAAAGATGGAAAAATATGGTATAAGTTATGATGCTTTTTTTGATTTTTATGAAAAAATAAAACAAACATCTTTTTATAAAGAATTTATTCTTACAAGTCCAGAAATCCAATATGAACCAGAAAGATTATATACTAAAAGTTTAAATTATATATTGGAAAGAATACGTGTAACATTAAATCCTGCTAATTACAGTAAGTTCAATGAATTTATTATGCAATCTTTGTTAAAAGAAGCGGATGATATATCAAAAGATGACGAATATTATGGACGAACTAAATATCAAGAACTTATTGAAACATATGTACACCCAACAACTATATTCGAAAGTCATTTTATAGAAGGTAATTTGGCAGATAAAATGATTTTCAGGGATAAACTTAGAGATGCTCATAAAAAAACTGAAAAATATAAAGAAGATTTTAATCAAGAAGTAATAAAACATGCAATTAAAAATAGTCGTGTTGTTGTTGATTTACCAGTTTTTTTAGCAGAAAAAGTAAAATCCGAATTATTAGAAAACAGACCATCTGAAATAATATCAACTATGATGAGAACAATCGGCATAATGAATATGCCGAAAAATCAAAAAGAACTGGAACAATCATTATTGCTTTGTCAAAACAACAGAAAAGAATATCCAAGTGCAGAATATTACAAATTAATGTTTATTTTGTGGGCTGAATATTTAAAAAATGGTTATAAATGTAATCCAATAGATTTGTTTAAATATTTTAAACCAACATATACAGAAAAAAACGAATATGTTTATACAGAAATACAAGATATATTTGGAACATATATTAATTTTTCAAATCTTTCTTTGATGGATAAAATAACTTTGTATGAATTTATGGATACAAATAAATTGTTTTCTGAAAAAATAGCAAATAAAAACTCGTTAATAAGAACAATAGTAAACGAAACAATACAAAATGATAACCAGGAATTTGTTGTTAATAAAATAGTAGAACCTTTGTTAGCAAGACACCCTGTTACTGAATATGGATTTTTAGCTGACAGAGATTTAGATTTTGCAAACGAGCGTGAAAAATTAATAGATTTTTATGCAAAATATTGGACCAAAATTTTAGGTCGAGATGATGGTTCTGATAACTATCTTGAACGTGTAAAAACATGTGTAGAACACATAACACAGGTTGAAAAAGTTTTAAATAAACGAAATGTTTATATAGATAAACGTTTGTTTTCACAAATGATAGCTCAAAGCGTATTAAATAAAATTTCTGATAATGTTATTGCACAAGAAAAAGCTGCAAAATTATTTGCCAGTGGTGGAAAATTACGTGTAAATTCAGAAAAAATAAACGATTATGATTATTATGGTCGTGGTGCAGAAGCCGCTTTTTCAAAATTAGCACAAACACCACAAAAAGCTTTAAAAACTATACGTTTTTTGAATAAAAAGTTGACGGATGAATCCGTAAAAATATTTTTAGAAAGTGTTTTAGAAAATACAGAATCAAAAGTAGATAATGTTATAAACAAGCAATCTTTGACAATGATTCATGAAAATTTTTGGAGTGCAGATTTACCAATACGAGCATATGTCATGAATAAATTGCTAGATGCTTATACAACGAATGATAAAACAAAATTAGAGTTGGTAATAAATACTTATTTTAATGATGATTCTGAATACTATAAAGATGCGTTCATTGTGTTGGAATCTGTATATAATAATTTGCAAGATTATGAAAAAAATTTGATTTTGTCTGCTTTGTTATCTTCTGGTCAAAATGAAGATAATTCAAGTATATCGAATGGACAGCAGGTTGGACGTGGTTTAAAAATGTTTTTCCAAACAAAAGGAGGGGCATTTGTTAAATTTGGACAATTATTATCTTATTTGCCAACTTTAGATTCTGATATCAGAAAAGAATTAGCAACTTTACGAGAAAAAGCTAATTTGCCGACCAGAGACGAACTGTATGAAATGTTTAAGACATCGTTACCTGAATCAGAATTTAATAAAATATCATATGTCGGTAAAATTCTTGGTGGCGGATCTATTTATGTTTCTGTACATGTTAAATATGATAATCAAGATTGTGTAATAGCTTTAATGCGTCCATATACACGTGAATTAATGTCTGGTGGTATTGATATGATTTCACGTTCTATTAATGATATGGCAAAAAAAGATAAGAAATTTGAAGTTTTAAAAAATATTGTAACGCAAGCAAAATTATCTTGTGAATCTGAAATAGATGTCCAGCAAGATTATGATAAATATTGCAGGGCTGTTAAAATTTATGAAAATTTAACAGTTCATACCACAAATGCAGATTATTCACCGTATGTTGAAAGATGGATTGGGTATGGTGCAGATGAAGGCAAAAATAATGCTTATAAAATTATGGAAATGGCCCAAGGTGAATCTTTAATCTCAGATGCAATAGATGAAGAAGATAAGCATGATATGGCTGTTGGTTATGTTGCGCTAGAATTGGCTATATTATTATCTGGTGCTACTTGGGATACAGACAGACATATGGGACAACAGAATTTTTATAACAAAGATTTTCGTGATTTTTGTATAGGTATTTTTGATACCGGTGCACAAATGAGCAACAAACCAGGGATAAAAGATAAAATAATGTTAGGACATTTGTTTTATGAATTAATTCGTGAAGCAAGAAACGGAAAAGATATATCAGATGTTTTAAATTCTAATGTTCAACAACTAGATTCTATGGGTAAAAAATATGGTTTTGATACGGCTTATATAGATGGTGTTCAGCGTGGTTTGATTGCTTTATCAGATATAATTGAATATCAAAAAGAAATAAAAGATGAAGATGGAAAAATTATTCAAGAACGTAAAGTTTTAACAGAAAAAGATTTACAAAATATAATAATTGCTTTGATAAATTCTGGAATAATTAATAAAACAGTAATGAGAACTATTCGTACAAAGGTTATATTAAATAAACTGAAAATATTACGTCCAGGTTGGTTTAAAACTTTGTCAGAAGGTTTTTCAAAAACACAAAGTAATATAAGAATTGAATATATCGGTACAGAACCAGAAATTTCAAGAATGGATATATTAAGAAAAGCAAAAGAAGAAATAGAAAAATTAATGGCTTTGCGTGAATCAAAAAAGCATTTAGGTATAGATAGAGATATTTTTATAACCCCATCTGATGAATCTGGAAGAAATTAAAAACTTGATTCAAAAAAATTTTTTAATTTAATATGTTTGCCGCTTAAAAAAACAGGGGTGAATATATGAAATTTTATGTAATTTATGGATATTTAATGTTTTAAGTATTGAAAAATGGATAGTTACTTTACCTTTTATTTATATTACAGCTTTGCCACGTAATTATTTATTTGCTTTGTTTTTACAAGTATTAATAGCAATGCCTTTGGGAAATTATGTTTTAGGGCGTTATCAAGAATCAAAGATAAACATATCAAAACAATAATTTTGTTTTATCTTTTTTTGTATTCTGTTCCCCATTTAGCAATAGAATCTAAAACAGGTGATATTGAATTACCTGTTTTTGTCATGCTATATTCTACACGTGGTGGTACTTCTGCATAAACTTTTCGTGATATTAGACCATTTTTTTCTAATTCACGTAAATTATCTGTTAAAACTTTTTGACTGCAACCAATACTGCGTTGCAATTCTTTGAATCTTTTTGTTCCAGATAACAAATCACGTATTATTAAAATTTTCCATTTATTCCCGACAAGTGTTAAAAATGTCGCAACAGGACATTCTGGTAAATTTTTTTTCATAAAAATTTCCTTTTTTTATACAATAGTTACTTTTTTTATACTATATTACAAAAATATGCCTACTTTACATAATTTATTTTATATAATATAATTTATGTCGTAAAACAACACAAGGAGAATTAATATGAAAAAATATTCATCAACTAATTTTGGAACTTTGGCAGATGTTGCAAAAATGGAACACGGAAAAGCTTTTTTGCATGATGTTTTATCTTTAACCAGTGCGGAAATATCTGTCAGTGTTATGCCTGCTGGTGCGACATCTCCTTTTAATCATGTTCATAAACAAAATGAAGAAATTTATATATTTTTATCTGGACAAGGAACTTTTACGGTTGATGATGAAACAATAGAAATAAAACCAGGAACAGCTGTTCGTGTTGCAACTGGTGCAAAACGTGCAATGGCAAATACAGGCAAAACCGAAATGCAATATATTTGTGTCCAAGCCAAAGAAAATTCTTTAACACAGTTTGGTTTTGGTGATGCAGAAATTTGTTAATAAATATTAATTTAAAAAACACACCGTTTGGTGTGTTTTTTTATGCTTAAACATTGCGTTAATTGTAATAAGGTGTTAAAATATACCATGTCAAAGAAAGGAGTATTTATGAAAAAATTATTTTTAATTTTACCAGTTTTTGCATTGGCTGCTTGCGGTCAAGATTACAGCAAATATGATTCCATATTTGGTGGTTGTGAAAGAATAGAAACAACAGATTTTCATTTAGTTTATAAATGTCCTGCAGGCCAAGAATGGGCACAAAAAGTAAAACAATTAAAACCAAACGGTAAATTTAGAGCAGGTGGTCATTTGAATTTGTCTGAATTATATGCAGATAAAGAACATGTTTATACAGAAGTATCTTTTGATGATCCAGGAACATGTAAAGAAGATTTTACTATTCGTACAATGATTGCAGAACCTGTTGATGGTGACGCAGGTAAAGATATTAATTGGGCTTTCATTGGTTGCAGATAAATATAATCACTAATTGGTTAAAAAGTGGCGATTTTTTTGCCACTTTTTTAATTTTAACTTTCGAACTTTTTGTTGGTATTGGTAATCTAAGAAAAACCGCCCTTATTGGCGATTTTGTAAATCTTGGTTGCAGGGGATGGATTTGAACCACCGACCTTCAGGTTATGAGCCTGACGAGCTACCAGACTGCTCTACCCTGCGATAAGCAGACTTATTATATATCTTTATTTGTTAGTGTCAAATAAAAAACGCATTTAATCTTATTTTTTCTTGAACATACATTGTATTTTTTATGTTTTTATGATATAATTTCATATTGAAAGGTATACTGTGTATAATGAAAGACAAAATTAGACAATTTAAATCTGGAACCGAATTTTTAACAAAAAAATATTTGTTTAAATATATTAAAAACGTCAACCCTATTTGGTATTCGTCTGCACAAAAATTAGAAAAAGCTTTGATAAATCACGGGATTGTTTTGCCACAAAAATTATATTATGAATATAAATTTCCAGGTGGTTTAAGCAATCGTGATTTTCATGATCAGGATATATTAACCGGTTTTTGTAATATTTACATACGATATCTTGATAATCCTATATCTGGTGTGCATAAACAACAATCGTTGAAAAATTTTTTATTTAATGAAATGTATTATAATAATAAAACAGACCTTTCTGTCTTTTTTGGCTTTTGTATTTGTTTGGCAATATCAGATGTTGAAAAATTAAAATCTTTGTTTATAGAGGCACAAGAACAACTTTATGAATTGGCAGATTTAATCAAAGAAATGAATCCTGAATTGCAAAATATAAAAAATCACAGAAGTATAGATTTTATAGCTGGTGCAGAATACGGATTTTCACCACAAGAAATACAATTCTTTTTAAATTTACAAGAAAGACGTAAAGCGCGCGATTTTGATTTTCAATATGAAAAAGATGGCAAAGACGAAGAATTAAAACACACAAAAGAAAATGCTAGAAAAATAAACCATTTTATGGGTGGTGACTATGTGACTTATTTTCTTTCTCCGGAAACATCTGATAAAATAGTAGAAGCTATAAATGAATATTTAATAATAAACCAGAACCAACATAGCAATGTTTATTAGATAATGTTTTTTATCACATTTCTTTGATTTTATGTGTTTTTTTGTTGGGTCTTGCATTGTATTTTTTTTATTGCTATGATTTTACCAAAGGTTTTTTATATGAAAAAATCAGTCAAAAAAAGAATCAGAAAATTTTTCCGTACTCTTTACGGGTGGGGTGTTGTTCAATGGTTTTTGGCTATTATTTATTATGTTTTAATTTGGTTTGTTTATTTTACATCTAAAAAAGAGATGACAGGTCTTGAAACTTTATATAAATATGGCAGAAAACCGGCAATTTTTGTTTTTTGGCATGGCAGAACAATGATGTTGTCACCTGTTATATCTTTGGCGCGTGTTCGTGGTTATATTATTGCAGATAAAAGAAAAGATGGTCGTGCAATTGCAAAAATGGAAAAATTGTTTGGTTTGCGTACAATTTATGGTTCTTCGGCCAGTGGTGGAGTTTCGGTGTTAAAAAAAGGCGTAAATGTTTTAAATAAAGGTAAATTCTGTTTAGCTTTATCACCAGATGGTCCAAATGGTCCGTCTATGCGTTTTCATGATGGGGCTTTGTATTTTGCAAAAATGACTGGGGCACCAATTATACCTGTTTGCTATTCTTGTTCACGTCCTTGGTTTCAAAATCGTTGGGACAGATATTTAATTGCAAAGCCTTTTTCTGTAATTGCAGGTGAAGTTGGAAAACCTATATTCATAGATAAAAAAACAAAATTGGAAGATTTTGAAAAAATCAGAAAATCTTTAGAAGATATTATGGTAAAACAAGCTTATAACCTGGATAAAAAATTTACCAGTTTTAAAGTTGAACAAGATTTAATAGCGGAAGATTAAATGAAAACACCAAAATGGTTTTTGAAAAGAAACGCTTTATCGGTATTTTTATACCCTTTTTCTGGTTTCTATTATATTGCCAGTAAAATGGTTTTTAATATAAGAAAATATAAAGAATATTCTTCAAATCGACCAATAATATGTTTTGGAAATATTTTATCTGGTGGTGTTGGTAAAACACCAATAGTAAGACAAGTTGCTAAATTTTTTGATGTTCCGGTTGTTATGCGTGGATATAAAAAATCTGTTCAAACAGGAAATATTGGAGATGAAGCAAAAATGTTGTCCAATGATGGTATTTTGGTTCATGTTGGCGACAGAAAAAGTAATTTGATTTTGCTGAATAAACAAGAATCAAAAACACCAATAATTATGGACGATGGTTTTCAAAATTCTTCTATTAAAAAAGATATTTCTGTGTTGGTTTTTGATGAAAGTATTGGTTTTGGTAATGGTTTTCTTTTGCCTGCAGGACCATTACGCGAACCTGTTTCTGCTATATCCAGGGCTGATGCAATAATTGTTATTAAAAGAAAAAATGTTGTTAAAAATTTTAATTTACCAACAAACATCCCAATATTTAATGCTTATAATCAAGAAATATGTCCTTATGGAAAAAATGAATCTGTTGTTGTTTTTGCTGGTATTGGTTATCCAGATAAATTTTTTAATGCTGTGCCGGCAAATGTTGTGGAAAAAATATCTTTTCCGGATCATTATCAATATACAGATAATGATATAAAAAATTTAATAAAAATTGCTGATGAAAAAAATGCAAAGTTGTTAACCACTGAAAAAGATTGGGTCAGATTACCGGATTGGGCAAAACATCAAGTAAGATTTTCGCAATTAAAAACTGAAATAGAAAATGGGTTTTATGATTGGATAAAAGGAAAGGTAGATGAAATCGGTTACAAAAAAAATTAAGATATCTGGGGTTGGTATTCATTCTGGGTTGCCTGTGAATATGGTTGTAAAACCTTCTAAGAAATATGGTATTTTCTTTAAAAGATCTGATATAAAAAACAGTGATTTAATTCCAGCAACTTATGATAATGTTGGTGAAACTTTGATGCGAAATACGACAATCGGAAAAACGTCTGGTGCCCATGTTCAGACAATTGAACACTTAATGGCCGCTTTGTTTTTATCAGGTATAGATTCTGCTGTTATTGAAATAGACGATAAAGAAACACCAATACTGGATGGCAGTGCTTATGAATTTTATAAAGCTTTTGAAAAAAATGTTTCTGGAAAAAGCAATATGAAAAAAATTATTGTTAAAAAGACTGTTGTTGCACATCGTAATGAATTGGTTAAGCAAATGCCTTTCTTTAAAAGAATAAAAACTATAATTTTGAATCATACACTTTTTCGTAAAGGTAACGGATATGTAAAATTATCACCAAATAATGGTGGTTTAAAAATAGATGCTACTTTGGTATATCCTGATAAAATTATAGGAAGCCAGTCTTATTCTTGTTTTTTAGATGGCAGTAAAAAATCAATAAATGATTTTATTAAAAATATTTCTAAATCTAGAACTTTTGGAAAATATTCTGAATGGGAATATTTAAAAGCACACGGTATGGGACGTGGTGCAAATGAAAATAATGTGATTGCTTTAAATGCTGCCGGTGATGGTACTTTGAATAAATTATATTATCCAGATGAATTTGTTCGTCATAAAATAATTGATGCTGTGGGTGATATGTTTACCAGTTCCGGTTTTATTTATGGGCATCTGGAATCTGTAAAGGGGTCACATGCTTTAAATAACTTAGTTTTACGTAAATTATTCAGTGATAAATCTAATTATGAAATTATAGAAGAAAAGGGGAAATAAATGAAAAAATTTTTATTTTGTTTAATTTTGGCTTTAAGTGCGTGTGCAACAACAACTGATTCAGAAACAGGTTTGGTAAAGTTAAATGAAGAACCAAAAAATTGTGAATTTTTATACACAATAGATACTTCTGTTACAGATTATAAAGTTGAAGATGCATATGTTTTTTTGGAAAAAAGAATATTGGAACAACGTTTAATAGGTGATTCTTATTATATAGTTCAACAAGATACTGTAGAAAATCCAGAAGCAATATTTGGACCAAAAGAAACATATAAATTCAAAACAAAAGTTTATAATTGCCAAAAATGATAAAAAGTCGTAGAAATACGACTTTTTATATGTAAATTTAGGCTTTATTTTTTTTATCTGTTTTTGTATAATGGGCATATAAGAGAGAGAATTGATAAAACAAACAATAACTGTTAATCGCAAAAAATATGCAACAGGTCTATTTTGGCAACCTGTGGGTGTTGGTAATGCTTCGTATAATTATGTAAAAAATCTGGTTAAAAATTTAAAACAAAAATATAATTTGTTCATAGATTATAAATCTATGGTTGGACTTGGAAATTCTAAAACAGGTATTCGTTTTGGTATGCCAAGTGCTGCGGTGGAAGTATTAAATTCTTTATCTGAATTTTCTTCATTTTTGGGTGTTTTTAAAACAGATGATCATTATTATTTAATTGCTGTAAGAAATGGTATAATTATTCGTGATATTTTATTAGAAACAGAATCACAAGCACGTAATTTATATGTTGAATTATCAAATATTCCTGATTGGGGTGCTTTGTTTGCACCAGTACAATGGGGAATGCCAAAATCACAAGAAAAATTTTTATCTGATATTATTTCTTCTAATGTTTCTGGGCGTTTACGTAATATCAGTATAATTAAATCTTTGTTGCCATCTGTGTTCTTTGTAATAGTTTTTGCTTTATTTGGTTTTTATATGTTTCATTCACCTATAAATGAAATGATTTCAAAAAAAGAACATAAATTAGATCCAGAATTAGCAAAAGAGTATAAAAGACAAATTGAATTAAAAAATAAAGAATTGGATAAACAGTATAATATTGTAAAAAAAGAAATAAAACCTATTGTTCATCCTTATGATAATTTACCAAATACAATAGAACGTGCAAATTTATGTTATAAAGCAATTGGTTTTGTAATGCAGCCGATTTCTGGATGGAATCAAACTTATGCAAAATGTGATGGTGATTATGTTACTGCTACATTCACACGTGATTTTGGAACTTTAAATGATTTTTATGAAATTGGTGGTCAATTAATGCCTGGGGCTTTGGTACAACAAACGTCTGATAAAGAAATTTTGGTTCGTGCAAAAATGCCGTCTTTACCAACAAATGCTTCTTTGGAAGAACGTGATCAAGAAACGGTTATGCGTGAAATATCAACTTTGTTTCAAAAAATGAATGTTGTTCCAGAAATGCAAGGTGTAACTGATACTTTGACAAATGGGGTTGATACAGAAGAAATAAATGTTATTGAATTAAGTGTTTCTTCTAAATTAATTCCTTATGAATTTATGCAAATATTCAACGGGTTTGAAGGTGTTTATATGACGGCTGCTAATTGGCGTGCAAACACCAGAACATGGAATTATGAAATAATAATTTACACAAAATAAAGGTGAAAAGGATGTTTAAAATTATAAATAAAATTTTATTCATTGGAATATTGACTTTGGGTTTGAATGTCAATGCTTATTGTGAAGAAGATTTTCTAGAAGAAGATTTTGCAGAAGAATTTGTTGAAGAAACAGAACCTGTTGAGGTGATGCAAGCTGATGAAATATCTGCTGATGCAATAAATAATTATGAAATGTCTGGTTCTTTGTTTGAAAAAATAACAAATCTTGAACAAGAAAAAGTTGTTATGCAACTAGAAAAAGAACGTGCTCAATTAGATTTGGAATTGGAAAGATTGAATGCTGAAAAAATAAAATTACAAATGGAATTGGATACTTTGTCTGGTCGTGCAGAACAACAACAACAAGAATTAGAAGTTGCAAAAGCTCAATTGGAAGCGCAAAGTGAACAAATAAAGCGTCAACGTGAACAATTAGATGAAGAACCAGAAGAAAAACCTGTTGAAAAAGTATCGAAAAAACAGTCTGGTCCGATTTATGATTCTTATAAGTTAGTTAATGTAATTGGTGTTGGTAATGAATTACAAGCAACAATAGAAGAAGTATCAACTGGTCAAAACAAAAGAATTGCGGTTGGCAAAAATGTTGATGGTTATGTTGTTAAATCTATTTCTTTAAATGAAGGAATTGTTTTTGAAAAAGATGGAGAAACTGTAACGTTAAATATTGGAAAATAATATGGCAGAATCAGAAAACAATTTTGAAAAAAATAATTTATCTGTACCTGTTGGTTTAGAAAATTCTAACAGCAAGGATATCATAGATTATTTGTTTGCTAATAAAAACAGGCTGTTGACTGCATCTGCGGGCAGATTTGCTTTGCCTAAAGATACACAAAGTTTGATTGCTTATTTTTCTGGTGGTGAAATTATTGTTTCGCGAACACATAAATATGATGGTCGTGTTATTGCTTTTATGGATTTGCTGAAACAAAATAATATAAATGTCAAAGAACCTTATTATTCTGATTTAGGATTGATATCTAATATATATAAATATAATGACGAAAGATTGGGTGCAAACGTTCATTCTAAATTAGATTATGACAACCAGATGCAGAAAGATTTTGTTGATATTATTGCACGTGCTGCATCTCAAAAAGTTTCTGATATTCATATAGAGGTAGCAGATCAAACAACAGTATATTTTCGTATAGATGGCAGTATGCAACCTGTATTAGAATATAATTCGCAATGGGGTGAATCTTTTGTTCGCGCCGCATTTGCTTCATCTGATATTTCTAATTCCAGTTATGCACAAAATGAATATCAAACAGCCTTAAAAGACGGACGCACACCATTACGTGGAACAAAAGATTTATATTTACCAAACGGTGTTTTGGGTATCAGAATGCAATTTAATCCAATTGCTTTTGGTTCTCAATATGTTGTTATGCGTTTGTTATATGATAATCCAAGTGAAGGTATAAAAACAGAACAAGAATTCAATGAATATGAACAAAAATTATTGTTAAGATTACGTTCTGCACCAACTGGTTTAGTTGTTGTTGCTGGACCTACATCTTCTGGTAAATCTACAACATTAGTTCGTAATATGGCATTGATGTTAAAAGAACGCAGATATGAAATAAATCTTATAACTGTGGAAGATCCTGCAGAACAAAAGATATTTGGTGCACATCAAATGCCAGTTGTTAACGCTGTAAATGAAGAACAACGTGAAGAAAAATTTACAGAAGCTTTGGCGGCTGCTTTAAGAAGCGACCCTGATACTTTAATGGTTGGGGAAATAAGAACTTTGTCTGCTGCACAATTGACAGTCAAAGGTGCTTTGTCTGGTCATAATGTTTGGACAACTTTACACGCTAATTCTGCAATGGGTGCTTTGACTCGTTTGTTAGATATGGGGGTGGAATCTTTTAAATTAAAAGACGAAACAATGATGCGTGGTCTGGTATCTATGCGTTTGTTTAAAAAGTTGTGTCCATATTGTCGTGAAAAATTAAAAGATAAACATAATCATCCTGCTTATAATCGTGTCAAAGAAGCTTTTGGTAATTTAGGATTAGAACAAACATATGTTCGTGGTGTTGGATGTGAACATTGTAAAGGTACAGGAACAATTGGTCGTGTTAAAGCAGGTGAAATTATCATTACTAACAGTGAATTTTTAAGTTTGGCTTTGGCTGGCGAAACAGAAAATGCCATGAAATATTGGTTGGAAAAAATGAACGGTCGTACTTTAAAAGAAGCGGCCACAGAATTAATGTTGCGTGGTGTTATTGGGGTTGATGAATTAGAACGTTGGGTTGGATTATTGGACAGACCTTGGGTGTATTAATAAATGAATAAATTAGAATTGCTTTATGCAAAAATGGTTTTTAAATCAGATACGGATAAACGTATGTCTGTGTCACGTAAAGTAGCATCGCTTTTGCGTAACAATTTTACTTTGATGGATGCTTTAAACAGAATAGAAATGATAGAATCAAAAGGTGGTCGTAAACCAAACGAACCTTTTGCTATTGCTATGCGTGAAATACAAAAAAATTTAGAACAAGGTATGCCTTTTTCAGAAGCAACACGTGGTTGGGTTCCAAATGAAGAAACTTTATTGTTAACATCAGGAAATGTATCAAGTTTATTAATATCGTTAGAAAATATAACACGTGTTGTTGGTGGAATAAATCGTATTAAACGTGCTATGTGGTCTGCAATAGCGTATCCATTGTTTTTGTTTGTTTTAACTGTGGTTATCATAGTTATGGTTGGTTTGTATCTTGTACCACCACTTGCAGAAGCAGCAGGCAGTGAAGTTGTTTGGCGTGGCAGTGCAGCTTCTTTAATCTGGGTATCAAATTTTGCAAACAAATATTGGTATGTATTCAGTGTAGGTATAATCGGTATTTTTGTATTAGTATGGACTTCTTTACCAGTATGGACTGGAAAATTACGAACATTGTTTGATAAGTTGCCACCTTGGAATACTTATAAATTACAAATATCTGTAAGTTGGTTGATGTCTTTGGCTGCTATGGTTTCTGCTGGGGTCAGTATTCCAGATGCTATGCGTTTATTGGCAGATACTTCTAATAGATATTTATCAAACATATTAGAAGAAACTTTACATCATATTGCAAATGGTGAAAATTTAGGTAATGCGTTGGCATTAACAGGTAAAGATTTTCCAAATGATGAAATAATTGGTGATTTAATAATTTATGCTGATATGAATGATTTTGATAAAAATTTAGACCAGATAGCACGTGATTATATGGAAGATTCTGTTCGTCGTATGGAAAGTATATCTAATATTATGAACAGCATAGGTATTATATTGGTTTCAGTAGTTATTGGTTGGGTTGTTTTAGGAACATTCCAAATGCAAGAGCAAATAACGTCTGTTTTGATGTAAAGAAATACCGGCATTTGCCGGTATTTTGTATTATTTGATTTTATTTAAACCATAAAAGGAAGATTTTCTAATGTCCCTTCGGTAACACGAACATTTACGTCTATCAACATAAATACAGCATCTGGACCGATATGTTCACTTTCTGGAAATATGTCTTTTGATAATAAATGGCTAGTATTAACAGTCAATCTTGTTACTAAATGATCATCGTCTAATAGAGTATATATAGGCCCAATATCACGTGGTGTATTTTCACCGATTTCGTGTTCATTTTGTGGACAACGTAACCCGTCTAAAATAGTTTTTACTCGGTTGTCTATATCAGAATGTGGAACACCAACAATTTCAGGATGCATTAATAATATATCAAGTTCTGCAATCATTTTTAAATTAGGTGTAATAATAGGGTTCCAGTCTATACCACCAATATGACGTGTTATAATAGGGCTTTTTGTGGCGTCTGGCATCATAAATTTAGTCAAATTATTCCATGGATTAAAAGTAACCAATTTCTTTAACTGAGGGTGAAATTGCATACGTATATCTGCAATATGTTGTGCCCTTTTTTTAGGGTTTGTTAAAATATCACCATAATAAAGTAATTTAAATTTCATTGTTTTACCTTTGGTTTCATTAATTGTTTTTTTATTTCGTTTAAAGCCATTGGGTGTGCTAGTAATTCACCATCTGGTAGTATGTTTACGATATTAGAAAGATGCCCATTTATAACAAATTTTGCATTTTGAAAGGCCATTTTTCTCATTGTTCTTATGACTAACTCTTTGTTAAAACGAAATTTTTTTGCGAAAGTTTCAGGTGTTAAATAATCAGATTTTTTAAATGTTTGCACAGGAGAATGAGAGGAACCAATGTTTAATAAATTCTCTCTTTCTTCTTTTGTTGCAAAAAAGCCTTCTTTTACTGAATCTGTTGGCATATTTTTCCTGTTTTGTATACCTTTTCACTTGATAATTATATCATAAATTGCTATGTTTTACATAGCAAAAAGAAAGGAATTTTAAATGGCTGTAAATAATGAATATACTGGTGATTCAATTAAAGTTTTAAAAGGTCTGGAAGCAGTTAAAAAAAGACCTGGTATGTATATTGGTGACGTCGGAGAAGGTGGGGACGGTTTACACCATATGATTTATGAAGTTGTTAATAACTCTATTGACGAAGCTATGGCCGGTTATGCTGATACTGTTTATGTATCTTTGAATGCTGATGGTTCGACAACCATACGTGATAATGGTCGTGGTATGCCTTTTGATATTAACCATGAAACAGGACGCAGTGCGCTGGAATTAATCATGTGTGAATTGCACGCTGGTGGTAAATTTGATAATGAAGGTAATGGTGCGTATAAAGTATCTGGTGGTTTGCACGGTGTGGGAGTTTCTGTTGTTAATGCTTTGTCTACTTGGTTAGAGGTTCGTGTGTGGCGTGGTGAAAACGAAGCGCGTATGTCTTTTAAAGATGGGGTTCCTACATCAGATTTGACAATTGTTAAAAATGAAAGTGGTCATGAACATGGAACAGAAGTTACCTTCTTACCATCACCTGACACTTTTACAGGAACAAAATTTGATTTTGATACATTAGAAGTTTGGTTACGTGAACAATCTTATTTAAATGCAAATGTTCGTATTATTTTAGAGGATTTGCGTGGTTCTGAAAAAGTTGAACGCAGTTTTCATTCTGCTGATGGTTTAAAAGGTTTTGCAACATATTTGGATAAATCTAAAGAATTGTTAAATGCAGAACCAATTCAAATGATTAAAACAATAGATGATTCTTATATTGAAATTGTTTTACAATGGACAACTGCTTATACTGAAACATCTTTGTGTTTTACAAATAATATTCCAAACAGGGATGGTGGAACACATCTTGCGGGATTCAGGGCGGGGTTAACGCGTGCTTTGAATAAATATATTTCAGAACAAAATCTTAAAAAAGATATTAATTTATCTGGTGAAGATTTTCGTGAAGGTTTAACAAGTATTGTAAGTGTTAAGATTCCTGATCCTAAATTTGGTTCTCAAACAAAAGATAAATTGGTTTCTAGTGAAGTAAGACCTTTGGTTGAAAACACAGTAAATGATTTGTTATATCAATATTTGGAAGAAAATCCTGTTATTGCAAAAAGTATTGTTGATAAAATCGTAGAAGCCGCAACAGCACGTGAAGCTGCACGTAAGGCACGCGAATTGTCACGTAAAAAAACTGGTCCAGAATTGGGAAGTTTACCTGGTAAATTAGCAAACTGTTCAGAACGTGATCCTTCAAAATGTGAATTATTTATTGTGGAAGGAGATTCTGCTGGTGGTACAGCAAAGCAAGGTCGTGACAGAAAAACACAAGCTATATTACCTTTGCGTGGAAAAATTTTAAATGTTGAACGTGTACGTTTTGATAAGATGTTGGGATCTGATACTATTGGTGCTTTGATAACAACATTGGGTGCAGGTATTGGTAAAGACGAATTTGATATTGAAAAATTCCGTTATCATAAAGTTATTATCATGACCGATGCGGATGTCGACGGTCAACATATTCAAACTTTGTTGATGACATTCTTTTATCGTCATATGCCAGAAGCCATTGAACGTGGATATATTTATGTTGCAAAACCACCTTTATATGGTGTAACACGTGGTAAACAACAAATATATATTCAAAACGAACGTGAAATGGATGATTACTTGTTGGATCAATTGGCAACAGATGGTATGATTGAAACAAGTGATGGACAACAATTGGCCGGGGCTGATTTTAAACGTTTGTTAGAATTAGTTGACGATATGAAATCTAATTTGCAAGCTTTGAATCATATAATGCCTTTGCGTTTCATAGAAGCTTTGGCTTTAAATAAAGTATTTGAAAACGAAAGTGCAGAAAATTTTGCAGCTGCAGAAAATATGTTGGATAACGAAGAATTAGAATTTGAACGTGGTTGGAAAATATCAAGTGATACAGAAGGTATTAAAATTACACGCACTTTGCGTTCTGTTACAGAAACACATGTTTTACCACGTGAAAAAATCAATGGTCCAGAAATTCGTTCATGGCAACGTATGTCTGGTCGTGATGAATTAATAGAAACATTTGCAAAACCAACTGTATTGCGAGTTAAATCTAAATCTCAAAAAATTTGGGGGGCTTTTGCATTGTTAAATACAGCTTTTGAATATGCCAAGAATGGTTTAAAAATCCAAAGATATAAAGGTCTTGGTGAAATGAACGCTGAGCAATTATGGGAAACAACAATGGATCCAAATCATCGTTCTTTGTTCCAAGTTAAAATTACAGATGCATCTCAAGCAGATGAAGTTATTTCTATGTTAATGGGTGATGTGGTAGAACCTCGTCGTGATTTTATTGTAGAAAATGCTTTGAATGCTAATTTAGATGTTTAATCAAAGGTAAAATGTCGAATAATGTTGTGATTGATTTTTACGAAATAAAACACAACAAGAATTTGTTGAATGATTTAATCCGGCAAAAAAAATTACAAAAACATTATTCGACACAAACAACAAAACAAAATATAGTAAAAGATTTTAATCAAGCAAAAGAACAGATAAAGCAAAAGATTATATCTTTAGATAAAACAGAAGATAATTCGTTGACTTATACTGCTATGGCTAATTTTAAAAAAACAAATGAATAAAATGTTTTCTAAATCTTGGTTTGATGATTTAGATTCCAATTTACGTAAAATGGGATTGGACAGTGATGATAAATCTTTTGATGAAATAAAACAAATCTTATCTAATCCACCACGTTTATCACCAATTGAATTTGCCAGCAGTGTTTCTTATGTGATTTTGGCTGGTGGTTTTTCACAAAAAACAGCGAAAAGAATTCATAAAATAATAATGGATGTATTGCCAACAAACACATCTGTTGATGATTTATTAAAAATATTTAACAACAAAAATAAAATAAATGCGATTGTTAAAATTTGGCAAAATAAAGAAAATTATTGTGATAATTTTTATAAATGTAATTCTTTGCAAGACAAATTAAGTTATTTACAAAAATTACCTCATATTGGAAAAATAACAGCAAACCATTTGGCAAGGAATTTGGGAGAAAATGTTGTTAAATATGATATTTGGATTCAACGTTTAGGTGTTGTATACAGTGGAAATCCGGCTTTATACGATAAGATAGATAATGGTAAATTAGATGCTGAAATAAAACAAGCATGTGATGATATGTTTACACATTTACATCAAGAAACAAATTTACCAATAGGATATATTGATGTGGTTTTGTGGAAAAGTTTACAAAATCATTTAATTGATTTAAAGGATTTATAATGGATGTAAAAATAGAACAATCTTGGAAAGAAGTTTTAAAAGATGAGTTTGAAAAAGATTATTTTAAAAGTTTGACTGATTTTGTTCGTTCTGAATACATGTCTGGTAAAACCATATATCCTGCAGCTAAAAATATTTTCAATGCGTTCAATTTATGTCCGTTAAATAATGTTCGTGTAGTTATTATTGGTCAAGATCCTTACCATGAACCAGGTCAAGCACATGGTTTGTGTTTTTCTGTAGAAAACGGTGTTGATTTACCACCTTCATTACAAAATATTTATAAAGAAATAGAATCTGATTTGGGACATAAAAGTATTACAAATGGGGATTTAACATCTTGGGCAAAGCAGGGTGTTTTGTTATTAAATTCTACACTTACTGTACAAGCACACTTGGCTGCATCTCATAGTGGTAAAGGTTGGGAAACTTTTACAGATGCTGTTATAAAAGCTGTTTCAGAAAATCGTAAACATGTTGTTTATATGTTATGGGGATCTTTTGCACAAAAGAAAGCATGTATTGTTAATGAACAAGAAAACTTAATTTTAAAAAGTGCTCATCCTTCACCTTTATCTGCATATCGTGGTTTCTTTGGAAATCATCATTTTTCGCGTGCTAATGAATATTTAATTTCAAATAAAGAAACACCAATTGATTGGTAATTTAAAAATTATATGTAATTCCCAATCCATAAAAAGCGTAAGAATTATTTTCATCAGCTGTATTTGCATTAGAAAAATGCTGTATAAATAATTCTGTGGCCCAACATTTATTAAAATTGTATCCAAATGTTATTTTGAATTGAAATAATAATTTAGATCCTAATCTCTTATTTTCTTTTGCTTGTAAGCCTGCTCCGGCACCCAGGCCCATATATAAATGTCTATATCTGAATATGGCAATATCTTCTGTTAAATATAAAATGGGTATTGTATAATCACGCCAATCCCAACCATTTTTTTTATTTGTTCCAATCGTTTGTGACAAATTTAAAGAACGACGTGCAGGTATTCTGAAAAAAGTATCTGGTTGAGAATATTGTATAGTTGTTATGTAAAAAGGAACTGGACGGACTGGTGGTGGTAATAAAATACCTGTGTCAAAACCTTGACCAAAACCAAATGAAATTTGGTTTTCATATTCACCCATAAAAGGATCTGTTTTTGGAAATAAAATTTCATTTGCAAAAACAATATTTGGGAATAATAAAAATATAATATATATGCTTTTCATAAAATTAATTTTATACATGTTATATATAAAATTAAATTTGAAAAAATTCTTAAAAAATACCGGCAAATGCCGGTGTTTTTTATTTTTCTAAAATCTTTTCTAAAATATATTCATGATGCCATTCACCATCTATGAAAGCAGTATCATGTAAAATACCAACTATTTCATATCCTTGTTTTAACAGATTGCCCAAAGAACGTTTGTTTTTATGCCGAACTTCACTTTGCAATTTGTGAACATTATTTTCTAATGCCCATTTGCCAACGATTTGTTTAAATTTAGTCCCAAGACCATTAGATGTATATTTTTCCAATATTGATGTTCCTGATGTTGCAACACGTCCAGAATATGGGTGGTCTGGCATTTTTTTTGTTATATTTGCCATCCCTATAATTTTGTTTCCAGCAAATGCCGCAATAAATAAACTGTTTTCGCTGTTCCAATCTTTTTCAGCTTTTTCTTTTGGTGGTAATGGACGACCAGGATACTGCCAAGTCCATTTTGCACTGGGTCCATTTCTGAATTCGTTCATATATTTTACAAAAGCATCATAATCATCAGGTTTTAAACGTCTGATAGTGACAATTTTACCATTTTTTAATTTAAATTTAATGCTGCGGTTCATAAAAATATCCTTTGTTTTCCATGATGCTATGATACCACATAAATTGTAAGTATGCTATTTTTATGGTATAATTTATTGAAAACAAGGGGTTTGTTGTGAAGATTATATTAAAAGGTACAAGGGTAAATTTAATACATTTGGAACCATCTATGCATAATGCAAAATTGATGTATGAAGTGCTGATGAAAAACAAGAGCTTTTTATTACCTTGGATGCAATGGTTAAATAATACAAAATCTGTAAAAGATACACACAAGTTTTTAATTCAATCAGATAAAAATTGGGAAAATGACAAAGCTTATGAATATGCTATTGTTTTAAATGATGTGATTATTGGTATGTGTGGTGCTGTTGTTGTTGATAAAAATAATAAGAAAGTTGAATTAGGATATTGGTTGGCAAATGATTATCGTGGAAATGGTTTTATGATGGAATCTGTTCATATGCTGGAACAAGAATTATTTAGAAATGGTTTTAATAAAGTTATTATTCATACAGATGTATTAAATAAAAATTCTGTAAATGTTGCAAAAAAATTAGGTTATGAATTAGAAGCAATTTTAAAACAAGATAGATTTTTAAAATATGAAAATCGTTTTCGTGATACTAACTGTTTTGCAAAATTTAAGCACAAGATTTAAATTTTATTAAAAAAAACGTAAAGGATTTACTATGCAAAAGTGGGAAAAGGCACTTGATAAATTTCTGCAACAATATATAAACAAACCCTGGTTCGAAGGGGCTTTGTTGTGTGGGTCATATGCTGCTGGAAATCAGAACAAATTTTCCGATATAGATGTTGTTATTGTTGGTAAAAACGATATGGGGTGGCAAGAAAAATCAAATTGTTATGTTGATGGTTTTTTGATGGAATATACAATAAACCCTGTATATAAAATTCAAGATTATATGCAATCAGGTATTGAAAGGCACAGTTTGATTGACCAGAATATGTTTGCATATGGTGTTATACTGCACGATAAACATGGTATAATGAAAAAACTTCGTCAACAATCAGTGCGAGATTTGAAAAAGAAAATCAAACCATTTTCTAAATACACAAACGATTTTACAAAATATGGTCTGTGGTGCAATTATGATGATATGATTTCATTAAAACAAGATGGTTATCCGATAGATTTAGTATATTGGGCTTTGGTTGGTAGATTGATTACTGCATACAGTGATTTCAACTGTTTACCAAAATATCCAATGTCCAAAATACAAAAAATGTTATTGGATACTGGATATGCAAAAAAATATCATGCGGATAATTTGCCAAACAAGAAATTTATAAATTTATTGCAGGGATGCTTTAATGCTAAATCAAAAGATAAAATGTCTGCCCTAGATAAATTATACAAATATGTAATTAAATCAGGCGGTGGATTTGATATTGGACAATTCCGTGGCAAAAGAAAGATTGAAAAGAGATAGACACAATGAAAAATTTAACAGAGTTTCCGCAAATTATAAAAACACCAAGATTGGTTTTGAGTGTTATTTTACCAACACAGGAAAATGCTAAAATTGGGTTGAATATAATCGAACAAAATCGTGATTATCTGGAAGCGTGGCAAGGACATTTTGGTAAATTACATACAACAGAAGAAGTTCTTGAAAAATTAAAACACAGATATGAACAAATATCTAAAAATGAAGGTGTTTTATTTGGTATTTACCATAATGATAATTTAATTGGACGAATTCGTTTCTTTGATGTGAAAGATAATGGATGTGAAATTGGTTATTGGTTGATACAATCGGTCAATGGTAATGGTTATATGAGTGAAGCCTTATCTGGTTTAGAGAAAGAATTATTTAAATTTGGTTTCAAGAAAATAAAATTAGATATAGATAACGGAAATATTCATTCTGAAAATATTGCTAAACGCAATGGATATAAACTAGAAGAAACATTACCGATGGCCAGTTATGCAAAATGTGTGGGGCAATGTGATTCTTTGATTTATATAAAAAGAGAACGCTGATGCAACTGATTTGGAAACAGAAAGATTTTGACAACGATTTAGATTTTATCCTGTTCCACCAGAAAGATGGAACACCTGTCTGGTGGCAAAAGCAGTTGTTCAAGGCGTATCCTGATTTGAATTATGAATATGCCAAATCTTTACCAGAAGAAAAACGATTTGAATATATTACTGGTCAAATGAAGGTTCAGGCAGAAAGAAGAAAACCTATCATAGATAATTCTATAAATATGTTTAGTGAAGAATGGAACAAAATTGCAGAACAATTGAACTCTGCGTACAGTTCCGCATTTGATAATGATTGTGGTGGTATTTTGAATGATATGGTTGCTTATGTGGGGTTAAATCCAATATGTCCAAGGGATGTGAAAAATCACAGTTTTGATATATATCATTATTTTGACCCACAATATGCGATAACAACGGCTTTACACGAAATAACACATTTTGTTTGGTTTTATTTTTGGAATAAACATTTCAAAGACAATCCGTCAGAATATGATTTTCCAAATATTAAATGGTTATTATCAGAGATTGTTGTAGAAACAATAAATCATAATACTGATATTGCGAATTTAGGTAAGCAACCAGAATATATTGCATATTCGTATTTCTATGATATGACAATAAATGGTGAATTAATATTTGATACTATGAAGAAAATGTATCTGAAACGAAAAGATATTTATGATTTTATGGAAAATTCATTTGAATGGATAAAAACAAATGAAACAGAACTGCGTTCCAAGATACAAACGGCAGAATCAAAATGAAAGGAGTAAACACAATGACAAAAACTATAATTGCTATTGGTGGTGGTGAAATGGGCAGAATTAAAATTCATGATGATGGTCGTCGTGAACAAAAACCATGGGAAACAGAAAAAGCAGACAGAAAAATTGTTGAATTAACAGGCAAAGAACATCCTGTGTTGGTTTTTATTGGTGCGGCCAGTAATGACAGTCCTAGTTATTTTCCTGCTGTTTGTGATGTGTTTGAAAAGAAACTTGGTTGCATTACAAAAAATTTAATTTTGACAGATTTATCACAAAGACCAAACCAAGATAAAATTCGTGAAATGGTTATGGGTGCAGATATTGTCTATGTTGGTGGTGGAAATGTGACACGTTTGATGAAAGTATTAAAAGAAACAGGAACAGATAAAATATTAAAAGAAGCCTATGACAATGGTGTAATTATGTCTGGTAACAGTGCGGGTGGTTGTGTTTGGTTTGAATATTACGATAATGACGAAGATGAAGATTTTGATGGGACAGAAAACACATTTACAACAAAACGTGCACTTGGGTTTGTAAAAGGATATTTTTGCCCACATTGGAATAAAAAAACAGAATATGGAATAGATAAAGAAGTAACTTCCAAGGATGTTATAAAAAGAATGTTAATAAAAGAATCTAAGTTTGGATATGCTGTTGATGAACCGGCTGCGATTATGATACAAACAGATTCTGATAAACAAATAATGTCTGAAATTATATCTGTACCTGGGGCAGGTGTGTATAAATTATCGCCAGAACAAAAACAATATATAAATCTTGGTAATACCAGAGATTAATACGGTAAAATATACTTGTTGTCGGACCTAGGGTCCTTATCCACTTGCGACTATACCAAAATTAAAACCGGGATAAACCCGGTCCAAATTTTGGTAGCGGCGAAGGGATTCGGACCCCTGACCAAAGGATTATGATTCCTCTGCTCTACCACTGAGCTACGCCGCCAGCAGAAAGCATTATATCAAACTTTTTTGACTTTGCAATATTTTTATCGTTTTTAATAAAAATTTGATTTTATGTTTATATGTATTAATATTCAGCCTAAATATCAAAAGGAATAATATGAATATTTTAATTACAGGTGCGAATGGTCAATTGGGAACAGAATTAACAAAGTTATTACCATATGCAATAGCAACAGGTTCAAAAGATTTAGATATTACTAATGAAAAAGCGGTTCACCGTTTTGTTAAAAAATATAGCATAGATTTTATTATTAATTGTGCTGCGTATACAGCGGTAGACTTGGCTGAAACAGAAGTTTTAGAAGCTGTAAAAGTTAACACTTATGGTCCAAAATTTTTGGCACAAACAGGGCGTAAAATGATTCATATATCAACAGATTATGTTTTTGATGGAGATTCTAATATACCATATAAAATAACAGATACACCTAAACCTTTGTCTGTTTATGGATATACAAAATTACTGGGGGAAAAAGAAGTTTTAAAATATTCACATGAATCTGCGATTATAAGAACATCGTGGGTGTTTTCACCATATGGAAAAAATTTCTTTAAAACAATGCAAAGATTGGGCAGCGAAAAATCAGAAATAAATGTTGTTGGTGATCAATTTGGAACCCCTACATATGCAGCGGATCTGGCATCTGCAATTGTTGAAATTGTTCCACAAATAAATGAATTTAATGCAGGAATTTATCATTTTACTAACAAAGGTCAATGTTCTTGGGCACAATTCGCAAGTGAAATAATGCAACAATCTGGACTAGAATGTAAGGTTAAGTCTATACCAACTTCTCAATATCCAACACCTGCAATGCGTCCAAAGTATTCTGTTTTGGATAAAACAAAAATAATAGAAACTTTCGGATTAAAAATACCTGATTGGAAAGATGCTTTGACCAGATGTATAAAAGAAAATGAAAAACACAGATAAAGATATGTTTTATAAATCTTTGTATGCTTTACAAGATAAAGAGTATAAAGATTTTAATTCAAAATTAATACCAAATATACAATCTGATAAGTTTATAGGAATTCGTACACCACAATTACGTAAATTTGCCAAAGAAATGGTTAAATCTGGACAAGCTTTTTCTTTTATTAAAAATTTACCACACAGATATTTTGAAGAAAACCAAATACATGCTTTTATCCTGTCTGAATTTAAAGATTTTAATTTTGTTATAACAGAAACAGAACGCTTTTTTCCATATGTTGATAATTGGGCAACTTGTGATCAGATGTCGCCACATGTGTTTAAAAAGAATTTAGATTTATTGTTTAAATATATTTGTGAATGGATTAAATCTAAAGATATTTATACTGTTCGTTTCGCAATAAAAAATTTAATGCAATATTACATGGGTGATAATTTTAAACCAGAATATGCAAATATGGTCGCAAATATAAAAACAGATGAATATTATATAAATATGATGCGAGCATGGTATTTTGCAACCGGTATGGCAAAACAACCAGAGATAATTTTATCATATTTATCTTTCGGAAAAATAGATGAATGGACACGTAAACACGCAATTCAAAAAGCATTGGAATCATATAGGGTTTCTGATAAAAATAAAGAAATATTGCGTTCTTTACGCTGAATAATTTAAGTTGATTTTTCAATGTTGATAGGTATAATAAAATCTGTTGCCCTAATAGTCTAGTGGTAAAACACGTCCTTGGTAAGGACGAGTCGCAAGTCCGATTCTTGCTTAGGGCACCAGACTTTAAAACCGCTTGTTTTTCAAGCGGTTTTTATAATATGGATTGCTTTCAATATATGATTTTGATATTTTTATGATTATAAGGAGTTCAAAATGTTGCAAAAGATAATAGAAGTTGTGAAAGAGTGCGGATGTATTATAAAAAATGCCTGTGCACAACATGTAGAGCTTAAAAATCAAGACAGAAGAAATTTAGTCACCGAATATGATTTACAAATACAATCTGTACTGAAACAAAAATTAACAGAAATTTTGCCATCCGCTTCTTTTTTTGGGGAAGAAGGCGAAAATAACTTTCATAAAGAAGGTTATTGTTTTGTTTGTGACCCAATAGATGGTACAACAAATTTTGTAAAAAGTTTTAATTTTAGCTGTGTTTCGGTTGCGTTGTTAAAAGATGGCAAACCAGTCTTAGGTGTTATTTATAATCCATATTTGGATGAATTGTTTTGTGCTGAAAAAGGTAAAGGCGCAACTTTGAATGGAATGCCTATTCATACAACAAAAGATTGTTTGGCTGATAGTCTTGTCACATTTGGAACAGGGGTAGAAGATTTAAGCCAAATAGATAATGTTTTTGAATATGCTAAAAAGTGTTTCAAAGCTTCTATTGATGTAAGACGTTGTGGATCTGCTGCTTTAGATCTTTGTAATCTTGCGTGTGGCAGAATTGGATATTTCTTTGAATTTAAGCTTTGTTCATGGGATTATTCGGCGGCTGTTCTTATAGTTGAAGAAGCCGGTGGTATAGTGAAAACCGAAGATTTCAAAGACATAGATGATTATTTTCAAACCAGAAAAATTTTTGCGATGGCAAATAATGACATTTTGCAAGATGTTTTGAAAATATAAAACAAACAAGTTGCAAGTTGTTTTTTTTAGGTATATCATTGGATTGCTGATGATTTTATAGAATATGTTGATGCGACTGACAACCGTGGAGTATTTATAAAATCTAAAGAGTTAAAAAAGCAGGGTGGCACCGCGCGTAAGAATCTTAGCGCCCCTGTGTTTTAAGATTTGAATTGGTGCCGTATTCAAAATGTTTTTATTTACGACACCGAAACAAAATAAAAGGGTGTAAAATGCTTTCTTTAAAATCTAAATACAGAACGCATACCTGTGGTGAATTGACTGAAAAAAACGTTGGTGAAACAGTCACACTGTCTGGATGGGTTCATCGTAAACGCGATCATGGATCTTTGTTATTTGTTGATTTGCGTGATAATTATGGAATAACACAATGTGTTTTTGATGGTGGAGACGAAAATTTAGAAAAAGTTCGTCCAGAATCTGTTATCAGAATAACAGGTAAAGTTGTCGCACGTGATAATGAAGCTATTAATGATAAAATCCCAACTGGACACATTGAAATTAAATCTGAATCTTGGGAAGTTTTAACAAATGCTGATGTATTACCTTTCCAAGTGTTTGGTGATGATGATACTGTCGCAGAAGATTTGCGTTTGAAATATCGTTATATTGATTTGCGTCGTGACAGTTTACATAACAACATTTTAACACGTAACCGTATTATGAAGTTTTTACGTGATAAAATGTGGGATATGGGATTTTCTGAATTCCAGACACCTATTTTGACTGTATCCAGTCCAGAAGGTGCACGTGATTATATTGTTCCAAGTCGTAATCATCATGGAATGTTTTACGCTTTACCACAAGCGCCACAACAATTTAAACAATTGATACAAATTTCTGGATTTGATAGATATTTCCAAATAGCACCTTGTTTTCGTGACGAAGATTTACGTGCAGACAGATTGTTGGAATTTTATCAATTGGATATTGAGATGTCTTTTGTAGATTTATTAGATATTCAAGCAGTTGGTAATGAATTGATGCCTGAGCTTATCAGAACTTTTGTTCCAAATGCAATTATCGCAAAAGATATTCCACATATTCCTTTTGATGAAGCAATGTTGAAATATGGTTCAGATAAACCTGATTTACGTAACCCTATCATTATTCATGATGTAAGTGATGTTTTCCGTGGATCTGATTTTGGAATATTTGCAAATGCAGTTGAAAATGGTTCTGTGATTCGTGCAATTCCTGCACCAAATTCATCTGATAAACCACGTTCTTGGTTTGATAAATTAACAGATTATGCAACTAAGGAATTAGGATTAGGTGGCTTAGCTTATGTTGTGTTTGGTGAAGAAGCAAAAGGTCCTGTGGCTAAAAAATTAGATGCAGAACGTTTGTCTAGATTACATGAAATTGCTGGTGATAATTCATCTTTGTTCTTTGTTTGTGATAAAGAAGAAAATGCTGCAAAAGCTGCTGGTAAATTACGTATAAAATTAGGTGAAGATTTGGGATTAATAAATCCAAATGAATTTAGATTCTGTTGGATTGAAGATTTCCCAATGTATGAATTAAACGAAGAAACTGGTGCAATAGATTTTGGTCATAATCCATTCAGTTTGCCAAAAGGTGAATTAGATGGCGATCCTTTGAAAATCAAAGCAAACCAATTTGATATGGTTTTAAACGGTGCGGAAATATGCAGTGGTGGATTACGTAACTATAATCCAGAAACCATGATAAAAGCTTTTGCAGTAGCTGGGTATGGACCAGAAGTTGTAAAAGAAAAATTTGGTGGAATGTATGCAGCTTTCCAATATGGTGCTCCTCCTCACGGTGGTTGTGCTTTTGGTATTGATCGTTTAGTATCAATTATTTTGGGAACAACAAATTTACGTGAAGTTGTTTTATTCCCAACAAACCAACGTGGTCAAGATTTAATGTTGGGTGCACCACGTGAAGTAACAGAACAACAATTGCGTGAAGTTCATATTCAAGTCAGAAAAAAGAACTAAATAAATTGCTGTAAAAAAAAACACCGGTATTTACCGGTGTTTTTTTAAAATTTATCATGACTTTGTATAAATGTTTTCATATATTCAGGATCAAAATGTAACATCATATCTGACAAGGATACTTCTCGTTTATTATTTGAATTTATTGTTAATTCGATTGGTTCTGGTTCTGGTGAAGTCCCCCTTAAAATTAAATTTAATTTTGCGGACATTTTATTATTTGTTATATCAAATATACCAAAGATATCTGTATGTTTAAGATATAATACAAATGGTTTTGTTGTTTTTATATCTCCGTTATTATAAACACCTTCTATGTGTAATTTTTTTATTTTGCTGGTACCAGATTTTAAAGATTCTGATAATATGTTTTCAACATTTAATAAAGTTATGTTTTGAGCAGATGCATAAAATTTATCTGTGCTGATACCATATAATGTCCCACCTTCAAATGATGCATCAAATGTTCCTTGGATATTTTCTGTTATATCGTGAGCAATTTTTCCATACGTTTGTAAGTTTATATCTGCTGTGATTGTTGTGTCTGATATATTCAAAGGCATTTGTTTGTTTAATAATAGATTTGGCCATACAAATTTATTTAATTGGATATTTATATTGTAATTAATTCTGTCTTTTTTTATAGAAGCTAAAATGTTTCCTTTATCAGAATCTGTAATAGAAAAAGTTTGAGAATTTGCCTTTGAAGAATACACAAAATTATTATAAGAATTATTTTTGTATATTAATAAATCTGATGATAAAGAAATGTTTATTGGTAATTCAAAAGGTATAACCAATGGATGATTTATGAAAAATGATAATTGTTCATAATTATTTTTAAAATCTTTTGATAAAAATGAATCTAGATTTAAAGAATCTGTTTTTAATGTAACAGAATTACCAGATGCAGAACCTTTAAATATTTGATTTAGTATTTGAATATTTAAATTTGATATGGTTTTATTTTTATAATTTCCAGACATAATATATGGTAAATCAACAATAGATTGTATTTCTGTGTTCTTTATCCAATCTTTTAAATTGTTTCCATCCAAGATAAAAGAATCTTTTGTTATTTGTAAATTCCAATTTTTTGATTCTGGAACAAAATAAATACTGTTATCAGACCAAATAAAATTACCTTTTTCTTGTTTCATAAAATCAGGAATAAAATATAAATCTATTTTTGCCCAATTTAAATTTTTATTATTTGCAAATTTATATTCAACCATATAATCATTAGGTTTTACATTAATTAGCCCAGCCATGTTTGCAAATGTAAATTCTATTTTACCTTTAGGTGCAATTTGATGTGCTGAATTAACTAATTTATCTATATCATCAAGATTGTATTTAGAAGAAACTTTTATATTAAAATTTTGATTATCTATATACAATTCGCCAATTATATTATTACCATAAGCAAAATTGTTACAAGACCATTTGTCAGGTGTTCCATTAAATAAACATTTCGTTTTTACCCCGTTTTCTAGTAATTGTATTTCAAGATTATGTGCGCCTTGATCATCAATATAACCATTTTTTATAATCAAATCATCTGCAATAATTTCTTTGATATTGATTTTATCTTTTTTTCCAACTATATCCACATACAAGTGTTTTATTTTTTTATCCAGAAATTTTATATTTCCGTAAAAATCTAAATTAAAACTGGCATTTTTAATAACAGATATATCTTTTAATATAAAAGACATATCATAATCAGCATGATTGTTTTTCAATTTTATTTTTTTGTAGCCATCTTCTTGTAAAATTGCTTCACCAGATACACCATTTGCATTAATGTTTGTAAATTCTATACCATAATTACCGTTCCAATACATATCAGCGGTTATTGGAAATTTACCGTTTATACGTGGTGTTTCAAATTCAAACCATCTGTTTACATTTTGTGCTATGATGCTGATATGAGCTGTTGCACCACCGTCATTGAAAAGAGTCCCTGTTAAATTTAAATCATTATTTTTATTTCTGATTGTAAAATTATTATCTTCAGATTGTATTTCGTATTTATGTTGATTTGTTCTGACTATGGCTGAAACAGATTTTTTTGATAAATTTGCATTAATTATTTCATAGGTTTTATTTAAAAATTTAATCTTAGAATTTTTTACAATTAAATTTGTATTCATTGAAAAAGGTAATATTTTTTCAACAGATAAAGATGCGCCATTTACGTAAATATCACCAGATATATTTGCATTTTCTATATCAAATACAGACATAAAAGGTACACTGAATTCACAAGAAGAAACAAAACCTTTTTCCAAAGATATATCATGTGCAACAATTGTTGCTTTGCCTAACAGACTGAAATGAATATCTCCATTTATTCTAGCAGGAATACCGGTTTCTTTTAATATGGCTTTTTCTATCTTTGGTTTCAAATAATTTAATGTTACCATTGGTGGAACAACAAAAATACCGACACATGTAATACCAATAATTGATATTAAAGACCATAAAATTCTGCGTTTATAACGTGGTTTGATAGACATATTCTCTTTCCTTGTATTTTTATTATAATGAATTATATTAATATAAGTGAATAAAAAAATAACATGAATAAAAATAAAAGTGTTTTTTCTTTGGAATCTGACTATAAACCTATGGGGGACCAACCAACAGCTATATCTGAATTGGTTGCTGGTGTTAATGAAGGTCGTAAATCTCAGGTTTTATTGGGAGTTACGGGTTCTGGAAAAACATTTACTATGGCAAATATTATTCGTGATTTATCACGTCCAGCCATGATTATGGCACCAAATAAAATATTGGCAGCTCAATTATATACAGAAATGAAATCTTTCTTTCCTCATAATCATGTGGAATATTTCGTATCTTTTTATGATTATTATCAACCGGAAGCATATGTTCCAACAACTGATACATATATAGACAAAGATGCTTCTATAAATGAACAATTGGATCGTATGCGACACAGTGCAACTCGTGCAATGTTAGAAGAAAAAGATGTTATTGTTGTTTCTTCTGTGTCTTCTATCTATGGTATTGGATCTCCAGAACAATATTCAGAAATGAAATTGGTTTTAAATGTTGGTGATAAGATATCTGAAAAGGATGTGATGCGTTCCTTGGTAGATATTCAATATAAAAGAAATGAAATGGGGTTTGCACGTGGTGATTTTCGTGCACGTGGTGATACTTTAGATGTTTTTCCATCTCATTCTCAAGACAGGGCATGGAAAATATCTTTCTTTGGCGATGAAATAGATGAAATATGGGAAATAGATACTTTGACAGGTGGTAAATTACATAAATTAGACAGAATAGTGGTGTATCCTAATACTCATTATGCAACACCTATGCCATCAGTGTTACAAGCTTTGACACATATCAGACAAGATTTAGATGATAGATTAAAATATTTTCATGACAATATGAAATATGTCGAAGAACAAAGATTACGAGAACGTGTAAATTTTGATATAGAAATGATGGAATCTACAGGAACTTGTCGAGGTATTGAAAATTATTCTAGATACCTGACGGGACGTTTACCTGGACAGCCGCCACCAACTTTGTTTGAATATTTACCAAAAAATGCGGTTTTGTTTGTAGATGAAAGTCATGTAACAGTTCCGCAAATTGGAGCTATGGCACGTGGGGACAGGGCTCGTAAAGAAACTTTGTCTCAATATGGGTTCAGATTGCCTTCGTGTGTAGATAATAGACCTTTAACATTTGAAGAATGGGATGAATTGCGACCACAAAGTATATTTGTTTCAGCTACACCTGCACAATGGGAATTAGAGCAATCTAATGGTATCGTTTCTGAACAATTAATAAGACCAACCGGATTATTGGATCCTGTGTGTAATGTGCGTCCGACTGAACATCAAGTTGATGATTTATTATATGAAGTAAAAAAGACAAAAGGTCGTGTTATTGTTACAACTTTAACAAAAAAAATGGCAGAACAATTAACTGATTATCTTAATGAAAACGGTGTTCGTGCAAGATATTTACATTCTGATATAGAAACTTTGGAACGAATAGATTTATTACGTGATTTACGTCTTGGTAAATATGATGTTTTGGTTGGAATTAATTTATTAAGGGAAGGTTTGGATGTTCCAGAATGTGAATTAGTTGCGATAATGGATGCAGATAAAGAAGGTTTTTTACGTTCTACACGTTCTTTAATTCAAACTATTGGTCGTGCGGCCAGAAACGCAAACGGTCGTGTAATTTTATATGGCGATACAATTACTGATTCTATGCGTGCTGCGCTGGATGAAAGTGCACGTCGTCGTGAAAAACAGATGCAATATAATTCAGAACATGGTATTGTTCCAAAAACGATTATTAAATCTATATTTGATGAAGTAAAAGAAAAAGAAGAAAAAACAGATAAGGCTAAAAGATTTGTTTATAATAAAGATGGTGTTTGGGATGCTGAATCTTTGCGTAAACAAATAAAGAAATTAACACAAGAAATGCATAAACATGCAGAAAATCTCGAATTTGAAGAGGCTGCAGAAATCAGAGATGCAATTCATAAATTAGAAGATGATTTATTAATGGTGGAATAAAATGAATGAAAAAACTTTTATGTTAAATAATCTGGAAGAAACAAGACAATTTGCGCGTGATTTTGCAAAAACTTTGCGTGCACCTGTAACTGTTGCTTTGCATGGTGATTTGGGTATGGGCAAATCAGAAATAGCAAGAACAATAATAAAGACTTTACGTGGTGAAGATACTGTTGTGCCAAGTCCTACTTTTACTTTGGTTCAAAATTATGATGGTATATCACATTTTGATTTATACAGAATAGGTGATGTTTCTGAATTAGAAGAAATAGGTTTACCTTATGCAATAGATAATGATATTACATTAATAGAATGGCCTGATATTGCAAAAGATATTTTACCAAACAACACAATCCATATTTATATAACTGAATTTGGCGAAGGTCGTAAACTAGTGCTTCAATAAACTTTGTACAGCCAAAGGAAAATCACTAGATTTTGCAAGATAAGAGCCACTTACTAATAAATCTGCGCCAGCATTCCAACATAATTTTGCAGTTTCAGGGTTAATACCACCATCTACACTGATTATGTATTTTAAACCATGTTTTTTTCGTGTGTGATTTAACATTTGTATTTTGTGTAAAATTGTATCATCAAATTCTTGTCCCGCTGCACCTGGCTTTACTGCCATAACCATAACTTCATCTAATTGTTTTAATACAGGAACAATGATATCTATATTTGAATCAGGGTTTATAGCAATACCACATCTTTTACCAGCATTTTTTATTATATTTATAGCATCGTGAACCCCAGATGTATTTGTTGATATTATAACTGTATCAGCCCCAGCATTTATCGCATCTGTTGCCCAAACAGAAGGACTTTCTGTCATTAAATGAACATGCAAATGTGCTTTTGTTTTTGAACGTATGTTTGCCAAATCTTTTATTCCGCCGGCAATTCTATCAACATAAAAACCATCCATTATATCAACATGAATCATTGAAATTCCAGCAGATGCAAACATTGTATATGTTGTGTAATCATTCATATTAAAACATAAAGTACTTGGCATTATCGGTATAAATTTATGTTTTTTTACTTTTTTCTTTCTGTGAAAAATATTTATAAATTTATCAAAATAATTTTTAAATTTAGTTTGTCTTTCTAAATAAGCATTTCTTTCAGATAAATGACTTTGCCATATATATTCAGATAAGGCATTTACAGATGCACCATCAGTTTGATTTTCTACTGGTAAACCGAAAGCGTGTTCTATGAAAGTATTTATGTTTTCGATAGATGTGCCACCACCAGATAAAATGATTTTTTCAGGTTTATATTGTTGAATATATTTATCAGATTCTTGTATAACCGTATTTATTAATTTAGATAAAGTTGGTATAAAAACATCATTTATGTCAGCGCGAGAAAAATTAGAAAATTTTTCTGATGAATCTGCTGGGGTAAATCTGTCCATTTCATTAGGCAATGCATTAGCAACAGATATTTTTAATGTGTCTGCATCAGATTGTCCTATATTTAATTCGTGCATCAATTCTTTTGTGATATCGTTTTGGCCAAATTTTATTTTGTTAAAATATAATGGTCCACGATCAGTCCATATTGATACTGTTGTAAATTCATTTCCTAAATCTAGGAATAAAACTTTTTCTTTAGGTTTCCTTAATATCGCATTTTGTAAAAACGCAGAATCAAAAAAACCTGCACATTGTATGTGAGATCTGCGCATTATATCAGATATGTATTTAATTCGTTCTTCTTCATATGATATTATGCTGAATATTGATTTTAGCTGTGTATCAATATGACCTATTGGTGTATTTCCGATATTTTTTATTTTTGGTGTTGAATAAAATACTGGAATAATATGCATTGCAAAAAATCCGTCTTGTGTGGAAATTTTTGCAGTTTGATGATGTAAATCTATTTCTGTTATTTTGTGTTCATTATTCCATGATATAGTATCAGAAAAAGTTTGAAAGTCAGAATCACCAAAATTTCCGGTGACAAAAGCAGAATTAAAATTTGTTTTTAATTGGTGTTCTAATTCGTCAATAACACTTTTTAATGCAAATATAGTATTTGTATTTTTTACAAAATATGTTGCTGAATTAACAATTTTAGCATTGTGAATATTGTGTGCTATCCCACGAACACCATATGTTCCAATATCTAAACATAAAAATGATGAATTATAAAGATTCATTTTCTTGTTTTAACTAAAATTCTGGCATTATCTCGCATATCAATTACATCTAATTCGCGAGATAATAATTTATGTGTTTGATTTAAAACGCTTATTTTATTAACAGCCACAGATACATTGTTTTCTGGTAAATATATTGTTGTTCCGTTTGTTGTGTGAATATTCCAGCGTCTTGATTCAACCATATCTAAATATTCAATATATTCCGATAAAGGGGACACATTGGATATTATTTCTTTTAAATTATTTGGTAATTCACCACTAAATACCAAAGTGTTTTTATCAGGGGTTTCTGTTGGAGTATCTATTTTTGTTCCATCAACAGACAAAGGATAGTATAAAGAACCATCTGTCCACATAGCAACAATATCATGTTTTTCTGTTTTTATAATTAAATTACCATTTGGTAATCTGCGTGTTGATGATTTTTTTATACCAGGTACAGACATAACACGGTGGTTTATATTATATAAATCTAATGATTTTATGTTTGTACCTTTGGTGACACCTATGGCTATTTTAATAGGTTCAATATCAGTATCTTTGCTGTTTGTTATAATTTCTATTTGTTTTACATTAGATACAGGTCCACGTCCCATTTGACTGGTTATTATACGAGATGCAAAATACACAGCCAAAACAATGGATATAACAAAGTACAGCCAAAAGAATATAGATTTTTTCATCCTTGTAATTATATCATAATTTTATTAAATAACCAACAACACAATGATAATTATTTTGCACGCAATAAATAACCACGTCTTAACATACATTTTCTGTAATACCCTGTGGTTTTTGAAGCCGTGTTGGGTGGAACAGATAACAAAGCACGCTGACCAACATCTTTATATTCGTTAGATTGGAATGTTACCCATAAACCGTCCCAATCTGGCATTTGTGCACTTTGGTTTGGTGCTAATAATTTAGCTATTCTGGAACGTGGAATATAATTATTGTCTTTTATTCCCAGACAAGATTTATGGTCACGAACAAATTGTTCGGTGGTAACAGCATCATTTTCCCAATTTAATATGGTAGCATCATCAATTGATCCGCGATTTGCAGATGCACATGCACTTAAGGCAATCAATAAAAACAAAATTTTCATCTTCATAATTTTATATTATAATTTAATTGCGTTTGTGGGGCAATAGTTTTTATAATATAAAAAAAGGATAGGGAAAATATTATGGCTTTAAGTGTACAAAATTACATAAAATTAGCGAATTTTTATAATGAAATGCTAAAGGTTTTATCTGCAATTTGTGTAGAAAAAGGCGGAATTTCAATGGAAAATTATGTAGGTCGTTTCTTTGCCGCTGATGTTTTAGAATATATTATGGAATATGGTAACAGATTAAAAAAATCTGGTGCAAATCTTACACCTGAAATTTTATCTGCGATGAATTTATTTGAAAAACAATTTGAAAAAGTGAAAGATTTGGTTACACCTAATCAAAAGCCTATATATGAAATGACATTAGAAGAATTTGAAAAAATTATGAATATTTAGTATAAATATAACAGAATGATTAAAAAGGAAAGAAAATGATACAAAATAAAGCAAAAAACAATATGTTATTGTTTGTAGGAATTTGTTCTGTTTTGTTAAATGGTTGTGTAAATAAAAACAATGATCAAATGTATGATGTTGTTAATGTTACAGAAAATATCGTTATAGATGAAAACAGTGTTCCTATCTTTCCTAAGAAAGCTGCTTTGACAACTGATACGGCACAACATTTTTCTTTGGATTTACCAAAAAGATGTACTGTTGATTGGAATAATCAAAGTGTGGTTTCTGTTGTACCAGAACAAAAAATAGAAATAGTTCGTTTAAATACAGGTGATAAGTTACCAGATTTAAAAGTGTCTGATTTTGAATTTAAAAAAATGTATGTTAAAGATGCTTTGAACAAATTACTTGCAGATACAGATATTTCAATAATAGAAGACCAGGCTACTTTTGAAAAAATAACTGGTTCTATAAAAACAAGTTCTTTGACAGATGCTGTTGAATTGATGGCAAAATTAGGTCATGTTTATTATTCTTATGATGCTGATTTTGGTGAAATTCATTTAACTGGTCGTGGTAAATGGATGATAAAATTACCAAAAGATGAAACTATAATAATGGCAATATTAGATGCTTTGCGTGGTGCAGATATCCGTAATTTGTTAGTTAACTGGCAAGAAAAAACATTGGTTTTCGAAGGTGATTATCAAACTGAAAAAGAAGTGTCTAGATTGTTAGCTGATGTTTCTTCTAAAAAATATGTGTTGGCTTGGGATATGGATGTATATCGTGTATATCCAAAAACAGATAATCCTATTGTTTGGATGAATATGTTGCCTGCGTTTGGTGAAAATAATATTCATATGTCTGTACCTGGTGTTGTTGGACGTGCTTTGGTTGTAAGTCCTGAAATAAATACAAAAACATTACAAGAATTTATTTCACAACAAGCAAATGCGGTATTGGTATCTCAGGGTACTTTTGCTATACCAAATGGTTGGCAATCAAGATTTGATATTGGACAATGTGGAAAAGAAGACAGATTAGAAACAGATTTGATTGTCAGTGCAACAGGTGTTTATGGTGATTATGGTGGTTATAAAAAAATTGATGCAAAAATAGTTTTAAGCACAACTAATGGTGAATTATCATCTTTTACAATTCCAACAAATATCGGTGAAAATTATGTAATTGTTGGTATACCAACACACTCTTTTGTTACAACACCAGAAACATTAATCAGTCCATTTGCTGAATTGGTGGTGTTTATTAGTCCTCGTTTAATATCTATTATAGATGCTAAATCAGGGGTTGATGAAATGAAACCTTTGTCTGGTGATGAATTAAGAGATTTTCTGAATCAATAGGATAAAAAATGTTGTTTTCAAAATTAGAAAAGAAAATTGCTTTCAGATATATGTGGGCCAAAAAACGTGGTTTTGGTTCTGTTGTTTCTTGGGTTTCTTTGATAGGAATCACATTAGGTGTTGCAACTTTAATAGTTGTTATGTCTGTTATGGGTGGTTTTCATGAAACTTTATTGTCCAGAATTATTGGTATGAATGGACATGTTGTTGTTTATCATCAAGCTGGTACGATTTCAGATTATGATTTCTTAATTGATAAAATGCGTCAAAATAAAGTTGTTGAAAAATACGCAACTTCCATAGTTCCTATTGCAGAAGGTCAAATAATGGCGTCGGCAAATGGGAATAATTCTGGGGCAATTGTTCGTGGTATTCGTATGCCTGATTTGATAGCTAAGACGAAAACAGGAACAAAAATTTATGGCAAAAGTTTAGATAAAGTTCAAGATGGGGAATTGATAGTTGGATCGTCTTTATCTCGTTCTTTGCGTGTCACAAAAGATGATAAAATTTCGTTGATTTCTGCTAATGGTGGTACTGCAACCCCATTTGGAACGATGCCAAGAATAATGTCTTATCCAGTTGTGTCTTCTTTCTTTATGGGAATGTATGAATATGATTCTGGTTATATATTTATGCCTTTATCAACAGCACAAAAATATTTGAATATAGACAACAGTGTTACACACATAGATTTGTTTTTAACAGATGCAGAACAAAGTGAAACAGTTGTTCGTGCACTGGATAATTTGTTACCTGATGGATTTATTGTTCGTGATTGGCGTGACTTAAATCGTGGTTTTGTTGGTGCGTTGCAAGTTGAATCCAGTGTTATGTTTTTAATTTTATTATTAATAGTTATAGTTGCTGCTTTTAATATAATTTCATCTCTTGTTATGTTGGTGAAAGATAAAAACAAAGATATTGCAGTATTGCGTACTTTTGGTGTATCACGTAAATCTATGATGAAAATATTTATTTTATCAGGAACAACTATTGGGATTATTGGTGCGGGTCTAGGAACATTATTAGGGGTTGTCATGGCAATTTATATTGAACCAATAAGAAAGTTTTTCCAATTTATTACAGGACGCGATTTGTTTCCTGCGGAATTGTATTCTTTATCTGAATTACCATCTAAATTGGTTCCTTCTTCAGTTATCAGTATTGCAGTAATAGCGATTGCTTTGGCTTTCTTGGCAACTTTATATCCTGCATGGAAAGCATCAAATACAGATCCTGTTGAAACATTAAGAAATGAATAGGTAAAACCATGGCAAGTATATTAAATTCTTTATCAAAAATATCCAGAAAAGACACAGTGATGTCTGTGAAAGATATTAAGAAAACTTTTGTAGAAGGTGGACAACCTTTGAAAATATTACGCGGTGGTGGTTTTGATTTATATCGTGGAGAAATAATCGCTTTGGTTGGACAAAGTGGTTCTGGAAAATCTACTTTATTACAATGTGTTGGGTTACTAGATAAACCAACTGGTGGGGATATTTTTATCAATGGTTTACCAACAGATAAAATTAATGAAGAAACACGTACTATGTTGCGTCGTCAAAAAATAGGTTTTGTTTATCAAAAACATAATTTATTATCTGATTTTACTGCATTAGAAAATGTTGTTTTACCAATGTTGGCAAATGGCATGGATGAAGACAAAGCAACAGAACGTGCAATGAAATTATTAAAAGTTTCAAATGTTGCACATCGTGCATCTCATTATCCATCTGAAATGTCTGGTGGTGAACAACAACGTGTTGCAATAGCACGTGCGTTAGCAAATGCGCCTGAAATTTTATTAGCGGATGAACCAACAGGCAGTTTGGATCCTGAACATGCAAATGTAGTTTTTGATTTATTATTAGATTTGGTTCATAAAAGTAAAATGTCTATGTTATTCGTAACACATGATATGAATTTGGCAAAAAAAGCAAATAGAATTATTACCATTAAAGATGGTATAGTAAAATAATAACAAAATAGGAGAGAGAAAAATGTCAAATACAAAAAATCATATATATGGAATAATTGGTTTGGTTGGATTGTTCTTAGTCGGTGGAATGTTAGGATATACTTTAAATGGTTCCGGACATTTAAGAACAGCAACAATGAGTAAAAGTGATTGCAGAGATATATCAAATCAAATAATAAGAGCTGCTGCAAATCCTATGCCAAATCCAGAATTTCTTGCTCAATTAAACAAAGTATATTCTGAAAATTGTGTAGATAGAATCTTTGAACAACCAAAACCACAACCAAAACCAGAGGTAAAAAAATTATCAGAAATAAATTGTGAAGCGGTTGAAGAATTGTTGAAACAAACTTTAAATGATGAAAATACTACAAATATTTGGGATCATGACAGAAATGCAACTATATACGAAAGAATAGCCAGAGAAGGTTGTGAAAAAAATAAAGACAAATATATACAGTTGGCCAACCGTGAAAGAAAAATGGCAAAGGCATTGGATATAGATAATGAAATGGTACAAGAAAACAGAATTCCTGATTTTGTTCCTGTGACAACTTGTGGAAAAATTGAATCTGAATTACTTCCACGTTTAATTTGTAAGGATACAAGATATCATTCCTGCAATGAATCTGAACATGTAAACGATGCGAAAATTTATGCTAATTTATCTGAACGTGGATGCCCAGAAAATTCCGAAAAATATAAAAATCTGGCAAAACAAGAATTGGAAATCGCACGTGCTTTGACTGATGATAATATAGAACACAATCCAGAAGAATCTGTTGAAATTGTTGAAACTTATAAACGTTTGCAAATGCAAGCAGAAGCAGAACGTATGATTGAAAAAGCTAAAAAAATTGCAAATCCTGCAATTGATTTCATAATTCAATTAGAAAAAATAATAGAAGAATAGGTGTATTATGAAAAAGAAAGTTATTAAAAAATCTGTAAAACAAAATACAAAACCCAAATTATGGATTTGGGTTTTGTGTGCATTTGTTTTTGGCTGTATTTTTGGATATACAACAAATTATTTGATTACAAATTGGAACGGTTTTTTTGTAACTTGTCCAGATGGTAATCGACCTGATAAAAATGGTTGTTGTGCTGGGGAAGTGTATACAGATGCCGGTGATGGTTGGATGGTTTGTTGTCCGGACGGTGGTGATAATTGTTTTCCACCAATGTATAATTAAAAACACCGGCATTTGCCGGTGTTTTTTTATTTTTTTATCCATTCGAATAATATTTTATTCGCTTCTTTCCAAGCTTTTGTAATAGCAACTTGTTTATATTCATGATAATTCAAATTATCTGAAACTATCTTAACAGATTTAATCTTTGGAAAAAATGTAGCTAATGTATAAAGTTCCATATCAAATACACCGATGTGTTTTGTGTTTTCTACGAAATTCAATGATGAATAACATTTAATCTTGGATTCTTTATCTAATTTAACAGATGGTTCTTTTACCGTATGTGAAGGAATTTCTTTCGCAACTGTTCCGACAACGACGGCCGTACCAATTGGAAATTCATTTGACCCCGCATAACCAATATTGAAAAATTTATCGTTTTTATTAAATTCATGATTCAACATCATTTTTGATAATTTCTTTATTACGGCTGTGTCACCCCAACCATCAAAAGTAATGATTTTTACAGAATCTTTCAATTCTTTTGGAATTTTTATATTGTCAGCTTCTTGTTTATCAGCAACCAAGATGTAGTTCATATATTACTCCTTTAGAAAGAGTGTATAATATATCTGTATAAAAAAGAAGAATTTTTTGAATTTTATGTTTTTTAGACATACTATTTTCGAACCATCCAAGTAATATAAAATCAAAAGAAAAACCGCACTGTTTAAGTGCGGTGTATCTTTTGGTGGGAGTGGATTATCTCGGCATAAATGCCTGCGCCACATTCGTTAGCGCTCAAACTTCGTTGACACTTGTTTTCGCTTACTCATAGTCGAACCAAACAAACTTCGTTTGTGTGGCCTAATAACCATAAAACAAACCCGACAAAAAAATAAAACCACCGCAAGGGTGGTTATATTTTTTGGTGGGAGTGGGTGGATTCGAACCACCTCAGTCGTAAGACAACAGATTTACAGTCTGCCCCGGCTCTCCAACTCCGGCGCACGCCCAGAACCGTTTACCACAAACTGTGGTGCGAGCAGAGGGAATCGAACCCTCATTTCAAGCTTGGAAGGCTTGCATTCTAGCCTTTGAACTATGCTCGCAACGATTTATCAAGCCTTGTGATTATAACTTATTTTTTTATAAACGCAAGTGTTTATTCTGTGATTTCAACACTATCTATATATTTTCTGGATACAGCATCTTTTTTTACAGATTCATATTCTGGGTTCGATACTGTTTCTTGATCGTCAGCAGCATAAATTTGTATTGGTTCATCTGTTTTTACTGTATTATCATCTGATACATAATTTGCACCAATAGTTTTTGTTCTGTATTCAGATTTTCTTTTTAAATATTCTGGAATTTTAATGTAATCCCCAGGATTTACACCACGTGTTGATAATTCATGTTCTTTTATTTCTTTATGATTTGTTGTATGAATTTCATATATTGGTGTTAAAAAGTTTGTTTTTGCTTCTTGTAATGTTTGTGGTGTTCCAGAGCCGTTTAATCCCATTATACGTAAAGCTCGTTCAGATTCACCAGATTGTTGAATTCGGAATATTCCTGATGTACCAATATAACCATTAGGATTGTAAAGATAATCTTCTAGTGAAGATTGTGCATATATTGCACCTAAAGCTAAATTAGCAGCATCATAACCAAAAGCAGATAATAAGTCAGGTTCTGCCCCAGATACCATTGAATATAAACTTACAAAATTATTTGATATTTCAGGTAATGTTGCATACTTTGCACCAGACATAGTAAAATCTGATGCAATATCAGAACCTTGCCATAATGTTGTTCCATAAAACGCTACATCACGGTTTCCTATGCCATAATAACGTAAAAATGATGATAATGTTTTTGAATCTTCGCCGTTACCAAGGAATAAAATAGCATCATATGGTAAATCCCCCAATGTTTCATTGCGAGAAATTTTTTCTAATTGTTTATTTAAATTGTTATATGTTGCAGAATCTAATTTTTCTTTGGTTAAGATATCTGATAATACTTCGCGTGCCCTGGTATTAGCGGCATTTCTGGTGTTATACATTGATGCACGCATAGAAACATCTTTAATTGAATCTGGGTCTCCGGGGGTATAATAAAACAGCCCTTTGACAGGAATATTATATGTGTCTGATGCAATATCTGCTGTATATACCATCGTTTTACCAGAATTATCGTTTGGTGCCAAAATAATCATATTGTTTGCGCCATCTTTTTTCATTTGTTGAACGATAGCTTCTACGCTTTGTGTAGGAATTAAATTTATTGTCATAACACCATCACCCAAAGCATTTACATCAGATGTAAAAGATATTGCTGGTGTTTTTGATGCTTTTGCATTACGCAATGTTTTTGCATCTTCTGCAAATAATGGGCCAATAATAATATCAGGATTAGAAGATAAAGCAGAATAAATAGCGTCTTTGCTGTTTTTACCAGATACATCATAAAAAGAAACTTTTATGCTTTGTTTAGGTTTTCTTAAAAAAGCAGTTTCTATGGATGTTTTTATGTTGTTTCCAATGTTTTTTGCTTCCCCAGACATTGGTAATAATACTGCGATATTTGCACTGCGTCCGCCATTATCTGAACCATATAAAGATGTAGAATAAAGGTATGTTTCTTGTATGTCTGTTGGTGTTGTTGTCGCAACATTATTATATTTTGTTGTTAAATATTTTGAACCACCACCACAACTGGCAAGTGCTAAGGAAACACATCCAAAAAGTAAAATTTTATTTATATACATTGAAAAACCCATTTTTTATATGTAATATTCTATTATAAAAGGATTAAAAATGCAATCAGGACTTTATGTGGTTGGAACTCCTATTGGAAATTTATCTGATATGTCACCACGTGCGATAGATGTTTTACAAAATGTTGATCTTGTTGCGGCAGAAGATACACGGGTTTTTGCTAAATTAGCGCAACATTTCGGAATTAAAACCAAATCTGTATCATGTCATGATCATAATGAACGTGAAATAGTTGATTCCTTGGTTGAAAAAATTCAATCTGGACAATCAATTGCAACTGTATCAGATGCTGGAATGCCCGGGATAAGCGATCCTGGATTCAGATTAATTCGTGCTGCCCGTGAAGCAGGTGTTCCTGTGTATGTTGTTCCTGGACCAACGGCTGTGATATCTGGTTTGGTATTATCTGGATTTCCAACAGACAGATTTACTTTTTGTGGTTTTTTTGATGAAAAGAAAGTACGTGAAGACAATAAAATTCGTCATACTATAATTTATTATGAAAGTCCAAATCGTATTATGGATACTATTAAGATTTTGGCATCTGTTATGCCAGAACGTAAAATAGCGATTGTTCGTGAAATTACAAAAATATATGAAGAAACAATAATAGGTTATCCATCAGATTTGGTTAATATAGAACCACCACGTGGGGAAATTGTTTTGGTAGTTGCACCTGCGCCAGATAAAAAAATGACAGATAATGAAATCAGTGAAATTGTAAATGATATTGTTGCAAATTCTACAAAATCTGCTGCAGCACAACTAGCAGCTATGGCTGGCATTTCTAAGAAAGAAGCATATAAAAAATTGGTGAATAAATAATGATAAAATTTGTTGGATCTTTTGAAACAGTAAATTCTTTACCAAAAACTCAATTTGAAGAATATGCATTTGTTGGACGCAGTAATGTTGGAAAATCTTCTTTGATTAATGCGATTGTTAACGAAAAAATAGCAAGAACTTCTAATACTCCGGGACGAACACAAAGTTTAAATTTGTTTAATATAAATGATAAAATCATGATTGTTGATTTACCTGGTTATGGTTATGCACGTGTTTCAAAAACAGATGCTTTGCGCTGGTTACACAGATTGGAAGAATATTTATTAAATCGTTCTCAATTACGCAGATTATTTATTTTAATTGATTCAAGAATAGGACCAAAAGATTCAGATTTAGATTTGATGGATTTTTGTGATAATAATGGAATTTGTTATCAAATTGTTTATACAAAAAAAGATAAAAAAATTCGTGAACATACACAAGTAGAATTATCACATGAAAATCATCCTGCAATGATAGCAAATGTACTGGAAACATCCGCAGAAAAGAAATATGGTTTGCAAGAATTAAGAGATATTATCGGTGTTAAATAATAATGTTTTTAATGTTTCTGATCCTGCACATACTTTAGATGCATTGTGGTATATATTGGAAAAATATAAGCAAGATTTTTCTGATGTTTTGATTTTTTTACCATCACGTCGTGCAATAAGAAGTGTTGAACGTATGATTATAAAAAAAATAGGTCATGCGGTTATATTGCCAGAATTGATCCCTTTGGGTACAGGTGTTGAAGATAGTGATGAAGATAATGATGATGATATTTTTTCAAACCAAGAACGTGTGATAATTTTATCTAAATTATTATCAGCAGATGCTAATATAAAAAATATTTCAACTGCATTACCAATAGCACATGATTTTATTCGTATGCAAGATTATTTAGAAAATGAAGGAATCAAGATTTCTGATGTACAATGGTCATCTTTGATAGATGAAAAATATGCAAAACATTTTCAAAATAAAGCACGCATACTGGATATTTTAAAACAATTACCAAACGATAAATTGACATCTGTGTCAAAACGAAATAACGATATTCGTTCATGGATAAAAAAATTAGATGAGTATAAACAAGTTATTGTTTGTGGTTCTACTGCATCTGTCCCAGCAACGGCTGATTTAATGTATGAAATTGCGCAACGTGATAATGGAAAGATAATTTTGTCTGGTAAAATATCTGGTCGTGAAGATGATTTTGAATTAGATACTAATCCATATAATGCTGAATATAAATTTTTAAAAAGATTGGGTTTAAAACCAACAGATGTTCAAACTATTGATGTTGGAACATCTAGATATGTTGATATATTGAATATTGCTTTTGAAAATACTGGTAAACATGTATTGTCTGGATTAGATAATTGTCATTTAATAGAATGTGTGCGTGAAAGCGAAGAAGCTTGTGCCGCTGTTGAGATTACAAAACGCGCAATAAAACAAAATAAAACGGTATTGATTATTACCCCAGATGCGGCGGCTAACCAAAGAATAAAATCAGAAATGATGCATAATAATATTAATGCGGATTTTTCAGCGGGTTTGTCTGGAAAAATGACAAATTTAGGACGCGCAATTTTAAATTTGTTTGAATATTGGTGTGATAATAATCAAACAGAATTTGAACAAAAGTATCAAGAATATAATTATAATATATTTAATATGTTGGTTGATTTAGTTGATAATAATCCATGTCTTTTTCAACCCAGTTTTACAATAGAAAATGAACAAGATATTCCAATTTGGAATGTGATAAAAAGTATGTCTGAATATTTAAATAAAAATGGTATTATATTAAATGTTTTTGATGCACGTGCTTTTGTAAAAGATGCGATAGATTCTGTTTCTGTCAGACCTGTATTAGAAGATGATTGTAAAGTTTGTGTTTTGGGAACAATTGAATCTCGTATGCAAACAGCAGATGTTGTTATTTTAACTGGTTTAAACGAAGGTATGTTTCCAACAACTGGTTATGAAAATTCATGGTTACCACGAAAAATAGCAATGGAAATAGGTTTACCTTCGCCAAACAGAAAAGTATCTTTGATGGCTTTAGATTTTATAAATCTGTCTTGTTGTCGTGAAGTATATTGGTTGCGTTCTAAACAATCTGGGGGTGTGTTAATAAATGAATCCAGATTTTTATCCCGTGTTCGTGTGGCAATTGGCGATATCCAAGAATCAAAAGATATTTTGGAATCTGTGCGTAAAACAGATGATGTGCCGTATGAACCACTTGATTATTCGCCGCCAATTCCACCAATAGATAGATCTGATGTTTATGTGACGGAATTAGAATTGTTGATTCATAATCCATATGCTTTTTATGCTAAACATATTTTGAAATTAAAACCGGTTGATGATTATTGGGTTTTACCTGATTCACGCAATTTTGGAATTTTAGTTCATGATGTTATAGAAAATTCAACAAATTTTGATGTTGATGAATTGATTCAAGAAATGGATACACGTGCAAAACAAGTGTTGGAAAAAAATTCTGTTTTATTTTATTTTTGGCATAAAAGATTTTGTGAAATTGCACCGTTTGTAAATAAACATTTTAAATCTAGACCAATTGGCAAAAAAGAAATATCTGGTGGAATAAAAATAAATGGACGTAATGTTCGGGCACGTGCTGATATTGTTTGGAATGATACTGTTATGGATATTAAAACAGGGAAAGCGCCAAGTAAAAAGCAATTAACTGATGGTACGATGCCACAATTACCATTGGAAGCATACATATTGCAATCAGGTGGTTTTCCAATAAAAATGAAAGATGTTTCAATTGTCCCAATAATGCAATTTTTACAATTAAAAAATGGTGATTTAGATTTAATAGAATATTCTGGAGAAACTGCTCAAGAAATGATTGATAACACTGTTCAAAAGGTAAAAGAATTATTTGGACAATACAGTGGATTAGAACCTGCTGCGTATGAATATCGTGAAAGTGTTGGTGCAAAATATCACGAATACGACGATCTTGCACGGGTTAACGATTAATTTTCTGTTTACATTTTACGGTGTATATTTTATAATAAATTTGTCAGCAAGAGTTTTGCTGATGGGGTGTAGTTACCCGATTAAACGGCGTCAAAGTAAAGACGAAAAAATCTCCAACTCTGTTATGGTTGGAGGGTCGTGAATATATTGAATAAGCGCACAATTTCCGTTTAAATTGTAACTAACCTCCAACCGCCCGATTTTCTGGCGGTGTTTTGTTGAAAGCAAACAGGGAGAAAATCGTGAAAAAGATTTTAATAATATTATCAATGCTGTGTTTCGGCGCAAATGCAGATACGATAAATCTGGATTGGTATAAAGATGGCGAATTATATGACCAAACAACTTGTGAAATAGGCCAAGATTTAGATTTGCCAGTAATCCAACCATCAAAACACGGTTATGATTTTGATGGTTGGATCGCAAGTTTTTATCGTGGTAAATTTAGTACATGGGATACAGTACCAACAGATTATAGAAGTTATTATCCAGATTATACAGGTAGTACTAAACCAACATATATAGATTATATGGTAGTTGAAGATCCAAGTGGTTATGTAAAACCTGGTATGCCTATACAAATTTATAACGAACCAATGAGTGGTGGTACTGCATTTGCGAGATTTGTATTTGGTGCAACTGATATAACATTAAATCACAATGAAGTTTTTCAAAGAGGTGCAAAAGGTTTTATAATTGGTACTAATGGTAATCAATTGAGAATTACTTATGCTAGTGAAGTTTGGAAATTGACACCTTTAGATGTACCAGTAATTGTAGATGGTGTAGTAAAACCAATCAATGAAATCGCATTACAGTGGCATTACGCGAGACCATCTCAAGAAACATTATATAAAGAAATCAACTTTACAGGACAGAGTGGTTATGAAGGTACTTGGAGATTCTCATATCAGTCTGATAATTGGGATGCCTCAGGAAAGAATGGATGGGTTGCTGAAAAATATTTAGGTGGAAACCAATGATAATAAAAATTATGTTTTTTACAGTGTTTTTATTTTTATTTTCGTCTGTTTTTGCGGATGATAAAATAGAATGTTTTTATGGTTTGCAGCTTGTGGCAAAATTTTCTAATAAATCTATAGTTTGTGATATTAATCAATTTTTACCCGCGAATTCTGTTGTTTGTTCAAATTGCCCAAATGGTTATACTTGTTCTGGTGGTGAATTATTATTTAACGAAACTAAATCTTCGGGAATAGATTATACACAAAAGATAACAAAATCAGCCAACAATGTTTGTTCTGAAAATTTCCCAAGGATGTTATATGCAAACTTTAAGATTGCGGAACGTAATTGTAGTCCTGGTTATTATTTGCCGGCAAATAGTGTTGAATGTACAAAATGTTTAAATGACCACTATTGTCCTGGTGGTAATTTAACATTTAATGAAACAACACCACAAGGAATCATAGAATGTCCGGGCAACCATCCATTTGCTCCGGCTGGCATGTGGCTGTCAAGTCAATGTGGTCGAAAATTACATGTTGGTGAAGATATTTTATACATGCACCAATCACCAGCACATCCAACAGTCCATAGATTATTTATTGGACACCATAACGGTATATATTCGGCAAATGCAGTCCCCAGAGACATGAATTCATATACTTTTCCAAAAATGTCCGAAGGTATGTCAAAAGGGTTACATGTAATGATTGGTGATGTCGAATATTTAATATGTGATGATAGTGTTCCAGAATGTAGAAATGATTAATCTTTCAATTCAATCATTAAACCACAATGGTCGGTTGGTTTTTCGGCCAGACGTGGTTCTTTGTCTATTTCGCAATTTTTAATTATTTTAGCTGCGCGTTTATTACATAAAAAATAATCTAGTCTTAAACCTTGGTTGTTGCCAACTGTGTCTCGGCCACGATACCCATACCAAGTATAATCGTTTTCATCCGGATGTAATGTACGCCATGCATCAATCCAACCAGAATCCAGCCATTGTTGCATTATTTCGCGTGCTGCCGGTGCTGAAATAGAAGACCCTATATAATTTTTAGGGTTCCAAATATCCCTGTCTTCAATAGATACGTTGTAATCGCCACCAATTATGACCGGTTCTTCGGAATCAATGTATTGTTTGATGTATTCGGTAAAAGCACGCATCCATTCTAATTTATATGGGAATTTTGGTGATTCTATATTGTCACCATTTGGCATATATACATTAATTACACGAACATGACCATCAATTACACATTCAAGAAATCTGGAATTTATATCTGGATATGTTGGCATACCCATTGTAACGTCTTCAATTGAATGTTTAGAAAATATTGCAACACCATTCCAAGATTTTTGACCAAAAATTTTGATGTTGTAACCATATTCATCTAATAAATTATATGGAAAATTAGCATTTTCTACTTTTAATTCTTGAACTAATATTGTGTCGTATTCACCAGAACGTAAAATATCCATAAAACTTTCAATATGGGCACGTATAGAGTTTATGTTTAATGTCAATATTTTCATAATTGCAATCTTTTTTTTATAAGTCTATAATACACAATGTCCAATATAAAAACAACAAGGATTTTAAATTATGAATATGTATCACGTTTTAGAGCAGGTGGCGAAAGAATCGCCTAATGCTTTGTATTTGGTACGTGAAAAGATCACATTTAAAAACTTTCTGAAAATGGTTCATGCACGTGCAACCACATTACATAAAGCAGGGGTAAAAGCAGGTGATGTTGTTGGGTTGTTGGCACATAATATTCCAGAATTTCCGTTGACTCTTTTCGCTATATGGTATCTGGGTGGCACAGTTTTATTGCTGGATACAAATTTGACGCCATTTGAATATGATAATATGACTAAAACGGTTAAATGTAAATTTGTATGTGCAGAAAAATCTTTTTTCTATAAAGCAAAAGGTTTTAAATTTTTTGATATAGAAACAAAAGATGAAAAAGCTGATGCAAAATTAAAATCTGTAAAATTGAAAGAAGATGCTGTTGCAACAATGTCTTTTACTTCTGGATCTACTGGATCACCAAAAGTTGTTCCTTTGACTCATGGTAATTTAAAGACTTCTTCTGATTATTATGCAGATATGGGTAAATGGTTACATAAAAATGAAATAATGTATGGATTTTTACCTTTGTATCATATATTTGGGTTTGCCGGTGGTATTTTGGCACCAATGTATTTCCATATGGGAATTTTATTACAACCAAGTGTTAATCCAAAATACATTTTGGAAGATTTTAAAGTTTATAAACCTCATTGTATTCCTGCGGTACCAAGATTATACGAAGTTTTTCGTAATAAAATTATCGAAGGTGTTAAAGCAAAACGTATGTGGTGGTTTGTATCGTTCGTTTTACGTCATCAAAAATTTTTACGCGCAATTGGTTTGAAAAAATTAGTTGCTAAAGTTCAAAAACCTTTGCGTGATATTTTTGGTGGTCGTGTAAATTTGATGATTGCAGGTGGTGCAGCTACTAAACCAGAAGTTGAAAAATTCTATGAATCTTTGGGTATAACTTTTGTTCAAGGATATGGAATGACTGAAACTGTTGGTCCATTCTGTTGCTCTCGTCCTGCTAAACATCGTGTGCCGTTTGCTTTTGGAACACCCATAGGTTGTTCTGAATGTACAATACGCGATGCAAATGAAAAAGGTATTGGAACATTATGGGTACGTGGACCAAATGTATTTAATGGTTATTTAAATAATAAAAATGCAAATGCAGAATCTTTTGATAAAGATGGTTGGTTTAATACCGGTGATTTGGTTTATTTAGATAAATATAATCAATATCATTTCGCAGGTCGTAAAAAACAAGTAATTGTTTTAGATTCTGGTAAAAATGTTTATCCAGATGAATTAGAAGCATTATTTATGGAAATAGATGGTGTTAAAAACGTTGCTGTGTTTGAACATAAAGTAAAAAATAAAACTGTGACATATGCTGTGTTCCAAGTTGAAAAAGGTGTAAGTTTAATTAAATTAGCAGCACAAGTTGCGCTGGCTAATCGTAAGGTTGCACCATATAAATGGGTAACACATTTTGCAATGACAACAGATAACTTACCGATGACCAGTACTCAAAAAGTAAAACATCATGAAGTACGTCAAAATTTGATTGATGGTAAATATCCAGATAACACTGATAAATTACGGGAGCGTTTATAATGAATATGTATCAATTATTGGAAAAAAACGTTACAAGAAATCCAAAAACAGTATTTCTTGTTCGTGAAAATATAACTTTTGAAGATTTTCCAAAAATGGTTCAAGCACGTGCAACTACTTTACGTGATTTAGGTGTTAAACCTGGAGATGTAGTTGGCTTGTTATCACACAATATACCAGAATTTGTATCTACTTTATTTGCAATTTGGTATTTGGGTGGAACTGTTTTGTTATTAGATACAAATTTAACATCTGTTGAATATGAAAATATGACTAAAACCACAGATTGTAAATTTGTATGTGCTGAAAAATCATTCTTTTATGAAACTGAAACTTTTAGGTTTTTTGATATAGAAACAAAAGATGAAAATACAGACGAAAATTTAAAAGCTTATCCTTTGAAAGATGAAGATGTTGCAACTATGTCTTTTACATCTGGTTCCACGGGAACACCAAAAGTGGTTCCTTTGACTCATTTTAATTTAGTTTCTTGTTCTGATAATTTGGAATATTTAAATCAATGGTTAAGACCTGGTGAAATGTTTTATGCATTTTTACCATTATACCATGTGTTTGGTTTTGCTGTTGGATTTTTGGCACCATTGCATTTTGGTATGGGAATATTATTGCAATCTACGATTAATCCTAATGCGATTATGGCTGATTTTGCAAAATATAAACCACAAGTTATACCTGCCGTACCAAAGTTATGGGAAATATTCCGTAAAAAAATTATTGAAGGTGTAAAAGCAAAAAAGAAGTGGTGGTTAGTATCTTTCATCATGAATAATCAAAAAGTATTGCGATTGGTTGGATTGGGAAAATTAGTTGATAAAGTTCTTAATCAAATTCGTTCTATTTTTGGTGGACGTGCAAGATTATTAGTTGCAGGTGGTGCAGCTACTAAACCAGAAGTTGAAAAATTTTATACACAACTGGGAATGGCTTTTGTTCAAGGATATGGAATGACAGAAACCGTTGGTCCAATATGTTGTTCAAGACCTTTGAAAAAACGTATTCCTTATGCTTTTGGTGCACCAATGGGTGATACTGAAATTCAAATCCGTAATAAAGATGAAAATGGAATAGGTATGTTATGGGTTCGTGGAAACCAAATATTTGGTGGCTATTTGAATAATGATGAAGCCAACAAAGAATCTTTTGATAAAGATGGTTTTTTCTGTACAGGTGATTTGGTATCAATTGATAAAAACGGAGAATTACATTTTGCTGGACGTAAAAAACAAGTAATTGTTTTAGATTCTGGTAAAAACGTATATCCAGATGAACTGGAAGGTTTATTCATTGAAATTCCAGGTGTAAAAAGTGTAGCTGTATTCGAACATGAAATAGGTGGTAAAACTGTTGCATACGGTGTGTTCAGTGTAGAAGAAGGAATGAGTATTGATAAATTAGCAGCACAAGTTGCTAATACAAATAAAAAAGTTGCTTCTTATAAATGGGTGACACATTTTGCTTTAACAACAGATGATTTGCCTGTGACCAGTACACAAAAAATAAAACACCATGTCGTTCGTCAATGGTTGATTGATGGTAAATATACGATAAGACATGACTAATAAAGAAAGTAGGTAACAAAAATGAATATGTATCAAAAATTAGAAAATGCAGTTAATCAATGGCCAGAAAATTTATTTTTGGTTCGTGAAAACGTAACTTATTCTCAATTCATTGAACAAGTTCGTGCAAGGGCTGCAAGTTTACACAAAGAAGGTATTAAACACGGTGATATTGTTGGAATTTTATCGCATAATATTCCACAATTTCCATTGACTTTATTTGCTGTATGGTATTTGGGTGGAACTGTATTGATGTTAGATACAAATTTAACACCTTTGGAATACGATAAAATGTGTGAAATTGCTGGATGTAAATTTGTTTGTGCAGAACCATCGTTCTTTTATAAAACAAAAAAATTTAAATTTTATGATATTACCAGCAAAGATGGCGATATAAATTATGATTTAAGACCTTATGCTTCTGAATCAACAGATATCGCAACTTTATCTTTCACCTCTGGTTCCACAGGAACACCAAAAGTTGTTCCTTTAACACATTTTAACTTAACAGAATGTGCAAATTCTTTGGAAGATATGTCTGAATATTTTCATTCAGGTGATGTTATGTATGGTTTTTTACCTTTGTATCATATATTCGGTTTTGCTATTGGTATTTTGGCAACTGTTCATTATGGCGCATCATTGGTTTTGCAACCAACGGTTAATCCTAAATATATCTTGGACGATTTCAAAAAATTCCAACCACATGTTATACCGGCTGTTCCACGTGTTTGGGAATTGTTCCGTAATAAAATTGTTACAACAATGAAAGAACAAGGTAAATGGCGTGTCGCATCATTTATTTTAAGAAATCAAAAAACATTAAAAGATATGGGCTTAGATTTCTTTGTTCGCAAAGTGCAAGAACCAATTTTAAGTGTTTTTGGTGGACGTGCTAAATTATTAATTGCCGGTGGTGCAGCTACTAAACCAGAAGTTGAAAATTTCTATGAATCTTTGGGTTTATCTTTTATACAAGGTTATGGTTTAACAGAAACAGTAGGACCAATCTGTATTTCAAAACCAACCAATAAAAGATTGGCTTATTCAGTTGGTGCTCCAACATCTAATAACGAATGTGAAATTCGTGATAAAGACGAAAATGGTGTAGGTGTTTTATGGTTGCGTGGGCATCAAGTTTTCAATGGTTATATGAATAATGATGAAGTTAATGCAACTGTATTTGATCAAGATGGTTGGTTTAATACTGGCGATATGATGTATATGGATAAAAACGGAGAATTACATTTTGCTGGACGTAAAAAACAAGTAATTGTTTTAGATTCTGGTAAAAACGTATATCCAGATGAACTGGAAGGTTTATTCATTGAAATTCCAGGTGTAAAAAATGTCGCGGTATTCGAACATAAAGTAGGTGATAAAACAGTTGCATACGGTGTGTTCAGTGTTGATAAAGATATGACATTGGATAAATTGTCAAAAGAAATTGCAGAACAAAATAAAAAAGTTGCTTCATATAAATGGGTAACGCATTTTGCAATGACAACTGAAGATTTACCAATGACCAGTACACAAAAGGTTAAACACCATGTTGTTCGAAAGAACTTAATTGCTGGTCAATATCCAGACAGAAAAGAATAAAAAAATACCGGCATTTGCCGGTGTTTTTTTATTTTCCTAAACATAATCTTGAAAATGTTGCATCGGCAATTTCGCTTGTAGTTATAACACCTAATATTTTACCAATGGCATCGCTGGCTCTGTGAACATGTTCTGCAAATATATCATAATTGCCATCGTATTTATTAATAGCATTTTCTAATTCAGAAATAGCTTCTTTTAACAATTCATAAGTACGTTCATTTATTGTGATTTTAGATTCGCTGTTTCCCATCAATTCATGCATTTTTTGTTTTATTGTATTTAATAAAATATCAAAACCTGTATCAGTATTCACAGATGTATAAATTACATTTTTATTTGATTTATCAGTTAATAAATCTGATTTATTTATAACTGTAATTTCATCTGATTTAATTATTTCTGGGATATTATTATAAACATGAATTATTAAATCAGCTTTTTCTATTTCGTCATGCGTTCTTTCAATACCAATTTTTTCAATAATATCATTTGATTCACGAATACCGGCGGTATCTGATAAATTAACCAGATATCCATCTAAATCTATTTGTGAAGATACAACATCACGTGTTGTTCCAGCAATATCAGAAACTATTGCACGGTTTGAACCAACTAATTTATTAAATATGGAAGATTTTCCAACATTTGTTTCACCAATTAAAACAATATTAAATCCATTACGTAAAGCACGAGAAGCATGAAATCCATCAACAGAATTTTTTAATTCTTGTAATAATGTTTTTGTTTTTTCTAATATTTTTTTATCTATATCTTTTGGTAAATCATCTTCATCATAATCTAAAATAGCCGCTGCATACGCAGATATTTCAATCATTTGATTGCGCCAGTCTGTATAAGTTTTTGAATCGTTACCTGTTAAAGAACGCAATGCACTTTGACGTTGTTTATCTGTTTGTGCATCTAATAATGCGATTAAACCATCAACATCTGTTAAATCCATTTTATTGTTATAAAAAGCACGTTGTGAAAATTCACCACGGTTTGCTATGCGACAATTATAACCACGTAAAAAATCAAATATTTTGTCTATAACAGCCGAAGCACCGTGTGAATAAATTTCTATAACATCTTCACCTGTAAAAGAATTCGGTGCAGAAAAAAATATTGCTATACACTGATCTATCAAATCATTATTATCATCTTTAAAATTTGTATAATAAGCATGACGAACAATATGCTCATTTTTATTTATAATACGTTCAAATAATTTTGATAAATCATTGCCACTTATACGTACAACAGCAACACCTGATTTACCAGGTGCTGATGACAATGCAAAAATAGTATCTTGAGTATTCATTATTTACTGCTTATTTCTTTTAATGCCATTGGAACCAATTTGGATACATCCATATTTGGGTTGTTTGATACTAATTTTTGTGCCATATCAATTATATCCATCCTTTTGTATCCCAAAGATTCTAATGCTGCTAATAAATCAGGTAATGCGCCGCCTGCAATGTCGTTACCAAAATCAAAATTACCACCACCCATTTTGTTTTTTAATTCAACAATAATTTTTTCTGCGACTTTCTTACCAACTCCTGGAGCTGTGGCAATAGTTTTTGCATCACCTGTTGCAATTGCGGACATCAAAGTATCTGTTTTGATTGTGCCCATTATGGCTAATGCCACCTTTGGACCAACACCAGAAACAGTTGTTAATTGATTGAATAAATTCTGGCCAGCAATTGTTGAAAAACCAAATAAACGCAAAGAATCTTCACGAACTATTGTTTCAATCCATAATGATACCGGGGATTTCAGTGTTAATATTTCAGGGGTGTATACTTTATAGCCAACACCACCAACCATTAAAATAACGAATCCATCACCAATATAATCAATTACACCTTGCAATTTTCCAATCATTTGTTATCCTTTTAACGTAATTCTAATCTAATTAAATCAAAAGGTCAAATATGAGTGGACACAGTAAATGGCATAACATCCAACACAAAAAAGGATTGGTTGATGCAGCACGCAGCGGTTTGTTTACAAAATTGGCTCGTGAAATAACAATGGCGGCAAAATTGGGTGATAAAAATCCAGATAACAACCCAAGATTGCGTTTGGCAATTTTACAGGCACGTAAAGCTTCTATGCCTAATGATAATATTAAACGTGCTATTGAAAAAGCATCAGGTGCAAATACAGATAATTTTGTAGCTGTAAGATACGAAGGTTATGGTCCAAATGCTGTTCCTGTGATTGTAGAAGCTTTGACTGATAATCCACGTAGAACAGTTCCAGAAGTTCGAAATATTTTTGCTAAAAATGGTGGAAATATGGGTGAAGAAGGTTCTGTTGTGTTCATGTTTACACATGTAGGACAGATTATGTATCCTGCATCAATTGGTAAAAGTGAAGACGAAATGATGGAATTAGTTATGGAAGTTGATGCCGATAATTTAGAAACTTCAGAAGAAGGATTTATTATCACAACAAAACCAGATAATTTTATGAATATTCAAAAAGCTTTGGCTGATAAACTTGGTGAACCTGAAAATGCAGAAATAACATGGGTTCCAAATATGCCTGTTGATTTGGATGATGAAGCTTATGCCAAATTAGAAAAATTGGTTGATGCTTTGGATGCTAATGATGATGTTCAAAAAGTATTCACAGCAGCAGCATAATTAAATTTTATTTATAAAAAAACACCGGAATTTGCCGGTGTTTTTTTGTTTTATGTTTTTATTGATTAGCAGGTTGTTGTTTTGCTGCATTTTGTCTTTGTTCATACATGTCTGCAAAATCAACAATTGGCATATTAAATGGAGGAAATCCAGATTCAGATACCAATCTTGTTACGATTGCACGAATAGATGGGAATAAAACAGTTGGAACATCTATTAATAATGTTCTTTTCTTTGTTTCTTCATCTTTTTCTTCGTATTGAACCATTCCTGTATAAGTGGATTCGATTAAAAATACAGTTTTATTATCTTTTTCAATTTTTGAATGAACTTTTGTGATTACATCGACCATAAATAAATTATTTTCAGAACCTTTGATATTAATGTCTATATTCATTTCCAATTTAGCAGGATTGTTTTCTTGTTTAAAGAATAATTCTGGGACATTTGGGCTTTCAAAAGAGATATCTTTTAAAAATTGAGATATAAGATTAAATTTTGCCATTACGATTGCTCCTTTTTTTATTAATCGATTTATGATAATATAACATTAAGAAATGATTTTTACAAGTGGGGGGATTGTTAAAATGTTAAATATTATGAAATTTTTAGGTGTAATTGGATTTTTGGGACTTATGGCAGGATGTGATTTGTCAGCACCAACACATGTTGGTAATAATTCCAAGACACCTTCTAATTTACATGCTGTGTCTTATTCTGCTTTGCCTGGATGGCGAGATGATGATGTAAGATATGCATTGCAAGCTTTTCGTAATACTTGTAAAGCTAAGATTCAATATGCAGGCTCTGTTATCCCAGATCCAGAATTGTTGCGTGAAAAATGTAATATGTTACCAAGTGCTTCTGCTGATATAGCAACTGTACGTGCTTGGTTTGAATCACATTTTCAACCTTACAAAATTTATAACGAAAAAGGATCAGACAAAGGTGGAAAATTCACAGGATATTATTCCCCTGTGGTTCATGCGTGTCGTAATCAAACAGCAAAATGCAGTGTGCCAATTATGGATGTACCAACAGATGGTCGCAAATATAAAGGTGTAGACAGTAAAACTTTGGTTAAAAATCGTATAGGACGCGTAATATATTGGATAGATCCAATTGATTTACAAGATATGGGGTCTGCAACATTAATCTTAGAAGACGGCAGTAAAGTAAAAGTTAATGTTGCTTCTACTAACGATTTACCATTTAATGGTATTGGTTCTCAATTACAAAAACGTGGTATTCGTCCAGAAGGTGGATACACAATGAAAGCAGTTCGTGCGTATTTAAAATCTCACAGAGATTTAGCACAAGAATTGGTTGATAACAATCCACGTTATGTTTATTATCGTGCTGCAGAAAATTTTGATGTTATCGGAAAAATGGGTGTAAAAATATCAAAAATACGTACAATAGCTGTTGATGATTCTATTTATACATTAGGATTACCGGTCTATTTGGATACAAATTTGTCCGATGGTCGTAAATTTCAACGTTTGATGATAGCACAAGATACCGGTGGTGCAATCAAAGGATGGATTCGTGCAGACATATTTTTTGGTGTAGGAGATGAAGCTTTTGAATTAGCACATGGGCAACACGCAACAGGTCAAATGTATATTTTGATGCCTAAAGAGTATACTTATGTCAAACCAAGATAAAAAAGAAAATATTTTTGTTCGTAAATCTCGTCCACAGACTTTGGCTGCATCATTTGGTTCTTTGATGGATCGTTTTGGTATTCGTTCTTCGGATGCAATATTGCTAGAAAAGTGGCGTGATGTTGTTGGTAATGAAATTGCAAATATTTCAAATGTAGTTGCAATAAAAACAACAAAAGATAATAAGTTTAATATTGTTTTACGTCCGATAAATTCAGCTTTTGCACTGGAATTATCTTATAAAGTTGAAGAATGTATAAATAAAATTAATAAATATTATGGCAGAAAGGCTGTATCAAAAATAACTATCAGGAAATAATATGAAACGTATTTTAGGGATAGATCCTGGACTTTTACATACTGGTTGGTCAATAATAGATTGCGCTGGGTCAACACGTACATATGTGGCCAGTGGTGTTATTTTGCCACCAACAAATATTCCTTTATCTGAAAGATTAGCTTTTATATTTAATCACGTAAATGATTTGTGTAAAAAATTTAATCCAACAGAATGCAGTATAGAAGTTATTTTTGTAAATAAAAATGGAAAAACAACATTGTTATTAGGTCATGCACGTGCTGCTGCTATTACTGCGGTTGCAGTTGAAAAAATACCAGTGTTTGAATATGAGCCGAATAAAGTAAAAAAAGCATTAACAGGTATAGGTCATGCAGATAAAGACCAAATTTATAAAATGTTAACTATTTTATTGCCTGCGGCACACCCAAAAACACCAGATGAAAGTGATGCTATTGCTATTGCTTTGACTCATGCTAATACATCAAGGTTTTAGTAATAAATTATAGTTTATAAAAATTTTATTTTTGTTATTATTTGAACACAAGGGATAATATGAGCAGAGAAAAATATCTTTCTATGAACAAATCTGTTACCGGGTTTTCTTTCGCGAACTTGGGGTTATTTACAGGTTTTGCAGGCAGTATAGTTAATGCTGTTTATTCTTTGTGTTTATTGGAAATTTTTAAAGTTTTTTTTAATGAAGAAATGGCATCTGCAGCTGTTGGTGCGTATGCTGCGATTTATGCATTTTTTGCTGTTATTGTTGGTTTGTTTTCATCTGAAATATTACATTGGTTTACTAAAACAAGATTGTTATATATAACAATGATTATTTTGGGAACGTGTTATTGCATGATGAGTTTTTCTGTAAAACCAATGACATTTATAACATTAGATTATGTTAATAATTTTGCACTAACTATGCTTGGTGTTTTATTGCCTCTCTTTATGTCTGAATTTTCTAAAAATATAGGTATGGAACGTTTAAATGCACGATACCATTTATGGGGAAATATTGGCGGAATGATTGCACCAGTATTTGCGATGAGTGTCGTTAGTTATTTTGATGGCAATTACAGGATGCCTTTATTAGCTGCAGGTTTAATTTATTTTTCAGGATTGTTATTTTTTAAACATTTTGGATTGGTTCAACAAGATAAAGTTTTAAAACGTATTAATATGAAAAAAACAATTCGTTTGTTGCATATAAGTGCTATATCTTTCTTTAAAAAATCAGGTATGTTACAAGCGTATGTTGTTAATTTTGGTTTTTTTGCTTTACGTTCAATGCGATTACTTTATGTTCCTATCGTTGTGATAGAAAATGGTTTTTCAAATGAAACTTTAGGTATTATCTTATCTGTTGGTATTTTACCGTATGTTTTTGTTAATTTATTTATAGGAAATTTGATTAAAAAATATGGTCCAAGATTTTGGTTAACTTGTGGTTTTATTTCATTTGCAATATTTTCAATGTTGGCAACATTTTTATCTGGAACTTTGTTATTATTTATATTTGTTTTATGGCAAATATCAGGTGCTTTGATGGAAACATCACATGATTTGTTATTCTTTAATAATATGCCAAAAAAAGAGCAATCAAAATATTATGGATTTTTCAGAACCAGTGTTAACTTTCCAAGTGTCATAGCACCTTTGTTAGGTATGTTGTGTATAACTTTGTTTGGAACAACATCTTCTGTGTGGTTAATCAGTGCAACTATGGCTGTTTTGTCAACAATAGTGTTATGGGCAAAACGTTAATAATAGACCTTGCGTTCATAAGTTTTTCTTAGTATGATTTTCTTATATAAGAAAGGGGTATTTTTATGGCAAAAAAAGAAGTAGTAAAAGAAAGTGTTTCTGCAAAAAATCCTGCGTTAGAAATGGCTTTGGCACAAATTCAAAAACAATTTGGTAAAGAAGCTATTATGAAAATGGGAGATGGTTCTCAACAAAATATAGAAGCCATTTCGTCTGGATCTTTGGGATTGGATATTGCATTAGGAATAGGTGGTTATCCAAAAGGACGCATTGTTGAAATTTATGGTCCAGAATCTTCTGGTAAAACAACATTGGCTTTGCATGCTGTTGCAGAATCTCAAAAGAAAGGTGGAACTTGTGCTTATATTGATGCTGAAAATGCATTGGACCCAAGTTATGCAAAAAAATTAGGCGTTGATGTTTCTAATTTGATTATTTCTCAACCAGATTCTGGTGAACAAGCTTTAGAAATAGCAGATACTTTGATTAAATCTGGGGCAGTAGATGTTGTTGTTGTTGATTCTGTTGCGGCTTTGGTACCAAAGGCTGAATTAGAAGGAAATATTGGTGATACTTATATGGGAACAACTGCACGTTTGATGTCTCAGTCATTAAAAAAATTGGCGGGTTCTGTTTCACGCAGTAACACTTTGTTAATATTTATTAATCAAATTCGTATGAAGATAGGTGTTATGTTTGGTTCTCCTGAAACAACATCTGGTGGAAATGCTTTGAAATTTTATGCTTCAGTTCGTTTGGATATTCGCAGAACAGGTGCAATTAAAGATAAAGAAAATGTTATAGGTAATGAAACCAGAGTAAAGATTGTTAAAAATAAAGTGGCACCACCTTTCCGTACAGTTGATTTTAAAATTATGTATGGTGAAGGTATTTCAAGAATTAGTGAAATCTTGGATATGGGTGTTAAATATAATTTTATTGAAAAAGCGGGTTCTTTTTATTCATATAATAATGAACGTATTGGGCAAGGAGAAGCTAATGCACGTCAATGGTTGAAAGATCATCCAGAAGCTCAACAAGAATTATTAGATAAAATTATGGCTAAAGCAAACGGTATAGCCGAAGAAATGACAACTGGTCCGATTGATGAAGATGAAGACGGAATAGTTGAAGAATAGAAATAATTTTAGGTGGCATTCGTGCCACCTAAAATCACTTTATATACCAAAGGATATTGATATGAATATAAAACGTATGTTTGCAATGATGAATATAATTGTTCGTGGACATATTTTGGTTCCTTTATGGTGGACTCGTGAACATAGACGTGCAAAACGTTGTGATGTTATATTATCTGTGATACCACGTTATTTTAAAAGATATTTACCATCTATTACAAAAATACAAGAACGTGAAGTTATCAAAGATGACAAGAACGATAAAATATATACTCTTTGGTTGCAGGGTGAAGAAAATGCACCTGCATTGGTGAAAGCTTGTTTTAAAAGTATTCGTAAACACTGTAAACAAGAATTAATAGTATTAGATGAAAATACAATTTTTGATTACATTACTTTACCACAAGAAATCGTAAAAAAAAGAAAACAAGGTAAAATAGGGCATGCTCATTTTGCTGATATTTGTCGTGTTGAATTATTATATGAACATGGCGGGTATTGGTTAGATTCAACTGGTTTTGCAACATCAGCAATTCCTGATTGGATAGAAAAAGAAGATTTCTTTGTTTATATGGCTGGACAAAATGTGGGATCTCCATATTCGTTTATGCAAAATTGTTTTATTCGTGCAAGAAAAGGTGCTTTTTTACTGGATGCATGGCGTGCAATGATTTTTGATTATTGGATGCATGAAAATCACAGTTTTGATTATTTTATGCATCAATTGTTGTTTAAGACAATGGTAGAAAATGATGAGAGGGCAAAAAAATATTTTGAAAAAATGCCTCATGTTGATCAAGATCCAACACATGCTTTGTGGTGGGCTTATGGTGATAAACCTTTTGATAAAAAAACTTTTGATAAAGTAACAAAAGATTCTTTTTTTCAAAAAACAACATATAGCAGTCCATGGGTAAAAAATATAGTACCGGGAACATTTGCTGATGAAATGGTAAATAAAATGTAGGTGTAACATGAAACCAAAAATATCTATAATTATACCAATGTGGGGCGTAGAAAAATATTTACGCCGTTGTTTGGACAGTGTAAAAAATCAAACATTTCAAGATTGGACGGCAATATGTGTAGATGATGGCAGTCCAGATAAATCTGGTGAAATAGCAGAAGAATATGCAAAAAAAGATAAAAGATTTATAGTTGTTCATAAAGAAAACGGTGGTTTATCAGATGCACGAAATTATGGTATGCCATATGCTAAGGGTAAATATATCATGTATCTTGATAGTGATGATTTTATTCATCCGCAAACTATGGAAATAGCTTATAATATAGCGGAAGAAAATAAATCAGATATAGTTTCTTTTACTTATGATAGATTTTATCGTCCACAATTAATGGTACGTCATATATTACATCTTACTACTTATAATGTTATTCCGTTTGGAATTAAAAAGAAATATGATTTAAATAAAATAAAAACACGTACTGTTGAAGATGTTTTTGAATTAGCTACAGAACGTACTCATAATAAAAATAATCCAAATCGCAAATGGTTGATAAAACATTGTCAGGTTTGGAAAAATCTTTATAAAAAAGATTTGATTAAAGATACTCCTTTTATCAAAGGGATTTTATTTGAAGATTTTCCGTGGTGGTCTGAAATTATGTTGAAACGACCGCGTGTTACAGTTGTGCCATTACCATTATATTATTATATACCAAATTTTGGTGGAATAGTGTTGTCTGCAAAACAATTAAAAATTATGAAAAGTTTGTGTACAGGAATAAAAACATCATATCGATTGTATGCAGAAAAAGCTGATAAAGAACAAATGAAAAAATGGCAATCTCAATTTATGTGGTGGTTTGTAAATTGGGCTTTTCGTAAATTAAAATATTTAAAAACAGATGAAGAATTTAATTCTGCACGTAAGGAATTTATTGAAATGAATGAAATAGGTGTTTTTGATAATGTACCAAATGAATGGTATGATTTACGTGAGAATATTTATAAATTTATTGATGTGAAATAATTAAAAAATGCGATTTTAAATCGCATTTTTTATTTTTCAAATTCACATTTATCTGGAAAACGATTTTCTAAAAATTCACGATTGTTTTTTAATACATCAAAATTGTTGTTTGCAGAATCGTTTATACAAAATGTTGCTGCATATGGTAAAGCCTTCTTGGCTTTTTCGATATTTACACATGTAATGTTTGATTCGTTCATCCCTTTCCAATGAAAAGCATTATAAATCAAATTTGATAATTTGTGTTTATGATTATATTTATATGCACGTGCATGTCTAAAAATTGCACGTTTTGTTATTAAATCGTATAAATTAAATGTCCAACGTTGAATTTCTTGATTGGTTCTAAATTTATTAAAGATTTGTTTTGCTACTTGCTTTTTTATTTTTTTATTTTTTAAACATTCAATCCAAGAAGATTTTAAATAAGGGTCTATACCATGACAAGGCCTTCCAAAATATAAATTTTTATTAAAATTATCTTGAAGTATTTTTGCAGATAAAATTAAAGTTTGTGTGTATTCATCTACTGATTGTATCCATCTATTTATATTTTTAGGATGTTTGGTATATGAAGTATAATAAACAACAGGTCTACCTTGTTTGTCAAAAAAGAAAGAAGGTTGCAGTTTTTTATTAAAAAACATATCGTCATTAATCAGAATAAATTTTTCAGATAAACCCTTAATGTTTGGAATACACATTTCTATGGCTGTTGCATTAAATGTCGGTAATGCAGCTTTTGGCATAATTTGTTCGTGTGGAACAACAGTGATTTTAGGATGTTTTGTGTTTAACCATTTTGGAACCTGGTTAAATCCGGTTATAATATAAATATGATTTACCCAATTTGCATATTTTGCGACGGAACGCAAAGAATATTTTAATTCGCCATTATCACGAAAACGTTCTTCGCCTGCGGCTTCTTTATATACAGGTGTTTTTCCTGTTATTTTTTTATACCATTTATCTTTTTCTTTTTTCCAATTTTTATCAGATCCATCAACCCATAAATAAACAATGTCTATTTTATTTTTATATTCTTTTTCAAAAGGAGATGGATTTGGAAAACGATTTTCTAAAAATTCAACGTTATTTTTAATCGTTTCATTTGTAGTATATTTAGAATCATTTATGCAAAATACAGGTGCGTGCTTGATTGAATTTTTAGATTCTTTTGCATCAAAACAAAATACTGGGGATCTGCGAACAGCATGAAAAAAGATTGTGTTATAAATAAAATTAGAAAACCAATGATGACCAGATTTATATCCACGTGCCTTGACTAATATTGCCTTGTTAATCATAACGGAATATAATTCAAACAACCACATTTGTAATGCATTGCGTATTCTAAATTTTTCAAGTATCTGTTTGTCCATTTGTTTTTTTACCAACGGATGATTTATACATTCAATCATACTTGATTTTATATATGGGTCAATGCCATGACTTGGACGATATTTAGGATATGTTTTTCCAAAAATTTCTTTAATTTTTAAAGCAGATAAAATCAATGTATGCGTATATCTATCTACAGAATTTAACCATTTTTGTGTGTCGTGTTGAAAATCTTTGTGTTTGTTATATCGGACAATTGCACGACCGTGTCTGTCAAAGAAAAATGATGGTTTAATTTTTTTATTAAAAAAAGTATCGTCATTTAAAACAATAAATTTTTCAGATAAGTTTGGTATTTTGTAAATACAACTTGCTATTGAATTAGAATTAAATGTCGGTAATGCTGCTTTCGGCATAATTTGTTCGTGTGGAACAATTGTTATTTTTGGGTTTGTTGTATCAAGCCATTTTGGAACTTGGTTAAATCCGGTTATAATATAAATATGATTTACCCATGGAACATTTTCAGCCACCGACCGCAATGAATATTTTAATTCACCATTATCACGATAAAGTGAATTGTTTAAATTATCGGAATTTTGATTGTTTTGTTTTTTATACCAAAAATCACGTTGTTTGCGCCAATTTTTATCTGACCCATCAACCCATAAATAAACAATGTCTATTTTATCGTTTTTCATTTTATATTCCTGATTTCTTGAATCGTGTTGGTATTTTAACAACTATTTTTAATCCCATCATTGCTGGTTTACGTAAAGCATAAATTGGTCTGCAATACGTTTGTAAGAAACGTGCAAATTTAAAAGTTTTTTCACTTCTTGCTTTTTTATGTGTAACCAAATTAATTGTGCCATTACCACGACGTTGTAAATGTTTTAACCAATCTGAACCACGTTTTTTTGCTTTTTCTTCTAACATGTTCATATCTATTGCACCAAAATGTAACAGATATAAATTTTTATCAATGTGAAAATTGTGATGACGGATACTGTGAAAACCGCTGCCCCAAGATACGGGTTTGTTTATAACAACAGGCTTAGTATAACGTGTAGAAAGCAGGGCGTATTCCCGTTGTTCTAAAAATGGTGCAGATTTATCAAGAATTGCTTCTTTATATAAATGTTGCCCAATATCTAATCCTAATCCAGATAAAGTAGTGTTAATTTTTTTATTTGATAAATATTGGTGTAAATTTTGATGTGTTTTTGAATCAACGATCAAGAATTCATCAACATCACATCCAATAACAATATCATATTTTTTTAATAATTCGTTTGCCAGATTTGATAATTTATTAATTCTGTATTTGTCACCGGCAGCACGTGATTGTGTTTCGTGTGATAATTTTGTTATGTGAGATTTACCAGCGTTTCCTGGAATATTTTGATCTTTGCCATCTAATAAAATATATAAATTATCTGTTCCAAATTGTTTTCCATAGTAAGCAATCCAACGTGACAAAAAAAATTCATCATCGCGTGCCATAGTGATTGCTGCTATTTTTTTTAATTTTTTCATATTCCACCATTTATTATTTTTTGTAATGCGTATCTGAATTTTCGAACAAATATTTTTATTGGATTATATGTTAAAAATTTATTCATGTATTCTGTACCATAAATACGGTTAGCCGTCTTTAATATAGATTCAGCGGCTTTTTTATCACAATTGTTCAATATGTTTTTTATTTGATTTCCAAAAGCACCATTGTGTCTGGTAAAGCATGCTTTTTTAACAAAAGGACATTTATGTTTAAATAAATATTTTGGATTATTATATGTAAAACGTCCATGGTATGTATGAATACCAGACCAAGAACATTTATTTGCACGAATTAAATTAGACAAACCATGTTCATATTGAATTGTTATTCTGGCTTTTGTTGGTTGTTTAGTCACAGATAATATAAATTTTTTAAACCACGGTGATTCAAATATATTTTTATTTAATCTGATAAACCAAGATTCCATATAAGAATGTGTTTCGTGTTTTGCAACAATTAAACCGGCTGCATCTGTTTTTATTGATTCAATTTTATCTAATGTTTGTTTGATATTGTATAAAGGTCCAAATACAGAATCATTTACCAAATACACATAATCATATTTTGATAATAATTTGTGTTTGTCTGCATATTCATATGCACGTTTGTAAGAACCAAAATCGTATTCACCATGACGTATAGCAATAGTCTTGATTGTATATTTCTTTAATATAGATAAATTTTTAGTTTTTATATCGTTATCTATATAAACAATGATATCGCCATATTTTGATAATTCAGACACATAATAAATCAATGCATCATCAATAATGCCGTCTTTGTCGTATCCTGCAAATAAAAATAATCTTTTTGGATATTTCATTATTTTTTATCCTTATGCTAACTATACAAACTTTATATAATATTTGCAACAAAACAAAACCGCCGATGTGGCGGTTTTGTTTAAGTGTTTATTTTTTAATCGGTTTCAGCAAAGCGATAAGCTTTTTTACGTTTACCGCTGTCTAATTCTTTTTTGCGTAAACGTATTGTGCTTGGGGTTACTTCTACCAATTCATCGTCTTGGATATAAGACAAGGCTTCTTCCAAAGACATCTTTCTTGGTGGAGCAAGGAACAATTTTTCATCTGCTGTTACAGAACGAACGTTTGTTAATTGTTTGCCACGAACAGGGTTGACTTCAATATCGTTTTCTTTGCTGTGTTCACCAACAATCATACCGCTGTAAACTTCAACTTGTGGTCCAACAAATAATACACCACGTGGTTCCAAGTTGTGCAAAGCATATGTTGTTGTAGAGCCTGCTTCCATAGATACTAATACACCCGGTCTGTATTGGGTAATAGGACCACGGTATAAATCATATTTATCAAAAACTCGGTTCATAATACCAGTGCCACGAGTGTCAGTTCTGAATTCAGATAAATAACCAATCAAACCACGTGAAGGTGCAGAAAATACTATACGGGTTTTCCCAATTCCAGAAGGTTTCATTTCTGTGATGGTTGCTTTACGTTTAGTCATTTTTTCAATAACAACACCGCTGAATTCATCATCAACGTCAATAACAACTTCTTCAATTGGTTCAAGTTTTTCACCGTTTTCATTTGTTTGCATAACAACGCGTGGACGTGATACAGATAATTCAAAACCTTCACGACGCATTGTTTCAATCAAAATACCTAACTGTAATTCGCCACGGCCAGAAACTTCAAAAGCTTCGTTGTTTGCACTTTGTGTAACTTTCAAAGCAATATTAGTTTCTGCTTCTTTAAACAATCTTTCGCCAATCATACGTGATGTTAATTTTTTACCACTTTGTCCAGCCAACGGAGATGTATTAACAAAGAATGTCATTGTTAAGGTTGGTGGATCAATAGGCATAGCAGGAATAGGTTCGTTCACAGATGGATCACACAGTGTATCTGCCACAGTAGCTTTTGAAAAACCTGCGATAACAACAATATCACCAGCAGAAGCACTTTCACGTGATACTTTATTTATACCTTGGTGTTCAATAATTTTTGTTATTTTTGCGTTTTCTATGAATTCACCTTTCATATTAATAGCTTTTACAGATTGACCAACTTTTACAGTACCTGATTCAATTTTTCCAGTTAAAATACGTCCAACATAAGGGTCTGCTTCCAGTGTAGTTGCCAACATAGTAAAAGGTGCATCTAATTGACATCTTGTACCATTACAATCTGGGGCAGGTACATGATCAACAATCAATTGAAACAAAGGTGTCAAATCTTTGTTTGGGTTATCTATATCTTTTAAATCACGAATTGCCCAACCGTCTCTTCCGCAAGCATACAAATATGGAAAATCAAGTTGAGAATCTGTCGCACCTAATTTATCAAATAAATCAAATGTTTCTGTTAAAACTTCGTCAGGACGTGCATCGCCACGATCAATTTTATTAATGCAAACAATTGGACGTAAATTTAATTTCAAAGCTTTTGATAATACGAATTTTGTTTGTGGTAATGGGCCTTCTGCACTGTCTACCAATAAGACAACACCATCAACCATGGATAAAATACGTTCTACTTCGCCACCAAAATCTGCGTGTCCTGGGGTATCTACAATATTAATTTTATATTCACCCCATTGAATAGATGTTGGTTTTGCTGATATAGTAATTCCACGTTCACGTTCTATATCACCGCTGTCCATTACGCGGTCTTCAACGTGTTCGTTTTCACGGAATGTACCGGCTTGTTTTAACATATTGTCAACCAAAGTTGTTTTACCGTGGTCAACGTGAGCTATAATTGCAATATTTCGAATTTTCATATATGAACCTTATTGTTTTTTCGCGAATTCTTATAGATTATACTATAATTTTAAAAATTCAACAAATTATATTAAAAAATTGACATTAAAAAAATTTTGTCTATAATATCAGTGTGAATAACAAAAAAAGGAAAAAATATGTCTGAAATGTTAAAAGGTTATATTACTGATGGTTTCGCAGCTTACAGAGATTTGGCAAAAAAATATGTGCGTCGTCGTTGGAGAAAAATGAATTTACATGAAAAATGTGATGCTTGTCGTTCATTAGGAGTAATGGATATTGTTGCAAAAGATCAGAAATGGTTTTCTAGTGAAAGAAGTAAATCTTCTTGGTTAAGACGCAGCAAGGAATTCTCACAAAGCCATGTTGTCAGACCAGAAGATTGTTACGGAGATTATGTGTTTGTTGAAAGTCCAAGAGATATTATTTGGATGTTGTCTCGTCATGCTATGGATGTTTCTTTGGCTTGTCAGTATTATAATTTTTTAGATAAAGTACAAAATTATGAAATAATACCTGATGATCAAAAAGAAAAATACGCAAAAGAAATCGAACAAGATTCTAAACGTGTTACTTCAAAAGTTAATGTTTTTGATTTGGCTTTAAAAATTAAACAAGCTCGTAAAAATATGAAGATGTTACGCAGTCGTATAAAAACAAATGTATTAAGTCGTTAAAAAAAATCACCCAAACGGGTGATTTTTTATTTAATGTTTTCCACCAATTTTTGTTCTGCCACCCATGTATGGTTGTAATGCTTTTGGGATATTTACACTGCCGTCAGCATTTTGATGGTTTTCAATAATTGGAACCAAAGCACGAGGCAGGGCGATAGCTGTATTATTTAATGTTGCTACATATTTTACTTCGCCGGTTGCATTTTCACGATAACGTGTGTTTGTTCTGCGTGCTTGGAATTGACCAATGGAAGAACAAGACCCTAATTCACGATATGAATTTTCAGATGGGAACCACGCTTCAACATCGTTCATTTTTACTTTGTTGAATCCCATATCACCAGTTGAATTTGCAATTACACGATATGGTAATTCAAACGCTTCCATAAATTCACAAAGATTATTTAAAATATGTTCATGCATTTCATCACTTTGTTCTGGTTTACAGAAGACATATTGTTCAACTTTATTAAATTGATGAACACGAACAATTCCTCGTGTGTCACGACCTGCTGCACCAGCTTCTTTACGAAAACATGGTGAATAGCCAGCGTATTTTAAAGGTAATTCATTTTCGTTTAAAATTTCATCGCTGTGTAAAGAATTTATAATTATTTCAGCGGTTCCAGCCAAGCATCTGTCTGTATCAGATAACATAAATACATCGTTATTCATAACTGATAAATCAGATCCCATAAAATGTCCTGCATTAAATATTGTTTGTGGTTTTGTAATAGAAGGACATTCAATGTATTTGAATCCTTTAGAAATTAATTTTTGAACAACATATGTTTGAACAGCCAAAGCCAATTCAGCTAATTCACCACAAAGTGCATAAACACGTGTTCCACAAATGCCGGCTATTTTTTCAGGCATCCACCATCCATTCATTTCTAATAATTCCCATTGTGGACGTGGTGTAAAATCAAACGTACGTGGTGTTCCAACACGACGAATTTCTATGTTTGCACTTTCATCTGCACCAACAGGGGCAGAAGCGTCTGGAATTTGTGGAACACGATGCATTAAATCATTAAGCAGGGCTTCTTTTTCTGCCAATTCAGCCATATCAGCGGCAATTTCTTCGCTGATTGCTTTTGATTGTGCAATTAATGGTGCTTTGTCTGTTGCTGTTGGTATTTCTTTGGTAATTTTATTTTTTTCGGCAGTTTTTGTTTGTGTAATTGTTTTTAATTCGCGAACGCGTACATCCAATGCTAATAATTCATCGACTACATCTGGAAAATTTTTAACCTTGCATGCGTTTTTAACTATATCTGGATTTTCACGAATAAATTTTATATCTAACATTTTTTACCTTCTTTATTTTTTATCTGCCAGTATGGAAATAGATAACATTTTTTCTTGCCTAATTTAGAGCAATCATTTCCATTTGTTGAGATTGTCTGATGGCTTCTTTTATATAATTATCATATTGTGCTAAATTTTTAGGTGTGAAAATTTTTGAAGGCACAATTGGATAATCATTAAAAGATTTAAATTTTTCCATTTTAATTCCTTGAATTCAAATATGCAATCGCGTTCATAGCAGCTGTGCATCCTGTGCCTACTGCTGTAGCAATTTGCATTTTTATACCACTTTGAACATCGCCAGCAACAAACATACCAGATGGTAAAGATTCTGGTGCTATACGGCCCAATTCGTCACGTTTAATTGTTTCAGATAAATAATCTGTGTTTGCTTCGTGACCAATAGCAACAAATATTCCATCACATTCAATTTCTCTGTCATCAGTTGTTGTTGCAATTAATTTATCTGAATCTGGTTTTGCAGAAATAGATTTAAGGTCTGTATTGAATAAACATTCAATGTTTTCTTTTGCATCAACACGATCGCGCAATACAGCTTCTGCGCGGAAGAATTCAGATTTACGATAAACAATTTTCACACTTTTTGCAATGTCAGCAAGATAAAGTGCATCATTCAAAGCAGAATTTCCGCCACCCATAACTAAAACATCTTTACCAGAATAGAAAAATCCATCGCATGTTGCACAGTAAGAAACACCTTTGCCAAAGAATTCGCGGGCACCATCTATTTCAAGACGACGAGCACGTGCACCTGTTGCAAGAATTACTGACTTTGTATCTAAATTTTTACCATTATCACAAATAACTGTAAATGTGCCTTCGTCATTAAATTTAATATCTGTTGCAGATGTAAATTCAACCTTTGCATTGAAAGATTCTGCTTGTTTTTTCATAAACTGAATTAATTCCATACCAGAACCAGCCCAGCCAGGATAATTTTCCAATTTTGCAATTTCTGCAGTCTGACCACCCAAAGAATCGCCAGCTAAAACAAGAGTTGATTTGTTTGCGCGTCCACAATATATTGCAGCCGTCAATCCAGCAGGTCCAGAACCTAAAATAATTACATCATACATTTTCTTTCCTATTTTTATATGTGCGAATCATAGCATAAAAAGGCATTCTTGCAAATATAAAATAGGTTATTTTTTGAAATATTTTTTTAATGTTTCATATGCTGTATTTATACGCGTAAATTCTGTGGTTGAAGATTTATCTTTTGCTGTATCTGGGTGATATTTTTTCGCTAATGCACGATATTTTATACCAACTTCTCGCCAAGAGGCTGTTATAGGTAATCCGAATACCCCCAAAGCAGATGTTATTTGTGATGGTACAGATTTTTTAACAGGCATTTTATCAAAAGTTCCACGTCCGGTAATAAAATCGTTTAAAAATTTTACATAATCTGCTTCATCTTGATTGGCTTTTTCTTTATCTTTATCAGCAATACCAAAAGTTTCACGTTCCCATTCTGCATCTATTTCATCAGGTGTCATATTGGCATAATAATTCCAATTTTTATTATATTCAGCAGCATGTTCTTTGCAAAACCACCAATATTCTTTTAAGTCTCGTGTTTTTGGTGCACGGCAAATGCCTGCTTTTGTACATCCTGGATGATCGCATTTTGTAATCATGTTTATATATCCTTAATTTCATTATGTGCTAATGGATGGGCAGATTCAACAGTATCTTTTAATTTTTCTGGTAATACGTGAGTATATATTTGTGTTGTTGCTATATCTTCGTGTCCCAACATTGTTTGAATAATACGCAAGTTTGCACCGCCAGCCAATAAATGTGAAGCAAAAGAATGACGCAGCACGTGAGGACTTACACGTGATGGATCTATACCCGCTAAAACAGCACATTTTTTTAATATCTTAAAAAAACCATCGCGTGTAATATGTCCAGATTCTGAATTAGATGGAAAAACATATTTTGAATCGTTATCACCGCGTATTTCTAACCATTTATGTAAAGAATCTTGTGCAGCTTCATGCATAGGGACCAGTCTTTCTTTTGCACCTTTTCCATGTATTAATAATTTGTCACCAAGATTTGCAGACATAGGTAATTCACATAATTCAGAAACACGTAACCCAGAAGCGTACAATAATTCAATCATACATTTTAAACGAACAGCTGTTTTTATATCTCCAGAAGAAGATATTAATAATTCTATTTCTTGTTGTGATAAATATTTTGGTAAAGAACGACCTCGTTTTGGTAATTCTAGGTTAGCTGTTGGATTTTTTTCTATTATTTTTTCTAACATTAAAAATTTATAAAAACTTCTTAATGCACTTGCTTTTCTGGCAACAGAAGAAGGTTTGTCTGGTAAATGAGACAAATAATCTTGAATATCTTCTTTTGTTGCTGATAATAAATTTCCTATTTGTTTTTGTGCAGAATATAAATCAGAAGAATAAGCCAATAATGTTTTCTGGCTGCGACCTTTTTCTGCAGACAAAGCTTCTAAGAAAATATCTATATAATTCATGGCCACAATACAATTTCAGTCATTTCTGGGTTAGTAGAAAAAGATATAATCATTAAAATAAATAAAACAATTAAAATTGCGTATATCAATAATTTTTTTGATTTTTTCTTTTTACGATAAATCGGCATGTTTTTTCCTATATTGTATCATAAGTTGTTATAAATGTGCATGCACCAGTAATAATAATAATTTGTGGTGCAACAATGGCAATTAATGGTGGCAGTGTGCCTGTATTACCTAAAGCATTAAATAAATGTGTTATAAAATATAAAGCAAAGCACGTTAATATACCTAAACTGAATTTTACACCAAAACTGTAATTTCTGCGTTGTTTTGTTTGTGAAAAGGCAATTCCCAATGTTACCATTGCCATCATTGTTAAAGGCAAAAACAATAATGTCCAAAATTGAACCAAATGGCCACGTGTTACAACGCCAACAGCATTCATCTTTTTTATGAAAGCAGGTAAATTCCAAAAAGATATTTGATCTGGTTGTAAGTATCTTTCTAATACAGTTTGTGGGGTTATTTTTGTTTGTATATGTTCATTTTTTCTTGTTGTATCAGCTTTTTCATTAATATTAACAGCATTGTTTATTGTTAAACCATCATTTGATAATGTTGCGTGATCAGCAGAAATACGATTTGTTAATTTAAATTTATCATTTTGTAAAAATATAGACACATTATTAAAAGTTATGTCTTTATTTTTTTCTATATGGATACCATCTGCACGTATAGTCAAAAATTGATTTTCTGAATTTTCACGTATCCAGATATTATCATCTACTAGTTCTAAATGGTTTTTTGTTAAATTATCAGTAGAAATTTTTACAGAATATGGGTTAATAACTGTTGCTGCTAATGCCCCGATAATGAATCCGCCAAATAAGAAAGGTTTTGATATTTGAAAGGGGGATAAACCTGTACCAGATATAATTATTAATTCTGAAGATTTAGTTAAATTATAAAAAGCTAATAATGTCCCCATAAATACAGCCAATGGCAAAAATAAAGGGATGTATTCTAATAATCTTATCCAAGAATCTAATAATGTTGCAATCGTGTTTGGATTAGAACCTAATCTTTCAACAAAAGTCACAATATATATAATTCCGCACACAGTGAACATTACCAATAAAAAACTGGCAAAGAAACGTTTTATTAAAAATCTTGTTAAAACATTAGGTTTAAATCTGAACATAATCTTATATTATAATAGTTTGAATTGATAATTGCAAAATTAAAATTTATGGTCTATTGTTAATAGAAAATTGAAGGATTTTATTATGGAAAAGAAACCGATATCTCGTCAGGGCTTTGATGCGCTGGTAAAAGAATTAAAAGATTTGAAAGAAAATCAAAGACCAGAAATATTAAAAGTTGTTCAATGGGCGCGTTCCTTGGGTGATTTATCTGAAAATGCAGATTACAGCGCAGCTAAAGAAAAACAACGTCAAATTGATAAACGTATTCAATTTATTGAATCAATAATAGAAAACGCACAAGTTATAGACATAGATTCTCTTTCAGGAGACAGGGTTGTTTTTGGTGCAAAAGTTATAACAGAAGATGAAGATGGTAATAAAATGGAATGCCGTATTTTGTCAGATATAGAATCTGATGGTCGTATGATTATATCTTGTACTTCACCTGTTGGTCGTGCGTTAATAGGGCATTGTGTTGGTGATACTTGCACTGTAAGATTACCAAGTGGTGAGAAAGAATTTGAAATAGTTGATGTTAAATTCAAGGATTAATATGTCTGTTCGCGTTTTGCCAGATTTTTTGATTAACCAAATAGCAGCTGGAGAGGTTGTTGAAAAACCATCTAGCGTGGTTAAAGAATTGGTTGAAAATGCCTTGGATGCTGGTGCAGACCAGATAGTTATAGATGTTGTTGATGGTGGAAGAACAATGATATCTGTAATAGATAATGGTAAAGGAATGAACAAAGAAGATTTGGCAAATTGTGTTTTAAGACATGCCACATCAAAATTACCAACAGATGATTTATTGAATATTAATTTTATGGGATTTCGTGGTGAAGCTCTGCCTTCTATTGCTTCTGTTTCAAATATGGTCATAGATACAAATAATGGTAAAGATTCAAATGGCTGGTGTTTTGAAGTTGATAATAATGAAATAAAACCATCTGATTGGGAAAGTGGAACACGTATTCGAGTTTCTAATTTATTTGGTAAAACACCTGCTAGGTTGAAATTTTTACATACAGATAAAGCAGAAATGCTTTCTGTTTTAGATACTGTAAAAAGATTGGCTGTGGCACGTCCTGATGTTGGATTCGTTTTGAATAACAAATGGTTTTTCCCTAAAAACCAAAATTTAATAGAACGTGTAATTTCTGTTATGGGTGAAGATGTTCGTGGACAAATGCTGGAAATAAATTCTGTATCTTCTTCTTCGGATATGCATATTCATGGTTTTATATCTAAACCAACTTTAAGAAGGGCATCTTCCATAGATCAATATTTGTTTGTTAATAATAGACCTGTGAAAGATAAAATTTTAGTTGCTGCATTACGTGCTTCTTATATGGATGTTATGCATGCGCGTGAATTTCCATTGTGTGCTTTGTATTTGGATATGCCATCTCGTAATGTTGATGTAAATGTGTCCCCAGCAAAAACAGAAGTTCATTTCTTGGAACCAACACATGTTCGTGCTTTTATTATAAAAACTTTACGTGAAGCATTATCAAAAACATTAAATCAAAATATTGTTAATAATAATTTTGAAAAAACACCAAATGCTTTTGAAATGCCAATGGTACAAACATTTTTTAACACAAATACAACAAATCAAAATAATTATGCCAAAAGTTTTGTGGCTTCACCTAAAGTATCTGTTGAAAACATTCATATACCAACAAATTCAGAAAATATAACAACAACACAAACAATTACAACAGAATCTGATTTTGATATGCCTTTGGGACATGTAATTGGACAATTAAACAATAAATATATTTTGGCTGAAAATAAAGATGGTTTCGTTATAATTGATCAACATGCTGCACATGAAAGAATAACTTATGAAAAATTAAGAACGCACGCTATAAAAACACAACCTTTGTTGACACCTTTGGTTATAAAATTAAAAAGTGAAGATGTTGATTCTGTTCTATCTATCCAAGATGAATTAAAACAATCTGGATTACATGTTGATGCGTTTGGTGAAAATGCATTGGCTATATTTGAAAAGCCGGCAGATTGGGATTTAAATTGGGAAGTTTGTTTTCATGAAATTGCAGATGAGGTCAGGGCATATGGCCATTCATCCAGATTAAATGAAAAATTGCATTTAAAATTGGCAAATTATGCGTGTCACCATTCTGTCAGGGCTGGTCGCAAATTGAATATGGATGAAATGGATGCACTTTTACGTGATATAGAAAGAACAGAGCGGGGTGGGGAATGTAACCATGGAAGGCCTGTATATAAGGTTATACCAATATCTGAATTAGACGCTATGTTCGAACGAATTTAATCTTCAACATTATATGTTGTATCATCACAAATATAATATTCTGTGTTATTATAAATCGTTTTGAAATAATGCGATGAACCGGACGTCATGTATGTTGGTGTCGTTGTCATATTCGTATAAAATACTTCATTTCCATATGCAACATTTAAAGATGGTGTGGTTAATTTATTAGAACGCAAATATATTATATCGTTACCAACATGTAATATATGTGCATAACATATATCCGAATTAACCGGTGCAAATGGTCGCATTGATGGACATTCTTCTATACCTTGATCGGTTGTTTCATTAAAACTATACGTTCCACCAACGCAATAATGATTTAATAAACATGGACGACATTCATCAAAGTTCGCAGGTAAGTAATAACCGGGTGAACAATTATAACTATTTAAAATAAATACAGCAGAAAAGTTTTGACCAAAATTATTTAAACAGCCACCTGTAACATTTTGAACAAGTATATTTCCATCTTCTAAACCCTGAGTTATAGTGGGGTTGTATACAAAAAATCCACCATTGCAGGTATGATTAATCGGACAAGTTTCGCAAGATATTCCACCAGCTGGTAAATAATAACCATTTGAACAATTATAAGTATTTGTTTCTAAGATAGCTTTGTAATAAGAACTGTTTCCACAACCATTAATAATGTCTGTGTTAAACAGGGGTTCTGCAACAACAGAACTTGGTAATAAAATAAAAACATAAATCAAAAATATTTTCATGTCATTATTCAAGTGTATTTGAAATTTGTTGATCTGGTATCCAACCAATTTTTCCATCTGTGTCCCATGTACCAGAATAAATAAATTTCCATCTGCCTTCTATTGTTTGATATGTACCTGATAAAAATTCAACAACATGTGTATTATGATCATTTGATGAATCGTTTAGATTTGTTGATAATATGGTTTGTCCTGAAGTATATGCTTGCCCATTAAAGCGCAACGTTGTTTGAGCAATTACAATTATATTTCCGTTTATACGTTTTATTAATATTTCGTTATTTGGACCAAAATAATCCCACCAATTCTCTTCTGGTTTAAGCGCATTACCAGATGTATATACCACTGATTTTTGTACGGTTGTATCGTTATATCTGTGTGCCCATATAGTTTGATAATTATGTGATACATTCCAAAATTCAAAACTATCATTGAATGTAAGAGGAACGTAATCACTGGCATCTTCTACGATAATGTAATCTGAGTGGGCTGGAACACGATTGTTATAAATATCACGTAAATACCTTAAGTCTGTTGTTGGAACATCTGTCCATGTTTCAAATTGACCCCTTAAAAAATGTTCTTCTTCCCAACCTTTAAATGTATATCCGCGTTTTGTTGGTGTGTTTGGCAGTATCACATCATTACCGATATTACATGTTGTTGTTTGATATGTATTGCCATCAACATGCCAATTTATTGTATGTGCAAATGCAAATGTGCACATAAATGATACAGGTATAAATAATATGAATCTTTTCATGGTTTCCCTTTTTTGTTTCACTGCAGCAAAAACTAAAGAACCGCCGGAAAAATTCAGGCGGTTGGAGGTTCAAGACAATTCAACATGAAATTGTGTGCTTATTTATGTATATCGCAACCCTCCAACCATGTTTTAGTTGGAGATATTTAACGTCCGTAACACAGACGCATGCTGAACGGGCCTTGACACCCCATCAGAAAAACTCTTTCTGACGATGTGATTTTAGCAAAACCCATTTTTTTACACAAGAATAAAATAGGGGTTTAATGAATTTTCTTAATGCGCGCAATAACGAAAATTCGTGCTTTACTTATCTTTGTTTTTTTACTAGTCTATTCTTATAAAAAAAGGAGATCATTCATGAATCAAACAGCGGAAGTTGCAAATCAAGTAAGTCAAAACGCTGACATTATTGCCCAACAAGGTAATTCTTGGGGATTAATAATTTATTGTCTTGTTGTGATGGCTATTTTGTATTTCTTTATGGTGCGTCCAAATAAAAAACGTATAGCCGAATATGAAAAAATGTTAAGTAATATCAAGGTAGGTAATCGTGTGTTGGCTGCAGGTATTTATGGAACTGTAAAAAAAATAAATGAAACAACAATAAATTTAGAAATCGCAAAAGGCGTTGTTATTGAAGTTAATAAACATGCAATAGCAAGTGTTGAACAATAAAGGTAGAAAGTATGTTTAAAAAATTATTTGTAGTTTTTGTAACTTTGTTTGGTGTATTGTTGGCAGTGCCAAGTTTGTCACCTTCTTTAGCACCTTATTTTCCTTCTTGGATTCAACCAATTCCATTGGGATTGGATTTAAAAGGTGGTGCACAGATTTTATTGGAAGTTGATACAGAAGTAATGTTAAAAGAAAAATCTGCACAGTTGTACGAAGAAGTTCGCAGTGCCATGATTGATCGTGATAAAGGAATAATTCGTTTTTCTGATTTACATAATACAGGTGACGGTGTTTCTTTAAATGTTCGTGACAGTGGTGATATGTCAAAAGCAAAAGGTCGCTTAAAGAAAGTACTGGGTGCAAATGTAGATGTTTCTTCCAGTGGTAAAACTTTAAGTGTTTCTTATACTTCTAAAGCACGTGAAGAAATGATATCTGATGCTATGACACGCAGTATTGAAATTGTTCGTCGTCGTATTGATGCTTTGGGAACAAAGGAACCTTCAATTCAATCTCAATCTGGTAAATATATTTTGATTCAATTGCCTGGTGTTGATAATCCAGAACATATTAAAGAATTAATAGGTCAAACAGCAAAGATGACTTTCCATTTGGTTAATGAAAATATTACAAATGCACAATTGGAATCTAAACATGCTCCTTCTGGAACATTGTTTTTGCCTATGATGGATAATCCAAATCAGGTTTTGCCTGTTTATTCTCATGTCGAAGTATCTGGTGACAGTTTGAAGAATTCTCAAGCTGATTTTGATCAAAATAATATGCCTGTTGTTACAACAGAATTTGATGCTTCTGGTGCACGTCGTTTTGCAAGATTGACAACAGAACATGTTAATGAACGTTTTGCAATTGTTTTAGATGGAAAAATTTTATCTGCCCCAACAATTCGTGAACCAATACCTGGTGGTCGTGGTCAAATTTCTGGTGGTTTTACTTTACAGGGTGCAAAAGATTTGGCTGTTTTATTACGTAGTGGTGCTTTGCCGGCCCCATTAGAAGTAATTGAAGAAAGAACTGTTGGTGCTGGATTGGGTGCTGATACAATTGCAACAGGAAAAATAGGATCTGTTGTTGGTGTACTGTTTGTATTAGTGTTTATGTTAATGTTATACGGATTGTTTGGTTTGATTGCTGATGCTGTTTTGATTGTTAATTTGTTAATGATAATAGGTGTTTCTGCGTTGTTTGGTGCAACTTTGACTTTGCCTGGTATCGCAGGTATCGTATTAACATTAGGTATGGCGGTTGATGCAAATATTTTACCATTTGAAAGAATTCGTGATGAAGTTCGAAGTGGTGTACCAACATTACGTGCGGTAGATTATGGTTTTAAACGTTCTACAAAGACAGTGTTGGATGGTGAATTAACCAATTTAATCTGTGCTTTGATTTTGTTCCAATTTGGTGCAGGACCAATTCGTGGGTTTGCAGTAACTTTATCTATCGGTGTTATGACAACTTTGTTTACTTGTTTGGTTTTATCAAAAATATTAATTGATTATTATATGAATGGTAAAAGCAAAAAAATTGGTTATATCAGAATGAAATAATTTTATGTGATTTAAGGAGTTATCAATGAAATTACATTTTATGAAATATCGCAAATTATCATACTGGATTTCTGGTATTTGCGTTTTGTTATCCATATTGTCTATTGTGTTTAAAGGTTTTAATTATGGTATAGACTTTTCTGGTGGTATTTCTATGGAAGTAAAACCGATAGTTGCAGATTATACCATTGATAAAATGCGTCATGATTTGGCAGCTTTTAAACCAGAATTGCAAGCCGTAGATGGAAATGCAATTTTGTTGCGTGTTGGTTTACCAAAAGGTTCGACAGATGAACAACAAAATGCCCGTGTAAGTGAAATTAAAAACATTTTGGGTAATCGTGTTGAATATACTCAAATGCAAGTTGTTGGACCAAAGATTGGTGGTGAATTGATACGTGGTGGTATAATGGCTATATTGGTTTCATTTGTAATGATGGCAATATATATTTGGATAAGATATCGTGGCGGTTATGCAGTAGGATCTTTTGTTTCTTTAATATTTGATTTGGTATTAATGTTTGGATTCTTTTCTATTGCAGGATTAGAATTTAACCAAACTGCCATTGCTGTTATTTTGATGGGTGTTGGATATTCTGTTAATGATAAAGTTGTAAACTATGACAGAATAGATGAAAATATTAAAAAATATCACAAAATGCCAATCAGCGATCTTATAGATTTATCTGTTAATGAAATGTTATACAGAACAGTTATGACCAGTGTTTCTACTATATTAGCAATGGTTGGAATATATTTATTTGGTGGAATGATGTTAAGAGAATTTGCTATCGCTATGACATTTTCTATTGTCAGCGGAACATTAACCAGTATTTATATTTCTAATGTTATTTTGTATCATTTTAATTTAAGAGATACAGATTATTAAAAATATCACCAATTTCAGAAAAGGGAGGATTTTATGAAATTTTTTAAAATGTTTTTGTTTCTGATTTTGGTGAATATTCCTTTTGCTTCATATGCATTAGATTTATTTCATGAAGATACACCTGTTCAAGATGGTATAAATGTTTTTAAAGTATCTGATGTTTTTGCAGATATTTATGAAAAATTAGATTCTGTTAATTGGGCTGGTAAAACTTTAGAAGTTGCAATTGAAAGTTTAGAAAAATTAAATCAGGAAGCACATATTGCTGCAACTGGTGAACGTGTTGTTTTGGTTTGGGGTGATGAATTGATTGCAAATTATCCGTATCCTAATGCAAAAGATTGGAAAGAATATGGTCAAATCACAACAGCTTTGGTTTTAAAAATGCGTGAAAAAGATAAACGTTTGCGTTCTTTGTCTGAAACAGGTTTGTATGAAGTTGTTGTAAGTGCTTTGTTAAATGGTATAGATGAAAATGGTTCTTATGTTTATTCAAAAGATGCTGTTAATAATGCAGATACCCGTATTTTAACCAGTATAGGTTTTGATGGCGGCCGTGATGATCGTGGTAATTTCAGAATAACAGGTGTATTCAAAGATTCTCCTGCTGATATGGCTGATTTACATCAAGGTGATATTATTTCAGAAATAAATGGACAACGTGTATCTGAAATGAGTGATGGTGATATATCTGGAATTTTATCTGGATATAATTCTGGTACTTCTAAATTAAAATTATTAACACCTTTTGGAAATAGGTATGTAACATTACGTCGTGCAACTGTTGTGTTGGCTGATGCAGATATTATTCACCGCGGCAGTAACGAAACAACAGATGGTATTTTAGAAATTATAGTTCATAAAATATCTGATGGTGCAGTGAATATTGTTAATGAAGCTTTGGCAAAATATAATGACATAGGTGGAATAATTCTGGATTTAAGAACCAGTATGGGTGATGATGAAAAAGCAGCTGCTAAATTAGCTGGATTGTTTATTGGTCAAAAACCAGTGATGATTGTTTCTGAAACAGCTGTAGATGAATTAGAAGTTGTACCTGGTGGCGATGCTGTTACAGATAAACCTTTGGTCGTTTTAATATCTGATACAACACGTGGTACCGCAGAAGCTTTGGCAGCATCTATATATGAACAAAAACGTGGTGTTTTAATTGGAACACCAACTGCAGGTCGTGCAAGAATTGCCACTTTGATAGATTTAAATAATGGTGGTGTCTTGGAATTATTAAATAAATCTGTAAAAACAGGAAACGGAAACATTTTAGATGGTCGCGGAGTATTTCCGTTGGTTTGTTTATCTAATATAAGAAGTAATTCACAACAACAAGTTTTCTTTTTAAATGTTATGAATGGTGATTTTAATGCACACGATTATAATAAAGATAAAAATGTAAATGTAAAAGCTTTACGTAAAGCATGTCCAAATATTACCAGTGGTGATGATGAAGATGCTTTGGCTGATGCAATTAGTGCAAAGATTTTAACAGATAAAAAAATATATGAAGAATTAATGGGATTATAAAATGTTTTTAAGATCAAATAATACTTTAAAAATAAAATGGATTTTATATGCCGCTTTGATAACTTTGTTTTTTGTTATTTTGGGTATATTTGGTTTAGATAAAATTTTGCATGGTATTATTCACAGACCTGATTGTAATGCTTGGTCTTTAAGTCATGGTTTTATTTGTTCTTTGGCTATAATTATTGGAAAAATATTCAGTACGAAAGTATGGTTAATTTTTTCTTTTTTATCAGTAATCATATTTTTTATCTATAAAGCTGTAACAAATGAAAATGATTTTAGATATGCTTTTGTAAAAATAAAAAACAGTTATGTATTTTATGTTTTTTGTTCTGTTTTTTCAGCAGTATTTATAACAGGTATTTTGAAAGTTTTAATTGGACGTTCAAGACCTGTTTTGTTTGACGCTTTAGGAACCACATTTTTTGAACCAGGAACATTTGAACATGTTTTTAATTCTATGCCTTCTGGACATACTGCTGCCAGTTTTGCTGGATTAGTTATGATAGGAATGTTATTTCCAAAAATAAAATGGGCGACATGGACTTTATCGATAACTGTTGCCATATCCAGAATATATGTTGGTGCACATTGGGCTTCTGATGTTGTTTTGGGGGCTTTTATCGGTATGTTATGTGCAGATATTGTAAAATATTATTTAAAAAGAATTAATTCCAAATAGATTTTTGCACTTTTATTGATTTTGTGATAAAATAGTATCTATGAATAGAAAATCAAATTTCTTACCAGAAAGTATTTCTGTGGTGTTGCGCAGTTTGGCTTTGCGTGGTTGTGGTATTTTATTATGTTTGATTTCTTTATGGTTGGTATTTGTATTGTTTTTTGGAAACCCTTATTTATCTGGTTTTGCTGCCCAAGGTTCTTTTGGTACGCAAAGCTTTATAGGGAATGTTGTTAATATTATTCGGTATTTCATAGGTTTTATTCCAACTTTATTTTTGTTTTTATGTTTGGGTCGTTTCGGTTTAAGTTTGATGATTGGGTGGAATGAAGAAAGGGCTCCTGAATATAATTTATTGCGTGGATTTGTCACTTTATGTATCGGATGCGCAGGACTTGGTTTAATGAGTGTTTCGAAAACTTTTGGTGGTTTAGCAGGTTCTATAGTAGCGGCAGATTTTTCAAAAATATTTGGGAATTTTTCTGTGATTATTGGGATTTTATTGTTTGTATGTTTTTTAATTATGTCTGGTATTTTATTACATGTAACATGGAATCATGTAAAAGTTGCTGTAAACACCACATATAATTTAATTATATGGGTTTTATCTGCTTTCCATTTAATTAAACCATCAGAAGATATTGAAGAAAATGATGAAGAAATAGAAGATGAAGAAGTAGAAGAAGAATACGAAGAAAACGAAGAAGAAGAAAAACCAAAACGTCGTAAAAGTGCACGCAGAAAATCTGTTGTTGCTGTTTCTGATGCTCAAGCACATGAATATGAATTACCTGATCCTGAATTGTTAGAAAAGTCTGTTTTTGGTAAAAATGTTATTACACCAGAATTTAAACAAACTGCTGTTTTATTACAAGACCATTTTGAAGAATTTGGTATATATGGAAAAGTTGTTGGAATTAAACCTGGGCCGATTGTCACACAATATGAATTTGAACCTGAACCAGGAACACGTATAAATAAAATTACAGATACTGCACGTGATATGACTCGTGCAATGGCAACAGAAAAAATTCGTATAACACCAATTCCTGGAACACAATATATTGGTGTTGAAATGGTTAATTTAGATAGAAAAATCGTTCGTTATCAAACTTTGATGTCTAATCCAGCATTTATTAATTCTAAATATGCAATACCGTTGGCTTTGGGTGTTAATATCAGTGGTGATGCAATGTATTATGATTTGGCAAAAATGCCACACATGTTAGTTGCAGGGCGTACGGGTTCTGGAAAATCTGTGTTCGTTCAATCTATAATTACTTCTATTGTTTACCATTTTACACCTGATAAATGTAAATTAATGATTGTTGATCCAAAAGCTGTTGATTTTGCTGCTTGGGATAATATACCGCATCTTATTACTCCTGTTGTAACAGATGCAACAGAAGCGGTAAATGCTTTGAAATGGTCTGTTCGTGATATGGAAGACAGATATCAAAAGCTGAAAAAAATGGGTGTTCGTAATATTGGTGAATATAATGCGAAAGTTTCACAATTACGTGAACAAGGTGAAGTTTTAACAGAACAAGTCGTTGTTGGTACAGATCCTGAAACTGGTGAATTTGAATTTGAAACAAAAGAAATAGATTTATCAGATATGGCATATTTGGTTATTATCATAGACGAGGTTGCAGATTTGATGACTATTGCACGTAAAGATGTTGAAATGTGCGTTCAAAGATTAGCACAAAAAGCACGTGCAGCAGGTATTCATTTAGTTATGGCAACCCAACGTCCAAGTGCTGATGTTATTACAGGTGTTATCAAAGCTAATTTCCCAACACGTATATCTTTCCAAGCGCGTTCTTCAATTGATTCTATGACAACATTAGGTGAAAAAGGTGCAGAACAATTATTGCCACAAGGAGATATGTTGTTCAGTGAAGCAGGGCGTGCGCCTGTGCGTATACACGCAGCATTAGTTGATAATGATGAAGTAAATAGAATTGCTGATTTCTTGCGTGAACAAGGTGAACCAGAATATGCAGAAGGTGTCACAATGGAAGAATCTGGTGATATGGGATCTGTTATTCCAGGAATGCCTGTATCAAAAGAAGCAAAATCTAATGATTTGTATGAACAAGCCAAAGAAATAGTTTTACGTGATAAAAAACCAACAATTTCTTATATTCAAAGACGTTTAGGAATCGGATATAATAAAGCGGCTACATTGATAGAACGTATGGAACAAGATGGTGTTGTCAGCAGTCCTGATTCAAGTGGTAAACGTCATATACTTTAATTTATTTGTTTTTTTGTAAAATTCGGCTTTTTTACAGACCTTTTTTGTGATATAATAAAAGAAAATGGAAAGGAGTTTTTTATGAAAAAATCTGCGCTTTTATTGGGTGTGCTTGTTGCTATGCCTGCTTTTGCTGGGGATGATTATGGTTATCGTTATTCTTCCAGTTGCACTGATTGTGGGTATGAAACTACACGAACAGTCAGATCTAATTCTTATAAAAAAGCCAGCAGAAAGACATCTGGATATAAAAATACAATAACAAATAATTTTTATTATATTCAACCAGGTGCAGCCAGAACAGATTATCGTGCACAAAATTATTATACTCCAAAGCCAGATTATTCAAATTCTTATCAAGAACCTGTTCAAGAAGAAACAAGTTATACAAAAAAATCTTATTCATCTAAGATGCGTAAATATTTCTTGGCTCATCCTTTCTTTCAACCTGAACAAGGTCAATTTGGTTCTGTAACAGATGTGTCCTATGCTACAAACAGTTTTAAATTTGATACAATAGATGGAACTGTATATAATCTTGATACGACATCAGGAAGTTATAATGATCCAAATAACCCTATACATGGTGATTCTTATTTATCTGGTAAAGCAGAAACAACACAATTTACTGTAAAAGAAGATATTAGTTACGGTATATCTAATAATTTATCTTTGCTTGCTATGGCTCAATATGATAGCACAGAAGTAAAAATTAAAGATTGGAAAGATAGATTAGATTCTTCTTGGTCTTCAGATGATAAAACTGATTCTGATTCAGGTATTAATATTTTTGGTATTGGTTTGCAATATCGTTTTGTTGATGATCCAGAATGGATTGCAATGGCTTCTGGATATTATCAACATCAAAAAGATACAGCTAATACTTTTGTTGGTGAAATCAAAGCGGGATATAAAGTTAACAGAACAACATTATATGGTTTAGGACGTGTTGGTTATTCTGTTTTGACAGATGGGCATATTTATGGAACTGGTTTAAAATATGGCCAAGGCAGTTGGATGATGTTGGCTTATAAAACAGATGTTGATAATGTTTTATATATAGAAGGTGGTGCCGGTGCATTTTCAGTTTTGAATAAATATATGACTTTGAATGGTGAAATGATTTATGGTCATTACGATTGGCATGATCAATTAAATATCAAAGGTGCAATCGGTTTTCAACCTGGTGACAGTTTTGCATTGAATTTTTATGCAATGACTTCATTATGGGATTCTGCAAAAGATAAAACTTTGAAATTTTTATCTTATGAAGTAAACCCTGTTGATTTTCCAAAATTGGATGATGGAGCAGGAACAATAACACCTTTGTTTACAGATAGTAAATTGTTGTATACAGAAGGTACTTACAAATTAAAAAATTACAACGAATGGAAAATCGGTGTACAAGCAATATTGTATTTCTAGTTTATGGTGTTTGAAGATATGAAAAAGTACATATTGTTTTTATTGGGTGTTTTTTGTGTCAGCAATGTTAACGCCGAAGGTATAATTTTATCAGATACTTCTTTGCCAGAAGAAGATGTTGTTGTTGATAATAATTCTGGTGAAACCAGCACTTATGTAAAACAGAGTTACACAACACAACAAAATTATTCTGGTGCTGAAAGTTTGTTAAGTAATGATACATCTGACCCTTTATTTAAAATAGGTGATAATCAATTTTTGTCTGATACGTTTGTTGATTTCCCACCAAAGAAAATGTTGTTGGGGCAATATTTAGGATATGGTATAAATAACAATTTATACATACACGCAAATATACATTATCAATTTGATTTTTCTGGCAGACGTGAATATGGTTTTTCCAGTACTGACCTGGGTGGTGTTTATCGTTTAAGCCACGGATTTAATCAATCTAAAATTATTTCTGATGTTTTGTTTGGTTTGAAAGCATGGGGTTCTTCACACGTAAGAACTCCTGAATATGCTGATTCTTCATATTATGCTGGTATTCGTATGGGACGTCAATATACATCGGTAACATTGGCTGGAACTGTTAAATCAACTTGGGTTTTTGATAATACCAGGGGATTGTCTTATATAGATTTTATTCCAGAAGCTTATTTCAGATTTAAATATGATTGGCGTGCAGGAATAGGTTTGGATATAAGAAGATCTACAAATACACACTTATTGGAAGATCAGGAATGGTTGAATTTTAAATTGGTTCGCCAGTATGGAAATACCCAATATGTTGGAAAAATTGGATATGAATTTGGTGATGAAAGATTCCAATTAGGTGCCAGTGTTAAAATATTATTTTAAATAGATATTATTTTTTTCTGAAAGAATTCCAATATTCAAAACGTTTTTTGATTTCTCGTTCAAAGCCACGTTCAACAGGTTTATAAAAACTGGTTCGTGGCATTTCTTCTGGGAAACAATTTTGACCACTGCATCCTGATTCTGTTTCTGGGTCATATACATATCCTTCACTGTATCCCAGATTTTTCATCATTTTTGTTGGTGCATTAAGAATGTTTTTTGGTGGCATTAAACTGCCTGTATTTCTGGCTGTGTTATAAGAAGCCATTTGTGCTTTATACGCAGAAATACTTTTTGGGGCAGTGGATAAATATATAACAAGTTCTGTTAATGCTATATCTCCTTCTGGTGATCCCATACGTTCATAAATTTGCCAAGCAGATAAAGCAATTTGCATAGCGTTAGGATCTGCAAGACCAACGTCTTCCATGGCGAATCTTGTTAATCTGCGTAAAATATATCTTGGGTCTTGACCGGAAACCATCATTCTTGCGACCCAATATAGTGCAGCATCTGTATCTGATGAACGTAAAGATTTATGTACAGCCGATATTAAATTGTAATGTTCGTCACCTGACTTATCTGATAAAGGTGCGCGTTTTTGAATAGCTTTGTCTAAATCTTTTTCATCTAATTCTTTTTTTGTTTTTAACCCAGATAAATATTCAACTGTATTTAATAAAAATCTGGCATCACCATCAGACATTTGTGCTAGACGTAATTTTGCGTCTTTTGTTAATGGAATTTTCTTGTCTAAAAATTTTTCAGCACGTTCTATTAAAGTCAATAAATCTGCCGTATACAAAGGTTTTAATACACAAACATGACAACGTGAAAGTAAAGCATTGTTTAAATTAAAACTGGGGTTTTCTGTTGTTGCACCAACAAATGTTACTGTGCCATCTTCAAGATACGGCAACAGTGTATCTTGTTGAGTTTTATTAAATCTGTGAATTTCATCTATGAATAATAAAGTATTACGACCAATACTTTGGTTTATTTTTGCCGCATCCATAGCTTTTTTTATATCTGCTGTTCCAGAAAATACGGCAGACATTGGAACAAAATCCATATCTATAGAATTAGCTAATGCTCGTGCAATTGTTGTTTTTCCGCATCCAGGAGGCCCCCATAAAATCAAATTAGATAAATTTTCATTGTCAATCATTTGGTGAATGATACCTTTTTCACCTAGTAAATGCGTTTGACCAACAATTTCATCAATTGTTTTAGGTCTCATTAAATCAGCCAATGGACGTGTCATTTTACTTTTATTTTATTTAATGTTTATTTGTGATATAATTATTCTATTAAATAATCAAAGGATTATCAAGTTGCTAAATAAAAATTCTGAATTTGCTTTGGCTGTTGCTAATCTTGCCGCTGCGGCAATTTCAGCAAACCCAAAAATGACAATGCAAGATGCTGTAAAACAAGCTAAAGACAGTTTAAGCAGTGCTTCTATTACCAAACAACAAATTGCCGATTCTATAACACCTGATGCAATACAATGTTTTGAAGATGGTACTTGGCATATAATGTTGAAACGTTATATAAAAAGAAAATTTAATCTTACACCAAAACAATACCGTGATAAATGGGGGTTGCCTGTTAATTATCCTTTTGTGTCTGCAAATTATTCAAAAACACGTTCTAAAATTGCAAAGAAAACAGGTTTAGGTAAAAAATAGGTAACGATAATGTCTTTTGTTGATAAATTAAAAAAAATTACATCTGAAATATCAACACGTCGTGAATACGTTCATGGGGATAAAGGCATATTAGAAAAATATGATAATAATTTAAAACAATGGCAGCCTGAAACAAAAATAGGAAAAGCATCTCGTGTAGCTGGTTTGGGAACAATAGATTTAACATGGTTTTTATTTTGCTTAATGAAATATGCAACACAAGATACAATATCTGGTTTAAATAATGTTTTTTTGGATAATAAAATAATAGATAAATTAAAATCAAAAAAACAAAATATTGATATTAAAGATTCTGATAATAAATTTAATCAATTTTTTAAAATTTTACAAAAAGAACATCCTGTGGCTACAGCCAGATTGCATTTATGGATGGTTTATGCTTTGTTTACAGGTTTAACAATATCTGGAATAAAAGTTGCAGAACATAAAGAAGATATAAAAGATATTTATAAAGAATGGGTTATAAAAATTCAAAAAAATAAAAAATATAAAACTGATGATAAAAATTTTGTACAAGATTTTGTTCAAATTCATTGGGAAGAAATTGTTATCGGTTTATTAGAATTTGAAACGTATCATGAAAAACCAAAGTTGCAAACTGGTGAAAAAAGATACACTTATGGACCTGGACTTACATGGGTTTATATCGACGGAAAACAATATCCATGTATTGGTATTTATAAAGATACGGTTTCAAATTTTTCTGATGAAGAAATATGGAATCAAGTCAAACAACATTGTACGTATCGTGGGGAATGTTTATCTTTGATACAATCTGGTTTTTATAAGAACGGTTTTACAAAAGTTTCTGCTGATCAAGTTTTGGCTGTGTTTTTCGCTTCTTATCAATTACCAAATACAACAAAAGGTATTATTAAAAAATTAAAAGATGCAGAAAACGATGAACAAAAAATAATAGATGCGTTTATTGCCGGGAATGAAGTAAAAAGTAAATGGCGTAATGGAACAAATATTCGTCGTTGGTGGTGTGCGATGCTTTATACTGGAAAAATTAGCATGGATGATTTTGTGAATATGGACAGGGATGCTTTTTCAAAAATTGATTTAAACAAAATTTTACAAAATGGACATTTTATTTTTGATTCAGAAATCGTAGAATATGCTTTACAAAGAAAAAAAACAGATAATGGTACAGTTCAAGATTTTGTTGTTTATAAAAAAATCTTGGATAAAGAAACGACAGTGTATATATCTAAAAAGCCAGAATTAAAAGTTATAGCGTTTAATAAGGGTATTAAAAATTTGAATATGTTACGAAATAATAAAGACAACAATGTTGTTTATCATTTTAATCAAGAATATCAGGCATAAGGAAAAACAAATGCAAGTATGTGTTAATATTGAAAATAATAAATGGAAGAAATATAAAATAGATTTTGAAAAAATTGCTAATGCAGCGATTTCTGCTGTATATAAAGATTCAGAAGTTTCTATAACTTTGGTTGATGATAAACAAATTCATAAATTAAATAAGCAATATCGTGGAATTGATAAACCAACAAATGTTTTATCTTTTGAACTGGGTGATGATTTATTACTAGGTGATATTTTTATATCTTTGGATACTGTTATGCGTGAAGCAAAAGATGCAAATATAAGTGTTGAAGAACATACGGCACATATGATTGTTCATGGTATTTTACATTTGCAAGGTTATGATCATTTGAATGATAAAGAAGCAAAAGTAATGGAAAATAAAGAAATAAGAATCTTAAAAAATCTTGGATATAAAAATCCATATGCAGAAGAAGATGTTGTTTGTAATTCAGAATCTTGTTGCCCAGGAAGTTTTATAACAAAATTAAAATCTATAAAAATACAAGGTTTTTGGATTTATTTATTATCTGTATTTTTAGGGGCAATAACAGCTTTTGGTTTTGCTCCTTTTCATTTGTGGTTGCTGTCTGTTTTAGGAATAGGTGGCATGTATTATTTAACAATTATTCAAAAAAATAAAATTAATTTTTGGAAATCTTGGTTGTTTGCTTTCCCTTTTGGGGCAACATATGGTACAGTTATGTTCTGGTGGGTTTTGAATTCTATATATGTTATCCCAGAATTAGCCAGACAATTTGCTGTTTGGACATTGCCAGGATTAATAGGCATAGCTTTGATTTGCGGAATTATATTATCTGTTCCTTTTGCTGTTATTCGTTATGTTTCAAGAAAAACTGCGCAAAGGGCTGTTTTATTTGCAACAATTTGGACACTTGTTTTATGGGGAAGGGAATGGTTTTTAACAGGTTTTCCATGGAACCCTTTGTCTAATATTTTGATTAATGTTCCTATGGTTGCTAATTCTATGTCTTTATGGGGGGCAATTGGTTTAACTTTTGTTATTGTTGGTTTGATATCAAGTTTTGTTGAATTAATTACTAATAAAACAGATAAATCATGCAAATTTATTTTTGCAATATATATTATTTTATTTGTTGTTGGTTGTGTTTTTGGTTACCGTAATATGAAAATATCTGATAATTATAATATAGATAATATGCCGTTGATAAGAATAGTGCAACCGGCACAATCTGCTGTATACAAGATGCCAACATCAAAACAAGAAGCACAAGAAATTGCAAAACAAAAAATACGTGATTTATTTGTTTGGGCAACTAATGATAAAAGTGCAGTGCCAGATATAATAGTTTTTCCTGAAACTGCATATCCTTATACAGTTGTTGATGATGATTTTCCTTTGTCTCATATTTTAAATTCAAAAGTGATTATGGGTGCTAATCATTATAAAGATGGTAATTTATATAATTCAATGTTGATAGCAAACGAACAAGGAAAAATTCAACATTTATACAGTAAATCTCATCTTGTTCCTTTTGGTGAATACAGACCATTTGGTGATGTTATACCAACACCTGGATTGTTAACACCTGGCAATGGTCCAGAATTGATAAGTGTAAAAACAAATAAAAATGATTTTGTGTTTGTACCTGCAATATGTTATGAAATAGTTTTTTCTGATTCTTTGGTTCCACGTGACACAAATCCTGATGCTATCGTTAATATAACAAATGATACTTGGTTTGGGTTAACACCTGGGGTATACCAACATTTGGATATGGTTCGCAGATATGCTATTGAATCCGGTTTGCCAGTTGTGCGAGCAAATTATTCTGGAATAAGTGCTTTTGTCATGCCAGATGGACAGGTAGAATCTTATTTATCTGTTGCTCAAACAGGCAGTTTAGATGGATATGTTTGGGGAAAACATATTACACCATACAGAACAATTGGTCGTGATTTATGGATGATATTTATTTTGATGTTTTCAATATTTGTTTCAATATCCATACACGGATTTCAGAAGAAAGATTAGATCCTGGTAGCCTTTGCTCATCAATATTTTTTATAATAGACGCAACAGAAGTGTTTGATTGCTTGGCTATTTTTTGTAATACATCAAAAAACTCTTGTTCTAGAGAAATACTGGTTTGATGACCATATAAAGATACAGATATTTTATGCATATTAAATTTTTCCAATTATTAAACAATCAATCATTGCACGATAAGGGTTTTCATATTTACGTAAAACAGATAATGTTAAATTATCCAGCATAACACAATTACCCATAGCATCTGTGGCAAACCAAAATAAATCATTTTTTCCAAAAACAGTCTTTCCATATAATTTTGTATTACCACACATTTCTTTGTTTATATTAAATATAGAAGGAATAGGGTATTTTACCCCACGCTCTGTTTCTTTTGGACCAAATATATAAGATGATCCAAGGTTTATACAATTTGTATGTTTGTATAAATCTTGTAGAAAAACAGGTAACATAGCAGCGTGAATTTGTTGCAAATTCATATTAGCTGTATTTATTGTGTTATTATCAGCCGGGCTATAAATATTAGCATTTTTATTTTTTATTAAAGATAAAAATTCAATTGTAGTCATGTTTATTCATTACCCCTTGATGAAGCAAAATTCATTGCTGCTTGGCTTAATCTATCTGATGCGGCGTTTCCGCCAGGTCCCCCACCAGATAGATGAGAAGGTACATAAATTTTTTTTGCAGGATTTGGTAAAAATACTGTTTTAGCATCAAATTGTTCTATTATAAATCTATCTAAATTTTGACTGTGTGGAAAAGAAAAACACATAAATAAATTATCTATGGTTAATGTACCACCCCACATCAAAGGAATACGAAATCTTATTGATAAATTATCAGGTATTGATTTACCCATAACAAGATTTACAAATTCATCTTGTGATAAATTCATAAAAGCAATTTCTGTAAAAGAATCTGTTAAAGATGTTAAAAATTCACGTCTTAATTTCACATACTGACTAAACCAAGTATTATCAACTATACATTTTGTTGGTGTGTATTCAATTACAGGCATATCATCCATGCCTAAATTATTTAATCTGTCTAATGCTGAACTTTTATTAAATTGCATTCAGTTTTCCTTTATAGGTTTTTTATATAATTTATAATTGTATCAATGTATTCAGAATAAGCGTTAAGGTTTTCTTGTTCTTCTCCTTCTGGTTTTTTTCCAGGGTTTTCTGATATAAATTGTTTTAAATCTTCTATATTATGGAATATCTTGATTGTATCATCAGATTCATAATGTTTAACTGTATCAATTAAAAATCCGTTTATATTAATTTCTATATCTGAAAGAGTATCTGTGAAGACTTCTGTTAATTTTGTAATAGATTTTTTTATTTTTTCAATATCACAATTTATTGCACCAATCCATAAAATTTCATTTGTACCAATAGCAAATAAATTAGGGGTAAATCCAGAAATAACAGGGTTTGTTTTTACAATAAAATTATTATTTGTAAATATTTCAGATAATATTGCATTATATTCTGTGGAATCTTTTTGTGGAATGTCTGGTTTTATGTCTCCATATTTTGCAGCTGCAATTTCACTGATGTTTTTTGGTAAATTCAATCTTTGTGGTCGTGGTATATTAATTTGAGGTATTTGTTTTTCTGGTTTCTTTTGTTCTTGTTCAACAGGTTGGTGTATCACAGGTATTTCAGGTTTTTTTGGTGTGTATTCAATTTTTTGTTCTTTTTTAATTAGTTCTTTATGTTTAAAAATATTACGAAATCTTGGTCTGAAAATTAAATACAAACCAAAAATAAATACAAATATTGCCAAAGCGATAGAAATATAGAATGTTAAGCTAACTGGTGTATGTGTTGCTTGAAGTCTTGATAATTCGTTCCAATGTTCTGAATTAAATAAATTGAATCCAAATTTTATGTTTAACCAAAAAGACAGCCCCATCAAAACAGAAGTGCTTAATAATAAAGATAATAAAATAGATTCAAAAAATTTCTTCATTTCATTTTCATTGTATCATATTTTATGATAAACTGGAAACAAATGATTGAAGCAAATGAAATTTTTTTTAATGAAGATACCAGATTAGCATTATGGTGTGAAATGGTGGAAGATACTAATGAATCTGCTTTGTTGGCAGATAAAATCGCACAATCTAAAGTGCCTGTTGTATCTGTACCACCAGATATGGTCGAAAATATGTGGACATATCTTGAAAAGGTACCAGTCGAAATTTTAACCAGATTCAGTTTTACACCGTTGAAGAAAAATTTTGATACTGATGCTGATGATTTAATAAAAAACATTGCTGGAATATTTAAACATGGTGCAAATGGGGTCCAATTATTTATAAAAATGCATGATTTTTACAATTTGATTGATGTTTTATCAATAGTAAGAAATGATTTGTTTTTCGAACATAAATTATCTTTATGTATGGATATACAAGACATAGATATAAATGATTTATCTAATATATTCAACAAATTAAAAGGTGTTAAAGCAGATTCTTTAGGTTTAACTTTTTCAGAAGATATGGGAAATCGTTCTGATTTTATTGGGCGTATTTATGCTTTGTTAGAACAATGGGATTTTGATGGTCAATTACATTTTGTATTGTTGAATAATTTGGACAGGGTAGATCAGATAGTCCGTTTAACAGAAATTATGAAACCCGATTTAATAAATAAAACAAAATTTTTCTTTTAATGATTTGTTAATATTAAATATTTTGGTTTTGTGGTTCCAGCCTTGTTTTTTAATTGGTATCTTGTTTTGATAATATCCAAATTGGTAGATTTTATAATTAATTCGGTTTGTTTTAATTGTTCAACAATCCAATCATAATATTCCCAATGATCTGTACCTATGATAATTTTACCATTATTGGATAAATGTTTTGATAATAAATTTAAAAAATCATGGTTTAGCAGACGTCTTTTTTCATGTCTGGCTTTTGGCCATGGATCTGGATGTAAAACCCAAATTTCATCAAATTTTGCGTTTTCTATGTTTTTTAATAAAATTCTAACATCATCAGGCCAAATACGAATATTTTTATATTGGTCTATTAATTGATTGTCCGATTCGGTCGTTATTGCAGAAAGTAAGGCTGCAACACCATTTGCGAAAGGTTCTGCACCAATAATAATAGATTTTTGATTTTTTATTGATAAATCACGTAAATGTTCGCCATTACCAAATCCAATTTCTAAAATTACAGGATTTTTACCAAAGTCTTTGGAATCTGGTGATAAATCAGGCAAGATGTTATCCATTAACCATTGTTTGCGGTTTGATAATTTTTTCCCGTGACGGCGACCAAATGTTCGCAATTCATTATTTTTTAAATTTTTTAATTCTTGTTTTTCCATATAATTAGTATAAAATCAGTTTGTCTTAAAAACAAGGATAAATAAAATGCGTAATGGATTAAGTAAAGATTTAATAGCGCGTGTATTGGGAAATGCACCAAAATATACATTGGATGAATTAGAAGAAAAATTCCCAGCTCGCCAATTACCAGAAGGTGCTATAGTAAGTCGTGTCGCACCAAGTCCTACGGGATTTATGCATTTGGGGACTTTGTATCAAATGATGATTGCAAAAAAATTAGCACAACAAAGTGAAGGTGTATTTATGTTGCGTATTGAAGATACTGATACCAAGCGAGAGGTTGAAGGGGCTGTTGAGGTTATCTTGAAATGTGCTAAAGCATTTAATTTGATTCCTGATGAAGGTCCTGAATACGGTGGTGAATATGGGCCTTACTATCAATCAATGCGCAAAGATGTTTATCACAGTGTTGCAGCGTATTTGTTGGAAAAGGGTTTGGCATATCCTTGCTTTTTAACAGCAGAAGAAATGGACGAAATTCGTGAAAAACAAAAATCTGCAGGTTGGGCGACTGGTATTTATGGTGAATGGGCCAGAGATAGAAATTTAACAGAAGAAGAAATTATCACACATCTTGATAATGGCGAAGTGCCTACAATTCGTCTGTATTCAATGGGCAGTAAAGAAAACAAAATTTATTATAATGATAAAGTGCGCGGTCGTTTGATGTTCCCTGAAAATGAAGAAGATATTGTGTTGATTAAATCTAATGACAGATTACCAACATATCATTTTGCGCATTTATGTGATGACCATTTCATGAGAACAACATTGGTTCAACGTGGTGAAGAATGGTTATCTTCGTTGAATTTGCATTTGCAGTTGTTCAGAATGATGGGGTGGCAAAATCCAGATTATATCCATGTTGCAACAATCAATAAATTGGACGAACAAACACATAATTCAAGAAAATTGTCTAAGCGAACCGACCCAGAAGCAAACACAATGCAATATTTAATTGCTGGATATCCACAAGAAGCTGTGTTGAATTATTTATACAATATTGTTGCGTCTGGTTATGAAGAAGAAAAGGCCAAGAAATCAGAGACAAATATTTGGAATTATCCATTAAGAATAAAAAAAATTCCAACAAGCAGTGCTTTGTTCAACACGGAAAAATTAGATTGGTGGGCCAAAGAATATATAGCTACATTGCCGGTTGATGTATTGGTAAAATCTGTTGTTGATTGGGCAAATCAATATGGTAGCGATGATAATAAAAAACAGGTTGAAAATATTGAATATTTAACATCTGTGTTGTCTATTGAACGTGATAACCCTAAACGTATACGTAAAGATTTTATTACATGGCAACAAACATTGAAAGAAGTGTCTTATTTCTGGAATTTCTTGTTTGTACCAAATAAAGAATATGAATATAACAAAGATGTTTTGCATGAATTTTTATTAACGTATAATGCAAATGATGATAAAGATACTTGGTGGAATAAAATTGTGGCTGTTGCCGAAAAATGTGGTGTTAAACCAGGTGAAGTTGCGATGAATTTACGTGTTGCTATGACTGGACGTACAAATACACCTGATTTATATTCTGTAATGCAAGTGTTGGGATCTGAAATGGTTATTGAAAGAGCAAATAATGCAATTTAAACCTAATTTTGATCTATTGCGTTATTGGCCAGATGCAAAACATGCAAAAGATTTTGCAAGTAATACTGCATTTATAGCGGTATTTAAAAAAGATAACAAGACACTGGTTTATATGTGTGATCATCATAGGTTAAATATTTCTTTTAATATGGTGGATATGTGTTTTTCAGATGATTTTAGTATAAAACCTGACGTGTTATTGACTGAAATTATAAATGCTGATTTCGAAAAAAGGTTTAATTGGCATGGTTTGCAAGATAATACTTTAGCATATGCTGCTGCAGTTGCTGTAAAAAGAAATGTGCCGGTTGTGTTTGCAGATTTATCTGAAGCTCAGTGTGTTGATGTTATAAATCGTGGGTTCCCGGATAATAAAATTACTGTTGATGACTTACATAAAGTTTTTAGTTCTGGTGGTCCTTTTCCAGATGGAAATATGTATCAAAAAATGTCTGCGTATGTTGATTTTTATGGACGTGACAGATTTATGTTGGATAATATTGCCAATGCGCTAAATAAATATGACACAGTTTTCGCAATATTTGGCAGCGGACATTATGAAGTTCAACGTCTTGTTTTGGAAGATATGCTTGGACAACCAGAGTATATAACACGTATAAAAAATATGCGTGATGATTTTTCTGATATTAAAATAAATCCAATAAAACTTTGTGATTTTAGGAAAAGGGGAAAATATGACAAAGACGAAAAAAGTAATTAAACAAAAATTGCGTGATGTAAAAAAAGATAAACATGCTTCGCTTTTATTGAAAGCTTTACAGGCAACAGGTTTGTTCCGTTGGGAACGTCCATCAACACGTGCTGAAGAAGCTGTAAACATTTTAACACATGGAATTGGAATTGGTCTTGCAATGGCAGCGTTATGTTTGTTGGTTGCTTTTGCTGCTGTGTACCATAATGTTTGGGCTGTTGTTGCTTGTTCTATTTTTGGTGTAACAATGTTTACTTTGTATTTCGGTTCAACAATGTGTCATGCGACAATAGGTGATAAAAGTGAATGTTTTTTTGAAGTGTGGGATACAATAGCAATATATGCTTTGATAGCCGGAACCTATACACCGTTTTTATTGGTGAATCTGAACCGTTGTGGAAATACTGCGCTGGGGTGGACAATGTTTGGAATATTGTGGGCTATTGTTATTTTTGGAGCAATCATGAAAATACATAATCCTCATAAACAACCAAAGTGGATGGTTGCTTTATATTTAATAATGGGTTGGGCTTTGATTTGGATTTTGCCAGCGATGATACATACAATTTCGGCACGCGGAATGTGGTTTGTGTTGGCTGGGGGTCTATCTTATTCTGTTGGTGTTGTATTTTATTTATGGCGTAAATTAAAGTTCGCACATGCATTGTGGCATATGTTTGTAATTGGCGGCAGTGTCTGTTTCTTTTTTGCTGTTCTGTTTGGTTCTATAATAGATTTTGCAAGCAAATGTATGTTGTAATAAAACCGCCGTATTGGCGGTTTTTAATCAAACGGATTTTCTTCTTTTTTATATTCAATTAGCACTGGCAGATGTTCCCATTTTAATGCTGTTGCTATACCGCGTCTTAAATAACGTGTATATGATTCAGGAATGTCAGATGCACCACCAACATTAATAGTTATTTTCATTGGATGATGTCCGCTTTGACGTGCAAATTTTATTTTCATAGGTCTTTTTAAACGTGACATAGGTGGTTGTCGATCAGCAACCAATTTTTCAATTATTCTGTTAATTAAACTGGTTGGGGCATCTGTATTAGATATATCCCATTGTTCATAAATTCTTTTAAACATGTTTTGAACACCTGTACCTTTTTCTGCAGATATAGCTAATATCAAAGGTTTTATAATCTGATGAAAAGAATTTGTAAATTGATGCTTTAATTTTAATAATTTATCATCTTTTTCTATTTCATCAACCAAATCCCATTTGTTCAATGCAACGCATAATATTTTACCGGCATCATAAACTCGTGATGCAATAGAAAGGGCTTGGTTTTCAATATTCTTTGTTGCATCTACAACCAAAATAATAACGTCTGCTTTATCGATAGCATCTAATGATTTTAATGCGGACAATGTTTCTACGTCATCTGTTACACCAGCTTTACGACGCAGACCAGCAGTGTCCATAATAACAATGTCACGCCCGTAAAAATGTGTTGGAATTTTTACTGTATCACGTGTGATTCCTGGGACATCCATGACGATTTGTCTTTGTTCTCCTAATACACGATTTACAAAAGTTGATTTTCCAACATTCGGTTGTCCAAGAACTGCGATTTTTAATGTTTTATCTTGTTCTGTTGAATCTGTTTCTTCTGGTGCAGATATTTTATCTATAAATTCATATATTTCATCAAATCCGCGTTTGTGTTCTGCTGAAATTAATAAAGGTTCTCCAAAACCCAATTTATAAAAATCATGAATATCAGATAATCTTTTTGCTGATTCTGATTTGTTTACCAAAAGTAAAGCAGGGGCTTTTGTTTTTTTATGAACTAATTTTGCCCATTCTATATCCATTGGATTTAATCCAACGCGTCCATCGACAACAAATAAGACAGCATCAGCATTTGTAATAGCGTTTATTGCCATATCCGTTGAATTATGTGCAATTCCAGATTTTGCATTTTCAAGTCCCGCTGTATCAAAAACAGTCCATGGACGATTTGGTATTTTACCAGAAATTGTATCACGTGTAACACCTGGTCTGTCATGAACCAATGCATCACGTGAATTAGTTAATCCATTAAATAAAGTTGATTTACCTGTATTTGGGCGACCAACTATAACTAAATTTTTCATATCTTTTTCCATTGATTTTTTATAATTATAAAGCAAAAATATAAATAATCAAACTTTGGGGGTAAAAAATGAAAGCAAAAAAAAGAAATTGGTTTTCAAAATTAACTGATATATTCTTTCGTCCTAAATATTTCTTTTCACGTATTGTTGCAGACGGTAAAATAGAAGATGCTATATTAAAAGCTTTTTTATGGGGCTTTGTTGGTGGTTTGATTGTTTTAATAATGAATTTATATCGTGGGGATGCTTTCACAATATTTTCTTTGTTTAAAGCTATTGTTATGTATCCTGTGTTGGCGGTGTTGTTATTGTTCAGTGCAGCAGGTTTAATGATGTTGGTTTCTGAAATCACAGGTGGTGAACGTGATTGGGAAATTGCAGTAAAGGGTATTGCTTCTATATTTTTTGTTTATCCATTGGCTTTGTTATTAAATACTTTGGCTTTTGATTGTACTTCTATGTGGTTAACCAGTATATTGATAGATATATATTTACTGTTTTTGATTTATAATATTGCAGTGTATTGTTTGCATGGTAAAAAGATAAGCGTTTTATTTATTATAATGGTTGGTGCAATGTTATTAGCGGCTGTTTATATGTCTAATTACAGAACAGTTTGGTTTTTGGTAAAAAATATACCAGCAACATTAACTTGTTTTGCTTAAAAAACCGCCTTTTGGCGGTTTTTTAAAAACCTGATTTTATCCCAACAGAGAAAAAAGGTGTGTGATCTGTATATCCACCAGACATGAACAAATGTGTATGTTCGCTGTATTTATATCTGAAGGATGCTAATGTTGTATGAACATAATCACCGTTATCTAATTTGTTTCCAAATTCATCTTTGTGTTCCCATATTTTTGTATCTGAAAATAAATATGTGAAAGATATACTGGATCTTAAGAAATCATAACTGATACCAGAACCGGCAATTAAACCATCAGCAGTTTTGGCTATTGGTTTTTCATCATAAATCATACGTGCGTTTATCCCAAAAATCCAACTGTTATACTGAAGATTAAATCCTGTGGCTATTTGTGCGCGCCAATCGGCTGTGACGGTCGGCGAAAAAGAATTTTCAGAATAATTTTCTGGTTTGTTCATGTAAGATAAAGCCAGAGAGTATGCTGTTTTTAATTTACCTAGTGGCTGTTTGATTTTTACAGCGGCATCTAAAGCATATTCGTAATCATCACCAGCACTGGATAAAGATATTCCATATTGACCGTAATCTGTATTTGCTGTTGCCAAGTTTAAACGTAAAGATTCATGACCTGTTGTTGCGGCTGTATCAGAAATTAATACACGTTTAATATCTAATTTTTTGTGTAATATAGATTTGTTATTAATACGTAAATATCCAACGTCTGGTAATCCCAAACCCATTTTGCGTGCAACAGAATGTGTTAAACCAAATTCAGCACGACCATAGTCTCGATCTTCAAATAAAACAAAAGCGTCATGTATATATTCATCATCTTCAACACATGCTGCGTCAATAGAATATACAGCACCAAATTTTTGTGTTCGGTTTAACCTGTAAAAAACTTGACCTTTGATATCCCAATCGTCGATAAATAATGGTTTTTCTGTTTTAGGGTTTAAAAAACCAACCATACCTTCAGCATCCAATTTAAATTGCCATTTTTCATAATTATAATCTAATGCAAAAGCATTGGTCGATAAAATTAGTAAAGCTGATAATACTGATATATGTTTCATAGTTTTTTATCCATAATTAATTTTGGTTGATTTGAATCAGCCAACATAGCAGATTTTAATTTGTTAAAAGCTCTTTCTTCAATTTGACGAACGCGTTCGCGAGAAATTCCATATTTTTGAGATAATGTTTCCAATGTTGAAGCTGGGTCTGATAATCTGCGTGCTTTTAATATTTCACGATCACGTTCTGGTAATTCTGATAAGTGTTTTCTTAAAGATTCATACCCACGACGTTTAAATTCTAATTGTTCAATATTTTCTTCTATGTTTATGCGTGTATCAGCCATATTTGATAAAATATCTTTTGAATCAGAATCTGTGTTCATTGGGGCATTTAAAGAAACATCTCTGGCAGACATACGGGTAGATATATGTTCTACATCGCTTTCCGGAACATCTAAGTATTCTGCAATTTGTTTTGTTTGGGTGTCTGATAAATTATTATCCATTATCCCTAATGCACGTTTTGCACGTGATAAATTAAAGAAAACACGTTTTTGATTTGCACTGGTTCCTAATTTTACAATGGACCAATTACTAAGAATAGTTTCATATATTTCTGCTTTTATCCAAAACATAGCATATGTAGAAAAACGAAAACCACGTTCGGGATCAAATTTTTGTAAAGCTTGCATTAATCCCATATTACCACTGGCAATCAAATCAGATACTGGTAAACCATAATTTTTGAAATCGTATGCAACAGATACTACTAATCTTAAGTGAGAAGCGACCAGTTTTTCTGCAGCTATATTATCGTGATTTTTTACCCAATTTGTTGCATATTCATATTCTTGTTCTGCTGATAAAACAGGAAATTTTTGTATTTCTGTTATGTATTTAGTCAAAGCAATATCGTCACTATTGTTATAACCCTGGGTTAAAGCCCCAGATGAAATTGATGGTAAAGTTGTCTTGATTTGCTTTTTCATAACCTTTATAGTATATCAATAAAAAAGAAATTATCAAGACAGGAGAATTAATTATGACAAGTATCTTAGAAAGAAATAAAAATTTAAAAAAGCCGGTAAAAAAAAGACGTGAAGAATATGCAGAAGATGCACTTTATCGTGAAGTATGGGAAGATGTTAATAACGAAAAAACACAACAATTTATTAAAAAATATTGGCGTTATATTGTTGGTGCTGTTTTAGGAATCATGATTTTAATAAGTGCTTTTCAATTGGGAATGCGTATGTATCATTCTTCAAGGATTGCTTCTGCACAAGTTTATGAAACAGCAATTGCAAATATGGATGCTAATGCGTTGGCTAATATTTCAAAAGATTCTAGTGGTGCAACATCAGATTTGGCTTTGTTTCAATCTTATTTAATTGATAAAGATGTTAAAAAGTTGGAAGATTTGGCCAAAAATGCGCATACACGTGATTTCAAAGATTTGGCTAAGTTACATTTGGCATCTATTAATGGGGATTCTATGAAGGCAGACGAATTTGAAAAATATTTATCAGGGATGAATACGAAAAAATCTCCATTCTTTTATACGTCTCGTTTGATGGTCGCTGAAAAATACTTATCTGTTAATAACAAAGATAAAGCAGATAAAATATTAAATATGATTATTAATGATAAAGATGCACCAGCGTCTGTTTCCGAAACCGCACAAACTTTGAGATAAACAATGAAAAAAATAACGGGGATTTTGTTATGTGTCTTGGCAGTATTTGGATGTTCTAAACATGATCCAATATTACCGGGGATAAGGCATGAAATCTTTGACAGTGGTGATATATTTATATCAAATAAAGATGTGCCAGATTTATCAGGTAATATAAAGAATATATCTGGTGATGAAGATTGTAATTATCGTCAAGATGCTTCAAATAATATATGGCATGGTGATAAGAAAATATACACAGGTTTTGCATCTAATACTGTTGTAAACAGTAAACAATCCCCGATTTGTAAAGGAAGTTTTTTATATACAGGTTTATCAAACGGATCTGTGATAAAACTAAACATAAATAATAATAAAATTGTTTGGGAAACGGATGTTTATAAAGAAAATGTTTTTATGGGTGGTTCTGCAATAATAGATGTTATTGCCCATGTCGGATTTGATAATGGTTTTGTTTATGCAGGTGGGTTAGGTGATGCATTTTGTAAATTAGATGCAGGTAATGGAAATAAAATTTGGTGTTTAAATATTTCTGTTCCTGTTGATTTTATAATAGTTGATAATTTTGCTTTTGTTGTTGGTGCTGATAATAATTTATATGCTATAAATATAAATAATGGTGAAGTTTATTGGAAAACAGAAATAAAAAAACAAGTTAAACCAAAATATGATGGAAAAATAATAACTGTCGGAAAACAGCGAATAAATTATAATACTGGTGTTTTAATTAAATAAATAAAAAACCCACCATTTTAGGCGGGTTTTTTGTTTAATTGATATTTTTACCAAGTTGGTGCGTGGTTACCTTCTTTAATAATAGGTTTTTCATCTTCCCAAACTGATAAACCTGTTTTCAAATCTGTTAATGTTAATTGCAGATAATATTCTACACGTGTATCAACATTTGAAAACCAACCGGATTGTAATTTAAGATTTCGTTGCAACATTTTTCCAGATAAAGACATATTTGGTGCAATCAAAGTTCCTTTGTTAGCAATTGTGTTTTGTGCATATTCTGAATTGTCGCGTAAATTGCGAACGTTATCAGATGTTGTATCTTCACCACTGAAGTTTGTAGCAATTTGTGCTTTACCAGATTTTAACAATGTTGTGCGAATTTTTTTTGTCAGGACATCTGTATCAAAGCGTTGCATTGTATCATTTTTTATATTTGCGATTGCAATAACAGGTTTTTGTTGTGAAGACAAAGCACCACTTTCAATCATAGATTTTGTCATTGATTCTGCTGTGTTTGTCCAATCACGATATTCTAATTCCATCACGTGTTGCATGGAAGAAACTTCTTTTTGATTGTTTGTGTCTATCACACGTGTTGCAGAACATCCTGCGCATAATGCTAGACATAAAGCACAAGGTATAATATTTTTCATCTTTTCCCCTTTATTTTAATTTTATTGTTTTGTTATCTGTTATTGTTCCATTTTGTCTTGTATAAATCAAATTATTAGTTTTGGAATTTTTATTTTCATTCCTTTTTACATATATATATTGTGGTAAAGTAGCCCATGTTCTTACATCTGCATTAGAAGAAGCCACAGAATATACAGAAGATAACAACCCAAAACCTAGTGAATTTTTATTGTTAGAATTATAAGCGGTTGCTTGTAATGCTGTTTTAGAAACTGCATTTGTATAAGAACGTAACATTTCATTTATTCTGTATTCGTTATATTCTGTCATAAACATCGCATCTACATTTGCTAATAATTGTGAATTTTTTGGAAATTGAACATTTTTATTAAACACAGGTTCGCTGAACGAAAAATAAATTACTCCGATGGATGGTAAAAATATATCTGAGTGTCTTTCGTGTAAACGTGGTGCGAAACCTGTTTCTATAAATTCCCAATCTATACCAATTGGCTTTTTGTGTGATAAAGCTAAATTTAAATCTTGTTTAATAAAATCATTATCTGGCATCATACCATTAGCACGTTTTAAATATGTTATCGCATTATCAAAATCACCATCGTTTAAAAAATAAATTCCGGATAAATACATCAGAGCAGGGTTCATAATGTCTGAAAAAGCTAGCCAATCACCAGAATTTTTATCTAAAATTTCTTTATATTCTTTTTTTTCAGCAATTATTTTTTTATTTTTTTCTATTAATTTTTGATATTCAACAGACATATTTTTTTGACGTTCATAAGATTGGTTTATAACAACACGTGCATTTGCCCAATCTTGTAAAGCTAATAGATCCCAAATTTGATAATACGATACAAATAAAGAATCCATCATATATGGTTTATAAGAATTAACACTTTGTCCAAATAATAAACCAGTTGTTTCACGTGTTAAAGATGAAGATGTTTCGGATAAATTTCTTTTGTTAAATTCTTCAAAAGTTTCATCACTTTCTTTAAATTTATTTGCATGGAAAAGGGCATTGCCATTAATTAATAAATCTAAATTAGATTGTTTTTTTACGTCCATTTTTGAAATTTCAAATTTTCCAGATGCAAAATCTTTTTGAATATTATCCAAATGTGATTGCATAGTCAAAGCACACCCAGATAAAATTACAAAACAAACAAAAATGATTTTTTTCATAATCTTTAATGTAAAGGTTCTAATATTTTAATTTCTTTAGTTTTAGGATTATAAACTTTCGGATTTCCTTCGTATCCCATGATAGCATGATGAGAAGGTATCAGAAATTCTGGTAAAGGTGTTGTTTCGCCCATTTTAACTTTTTCTAATAATTTTTTCTGAATAGGGGTTTTATCTAAGAAATAACGTTCTTGATCTGCTTCAATTGGACGATGATACCAACCTTGATAAATAACAAGTTGTTTTCCTTCGGCTAATCTCATAATTTCATATTCAGAATACAAAGGTTCTTCTTTTGGTGTTTCTACTTCTTTGCCATCTTTTATTTCAACTTTTTTTGTCTTTTTCATCCCAATCATATCTGCAAAACGTTTTGCTGTTTCTGGATCGTTTTGACGTAATACTATTTTTGCAGCTGTTGTAGATATAATAGTGGAAGCAGCATCGTTTCCATATCTTTCACTTATCTGGTGAATATCCTGGCCAATAATTAAATAAGATACTTTTTGACCACGTCCTAAATCTGGACCTTGGATAACAGCATCCAATTTCTGCATTTTTGGCATTTCGTCCAAAACAAATAAAACAGGGCATGGTCCCATTTTTATACCATCCACTTCTTGATCAGCATTATGAGCCAATAAATAATTAGACATTAACTCTATGAATATAGCGGTGATAGGGTTTAATGCTTGTGCGTCTACCATATTAATAGATAGATAAACACTTACTGGTTTAAATTTTCCGTCTTTTGGATCTTTTATCCCGCGTAAATCTGAAAAATGAAAATCAGAATGAGATGTTCTGTTGCGGACAGCGGCATTACGGAATATTGCTAAACCTTCCATCATTGTTGATAATATAGAGCCGCGTTCTTTATCTGGGGTGTTGGCTAGTTGTGTTAATTCAGATACAGAACGTGTTGCATATGAATACCTGCGTGCTTCTTCAACAGCCTCTAATAATAAATCTTTCATTGGGTCGGCCATCATAACCATTTGATCGCCTTGACGTCTGCGCTCTTCCATTTTTTGTGCAATGTCAACCTGACTTGATGTTAACCAATCAAGAATCATAGATAAAGATGCTTCTTTGCCATGCCAAGCTTCTGGAATATGATTCCATGTTCCTACATGAACGTAATTCATAGTGTTTAATTCGCCACGTTGTAACATTGAATATGCTGCATAAGCATTAGGATCGTTCATCATTGATAAATAATAATCCCCTAAGATGGCAGCATCGTCACTGTTAAATGTTCCGTTATTTAAACGTGTATAAAAATAATCATCAGCTTTTGCGCGTTCTACTTTTGATACAATGAAATTTACCAAACCTGATAATCCGGCACGTCCAGTATTAGACCAGTGAGGATCGGCATTGGCACCTTTGCTGTCTGGAACCAAAACTTTACATATAGCATCAATGTACAAATCACGTTGTTCTGGGTTATATGGAATATGTTCAGGGGACAAAGGATTCCATGATGGGTAATATATACCATGTTCAGGATCGTCTTGACCAGCCCAATTCATAATAAATACCGGACCAACAGTTGCACGATATGCAGATGTTTTTTGTTTCAATTCAGGTTTGGGGTCATTAATAATCATAGATACTTTATCACAATCTAGGATAGTAGGAATAACGACACCGGCTGTTTTACCTGTTCCTGGAGGTGCTAAACATAAAGCGGATAAAGGTTCGTCAAACATTAATGGTGAAGATTTTCCTTTGTATTTAAAATAACCCAATACCATCATAAATCCATGGAATAAACCTTCTTTATTTGTATAATCTGTTCCCATTCTTTTTATATCATCAGCAGTTGCCTTACGTGCTGTTTTTTCATCATAAGTATCTTTTCCGTGTGGGTTAAATTCAGATTTTAATGTGTCATCAGACAAGAAATAATATGCAATCACAGGAAATAAAGGAACCATAGAAGCGTAATCGGGATGTTGAACAGTTCTTACAATCCAATATGGAATTTCTGCAATTACAGAAAAACCAAAAGTATAAAACATGTTTTTTATATATATGGAAACCCAATTTTGTGTTGCTGGTGACCAACCGTATCTCCATATATGTTCTATTGCGAAAGATAACCCAAAAGCAAAAGCACATATCAACCATACCCCGATATCCCAACGGATATTCCAGAATTTTCGTGCCATAGGTATCTGTTCATGTTCTTTATATCTAGAAGAATCAAAGATACCAATACCTTTGCCAGAACCACTGTTAGAGAAAATGTTGAACTTTCCTGCCATGACTGGTATTATATCATAAAAAGAAACTTTTTTATACATTAAAGATTAAAAAAATGCAAAATATACCAAGAATTTTTATAAACGAAGATTTAAATGTTGGAAAAACTGTACAAATATCTAAAGAAATTAAACATTATTTGCAACGTGTTATGCGTCGTAAAGATTGTTTGATTTTTAATAATGGTGTTGAATATGCTGCTGATTTATCAGATGATGGTAAATATTTGATTGTTAAAAACAAAACAGAACATATTGATCCAAGCAATAATATTACGTTGTATTTTGCGCCAATTAAAAGATTAGATGATATGTTAAATATGGTGACACAAATGGGTGTTGCTGTGTTGCAACCTGTTGTTACAGACAGAACGGTTGCAAACCATATAAATTGGGAACGTATGAAAAAAATTATAATAGAAGCATCTGAACAATCAAACAGAAACAGTATTCCTTTGTTGTTAAATCCAATAAGATTTTCTGATATGGACTTATCAGATGTTATTGTTGCAGATGAACGAGCAGGACATGGTAAGAAAGATTTTGGAAATATTAAAGATTTTACAAAAATATTGATTGGACCAGAAGGTGGGTTTTCTGTGGCAGAATTTGAAAAAATGGATAAGTCAAATGTTTGCTGTATGTCTTTGGGAAAAACTATTTTGCGTGCAGAAGTTGCAAGTGTTGTTGCTGTATCAAAGGTTTTAAATAAATGACGATTCGTTTATCTAAATTTATTGCAGATTGTGGAATTGCTTCCAGACGCGGTGCTGAAGATTTAATTGCTTCTGGTAAAGTTTCTGTGAATGATAAAATTATAGATACGCCAGTATTTTTTGTTGATGGAAATGAAAAAATTTGTGTTGATGGTAAAGAGATAAAAAAACAAGATGAAATAAAAGTATATATGTTTAATAAACCGTTGAATACAATGACAACAACAAAAGATCCGCAAAATCGTAAAACAATATATGATGTATTGGATAAAAAATATTCTAATTTAAAATATATTGGTCGTTTAGATTTTAAAACCACAGGGTTATTGCTGTTAACAAATAATGGTGATTTTGCATGTAAAATGTCTTTGCCTGAAAATCATATACCAAGGACATATATTGCTACTGTAAACAAATATTATGAATCCGGTTTGAATAAAGCACGCCAAGGTGTAATTGTTGATGGTATAAAATACAGACCGATGGTAATAGAAAAAATAGATGAACATAATTTACGTATAACTGTTGTTGAAGGTAAAAAAAATGAAATAAGAATAGTTTTAAAATATATTGGTTCACCTGTGATAAATTTACATCGCGTTTCTTATGGTCCTGTTTTGTTGAAAAATTTGGGTGTTGGAGAAATTAAAGAAGTAGATAAGAAAACTGTTGACCTGATGTTAAAAAATTTCTAAAATCAAAACAACAGGGAAGGGAGTTTTCAATGAAAAAAACAAAAAATGTAAGAAAAACAACAAAAACACCAGCGGTGAAACAAGCTGTTGTTAAAGATTCTTGCAATAATGTATGGTCTTGGACTATATACGTGTATTGGTTTATTATATTGTTTTTTATTGCTGCAACTTTTTATATTATTGGTCGCGGGCAAGAAAGATTGCATCCAACAAACACAAATGTTGTTATCACAGAAACATCTGTTGATACAAACTCTTTACAAGAAGAAAAATTATTACAAACTGATGATTATATAAATTCAGCAAAAGAAAAATTGTTTGCTGGCAATATGGAAGATGCAATTAAAGATTTAAATGTTGTTATTGAAAATGCTGCAACTTCTAATTTGTATGCTTTACGTGGAGAAGCATATATGCAAACAGGTGATTATCAAAAAGCTTTGAATGATTTCAATTCTGCAATTGAAATGGATTCAATGAATGCTGTTGCTTACTATGACAGATATTTGTTGGATACACGTTTGGAAAATTATGATGCTGCTTTGACAGATATTAATAATGCGTTATCTGCTCAATCTGTAAAACCTGTTGATATTTTGAATATGCGTGATTTGTATGCAAAACGTGGTCAATTGAATTTATGGTTGAAAAACTGGCAAGGTGCAATAGCTGATTATACAAATTCTTTGGCTCGTTCAGAAGGCAGTATATCTGCTAATGTTTATGCAGAACGCGCAGAAGCTTATACTGCATTGGGTAATTTTGAAGAAGCAGTGAATGATTATACTTCTGCTGTACGTATAATCAGTGAACAAATCCAAGCTGCTCCAACACAAGAAGAACGTGAATCACAAAGCAGTAATGCAATGGGGTATTTTGAAAAATCTGCTGCTTTGAATTTGAAAATGGATAAAATTGAAGCTGCAAAAAGTGATTTGAATTCTGCTTATCAGATAGCTATGGCTTTAAATGATGAAGAAAGTGTAAAAAGAATTCAAAATTTACTTAACGGTTTAGAATAAAATAAAAAAATCCGCCATGATGGCGGATTTTTTTTGACATTTGATATAAATAGTAATAACATAACAGTATTATGAATTATAAATTGTTTAATTTTTCTTTAACTGCAACTACAACCCCTTTGGGGGTCTAGATTTCTATTTGCGATTAATTTTCGCACGTATTATAATAAGCAAACAATTAAATAAAATATATAAAAACAAGAAGGTTAGTTATGTCTTATCCAATAGAAATAGTTCGTCATTCATTGGCTCATGTAATGGCGGCAGCTGTACAAAAATTGTATCCAGATGTTAAATTTGCTGGTGGTCCTGCGATTGAAAATGGTTTTTATTACGATTTTGATACAGAACACAGATTCAGCGAAGAAGATTTTGCAGCTATAGAAAAAGAAATGAAATCATTGATTAAATCAGACGGTCGCTTTGATAGACGTGAAATTTCAATTGATGAAGCCAAAGAATTATTTAAAAACCAACCATATAAAATGGAATGGCTGAATGAATATGATGCCAAAGGTGAAGCTTTATCAATTTATTCGTTTCGTGATTTTACAGATTTATGTCGTGGTCCACATGTTGCATCCAGCAAAGATTTACCAAAAGATGGTTTTAAAATAAGAAGTGTTGCGGGTGCTTACTGGAAAGGTGACAGCAAAAATAAAATGTTGCAACGTATTTATGTTGATGCCTTTGCATCAGCAGAAGAATTGGCTGCATTTTTAAAGATGCAAGAAGAAGCTGCCGCACGTGATAATCGTAAACTGGGTAAAGATATGGATTTATTCCATTTCGAACCTGAGTATGCACCGGGTGCTGTATTTTGGCATGATAAAGGATATAAAATATATCGTAAATTAATTGAATATATCCGTGCACGTCAAGAAAAAGCTGGATATCAAGAAATATCTACACCATCAGTGATGGACAGATGTTTATGGGAACGCAGTGGACACTGGGCAAAATATGGTGCTCATAATTATTCGGGAACAACGCAAGATGGTAAAGTATTCTGTGTAAAACCTATGTCTTGTCCTGGCGGTATGTTGGTATTTGGTAACGGATTAAAATCTTACAAAGATTTGCCATTATATTTGGCAGAATTTGGTAAAGTTAACCGTTACGAAGCTGCTGGTGCTTTGTCTGGTTTGATGCGTGTTCGTGAATTTACTCAAGACGATGCTCATATTTTCTGCACAGAAGAACAATTAGAAAGCGAAGTTGTAAAAATTTTACGCTTTATTAAAGATATATATGGCAAATTCGGATTTGAAAAAATCACAATGAAATTGGCAACACGTCCATTGTCTGAATTCCGTATTGGTTCTGATGAAGTTTGGGACAGGGCAGAAGGTGCTTTGAAACATGCTTTGGATGCAAATGGTATTGAATACGAAATTGCTGAAAACGATGCTGCGTTTTACGGACCAAAAATCGATAACTATTTAAAAGATTCTATGGGACGTGTATGGCAATGTGGTACGGTTCAATTGGATATGAATTTACCAGAAAGATTTGATTTGTCTTATATTGGTGAAGATGGTGAAAAACATCGTCCAATTATGTTGCATCGTGCAATGTTGGGTTCTATTGAAAGATTTATGGGAATCTTGTTAGAATCAACGGGTGGTAATTTACCTTTATGGTTATCACCAGAACCAGTTGTTGTTGTTCCTGTGTCTGAAAAATATAAAGATTATGCAAACGAAGTTGTTAAATCTTTAATTGATGCAGGTGTTAATGCAGGTGCAGATTTGCGTGATGAAAAAGTGAACTATAAAGTTCGTGAATTATCTTTGTCTAAAACGCCAATAATCGCTGTTGTTGGTGAAAAAGAACAAGAAAGTAAATCTGTGGCTTTACGTTATTTAGGCAAAGAAGGACAAGAAGTAAAATCTTTATCTGAATTTGTTGAATATATGGCAAACGCAGTAAAGTTGCCTATGTAATGAAAAGGGTGCGAATTTTTCGCACCCAATATTTATAAAGGAAAGAAGATGAAAAAAATTGCAATTTTATTAGCACTTTGTTCGTTGGTTGTTTGTATCGCAGGTTGTTGTAAATGCGAAAGCGAACCAATTGTTGAAACAAACCATAAATTAATTGTTCCGCCTAATTTTGGAAATATGCCAAAATAATTTTGGTTATTGATGTTTTTTATGATATAATGTATCCATGATGATTCAAATATGGGGGAAGTCATGGAACAAGAAGATAATTTAGATTTATTAGATTTAGAACAAGAAAGCGAAGTTGATACTTTGCCAGAAGCCACACCTTTTTCGTCACCACGTCCAAAGAAACCTTGGTTGTTGATGGGGTTGGGGGTCGCTGTGATAGTTTTATCAACATGGATAATAATTGCACATGTTGGTGGTGATTCTTCATCTGTTGTAACTGTTGATTTAGATGCACCTGTGGCTGTTGATGCAAATGCACCGGTTGCAGATTTAAATGTTCCGGCTAAACCTGTTGAACCAGCAAAAGTAGAACAACCAAAACAAGAAGTAAAAGCAGAAGCTAAACCTGCTGTTGCACCGGTTGTTAAACCTGTTGAATCTGATGGTAATCCGATTCGTGTTGTGCAAGACAGAAAAGAAGTAACTTTTGATCCAGATAAAGCACCGGTTGCTGCAAAACCTGTGGCAAAGAAAGCTCCTGTGAAGGCTGCTGTGAAACCACAACCAAAAGCAGTTGCAACTGCAAATGGCAGCATTTATGTTCAATTTGGTTCTTACAGTACTCGTGAATTAGCACAAGCTGCAGAAAAGAAATTACGTAATTCTCATTCTGGATTGTTTAGCGGAAAACAATTTGTAATATTGGCTGCACAAGTTAAAGGACAAACAACGTACAGATTGCGTGTTCCTTTCCATTCTGCAAATGATGCAAATGGTTTTTGCAGAAATGCTAAATCAGATGGTTTGGATTGCTATGTAACAAAATAAATAAAAGGTGATTAATATGAGATTTGGAATTTGGGAAATTGTTTTAATTGTTTTATTAATAGTTATTTTGTTTGGCAGTGCTAAAATTCCAGCTATGGCAAAAAATATAGCCAATGGAATAAAGACTTTTAAAAAAGAAGTTAAAACAGAAGCAAAACCAAAGAAAAAAAATTCTGTAAAAAAATCTAAATAATTTTTTATAAATTGCTTTTTTTTGAATGGCAATGGTTTGTTGCCATTCTTTTTTATTGTATTAAATTTTGTTTTTTGATAAAATTTTTTATCAGAGGTATGTAGTGAAAAAATTTTTTACCATATTTTTATCTTTTTTATGTATTTTGATCACTCCAATGACTGGTTTTGCAGGTAGTAAAAAGGGTCAAACTTTTGATGTAAATAATGGTGGTGGTGGTGGTGGAACTAATGGTGGTTGTACTTTACAACAAGCACAAAACAAAGCTGATTGTTCTATTCGCGGGTCGCTAGTAGCTAAATGTAAAGAAATCGAAACTTCAGAAAAATATATTCCTAAAGAAGCTAAGGAAGGGGTACATTATAGAAAAGAGATAAAACAAACAAAAGAAGGTCCAAAAGAAAAATATTATCTTGCATCTTGTTCCGCTGTGTCTTGCGGGGAAGGTTTTTGGTTGCCTATATATTCTAAAACAGATCGTTATAATCCAAATAGATCGATGGGAACATGTCATAGCGATAGTGAAGCAAGAGAGAAATGTAAAAAAATACTTAAAACTCTAAATATAGTTTGTGGTGAAGGTCAAATACCAACGCCGGAATCGATATTAGAAACTAATTCAGGCATAGCCGCCAAATACAATTATCCAAAAAATTCATATCAATCGTGTTTTTGTTTTGATACCAGTATGTTAAAATATGATTGTGGTGAAGGAACAGGAACCCCACCAACCGATACAACAAACTATAGAAATCTTGATTCTATAACCGCAAAGAAAAACACATGCAAGAAAGATGGTAGTTTGTTTAAAAATTGGAGATGTGGTAATAAAACGGTAAATGAAGGTGATACGTTTGAAATAGAAGATAAAACAACTTGTGTTGCACAATGGGAAGCTTGTCCTCCTTGTAATCCAGTGGCAGGGTGTGATTGTGCGTTAAGTGTTGTAAACAATGAATGTAAATATACAACAGTTCCAAATCAAGGTTTCCATATTGTTTCTGGTGAAAATTCTAGAAACCCGATTTGTGAACAAACTGATGCAGCAAAATGTAAGGCTAAAAATGGTATATTAGATGTCGGAACGAGAAAATGTTTGTGTAATCCAAAAATAGAAGGTGCACAGATTAATATGACAACAGGGAATTGTGAATGTGAAAACAATAACCAAGAAATTGTAAATGGTAAATGTGTTGATAAATGTCCAGAAGGTGTGTCTAGGGATGCAAATGGAGAATGTGAAAAATGTAATACAGCGATTGCTGAATGGGATGGACAAGAATGTAAATGTAAAGAGACGGGAAAAATATATAATGCTCGTTCACCAATTAAACAATCAACTTGTGATTGTCCATCAGATAAACCTGATTATATAGATGGTCAATGTGTAAAGGCTGACCAACAACAATGTGAAGTAGCTGGTGGCCAATGGAAAGATGAACAATGTAAATGTAAACCAGAAGATATACCGGGAACACGTTTTGATATAGATACTAAGAAATGCGTCTGTGAAGATGCGGGTAAAGAATTAAAAGATAATCAATGTGTTGTTCCAACAACTTGTCCACAGGGTGCAACAGGAAATTATCCGGAATGTGATTGTGGGGAAGAACAAGAATATAAACAAGAAAGTAATACTTGTGTAAAAAAATGTCCAGAAGGGGCTTCTTTGCAAAATGGTAAATGTGTTTGTACTAATCCTGATTATGAAATGGTAAAAGAAGGCGAAGTACTTTTATGTAAAGCAAAAGTAAAAATAAAATGTCCTGATGGATCGGATAGACCTGAAAATGGTATGTGTGATTGTGGTGAAGGCAAAGAATATGACAAAGAAAATAATAAATGTATAGATAAAACACCATTGTGTCCACATGGAGCAACTGGAACATACCCAAATTGTGAATGTGGTGAATATGAAAAATACAATAAAGAAAAAAATATCTGTGAAGAAGACAAAGTAAAGAAAGCCGAAGAAGAATACAAAAAAGCCAAAGAAAAAGAACAATCGTTGGCTAATCGAACATTGACTGCTGCAACCACTGCCGCAATGGGAATTGGTGGTATGGAATTAGCAATGGGATTATCTGAACAAAAAGCAGATAAAGATGCGGAAGCAGATATGAAAGCATACCTGTCCACATTCCGTTGTAAATATACAGACGGTAAATCATTCAAAGGTGGCCCAGATCCAATAGAATTACCGGGTGGTAATGATGAAAAAATAATGTCATACCGTAATGAATATAT
>JAFXPG010000009.1 GCA_017528045.1 Alphaproteobacteria bacterium | reverse complement strand
TTTTATTTATAATATGTTTGTAAAAAACAAGGAGATAAAATATGAAAAAAGCTTTAGTCGCATATTTTTCTGCAACAGGTGTCACAAAAAGAATTGCAGAAATGTTATCTGATTCAATTAATGCAAAATTATTTGAAATTGTTCCACACGATTTATATACAAATGCTGATTTAGATTGGACAAATGGAAACAGTCGCAGTTCTGTTGAAATGAGAGATAAAAACAGTCGTCCAAAAATAGAATCACGTGTTCATGATATGGAAAATTACGATGTTGTTTTTGTCGGTTTTCCAATTTGGTGGTATCGTGAACCATCTATCATAGATACTTTTATAGAATCACATGATTTTGATGGAAAAACAATTGTTCCTTTTGCGACATCTGGTGGCAGTCCAATTGCAGATTCTTATAAAGGTATTCAAGATTTAGCACCAAATGCAAAAGTAGAAAAAGGAAAACTTTTTATGCCTGGTGTTTCTGAAAAAGAATTAAAAGAATGGGCAGAAAAATATTTAGCAAAATAAATTCATAGATTTTTAATCTTGAATGCATTGTTTCTTGTGCTATAGTTTTCTGCATGACAAAAAGACAATGGAAAAATATCAAAGAATGGACAAAATTTGCGCTGGCTATAGCATGCGTAATAGTTTTCATTGTCTTTTTTATTTTTAATTTATGGTCGCCTTTAAAAAAATCTGTGGATGTTGTTGTTCCACGTGGTGTTTCTGTTTCTGGAATTTCAAATTATTTATATAACAATCATATAATCAAATCCAAAGATTTATTTTATTTTTCAATAAAATTAAATGGCGGAAAAATTCAAGCTGGTGAATATGATATTCCACGCGGGGCAGGTGTTTGGACTATCGCATCTATGTTGGCACATGGTCGTGTTGCGACAACTACAGTTACTATCCCAGAAGGTTTCACAATTATACAAACCAAGAATATGTTAAAAAAATTACCTTATTTAAATGGTGATGTTGATTGTGATAAATCTGTGCCTGTATGCAATTTACAAGATGGTGATATTTTTCCTGATACTTATCGTGTTGCGCGTGGAACATCCAGATTAGCGGTTTTAGATTTAGCACATAAAAAAATGGAATCTGTAAAAAATTCTTTTTCAAAATCTAAAATACCATCACCATTAAAAAATTGGAACGAAGTTTTAATTTTGGCTTCCATAGTTCAAAAAGAAACTCCTTTGAAACGTGAAATGCCAATTGTTGCCAGTGTTTATTTAAATAGATTGCGTACAGATATGAAATTACAAGCATGCCCGACGGTTGTTTATGCTTTGACACGTGGGGAAGGTGATATGCATGGTGAACCATTGTTGTCTGGGCATTTAAAATTGGTCAGTCCTTATAATACTTATATAAATAAAGGATTGCCACCAAAGCCAATTGCTAATGTTGGGACTGATGCAATTCGTGCGGTATTAAACCCATCTTTGACGAATTATTTATATTTTGTTGCTGATGGTCGTGGCGGTCATCATTTTTCACATGATTATTCGGAACATCAAAAATATCATGAAGAATGGCGCGTTATAAAGAAAGAATTGAATAAGTAAAAAACGCAACGCGCATAATTATATCATCTTTTTATAATTTTATCAAGAAATCCATTTTCTTGCAGGTTGTTTATTCATATGAGATAATATTCATATCAGGCACAAGCCTGACATAAGTTTAACCAAAGGAAAGGATAAATTATGAAAAAATTAGCTTTAACTTCTTTATTGGCAATATTTACATTTTCTGGTGCACATGCTGCAAACGTAATTGATGGAAATCCATTATATATGCCAAAAGCAGGACATTTTTACAGTGTTACTTCTTTAAGTTCTCATACAGAAGGAACACCATATACATTGGGTGAAGAATTTGGTTATGGAATTACAGACAGAATAGCAGTAGAAGTTGCTACATCTGCATCAGAAAATAAAGCATTTGAACAAGTTCTTTGGAACGATTTATCATTGGGTGCAACATTCCGCGCATTAGATATGGGTGCATGGAAATTAGATTTGATTGGTGGCTATGAAGCAGGTTCTAATGTATTTACCGGTGGTGGTTTGTATGTTCATGTTAAAGATGGCAAACCTGGTGGCGACAATTTAAATGAATGGTTTGATAAAGATTTAACAGGTTATAAATGGACAGCCGGTGTTCGTGGTGGATACACAGCTGGTGCTTTCACATTAGCAGGTCATGCATTGTATAATTACTACAATTCTGAATCATTCAATTGGGGTGATAAAGGCATGCATGTTTGGGAACTTGGCTTGGATGGTCAATATGTAATTGATTCTCATTGGAGTATTTTGGCTGGTGTTGAATACACAGGTGTAACAAATGACCATGCTGCATATGATGATATGGAAGCCCCAGAAAAAGTTAAAAACGCTGGTAAATGGACTGGAGAATTGGGTGTAAATTATAACATCGATGCAACAAAGTTTGTTGGTTTGTATGTTAACGGTGCTTTGAACCATCATGAAGGCGATAATGCTGATGAATGGGGTTGGAATGACGGATTTGGCTATGGTGTTAAATTCGGTATTGATTTCTAATCTGGTTAATGTATAAAAATAAAAAATCCGGCTGTTTAGCCGGATTTTTTTGTTGTCAATAACAAATTGGTTAAAAATATAGATTTCCAGCGGTTTTTACAGATTTATAGCTTATATTTTTCTTGACAATTTATGGGGTGGGGTTATAATATCAGTGCTTTCCGTGTAATGAAGGAAAGTAAGAAGTAACATAAATCTGCATGTTTTGCAGGACATATAATCACGTCAAGGCGTTGAAATATGTCTGCTTGCGGGTTTTGTATGGTTAAAAAAAGAGAATAAAAAAACAAAGAGAATTTTGAATGCCAACAGTAAATCAACTGATTCGGAAACCACGTAAAAAAGTAGCAGTTAAATCAACTGCTCCTGATATGATGGAAAATCCTCAAAAACGCGGTGTTTGCACACGTGTTTACACAACTACACCTAAAAAACCTAACTCTGCTCAACGTAAAGTTGCGCGTGTTAAATTGGCTAATGGTCATGAAGTAACAGCTTATATTCCAGGCGAAGGTCATAATTTGCAGGAACACAGTGTTGTTATGATTCGTGGTGGTCGTGTAAAGGACTTACCTGGGGTAAAATATCATATTATCCGTGGTGTTCTTGATACAAAAGGCGTTGAAAGCAGAAAACAAGGACGTTCTCTGTACGGCGCAAAAGGTAGTAAATAATACACATTGTTTATCAGTGTGAGTAATTTGGGAAACCAAGTGAAGAAACAAAAAGGAATATAAATATGTCAAGACGTAAAGCTGCAACAAAACGTGAAATCTTGCCAGATTCAAAATATCATAATCTGGTTGTTGCAAAATGTATTAATGTTGTTATGTGGGATGGTAAAAAAGAAGTTGCTGAAAACATCGTTTATGGGGCAATGGAAAAATTAAAAACTATCGCTAAAGACAAAGATGAATTAACAACTTTCTTGGAAGCAGTAGATGCATTAAAACCATCTGTTGAAGTAAAAGGTCGCCGTGTTGGTGGTGCAACTTACCAAGTTCCAGTAGAAGTTCGTAAAGAACGTCAACAAACTTTGGCATTGCGTTGGTTGGTTATGTTTGCCAGAAAACGTGGTGAACGTTCTATGGAAGAAAGATTGTTTGCAGAATTGCGTGATGCTTTGAATGGTCAAGGTGGCGCATTCAAAAAGAAATTAGACACACACAGAATGGCAGAAGCTAATAAAGCATTTGCTCATTTCCGTTGGTAATTTAATTAATAAAGAAATAAGGAAAGACATATGTCAGTTGGAAAAACCGCATCTTTAGATATGTACCGCAATATTGGGATTATGGCCCATATTGACGCTGGTAAGACAACTACGTCAGAACGTATTTTGTTCTATACCGGTAAAACATATAAAATCGGTGAAGTGCACGATGGTGCTGCAACTATGGACTGGATGGTTCAAGAACAAGAACGTGGTATTACAATTACTTCTGCTGCGACAACTTGTTTCTGGCGTGATCATCGTATCAATTTGATTGATACTCCGGGACACGTTGACTTTACTATGGAAGTAGAACGTTCATTGCGTGTTTTAGACGGTGCAGTTGCTGTATTTGAATCTGTATCAGGTGTACAACCACAAACAGAAACAGTATGGCGTCAAGCAGACCGTTACAATGTTCCACGTATTTGCTTTATTAATAAAATGGACAGAACTGGTGCTAACTTCTTCCGTTGTGTAGATATGATTCGTGAAAGATTGGGTGCTAATCCTTTGGTTATTAATTTCCCAATCGGTCAAGAACAAGATTTCAAAGGCGTTGTTGATGTTGTTGAAATGAAAGCTATTATTTGGGAAGACGAAAATGGCTCTCATCCAAAAACAGAAGAAATTCCTGCTGAATTGAAAGAAAAAGCAGAAGAATTACACAATAAATTGATTGAAGAAGTTGTTACATTAGATGATGCCATCATGGAAGAATACATGGAAGGCAAAATCCCAGATGTTGCAACTATTAAAAAATTATTACGCAAAGGAACAATTGCACAAAATTTTGTTCCTGTATTGTGTGGTACAGCATTTAAAAACAAAGGTGTTCAACCATTGTTGGATGCTATCGTAGATTATTTGCCATCACCATTAGATATTCCTGCTATCAAAGGAACAAAAATGGATGGCAAAACAGAAACAGAACGTCATGCTGATCCAAAAGAACCTTTCAGTGCTTTGGCATTTAAGGTTGCAAACGATCCTTTCGTTGGAAACTTGATGTTCATCCGTATTTATTCCGGTAAATTGACTTCTGGTTCTTATATTTACAATTCTAATCGTGATAAACGCGAACGTGTTGGTCGTATGTTGTTGATGCACGCTAATGCACGTGAAGAAATTAAAGAAGCTTCTGCTGGTGATATTATTACATTGGTTGGTATGAAAGAAACAATCACTGGTGATACATTATGTGATGAAGCAAATCCAATTATTTTGGAATCTATCCATGTTCCAGAACCTGTTATCAGTATCGCTGTTGAACCAAAAACAAAAGCAGATATTGAAAAGATGTCTTTGGGCTTACAAGCATTGGCAAAAGAAGATCCTTCTTTCCGTGTTTCTGTTGACGAAGAATCTGGTCAAACAATTTTGGCGGGGGTAGGTGAATTACATTTGGAAATTTTGGTTGATCGTTTGTTACGTGAATTCAAAGTAGATGTTAATGTCGGTGAACCACGTATTGCTTATCGTGAAACATTCCGCAAACCCGTTCTTGAAGAATACACACATAAAAAACAATCTGGTGGTTCTGGTCAATATGCTCAAGTTAAGATTCAATTTGAACCATTGGAACCAGGTCAAGGTTATGAATTTGAAAACAAGATTGTTGGTGGTGCGATTCCAAAAGAATACATCCCAGGTGTAGAAAAAGGTTTAAAGATAGCTCAACAAACAGGTGTTTTGATTGGCTATCCAACAGTAGATTTCAAAGCCACATTGGTAGATGGTAAATATCATGAAGTTGACTCTAATGTGTTATGCTTTGAAATTGCGGCGCGTGCTTGCTTCCGCGAAGCGATGAAGAAAGCTGCACCAAAATTATTGGAACCGATTATGAAGCTTTCGGTTAACACGCCGGAAGAATACGTCGGTGACATTATTGGCGATTTGAACAGTCGTCGCGGACAAATCAATGGTATCGAAACCAGATTTGGCAGCCAGTTAATAACTGCGTATGTACCTCTGGCTAATTTGTTCGGGTATGTCAAAACATTACGTTCTTTGTCACAAGGTCGTGCAAATCCTTATATGGAATTGTCTCACTATGACGAAGTGCCACAAAATGTTGCTGACGAAGTAATCAAAAAAATGACAAAATAAACAGTTTACAAACTTAAATAACAACAGCCTAAGGAGAAAACTATGGCAAAAGAAAAGTATGTAAGAACAAAACCACACGTCAATATTGGTACAATTGGTCACGTTGACCATGGTAAAACAACATTGACAGCTGCAATTGTTCACTACTATGGCGTTGGTATCGACGCACAAAAAGGTGTTGATCAAATCGATAACGCACCAGAAGAAAAAGCACGTGGTATAACAATTAACACTGCTCACGTTGAATATGAAACAGCAAATCGTCACTATGCTCACGTTGACTGCCCAGGACACGCGGACTATGTTAAAAACATGATTACCGGTGCTGCACAGATGGACGGTGCTATTTTGGTGGTTGCTGCAACTGATGGTCCAATGCCACAAACACGTGAACACATCTTGTTGGCGCGTCAGGTTGGTATTCCAAAAATCGTTGTTTATTTGAACAAATGTGATTTGGCGAACGATCCAGAATTGTTGGAATTGGTTGAAATGGA
>JAFXPG010000008.1 GCA_017528045.1 Alphaproteobacteria bacterium | reverse complement strand
TTTTCAATTTTTCTGCAGCATTAGTTTGATCGGCATTATTTAATATCTTTTCAAAATTACGCACAAATTGCGTAGCCTGAGAATTAAACACTTTATCAGATTTTAACAAAGATTGTATTTGTTTTTTATCAGTGGCATCAAAAACTTTGACCAACCATTTAGCAAAAACTTTATTATCACCATCATTATATTTTTTCCAAACAACATCAGGAATATCAGTACCAATTGCACGTGTTAAATCAACTGATTGTTCGTATAATTTATCAAATAATTTATCAACACTGGTCAAGAAATCTTTTGTACTTATTGGTTTAAAAGCGGCAGATGGTGCGACTTTTATAGCATCCATTGGTGCAGAAGCGCGCGCAATCATCATTTGTTTGTTTAAGCTTTGCATAGCATCAACAGCCTTTGTATAATCAGACATCAAATCTATCATTTGTTGACGTGATTCGCCAGCTAAATCACCCAGTTTGGTTGATGAAGTATTTATGTTTTCCAAAGATTCTGAAATAGTTGTCTTCATTAAGTTAATCTTTTCAACTAAAGTATTTACAATTTGTTCTATATTTTCACTCATATCCTTAGAACCTTGTGACAAATCGGGCAGGGCTTTATAATATTTTTCGATTAATTCAGATAAAGGTTTTAATTGTTCTGTGGTTTCTGTAGACATTTTTATTAAGTTTTCAGATTGACCAGATAATTGAGTATGAGCTTTATTCATTTCAATCAAAGTTTCACGTACACCAATTCCCATACCTTTTACAGATTCTGCAAATTCTGTTGCTGCAGATTTAGTGTTTTCAAGTGTTGTATTTGCAACACCAGAAACATCTTGTAATTCTTTAACGACAGATTGTGAAAAATCATGTATTTCCCCATTAAATTTGTTTGTAAGCCCGGTTAATTCTGTTGCTATATCACGAACATTTGTTTGTGTTGATACTGTTGAATTATTCAAAGATTCTATACTTGTTTCCAGTTTCTTAATTTGTTTTCCAATTGAAGATTCGGCTAATCTTACAGCAGAAGCTACAACGTTAGCAGTTTCTGTTAACGTATTAGATTGACGTACTAATTCTTTGTTTGCACGTTTTCCAAATTCAGACAATTTTGTTAAATAGTCGTTCAAGAATTTATCGTTTTGATGCATTACTTCATCGTAAGTTTTTGCGGATTCTTGAACTTCATTGAAACCATTTGTCACGTTTGTTTGTAAATTGTTCAATTGTTGTTGTAATTCTGATGCAGAATTAGTAATTTTTTCCATATTTTCAGAATTTGTATTGAAAGAATCTTGTAATTGATTGTGAATTTGTTTTTCTGAATCAATACAATGGTTTATATGATCTTGAATTGTTGCAGCATTTGTTGTTATCGTATTTGTTGTATCTGTTATTTTGTTTAATAACATTTCTAGATTTGCAGAAAAATTATCTGTTACATGTTGGACATCATTCCAACCAGAAGAAGAAACGATATTTTGTAACCCATCAATTGTATTATCTAATCTTTGTGACATATTAGCTACTTTTTTAACTGCATCTTCGGCTGTATTAACTAATATAGAATTTTGTTCAGATAAAGCAGATTTTAATTGTTCCGTTTGATTTATTTGGTTTTTTAATTCTTCTGCCATAGATTTGAAATTGTTATCTATTTTTGTTATTTCATCTTTAAACAATAAACTTAATACACGGGCGGCATCTTTTATTTTTGTTTGTTCTGGATTAGTCATAATTTCTAACAAAGAATTCATAACTTTTTGAGATTTTCTTGATATAAAAAATAAACATATCAAAGACACAAACAACAAAAATCCAAAAGATATAGATGTTATCAATAAAATTTGATTCATAACTTTCCCCTACGATAAAATAACTTCCTTGCAGTTCAAAGAAATATATACTAAAATCTTGGCAAGAAAGCAAGACCATAAATGTCACAAAAAGAAGTTTTTTCTTTGTCGCAAAATACAGCATCTGACCCCAGTAAAAATATATGGGTGCAAGCTAATGCTGGTACTGGAAAAACCACGGTTTTAATACGAAGATTATTAAGAATTTTATTTAGAAACAGTCTTTATAATAACGATGACAGTTATGGGGTGTTGTGTTTAACTTATACAAATGCAGCAGCAGGAGAAATGCGTAATCGTATTTTATCCGATTTACGCCAGTGGTCTATGGCTGATGATGATAAATTAATAGAATTGTTAGAAGGTATATCAGAAAATAATCCTGCAAATAAATCTGATTTAGATTTGGCTCGTAAGATTTTTTATTCTTACATAGATAATCCTGATATATTGAAAATAAAAACAATACATGGTTTTTGTGAAGAAATATTACGTAAATTTCCATTAGAAGCAGGAATAAGTCCTGCTTGGTCTTTGGTCTCTGGCAGTACACAAAAAGTTTTGTTACAACAGGCTTTTGAAAAAATGATAAATAGACCAACACAAGATTCTGATACCAGAACTTTAGAAGCTTTCCAAAAAATTATAAATATAAAATCTGAATATTTTTTACAAGATTTGTATGATTTATTGGTCAGTCGTTACAAATCTTTCTTTGTTGTGGATAATATTGAACAATATCGTAAATATTTTATTGAAAATACTAAAAAAATTTTAGAATTAGATAAAGATATAAACACTGAAAAAGATATTGAAAAATTAAGAAATATTGTGAAATATGCACAATCTGTTCAAAATAGCTCAAAAAAGCCGGCAAAGTATATAGAAAATATTATTGTAAAAACACAACAATATATTGATAATACTATAGATTTTGAAAAATATAAATCTGTGTATCTTACACAGTCAAATGATATATCTAAAAACATATTGTCTCATGATGTTTTGATAGAAGAAGCAACGCGTGTATATAATCTACAACAATATTTATTAAATACAAAAATTTTTGAAAATACATTGGCTTTGTTCGATTTGTCTATGGCTTTTATGGAATCTTATAAATCAATAAAACAAGAAAATAATCTTTTAGATTTTGAAGATTTAATATTATATACACAAAAATTGTTTTCTAAACCAGATGTTATGGGTTGGGTTTTGTCTCAATTAGATGTGTCTTTAAGTCATATATTGGTGGACGAAGCACAAGATACTAGTCCTCAACAATGGAACATATTGCGTATGTTAGCCGGAGATTTTTTTACAGAAGGTAACGATATAAATAATCGCTCTTTATTTGTTGTTGGTGATACAAAACAATCTATTTACGGTTTTCAAAGTGCAGATCCAAAAGCATTTGCAGAAAGCAGAAAATCTATTGCAGAACAAATACAACAAAATTATCGTGATATTCAAGAAGTTTCTTTGGATCAAAGCTTTCGTTCTGTTGCTCCTATATTAAATACAGTAGATTATTTTTTTGATAATCCAGAAATTATAAACCAAACAGGATTTCATAATAACAAACATAAATGTCACAGAATAGGTGAACAAGGTTTTGTTGAATTACATAATTTGTTTAAAACGGAATTAACAGGTTCAGAAAAAAATAAAGCATATGCTTATATGTTGGCAAACAAAATAGAATCTTTAATTAAAAATGAAAAATGTAACCCAAAAGATATAATGGTGCTGGTTCAAAAACGTGGTGGCTTTGTTGGACCACTGACAAATGCTTTAAAGAAAAAAAATATTCCATTAGCAGGAAATGACAGAGTAAATCTGCCAGAGTTTCCTGCGATAAAAGATATGTTGCACCTGGTTAGATTTTGTATAGATAATAGCAATGATTATAGTTTATGTTGTTTATTAAAAAGTCCTTTTTATAAATTGAAAGAAGATGATATTTTTAATTTGTGTAAATTAAAAAATAATAAAAATACGATTGAAAATTCAGTATGTGTATTAGATGTTTTAGAAGATATTTACCCTGATATTTATAATGATTTAATAGATATTATAGAACAATCAAAAACTTTGGCACCGTATTCGTTTTTTACATATTTGTTGAACAAAAATAATAATCGTGAAAAGATAATTTCTGCTCTTGGGAAACAAGTTATTGATCCATTAGAAGAATTTTTAACAATGTGTTTGGTTTATGAAAGAACTCAATCTGGAACTTTATACCATTTTTTAAAATGGTTTATTACAGGGGACAGTGAAATTAAACGTGATATGGATGCTTCACAAGGTATTCGAATAATGACTGTTCATGGCAGTAAAGGTTTAGCTGCGCCAATCGTGTTTTTGATTGATACTTTGACCACACCTAAAAATGATTCTGTATTAAATGTTAATTATTTACATCAGAATCATAATTATGATGTTTGGTTGTGGAAAACCGCAGATTCTAAGATTTTACAGAATATAGAAGATAAAAATAGGCAAGATTCAATTGCCGAATATTACAGATTATTGTATGTTGCGATGACCAGAACGCGTGATAAATTATATATATATGGTTGTGATAAAGATAAAAGTCCTGATATTACATGGCATAATAAATTATGGTCTGTTTTGTCACAAATAAAAGATGCAAAGGTTGATGAAGAAACAATACGGATTACAAATGACACAAAATTTGACTGATTTTTTAAATACTTTTGAACACAAAAAACACGCAACACAAATCGGAACAGATATGCATGCAAAAATGCAAAAAATTATTGTTGATAAAGATGTTTGTGTCGGTGATAAAAATATAATTAATATTATTAAAAATCGTCCTGATTTATGTGTTTTTTTTGTTAAAACAGCAAAAACTGAAGTTCCAATTGCTGGAATGGTTCATGGTTTTTTTGTAAGTCGCAGAATAGACAGATTATTAATAAATAATAATGATAAAACAATAGATTTTATAGATTATAAAACAGATACTGATAAAACAGTGTTTATAGATGAATATAAAAAACAAATGAAAGGCTATTTTGATTTGTTGCATTCTGCATATCCAGAATACCGTATAAATGGATATATTTTATGGTTACACGATTGGTCTTTAGATAAAATTATTTAATTGAATTTATTTTGAAAAATTGGCTATAATTCGTGCATGTTAAATAATTTGTATATATCTAATATCGTTTTAATTGAAAAACTGAATCTTGAATTCGGAAATGGTCTTAATATTATGACTGGTGAGACTGGCGCAGGAAAAAGTATTTTACTAGATGCTTTATCTTTGGCACTTGGTTCGCGTTCTGACGTTGGTTTAATTCGTTCTGGTTGTGATATGGCTTCTGTTACTGCAGAATTTGATTATGTAAATAACGGTGTCAAACAAATATTAGAAGAAAACGGTATAGATTATAAAGATGGTTTAATTTTACGTAGAAATTTGTATTTGGATGGTAAAAGTAAGGCATGGGTTAATGATGTGCCTGTTTCAATTAAAACACTGAAACAGATAGGGGATGAAATAGTTGAAATTCATGGTCAATTTGAAAATCATTCTTTATTAGATGTTAATACACATTTAAATTCCTTGGATGAATATGCAAAATTAAGTAATTCTGAATACAGTGGTGTTTTGCAAAATGTAAAAAATGCGTATTGCGATTTACGTGAATCTGAAAAACGTTTAAAAGAATTGAAAGAAATTTTAGAAAAATCAGAATCTGAACGTGATTTCTTGGAACACAATGTTGCAGAATTACAAAAATTAAATCCAAAAATTGGTGAAGAAGAAGAGTTAGCGAATCAGCGTTCTTTAATGATGGATGCGAAAAAAAATTCTGCTATATTAAACGATGCAATAGAAGTATTAAAAGGAAATGGTAATTCTTTGGATGAACAAATATGTTCTGTTGCACATATTCTGGAACGTGTAAAAACAGAACCAAATCCATATTCAATTCAAATTGATAAATTGTATGATGTTGCAGCAACTGTTGCTGAAATATGTGAACAGATACATCCTGAAAATACTAATATAGAAGATATTGATTCAATAGAAGAAAGATTATTTGCAATACGTGCGGCTGCACGCAAACACAGATGTTTGACTGATGATTTACCAAATAAATTAATTGAAATGCAAAAACAATTGAATGCTATTGATAACAGTGATGATGAATTAAAAAAATGTAAATCAGATGTAAATAAATATACAAAAATATTTGATGAATATGCTGTCGCTTTGTCCGATTTACGTAAGAATGCTGCAGATAATTTAAAGAAACAAATATTAAAAGAATTACCAGATTTAAAACTGGGGTCTGCAGATTTTACTGTTGATATTCAAAAATCAGAGCCGACAATAAATGGTTTAGATAATGTTGTGTTTATGATAAAAACTAATCCTGGTACACCTTTTGCTCCTTTGAATAAAATTGCGTCTGGGGGCGAATTATCGCGTTTTATGTTGGCTTTGCGTGTGGTTCTTAATAATCCAAATAACAAAAAAACATTAGTTTTTGATGAATTAGATACAGGAATCAGTGGTGCAACAGCTTCTGCTGTGGGTGAAAGATTGAACAAGTTGGCAAATAATGAACAATTATTGGTTATAACACATTCTGCCCAAGTTGCTGGTTTTGCAGATAAACATTTCAAAATATCAAAACAGAGTGACAAAGACTCTACTACAACCAGTGTAAATGAAATAACTGGTAATGACAGAATAAACGAAATCGCCCGAATAATTAGTGGTGCAAAGATTACAGAAGAAGCCATTGCTTCTGCTAAAACCTTAATAAAACATTAAAAAACGCCCGAATGGGCGTTTTTTTATTTAATTCTGCCACGTAATATTGGTAAAACATAGGATGATATTGGTTTGAACTCTGGTTCATTTTGAAGTTCTTTTGCTGTTCGCATAACGCGTTTTCTTCCTGTACCTTTAAAGAAAGCTGCATCCAAAGCTTTACTTAATTCTTTGTTTGCGTCGTCATCGTTGTCGTAACTAGCTGCCCATACTAAATCGTTTTTACCTGTATAAATACAAGCTCGCAGAGCGGCTATGTCTTCTATAAATTCAAAAAGGACTTTGTCATCAATTTTTACTAACATACGATAACAGTCGTCAAAGGTGTTTGTAATGTCGACTGTAACATCATTCAACAGCACAACATTATATATCCATAATGCAGAATTCCAGCTGATAGACTTTTCAACCGTTGGTATTTTATACACGAAATCAGGCATCTTGCCTTCTTGTTTTTCCTTTGATTTTATATTGTTTTTCATTATATTGCTCCTTTTGTTAAGCATAATATAATACAAAAATACAATTTGTCAATTTTTTATATAAAAATAATATACAATTATAATATCGTAATATTTTACAATTCTAAAACACCATCCGCAAATTCTATAGACGAAGGCTTAGCAGAAGATGTGCTGATAATATTATTATCTTTATCACGAACAATAGCGTAACCACGTTGTAAAACGTTTTTATAAGACAAAGAATTTAACATTTGTCCAATATGATTTACAGATTGATTTAATACAGCAAAACGGTTTTCTAAAATTGTAGGGAAACGTGATATTAATTCGATTTTTTGATAAGCATTTTGCATCTTTGAATTAATAATCAGCGTCATAGTTTTTGTTATATCGTCTAATCTTTGGGATTGTTCCATTAATATTTGTTTTGGACTTTTGATGTTTATACCAGATAAATTTCGTTTTAAACTTATAATTTGATTTGTCAAAGCTGTATTTAAACGATGCGATAGATTGTCCAATTCTTGAATCAAAGATATTTTTGTTGGAACAACCATTTCTGCAGCACCAGTTGGGGTAGGTGCGCGAACATCTGCAGCAAAATCAATCAACATCCAATCTGGTTCATGTCCAACACCAGAAATAAGAGGTATGTGACTAGCTGCTGCTGCACGAACAACGATTTCTTCACTAAAAGGTAATAAATCTTCCAAAGCACCACCACCGCGTGCAACGATAATTACATCGACGTTATTCATACGGTTGAAATATTCTATTCCTGCGGCAACTTCTGATGCAGCGGTATTGCCTTGAACGGTCGCAGGATATAATAATACGTGTACAGGAAATCTTTCTCGTAATCTGTTTTGAATGTCTTGAAAAGCAGCACCAGTTGGACTGGTTACGATACCAATTGTTTGAGGAAAACGTGGCAAAGTTTTCTTTCTTGAAGCATCAAACAAACCTTCTGCTGCCAGTTTTTGTTTTCTGTCTTCTAACATTTTCAGAATTGCACCAACGCCCGCCATTTCAATAGAAGATATTATAATCTGATAATTACTGCGAGCAGGGTAAGTTGTAAAACGTCCTGTGACTATAACTTCTGCACCGTCTTCTAATTTGAAATTTACAGGTGTTCCACGCCAAATAATAGCATTAATAGCAGCGTTTGAATCTTTTATTGTCATATACATATGACCAGACGTAGCACGTGTAATTTGTGATAATTCACCACGAATTCTGATTTCAGGAAAAGCCGTTTCTACAACATTTTTCAATAATGCAGAAGCATCAGAAACACTGAATATCATATCTGGTTTTACAAAAGGTTCTGGTTTTTGTAACATTGTATATCGCTTGCTTGTTTTACGCTTTGGTATTCTAGCAAAATATAAAAAATATTTCAATTTTATTTAATTTATGATAAAATTTGCCTATGACAGAAATAGATAAATCAATTTTAATAAATACAAATATTCCTAGAGACAGTCGGGTATATCGTGATGGTGATTATGTGGTTAAGATGCCTGTGGCGACAAATAATGCCCATGTTAAAGTGTGGTTTGAACGCCAAAAACATGCAAAAAATACTGTTGACCGTATATTAGAAAAAAAAGAAAAAGACAGTTATTTTATTCCGAAAACAATAAAAATGTCTGAATCACCAAAAACTTTTGTCCAAGAAGAACTTGTTTCGGGCAAGCCTTTAACTGTTGAATATTTTTCTGGTTTGACACAAAAACAAAAAGAAATTATATATCATTCTTTGGCTGATTTTATATCTGATATGAATGAAATTTTGCCTGTGTTAGATATTTTAAGTCAACTTCAAACCACAAATAATAATGAATTATCTTTTTTTGAAGTATTAAAAAGATTAAAACCAATTTTATCCGCAAAAGAATACACAATAGTAAATAATGCTTACGATTTATTAGAAAAACAATCTGGTAAAACTCCGTCTCTGGTATTCTTTCATGGTGATATGAATGAAAACAATATATTCTTTGATGAAATGACAAATAAGGTTTCTATTATAGATTTTACAGAATCTAAATATGAAAGTGCTTATTACATGTTCCACAGTGATTTATCAAGATTGCCATGGCTAGATATAAATAAATTAATAGAAATATATAAAAATATACCAAGAAAAAATCAGGTCAGGGTAGATCAAGATAAAACAATGATAGAAATATTTAATTATTTACGAACAATCCAACACACGGGAAATTCATTGTTAGCTGCTACTAAAAATGTCGCTATTTATGAAAGAATATTAAAAGAAACAATATTGTCTTTACAGAAAATATATAATAATGCTGTTAATTCTGTTTATTTAATAAATACTGTATCTAATTTAAGATAATATTATAATTCTGTCAAAGGCCAACGTGGACGTGGAGCAACAGGTTCTTTTACAATGTTGCCAATTTTATAATTTTCTATGCCTGCCCACGCAATCATTGCACCGTTGTCCGTACATAAAGACATTGGTGGTGCAGCAAATTGCATATTGAATTTATTTGCTAATTTTTCCATAGCTGAACGGATAGCACTGTTTTTAGCAACACCCCCAGCCACAACCATTGTTTTAGGTGCGACAGATTTTACGCGCTTATCTTTCAAAGCATTGGTTAAACGGTTAATTATGCAATCTACGACTGCAGCTTGAAAAGATGCACAAAAATCATTTATAAATTGGTCATTAATATCTGATTCAGGTGTTTTATCTAACATCATACGTGCAGCTGTTTTTATACCAGAAAACGAAAAATCACATCCTGGTTTATCACATAATGGACGCGGAAAAGCAAATCTTTTCATGTCACCAATTTGCGCACGTTTATCAACTATTGGTCCACCAGGATATCCAAGTCCCAACATTTTTGCAATTTTGTCATATGCTTCACCGGCACTGTCATCCAAAGTTTGACCAATTAATTCATATTTACCTACACCATGAACTAATAATATTTGACAATGCCCACCAGAAGCCAGCATTAACAAATAAGGAAATTCTACATCTATATTTGTTGCAGAATCGGTTGCAGATGCTGCTTGTAATCTTGGAACCAACGCATGTCCTTCTAGATGATTAACAGCAACCAAAGGTTTGTTTTTTGCGTTTGCAATACCTGTTGCAGCCATCCAACCAATTAATACACCGCCAATCAAACCAGGACCAGCAGTAGCCGCTATTACATCAATATCATCTATGGTTTTGCCGGCGCGTTCTAATGTTAATCTTATAACTTCATCAACTGCTAATATATGTGCGCGTGCGGCCAATTCAGGAACTACACCACCGTATTTTTGATGTTCAGGAATTTGTGAATAAATTATATGAGCCAGAATATTTCTGTCGTTATCAACAATTGCAGCACTGGTTTCATCGCATGAAGATTCTATACCTAAACATAATATTCTTTTATCTGAATCTTGATGTTCGTGTTCTGTGCTTTGTCCCATATCCATACGAATTATTTTTTCTTCTGTATTCATTTTATTTTCACCAAAGATATTCCTATATTATTCTTGTTCTGTTTAAGTGTATTCATATATTCTTTAAAATCAACATCTATTACACATCCTTGTTTTCTGGAAGCATGTCTTAATTTTCCGTTCTCTAATAAAAATCCCATATGAACAACCGCTAAATCAGATCCTATTTTATCATAAAAATCAGGTTTCCCAGATATAAACAACACTATCAATGTTTCTTTGTTTTTTATTTCTGATATTTCAGAATAAGATAAATATTCTAGATTTACAGTTTGTTTTTTTATTTCTTTGTTTATACCATAATTCTTCTTTAACCAATTTTGTTTGTCAATTACAACTGTTCTGACATTTGTTTTACCATATTTGTGGCTGATGTTTTCAACAATATCTGAATTGTTATTTAGCCAATCTGATTCTATAAAATGGTTACGGTTTATAAAATCTATATTACCATTTTTATATCTAATTTTTGTCAGTTTTTCCAAATTACCATTTGCCAAAGTTGTTTCAACAAAAGTTGTACAATCAAAAGCATCTGTTCGTATTAATGGATCAAAATCAGGTGCTTTTTCTTCACCAAGTGGATTATTTATATATTTTACACCTAGATATTGTTCACCAATATAATCAACAGATGAACAACCGTATAATATAAACGCAAAAAATATGATGTTTTTATTGATTTTCATTTCTGGTATTTCTGTTCAATTTAATACCATTATAACACAAAGAGATGGCATCTCGAATAATCATTTCATTTGAATCTGGTAATTGTGCAATCTTTGTTACGCAAGATATTATTAAATCTTGGTTTTCTGATTCTTTAACAATTCGTTCAAGTGTAGAAATACGTTGTGTATCTGTTATTTGTGACCATTTAGACAAGCTGTTATTTTCAAATGTACGTGAATGTTGTACAAAAAAAGCAGAAATTATTAATAAGAACACTATCACCAAAGCAACAGATATTTTTATAAATCGTCTGATTTTACGAGTTCTTGCTGTATTCATGTTTATTCACACTTTTCAATCCAAACATCATAAGTATCATTTTGTAACGGATTTTCCCCAGGTTCGTTTCTGTTCATCCAGCCACTGAAAATACGTCCGTCTGTTTTTGTATATATTTCTAAAAACACAAAGTAATTTTCTGCATCAAAAGGATCACTTTGTTTGCAATTTCTTACCAATATATCAAGACCTTCAACTTTTGTATTTTTACCAACAGGTATAGATATTTGTTGTGTTTTCCCTGCTGCTTTATTCATAACACGAATAATTGCAGTATCTTTTTCAATATATGCAAAAGCAGAATTTGTATTTGAAAACAAAAACAGGGGTGTCAAAACGAAAAATAGTTTTTTAAGTATTCTCATTTTTAACCCCTGTTATTTTTTATATATAAAGATTAATCTTCAGAGCCTTTTTTGGCATTAGCAGACAAATCTTCAACAATACGAGCTTTCTTACCAGACAATCCACGTAAGAAGAACAATTTAGAACGGCGTACTTTACCAACGCGAACTTTTTCGATCTTTTCGATTGCTGGTGAATATAATGGGAATTTACGTTCTACACCAACGCCATAAGATTCACGACGTACAGTGAAAGAAGCATTGTTTCCGTTTCCGCCATCACGTGCAATAACTACACCTTCAAACATTTGAATACGGAATTTATCACCATCTTTAATTTTAACATGAACTTTAACTGTATCCCCAGCTTTAAAAGCAGGAATAACTTTGTCGCCTTTTAATTTTGCAACTTGTTCTTGTTCAATTTTTTTAATAATGCTCATTTCATTTTTCCTTTATTAAATCCGGACGACGTTCTTTTGTTATTTCGTCCGATTGTTGTTTCCGCCACCGTTCGATATTGCCATGGTGACCGGACAGCAGGACTTCTGGGACTTTGTGTCCACGCCATACTGACGGACGGGTGTATAATGGCCATTCAAGCCCGCCGATTTCGAAACTTTCATTTTGGACGGCATCTGCACCGCCACCCAATACATTATCTAACACGCGAACGCAACTGTCAATAAAAACTTGTGCTGCTATTTCTCCACCAGATAATACATAATCGCCTATGGATAATTCTTCTATGTCATATTCATCAATAATACGTTGATCAATACCTTCATAGCGACCACAAAGCAGGGTAATTGTATCATATTTTGCGTATTCGTGCACTAATTTTTGATTTAACTGTTTGCCGCGTGGTGAAAAGAATATGATTTTTCCCTTGTTTTTAATGGAATCTATTGCGTTTCCCAAAACATCAGGACGCATAACCATTCCGGCACCACCACCAAACTGTTCATCATCAACAGAACCATAATTATTAATTGCAAAATCACGTATATTAATTGCTTTATAAGACCATATGTTTTTATCTAAAGCACGCCCAACAACACCTTTATCAAGGGTGCCTGGAAACATTTCTGGAAAAACAGTCAATATATTAAAATGCATTTTTATCTTGCCTTTTGGGATAATTTACAATTATTACAAATTTCACGTATTTTTTCTATGTCATCACATGCGTGTTGAAAATCATTTGTGTTTGGTAATAATCTGTTTTCATTTGGCCATGCAACATATACACTTTCATCAGAATCAAGATATTTTTTTAGTGGACATTTTGTGTGAAAAGCATCTGCAAGACTGTCTTTGTTGCATTCTATACTGATAACTGGTAAACTGATTCTGAAACGATTTGTCATTTATAAATCCTGTTTTTTATCTTGCGGTATTTTGTTTTATACAAAAATCACAAACTTCTTTGATTATGACATCTAATTTAAAAGTTGATTCGTATGACAATTCAACACCATGTAATGCTTGATATACCAAAGATCTTCGACATACAATATCTGAATTAGACATTTGCGGACATTTTTTTGCCATAGGTTTGTCTGTAAACATTTTATCAATCTTTATATTATCTGCCGTTATATTTTTGTCTAGAAAGTCCAGATTCGTATCTTTCTTTTCTAACTATTTCAACTTCTTCTAACAAATCTACAATGTTAGTAGATTTGTATGGATAGCCCGGAATTGCATTTGTATATGGACGTTCATTTAAACTGTACATATTGATTTGCGATTCCAAATAATCTTTGACTTTTTTTCTGACCATTGGTGCCTTGATAGGAAATTGATAGGTTAAATCCATTAAATCACATACAAAAGTGCGTTTTGATACTGCATAATATTTTTTGTTTAAACCTTGTTCCAAATATCCATGAATTTCATGATATCTTTTATATTTTTTATCATCTATAAGATGATGATATTTCAACAATTGTTTATCAGCAAAATCCATAATAGCTCTTACTACGTTGTTGAATTTTTTATCTGTCAAAGTTCCACTTACTTCAAAATTTAAGAGATTAGCCATCGTTTCTTTCCTTGGTTACAATACGACTATTGTTTTATTTTTTATATCAACATCTGCGTTTTTAAAAGAAACCATCTCTCCGTTATCTAATTCTATGATATCGCCAGCACCAAAGTTTTGAAAACCGTCAACGATACCAATTTTTTTATCACCACGAATAACTTCAAATCCAATCAAATCAGATTGATAGTATTCGTTTTCTTTTAAATTTGGTAAATCTTCGTGTGAAATAAACAATTCTGTACCACGTAAAGATTCAATTGCGTTTCTGTCATCAAAACCATCTATTTTGGCAATGATAACATTTTGTTTTAATACGCGAACAAAATGAAATTGTTCGCTGTTAAATTTTGCTGAAATAATATGAAATTTTTGAAAATCTGTTGGTTTAGATGAAAAAGTTTGAACGCGACATTCACCACGAATACCTTGTGGTGCAACTATTTTTCCAACCAATATTTTGTCTTCAATGTTCATTTCAAAAGTATACTTGGCGGTTACCCGCCAAGTTTTTAAGCAAAATATTATTCAGCAACAGATTCTGATGCAGCTTCTTCAACAGGTGCTTCTGCGGCAGCCTTGGCAGCAGCTTCAGCAGCTGCTTTTTCTTCTGCAATTTTAGCTAATTTGTCAGCTTTATCTTTAGCTTTCATTTGTGTTTTTTCAGAAGGTTGATTTTTCTTTGTTTGTGTTGGAATTGGTTTTGCTGCAACCAAACCTGCGTTTACCAAGAATTTGTAAACACGGTCAGATGGTTTTGCACCTTTTGCCATCCAAGATTTTACTTTTTCAATATCTAAAACAACGCGTTTAGCATCATCTTTTGCTAACATAGGGTTGTATTTACCAATTGTTTCCAAGATAGCGCCTGAATTACGTGCGTTACGAGAATCTGTAACAACTACATGATAATAAGGACGTTTTTTTGCACCATAACGTGCTAATCTGATAACTGTTGCCATTTTATTTTGCTCCTTGTTTTTTTGTTATCTGTTTTTCCCATAAATGCCACAAACAAAACCGCCATCAAGAGCGAAACTCGCCGGTTGATGTTCCTTGTGCATACCGCACACAGGGTTATTAGTAATGGCAATCTTTGGGATTTGCAGGCTTATTATGTATTAAAAATAACCAAAAGTCAAATATTTGTTTGGTTTTATGCACAATATTGCCGCCCAGAATTAAAAACACTAAAATGGGTAGGGCGATATTGTAATTTTTCAGTATCAGGATCTATCATTATATCAATATTTGATTTCATATTTGTTTTATGTCTTTCTTTACACAAAGGTTTAATGCCACGTTTTGTATTACAAATTTTATGTGTGGGTTGCATGTTTGTCAAAGCCCATGTGCCACCCTTTGATTTAGGGTATTTATGGTCCCATGAAAAAGTCATTTGATTCGATTGTTGGCTATAACGTTGGGTAAAAGTATCAATTTTTATTGGTTTGCCACATAATCTGCATACAGGATATATATGATAATCGCCCAATATTGTGTAAATCCTCTTTACTTGATGACGAGTTAACACTTTATTTATATTCTTAGAATTTATTAAATCGGATAATAATTGTTTAACAGCTTCTCGTGTGTCTATATAAAGAAAAGACGCACGAGAATTTTTATCTCGTGCGCCTATGAATATTTTGAATAATTTTTTTACATTTGATTCGTCTATAATTACCACCAATCTTTTTAGATATCTTAATATATCTCTGATTTGATCATTAGTCATATTTTTGTTCTCCTGATAATCAAAACCTTTCTGGTCAGTATTATTACATAAAAGATATGTTTTATTTATATGAAAAAATAAAAAAGCACATTAAAATGCCTGGACTTTTTTGTCAAAAATCTGTATCATTCAAAGTGTCTTTCACGCGGGCGTGGTATAATGGCAGCACGAAAGCTTCCCAAGCTTTAGACGAGGGTTCGATTCCCTTCGCCCGCACCAAAAAAATAAAACCGACCTTGTGTCGGTTGTGTTTTTTTGTTGGGATAATAGAGAGTTGAATCGAACCCGGTAAGAGTTGCGTAGCAACGAAGGGTTCGTAAACGAAGTTGAAAGGGACCCACGAACAAAGAGAGTGGGAATTACATTCCCTTCGCCCGCACCAAAAATTCAATCGGCCAAAGTGCCGATTTAATTTTTGTGTATCGGGTAAAAAGTTGAATTGAACCCGGGAAAGAGGGTTCGACTATGAGTAAGTGAAAACGAGCTTGTGCGAAGTTTGAACGCTAACGAATGCCACGCAGGCATTTGTGCCGAGTGTTTCTCTTCACCCGCACCAAAAATAAAACCGACCACAAAGGTCGGTTTTTTGATTTAAACACTTACATTACGGTTGTTTTGTTCCACCGAATGTAGTTGAAAACCATATTTGTCTTTCTTTTATATCACCATTTTTAATGTCTTCAACATGATTTAAATAGCCTGTTGCTTCTGAAACATTTCCATATTTGCCATAATAATTTGTTGTCATGGTTGTCTGGGTTTCAATTTTTTTGTCATTTTCGTTCCATGAACCTCTGGTTTCTGGTTTGCTATCTCCATTTAAATCGTCGGTTACGTTGTCTGGGTAAACAATGGACGTTTTGGCTAGTTTCCAAATATCATCTGAAACTTTTGATGTATCTGTGAAATTAACAGTGTTAATTTTATCACCTTGTTTTTCAATGTTTACTGTGTACCAATTGTTAAATGGTAATTTCATAGTTTCTGTGCCGTCAGTATTAAATGTTAATGTTGCAGCACCGTTATCTGTAACAATCAATTTATTATCACTGCTTAATTCGTTCTGTTCGTTGTCATAAGAATTGCTTTGTAATTCACCAGCAGCGGTTCCATTAAATACCATGTTTTCAGTAAAGGCTTCTGGTTTGTTTGCTGGAGTAATTTTATTTATACCGCCTTCATAAGTAAAAGTAAAATCAAAACCATCTAATCTATAATAACCGAAATCAGAATATTTTAACCCGTTTATTTTACCTAAACTGTGAACGTCTCCTTTGAATTGTGCATGAGACCATTCGTTATTTTCGTTGTTTATTATTTCATCTAATACATCAGACTGTTGTTGTTCAGACATTTCACTGTACCAGTTTTCTTTTTTCTTTAATTGTGTGTCTAATGCATTTCGTAATTCTTTTCCTTCTAATTTTTTTGATAATCCACCAAGTTCTCTGTTGTGTGGGGTATTTCCAGAATCGTATGCTACAAATGAAAAAAACCATAAATCGCCGTCTGATTCAAATCTACTGGTATTATCAACACGTTTTATATATAAAGGTTCTTCTTCATCATCGCTAATATCTACCGCAACTACTTGCCCGTTTTCGATTTTAAATGAAAAATCTGTAAATATATCGCCCAGTTGGTCAAGATTATCAAGATTTTTCAAAAGATCTGGATTTATCAAAGCGGCATTTGGATCTATGGTTTCTGTGCTGGCCAATTCAGAAATATCGTTTTTGATATCTTGTGTTGCACTGTTTTTCAAATCAATATTTGTTTCAACTTTATTTGTTAGCAAATTAGATAACAGAGTTTGTATTGTAATTTTTGTGCTGTCGCTATTGTTTTCTATATCTATACCAGGCAAATCATATTTTGTAATTTCATTCAAAGGTTTATTGGCTGCCAAACTGTATGCTATTTTTAATTCGCCAATAGTTATTTCATCAGATTTATTTTTAACTTTTTCCAAAACTTCGAAATATTTTAATGCTTTTTGGTAACGTGATTCAACATCAGAAACTTTCATATTTATAAATTTATTAGATGTTGCATTGCGTCCGGTTTGAACAGATTGTGTTGATATTGTGTTGTTTGATTCCAAATCACCCAGATTGTTTTCTACATATTCAATAGTTTGCAACTTTTTTGCCAATTCAGCATTTTGGGTTAACATATCTTCTGTTATTACGTTTTCTGGTTTAAGAATTTCTGGTTGATATGTTGAACCGCCGTGTCCGCCGCCAGAACCACCACCGCATGCGGTTAAAGCCAAAATAGAAGTCAAAATTGCAAGTCTTTTCATAGAGAACACCTTTTTGTTGTTATGTACATGCGTCATTATAAAAAAAACCACCCTTTGATTCAAGATATTTATTCCTAATACACATATTGGCAATTTGTTTTTTTTGCGCATAAAAATCAAAGGGTGGTTTTTATTTAATCGTATTGATGTTGAAAAAGTATGTTATGTATCTGTGCGTTATATGTTTTTAAAGTCTGTCTTGGTAATATTTTTTTGTGTTTTAAAACATCTTTTGCCATATCTGATAATAAGATGCTTTCTTTTAATGACAGTTTCTTTTTAGATGCTATTTCGATTTTGTCCACCAAAGTATCACAATTAGGTGTTAATTGTATACTGTGATGATTTACACGAAATTTCCATCTTTTTGCCATTGTTTGCCTTTTATTCTTGAACAGGAATTTGTAATTTTTGTTCTGGATAAATCAAATCTGGATTTTTAATAGAATTACGTTCTGCAATCATTGTGAACAAAATTCCACGACGCAAAAAGTTTCTGGCAATTATCCATAAACAATCGCCACGACGTACTGTATAAAAAGTATCGTCGTCACCTGTCATTTCTGGCATTACAAAAGAGTGTTCTATGTTTGAAATTGTTGTACCTTCGCCGTCGTGTAAACGAATATTAATTTTATATGTTTCGCCTGGCTTTAATTTTTCAACATCTGCACCAAGTCCAAAATTTTTGTAATCTGATACACGCGCAAAACCTATGTATTTATCGTTTAATGTTAAAGATACACGTAATCTTGGTAAAGCTTTGCCTGTAACAACTAAACGACCAGAACTTAAATAATCAATTTTAGAAACTACCAAATCACCATCTTGTAATTTTGGAGATTGTAAAATTTTACTGCCATTTTTTGTCATTAATAAAGATACAGAATTTTTATATCCGTGTTCCGAAATGTAAATAAATACAGAATTTTCGGATCTGATATTTTTATCTGTATTTATTAAATAAATAACATAATTTCCAGGTTTTAAAGCTGTTTTTGGTGCATAAACAAATTCTCCGTCTTTGTTTGTATGTTCGCTGGCAACAACTTTTTTATTTATAACAACAGAAATATTAGATTCTGGACTGCAACGACCTGCAATTACAATGTTTCCGTTTTTTTCAATTCTGGCAATATCAAAACTTGGGGTTTCAACAGATGTTTTTGAAACAGGTTTAATAATTGGTTCTGGAACAGATGGTGTAATAACTTTTACTGGTGTGTTAACTTTGAACAACATTACAAATACTGTAATAAAAATAACGATAAAAGCACATAAAATAGGAAACCAATAATCTTTCAATACAGATTTATTTTTATTGATTACTGTTTTGTTTTCAGAAACAGATATTTTTGCTTTTTCTTCGTGTTTGGTAAAAACATTGAATCTTTTTAAAAATTCACGTGTAAATTTACGACGTTTTTCTAACCAAGATTGTTGACGATTAACTGCATTATCAATCATTTCATCTGTGGACCGTTTTGTTTTTCCAATGTTTGTGTTTGCCATAATTAAACCTTTTGTTTGTTTGACAAAATTATTCCAAAAAATATTTATTTGTCAATGTTTTTATGATATAATCATAAATAATCAAGGAGACTAAATTGGTACATAAAAAGATAGCTATAATGACAACAGGTGGGGATTGTTCTGGGTTAAATACTGTTATTCAACGTATTGTTGATGCGTGTAATCTTCGTAAATGGGATGTTGTTGGTATTCAAGATGGAACAGATGGTTTATATTCAACACCGGCCAAAACAATAAATTTAACAAATAACGCTTTTCAATTTGCATCATCTCATTTGGCTGGCAGTATTTTAGCTAATGGACATGCGGGTGCTACAAATTTTGAAAGTTCTGCGCGTGTTGGTAAATTAAATGCTTTTAACAAAAGATTACAAAAATCTATTAAAGAATTGAATCTGGATGCGATGGTTTTGATAGGTGGTAATGGTTCTTTGTCTTTAGCACATTTGTACAATGAAATTTATAATGGTGTGCAATTAATTTGTATTCCAAAAACTATGGATCTTGATATACCGTTAACCGACAGAACAATCGGTTTTGATACCGCTGTGCAACAATTAACTTCTTTTGCAAATCAATTATTGTTAATTGCACGTAGTCATCACAGGTGGTTTGTTATTCAAACAATGGGACGGGCATGTGGAAGTTTAGCATTGCATGCTGGGGTTGCTGTTGGTGCAGATGCAATCTTAATACCAGAAGTAAAATTTAATATTGATAATTTAGTTAAACACATTAAACAATCAAAACGTGATTATGGAATAATAATGGTTTCAGAAGCAATTTCTATTCGTGGACATTCAGGTAAAGCAGCAGACATGATTTCTCGTGCATTAAATACAGCAAATATACCAAACAGAACATCTTTCCCAGAACATATTCAAAGGGCAGGTGATACAACTGCAAATGACAGAATTTTAGCTATGGGTTTTGCAGATACAGCATTAAAAGCAATTGAAAATAATGAAACAAATGTTATGACTGTGTTACAGGACGGCGAATATAAAACTGTATCTTTAAGTGATTTTTTTGAAGCAGGCAGAAAAGTAAAAGATCCAAACATTGTTGGGATAATGACATCAAATCGCTATGTTGAACCTGATGATGTGTTGTTGCAAATTGCAACAGATATGGGAATATATATTGGCGAAAAACGGAAATAAAAATGTACGGATACAAAGTCTATATAAATATATTCTTATATAAAATTGGTTTGCGTAAGATTTTGCCATCTGGATATGTAAACAGTAAAAAAATACAAGATTGTGGTGAAAAATTAGTTAGATATAGTGATTTTTTTGTTCGTGAAACCGTAGCAAAAATGTTAGATAACGCACAAAAACTTTTACCAAACGGATATTCTCTTAAAATATTATGTGGTTATCGTTCTGTATCTGAACAACAAAAAAATTGGGACAATGGTATAAAAAAATTAAAACAAAAATATCCTGATTTACCTATTAAAGATATAGAAAATAAAAATCGTAAAATGAATGCAGATCCAAGACACGGGTTGGGTCCACACCAAACAGGTGGTGCAATAGACATAACTTTAACATATAAAAGTAAAACTGTTGATATGGGTGGCGAATATATGTCAGATATAAATTCAAAAACATATTCTAAAAATTTAACTTGTATACAAAAAACAAATCGTAAAATTTTAATAAAAACACTTAAAACCGTTGGATTTCAAAACTATCCAAACGAATGGTGGCACTGGTCTTTTGGCGACAGAGCTTATGCTGCATACAAACATAAAAAATACGCAATTTATGGAAAAATATAAAAAACCGTCCAAACGGACGGTTTTTTTTATTATGAAGAGAAAAATTATTTTTCAGAAAAATCTGCATCTGTAGCGTTTTTGTTTTCGCCAGCATCCGCATTGTTTTCTGGTTGTGCTTGATTAGCCTGAGCTTCTTGGGCTGCTTTATAAACAGCTTCACCTAATTTCATAGCTTTTTCTGTCAAAGCATCTGTTTTTGCTTTTAAAGATTCTGCTGTGGCATCAGATTTAGCCAATTCATCAGATAATTCTTTTTTAGCATCTTCAATTGCTTGACGTTCTTCAGCACTGATTTTATCTCCATGTTCTTTTAAAGATTTTTCAATGCTGAATACAGCTGTTTCTGCAGTATTTTTGGCTTCTGCTAATTCTTTTTTCTTTTTATCAGATTCTGCATTAGCAGCAGCTTCATCGACCATACGTTTGATTTCTTCTTCCGATAGTCCACCGTCTGATTTAATAGAAATAGCTTGCTCTTTGCCTGTTCCTTTATCTTTTGCAGATACATGAACAATACCGTTTGCATCAATATCAAAAGATACTTCGATTTGTGGCATACCACGTGGAGCAGGTGCAATACCTTCCAAATTAAATTGGCCTAACAATTTATTATCTGCAGCCATATCACGTTCGCCTTGGAATACGCGAATTGTCACAGCAGATTGATTATCTTCGGCAGTAGAGAATATTTGAGATTTCTTGGTTGGAATTGTTGTGTTTCTGTCAATTAAACGAGTGAACACGCCACCCAATGTTTCAATACCTAATGATAAAGGTGTTACATCCAACAATAAAACATCTTTTACATCGCCTTTTAATACACCACCTTGAATTGCTGCACCTAATGCAACAACTTCATCTGGGTTAACACCTTTATGTGGTTCGCGACCAAAGAATTCTTTTACAGTTTCAACCACTTTTGGCATACGTGTTTGACCACCAACCAAAATAACTTCATTAATTTGGGAAGTTGATAAACCTGCGTCTTTTAAAGCTTTTTTGCATGGTTCAATTGTTTTTTCAATTAAATCAGCAACCAAAGATTCCAATTTAGCACGTGTAAGTGTTGTGTTGAAATGTTTTGGACCTGTGGCATCTGCTGTCAAGAAAGGTAAATTGATATCTGTTGATGTCTTAGAAGACAATTCAATTTTTGCTTTTTCAGCAGCTTCTTTCAAACGTTGTAATGCTAATTTATCATTCGATAAATCTATACCTGTTTGAGATTTAAATTCTTCTATCAAATGTTTCAAAACGCGTGCATCAAAATCAGAACCACCCAGAGCAGTATCTCCGTTTGTTGATTTTACTTCAAATACGCCGTCCACAATTTCCAATATAGACACATCGAATGTTCCACCACCAAGGTCATAAACGGCGATTGTACCGTCTTTGTTTTTATCCAAACCATAAGCCAATGCTGCAGCTGTTGGTTCATTAACAATACGTAAAACATTTAAACCCGCAATACGACCTGCATCTTTTGTGGCTTGACGTTGAGAATCATTAAAATATGCTGGAACAGTGATAACAGCATCTGTAATTGTTTCACCTAAATAACTTTCTGCATCTTTTTTCAATTTAGATAAAATCATAGCAGAAATTTGTGATGGGGCATATTTTTTGCCTTCTATTTCTACCCACGCATCACCATTGTCTCCTGCAACAATTTTATAAGGAACTCTTTTTTGAATTTCTTTAACTGCTTCACTGTCAAAACGTAATCCCATTAAACGTTTAATTTCATAAATAGTATTTTCAGGATTTGTAACAGCTTGGTTTTTTGCTGTAATACCAACCAACTGATCGCCATTATTTGTCATAGCAACCACAGATGGTGTTGTTCGTTGTCCTTCGCTGTTTTCAATAATTTTTGGATCAGATCCATCCATGAAAGCCATGGCGGAATTAGTTGTACCTAAATCAATACCTAAAACTTTTGCCATAATTTTTACTCCTTCAATTTTTTTGCTTAATGCAGATATAGTTATAAAAAACATGGTTTCAAGGGGGTAAAAGTAAATATTTATATTTGTATATATTCATAAAAAAACCGTCCAAAAGGACGGTTTGAAAAAATACAAAGATTTAATATTATTTCTTTGCTTGTGCAGTAGTGGCTGCAGCAGCTTGAGATTTTGCATCTGCTTCTTCTGGCATTTTACCACCAATTGTTGCAAAAGCCAAATCTTCCATATGTAAACCTAATTTAATACCATTTGGTAATACTAAATCAGAACCATGGATTGTGTCACCAATTGTAACGTTTGATAAATCAATAGTGATTTTTTCTGGCATATCAGATACCAAACCAACCAAAGCTACCTTACGGACAGCAAAGTTTAATACACCGCCCAATTTGATACCTTTGGAAATATCAGTATTGATAACTTCAACCGGAACAACAACATGAACAGGTTCTTTAACGTTAATACGTTTAAAATCAACATGAACAACTTTATCAGATACTGGATGATATTGAATATCCATCAACATAGCATCTTCTTTGTTGCCAGAAACTGTAATTTCAAACAATTTTGTTCGCAAAGAAGGTTGTCCCAATAACATTTCAAATTCGTGTCCGTTTAATTCAATAGACACAGGTTCTTTCTTTTCGCCATAGATAACAGCAGGGATGTTTTTGTTCTTGCGAACTGCACGTGCGGCCCCCTTGCCAGCAACTTTGCGAATTTCAGCATTTAATGTTATAGCCATTTTTTATCCTTTTTATATTGTTTTATTCGTGACCTCCAAGGGTGTCACGCGGGTCATATTATTTACTAAAATATAAGAAAAATCAAGTTTTTTATGATTATTTTTTCAATAAAAACAAAAATCTGGCGCGGCCATAAGTTTTATCTTTAATAACTTCCCAAGAATCGCTTATTTGAGGTGTTTTTTGATTTGATTCAAATTCCCATATCAAAACAGTTCCTGATTTAGCTATTTTTGATATTTTTTTTATAAACAACATTCCTAAACCAAATTCTGAATAAGGTGGGTCTATAAAAATTAAATCTGAAATACCACCGAATTTAGATATTGCTGATATAGCATCTGTTTTTTCTATGGTTGCATTTTCATTTATAGATATCAGATTTTTCTTAATTGTTTCTATGGAAGAATTTTCATTATCAGTAAAAACGACCATAGGTTTATTAAAACGTGATAAACATTCCAGTCCAAAAGCGCCAGAACCACCAAACGCGTCCCAAACTGCAACAGGGCTGCTTATATCGATTACATCGCTTAACATATTAAATAATGCGCCACGTGCCATATTTTGTGTTGGGCGCGCATTATTTGGCAAAAACAGTTTCTTGCCACGGTATTTACCTGAAATGATTTGCAAATTTGATTTCATGGTGTAAAGTTTACATTATGAATTTTATGAATCAAGCATTTTTATTAGCAAAAAAAGCACAATTGCATGATGATGTGCCTATTGGTGCTGTCATTGTGAAGGATAACAAAATCATCGCACGTGGTGAAAACTGTGTTCAAAAATCAAAAAATCCAATTTTGCATGCTGAAATAGTCGCTATAAATAAAGCATGTAAAAAACTAGATACAAAATTTTTGGATGGATGTGATTTATATGTAACATTGGAACCGTGTGGTATGTGTGCAACGGCAATATCTTTTGCAAGAATAAAAAATGTTTATTTTGCTGCTTGTGATGAAAAAGGTGGTGGAATAACATCTAATTCTAAAATATATGAAACAGATAAGCATCTTTGGAAACCAAAAGTCATACAAAACAAAGAGTATGCGGATAAATCTGCTAAAATACTAAAAGATTTTTTTGAAAAATTACGTAAAAAATCTTGAAATGTTGTTTTTTTATGACAATATGGTGTTAACTAATAACAGAAGAAAAAAATGGCAAAAGAAATATATCTATCAGAATCTGAAACAAATTCTAAAGTTTTTTTGATATCAAAAGAATACATATATAACGGTGGTACAGAAAAATGTTCTGTGGTTTCTGTTAACCCACGTGATGAAACACCTTTTACAAAAATATGTTTTGATGTCAGATATGTACAAAATCCTTTTGGTTTTGGCTCTGTTCTTAAAATGTCAGAAAAAGGCGAATGGTCAAGACAATACAAATATTCAGAACACAGTTATGATTATGTTGGGGTTTTAGATAAAAGAAATAACATAATAATTGCTTATGGTAATAAATTCAAAGAAATATCTATCGATATAAAAAATATGAATATAAATATAGAACGCGGTGACGAATTGTTAATAGAACGCGTTTGTTATCCAGACCATTACGATTTTAATATAATCCATAATGTGACCAGAGCAAAAATCCAGTACGAAATACAAAAATTGGCTCGTTGTAAAGAAAAATAATATTTCTTATATCAGTGATTTTCCTGTCATTTCAGATGGTTTTTCAATATTTAATAATTTCAATATTGTTGGTGCAATATCAGACAAGCCCCCATCATGGGCGGTAAAGTCATGATTAGAAACCATTATAAATCTTACAGGATTTGTTGTATGTGATGTCAAAGGAACATTATGTTTGGTATCCCACATTTGTTCTGCATTCCCATGATCTGCGATTATCAATACACAACCATCCTGTTTTAAAACTTCAGGAATAATTCGTGATAATTGTTTATCTAAGCATTCCATTGCTTTTATTGCAGCAGATTCATTTCCTGTGTGTCCAACCATATCACCATTTGCAAAATTTAATAAAACAACATCAAATTTTGATAATCTTGGCAATAAAGCATCTGTTATTTCATTTGCAGACATTTCTGGTTTCATATCAAATGTTGCCACATTTGGGGAATCTATTAAAACCTTTTCTTCACCATCGTAATCAATATTACGTTCTGCATCCATAAAATATGTTACATGGTTATATTTTTCTGTTTCTGCTATACGTAATTGGGATATGTTGTTTTCAGCCAATACATCGCCTAAAGTATTTGTTGTTTTTATATCTGGTAACAAAGCAGGGCAAACTTCGTCTAAACCTTCACCATATTGAGAAAAACATAATATATGACAACCGTTTTCAACAACTTTACGCATAATTTGACGTGCACGATCTGAGCGATAATTACAGAACAAAAAGCCATCTTTTGTTGTTAATTTAGTTGTATTTATTATTGTTGGTTTTATAAATTCGTCTGTTTCACCACGTGCATAAGCTTCAGATAAAGCAGAATCTATATCTTTTGCATAAAATTCGGCTTCTCCATTTGCTATTGCATCAAAAGCCAGCTGTGTTCTGTCCATATTATTGTTTCGGTCCATTGTATAATAACGTCCAGATATTGTTCCAAAAAATACACTTTTATCATCAAAATCCAACTCAGATTTTATCAAATCTATATATTTTTGGGCGGATTGTGGTGGTGTGTCACGTCCATCAGCTATAAAATGAATACATACACGCAAACCAGAATTAAGTATATATTTTATGGTTTTTATAATATCGGTTATATTAGCATGAACACGTCCATCTGACATCAAACCTGCTATATGAACAATACCACCATCATCTTTTACAAATTTAATAAAATTATTTAATGGTTTATTTTTAGACAGGTCTTCAATTTCAAATCTGCGTAAAAACTGGTTAACAATTCGACCAGAACCAATTGTTATATGTCCAACTTCTGAATTACCCATAATTCCATCTGGTAATCCGACCGCATTACCTGATGCATTTAATTTAGAATGTGGATATTTTTTTAATAAACCATCAAAATATGGCATGTTTGCCAAAGCAACCGCATTATGTGTTGAATCTTCATTTATTCCAACACCGTCCATTATACATAAAACAATTGGTTTCATTTTCTTTTTTCCTTTATTGCCATAAGAATATCATATATGTTTTTTGATTGCAAAAGGAAAAGAAAAATAGTATATCTTAGGATATAAATCAAAGGAAACATTTCATAAAAGGAACAGCATGTCAAGAAAAGCAGTTGTTATATCCGCAGTCGACCAACATATTGCACAACGTATGCTGTTGCGTAGATTAATGTTAGGAATGTCTCAAACTGATTTAGCAAAAAAATGTGGAATAAGTTTTCAGCAAATTCAAAAATATGAATCAGCAGGGAACAGAATTCCTGCATCGCGTTTGTTTGATATTTCTCAAGCTATGGAAACATCTGTTGCGTTCTTTTTTATGGGATTACCAGGTAATTTTCCACCAGAAACCAAGGCTAATCGTTCATCTCGTGTTTCCGAACCAGATAAAAACGATCCATTGGCAAAAAATGAATCTTTACAATTAATAAAATTATATTGGAATTTACCAACAGATGACCAACGTGCTATGGTCATGAAAATGTTGCAAACATTAAATGGTGCTACAAATACTTCTGAAACTGATAAATAAAATCTTATAACAATAAAAAAAACGCCAAATTGGCGTTTTTTTTATTGTTCTGTTGGTGTTGGTTCTGGTAACCCAAGTACACATGCCTTATATTTATCATTATCTGTTTTTGTCCAACACTGTTCTCCAATAGGACTGTCTTTTGTCTTTCCAGGACCATATAATAATTCTGCTTTTGTTATTTTTCTGGATTCTCTACAAAAACCTTGTGTTTCTGGATCAAAGTATTTCCCTGTACCACATTGAACACACGTTCCGTTTAAAGGGTTTATACCATCTTTCATAGATTTTATACATTGTGAACAACCTGTTTCTCCTGCACGGGTTAATGCATCATTTGTCTTTGCACAACGCCACTGCAGACATCCATTTTCTGCATTTAAAGTCATATTTTTATTGTCGTATTTTTTACTATCCCAACCATCACACCAAGAAACGTTACATAATGTTTCATTTATTGCTTCGCAATCTGTTCCACTGGCATTTGGTTGATATCCTATTTTACAATACAATTTTGATGGTGTTATTGTATCATAATTATATTGGGAACTGGCAGCAGGATAAATCTCAATCCAAGAAACTAGACCATATGTATTATCATGTCTGGCGCGTACCATATAAGGTCTTGCCCATGCCCCATGTCCACTTGGAAGCCATTTAGAAATAGCAAATATTAAATCGTGTTCTTGCCCCCATCCAGAACTACATCTATCTGTATAGTTTGCACCCCACATAACAATATAATCTTCTATATTACCTTTTTGAAAGGAATCTGTTAAAACCGTATCTTTATAGTTTTCTGGTAATAATTTTGTAGAATCACATTGAACAGAAGAATCCGCAACACTTTTTGAACATTTATCCCCAGTCCAACCTTTTTTGCACAACCACACGCAATCACCATTAGCTTTTGAATATTCTGTCCATGCCCAAGAACCGCGTCTGTTTCGTGCTGTAATAGATGTTGGACAAAACTGTGCACCATTTGCATTTGCTTCTCTTGCAATCATCAAAACCTTACCAAATTCATCCTCCCAGGTATAAGTTCTTACATCACTAATATATGGACTTCCATGTACATTATCACATTTATCTCTTGTGTTTCCTATACAAGGAGAATCTTCATCACCACCACCCAAGCTTTCTTTATCTACTGCGCGAGAAGTGGCAGTTCCTTTAGCTGTACAAGGTTTCCAGTAAGCGGCACCATACAAAGCATTAATAGCTGATGTTTGATACAATCTTGCACCTAAAACATCTGAGCAAACCATACTTAACATAAATATAGGTAATAATATAAAATTATTTTTCATCAGCTTTTCCTGTTTAATTTTAATTATCCATTATATAATATACACCATCTTCAACATATCCACCAATAGACAGAGTTTTTTCATTATACCAATCCTCTTTGAATTTACATTCGCCAGTTGCAGAATCGTATTCAGCCAAATTTTTATCAGGGTCAATATTTTGAGCTAAACATTGAGTCATTGTTGTATTTGCAGCACAAAAACCATAACCATAGCTAGCAGAATCATAAGAACCACCAAAAAATCTTCCATAAAATTCTGAATTATAACTTTTTGAATCAACTTTGGAAGCTAACATAGTTCCAACTAATTCGTTATCAATCCATACACCATTTATACCTTTTTTACCGCTCTGAACATCATCTTTTGATTCACACTCATCACGCGCTTGAATTGCTAAATTAATTTTAATGTCTTCTACTATCTTTTCTATAATACCTTTAGAATTAGCAATAGAAGCTTTCAATTTTGTATCCGGCTCGTTAGATTGAGCATTGTTAGAACCAGTTAATAATTCATCACCACAGAAATCACGGGCACGCATTTGAAACATTCCATATAAAGTTGTGGTATCAACTTTGTTATAATCTTCTGAATCAGCTATCTCTGTCCAAGCACCAATGCCACGCATTCTGCATTTCCAAGGATATTCATGACCGCCTTCTTCTGTCGGGGTACACAATTCTTTTGCATAATCGGTTAAAGATTTTTCACATCCTTCTGCAACCTTTACAGAATCAACTGTATTAACAAAGTTTAACAAAGAAGTTAAACCACACGTTTTATTTCCATTTCTTTCAAGCGTTTTTGATTTATCATTGTATACACAACCATCTGGATCACCATACAATGCTGCACAGGCCAAAACTTTATCTTTACACATATCATGTGTTGTAATTGCTGTCAGGGCACCTGTTGCTTGGGCAGAAGTATCATCAAAGGCGGCCAAAGCACCACTTTGTTCATCATAACATTCTTTCATTGTTTCAACACAAGAAGATTTTACTTCTTCTATCTTTTCATCTTGTGCTTGGGCAATTCTTATTATTGCCATACGTTTAAATTCAGACCAAACCAAATCAGCTTTATCACGACATGTATCCAAAGCCGTTTCTGCAAACATCTTTCTTTCGTCTAAAAACTTACTAAATGGTTGGTTGGCACCAACAACATCTGCAGAACCATCAAGAACAATCAAATTATTCAAATCAAATAAGGCTTTAGAATAAATTGGTTCACCTGTTGTAGGATTAATATACAAACCAGAATAATCCAAACATTTATTATAATTTTCACCACAAGCCAAAGGTTGCAACATTGCGGATTCTACTTTATTTAAACATTCATTAACGTCTTGTGAATTGTGAGCACGATATTCTTCTAAACGTGCTTCACGTAAATATTTTTCAGCTGTTCTGACTGTTTCTTCAACAGATGTCTTTTTTGCATCTATATTTTTCTGATAAGCATTACAATCTTGGGTAATCATGATAGAATAGGCGGACTTCGCCATATTATACAAAGCATCACCTTTACAAGCTTCACGTATAATTTCAGAACATTGGTTATTCGCTTGTGTGTATAATTCTTTACCTTCTAATGATGTCATGTCTACACCATTGTCACGACCACCACCAAATAAAGAATCGCCACCATTATCACCCCAAATATCACCGGAAGAACCAGATGAAAAACCAGATAAATCTAATACACCCAAAGAAGCCATTGTTTGTTTTGGCGCTTCTGTTTTCTTTTTACCGGATAAAACATCCCCAATGCTGTCTAATAATTGTTGTGATGCACTGGTATCTTTTTTGATAGCTGCTTCACCAGCAGAAGCAGAATACATTGCATTAACTTCTGCCGCTGTCTTATCAACTGCATTTAAATTATTATCTTGGAAATCAGCTAACATTTTCAATGCTGTATCTAACGCATCAGCTGTATCACGAAATTCTGTAAAACGATCACTGCAATAACATCTGCGGTATGTATCATTTGCATTAGCACAGAATTGGTCCATACATGTTGCATAAGCATCACGACAAGAACCGTAGCCACCACCAATCTTAGAAATATCATTAAATACAGCGGTTGCACGAGAAGAAGCAGCCCTTGCAAAACCACCAGAAGAAATCTTTTTTGCACCAGGTTTTGAGGCGCTGCGTGATAAAGATACGGATTTTTTTGCACTGCGTGATATACCAGATTTATTAGAAACAACTTTATCAGATGCACGGGCAGAACGTGATAAATTTACAGTTTTATTGTTAACAGCTGCACGTGATGCATTACTGCGGGCAGTAACAACAGGACGGTTTTTACGACTGTTAACGGATGTTGTTCGAGCAATCACAGATGTTGCAGAACGACGAACTGAAGAATTAGAATCTGCTTCAACATTTCTGGCCACAGAAACATTACCACCACGTGGATTTGGTGCTTGTACACCAAAAGCAAATGTCGGTATAACTGCCGCTAGAACAGATATCTGTAAAACTTTTTTTATTAAACCCGCCACGTTAATCTCTCTTATGTTTCTGTATTTTACCATTTTTTCCTAAATTAAATCAAGTGGTTTATTCAATACAGCAATTAACTGCATTTTTAACCCATTGACCTAATTTCTTTACACTGGATACTTTTTCTTGTTTACCGGTTGTTTTTACTGATTTTTTTTCAGATTCTTTTATTTTACAACTTTCTTTAGCACCTTCATAAAAAGCAGGTATATTTTCATGAACACCTTCTAAATCTATAAGATGCATATTTAATCCCCAGAACAAAGAATACAAATCATATGCTTTTGAAAACATGTCATAAGCTTCTTTTTTCTTTCCTGCGCCAATAGCCTTTGTTCCAACTTCATATAAACGCATAGAAGCAGCCAACAAATGTTTAGAAATACACCAAACTTCACCATCTTCTGGGCCAGATTTTTTTACGATTTTTTCCATTAATTCTTTACGCATATTACGTGCAACATTAATCAAATCATAAAAACCTGTTTTTCCAGTTTTTGCGCCACTGAAAAAGAAATGTTCTTCTAAAGAAACCAAATTCATCAAAGCAATAGACAAATCTTGATCAGAAGACAAGTCTAAAGGGTTAGCTTTTTTTGCAGCATCTAACTTTTCAATCATTTCTTCCATAGATAATTTTTTATCAGCTTTTTTCATATTTTTTCCTTTCATTAAAATGCAAATTTAGAAACCAATAAACTTGTTATAAATAACATCACTAAAGCCAAAACAACTTTTTCAAAAGGAAAATGTGCATGGTTATTGTTATGACGTTTCATATATTCATATATTTTTTGGGATATAATATAAACAATTCCACCAATAATGGCCCAGAATAAAAAGGCATCCAATATCCAATAACAAGGACTGTAAACCAGATGTTTAATATATAAAGCACCAATCATTGAAAAAGACAATAACATCAAAATAATATCACGTCCGATAAAGTGCCAATTCTTTTTATCAAACCATTTTATTGCCCAATACCCCAAAATAACTAAAAACGCCCCCAGCCAAACAGCAACAGCATTATCACATACTCCTAATTTTCTGGATATAGTAAGTGTTGCACCAATAGCAACAGTACAAACAGCACATGCAGGGTTCGCAAGCACGTTGTTTGTTAATAATATTCCAAATAAAGCAGATAATATTTTTTTCATTTTCCTTTCCTTTAACGTCTATTTTATACAAAAACAAAATTTAGGTCAATAGCATATTTATACCTTTTCTACAGCCCGCATATGTGCAGATCTGGCCCGCGGATTATATTCCAATTCTTCATCAGAAGGTGTATAAGTTTTTAATAATTTATAATCAGGTTCAAATACTGTTGGTAATCTGGGGTCACCGGTATTTTCTGACCATTTACGAAAAGTATTTTTTACAATTCTATCTTCTAAAGAATGAAATGTTACACAAACACATTTTCCACCAATATGTAATTTATCATGAACAGATTGTAATGCAGATTCTAATTGTCCCATTTCATCGTTAACAGCTATACGTAAAGCTTGAAATATTGGGGCTATATCATTATGGTTTTTAATCAAATCTTTTAATTCAAATGTTGTTTTTGGCATTTTTTCTTTTAATATATTTGCCACCAATCGTGGTTTTTTTATATCCCCATATTTGTATAATATATCAGCTAAATCTTCAACGGATGTATTTTTAATTAAATCATATGCAGAATATTTTAATCTTTCATCCATACGCATATCTAAAGGCGCATCAAAACGAAAAGAAAAACCACGTTCAGCATTATCTATCTGCATAGAAGATATACCTAAATCAAAAACCACATCATCAAAATCATATTCTGATAAATTTTTTATTTCAGCAAAATCTTTGTTTATAAATTTGAAACGTTCACCATATTCTGATTTTAAATTTTCTGCATCTTGAATTACATTAGTATCGCGATCAAAAGCAATTATATTTGCACCACGTTCAAGAAAAGCCCGACTATAACCACCGGCACCAAAAGTACAATCTACAACAGTGCGATTTCTTATATCGCCTAATGTTGTTAATACAGAATTTAAAAGTACTGGTATATGTTTCATTTTTTTATTCTATTGACACCTTTGTACCCAAAGCTGCTAAATCTTTTGCTGTATTAGTATCTAATTCAACAGTATTTTTCAGTAATAAAGATGCTGTTTTTTTACTGTGTAAATTCAATACAATTTGTGTGTATCCTGGTTTTAAAGCAGATAAAGCTTTTTTTACATCTGGCAGAACATTTTTATCATTAACATCTATGGTTATGCGTTTTGCTATTTTTGCAACCCATTTCGCTAATGGCATAATCGAATCTATGAATATAGAAACTCGTTCATCACGAACAGAAGTTTTGCCTGAAATTACAACTTCTGTTTCTGAATTTAATGTTTGAGATAAATCAATAGCACTGTCACCAAATGCGACACCTTCAATATTACCAAAACTGTCTGAGGCGTTCACAGTCAACATTTCTTTACCCGTCTTTGTTTTACGTCTTGAAAAAGAGTTAACAGTTGCTGCAATTTGAACAGGTTTTCTGTCTCCTAAAGATTCTAAAGTTGCACTGGTTGGTAATTTTGCACGAGATATTAAATGTTTGTATTGATCTAATGGATGTGCAGAAATATAAAAACCAAGTGCAGATAATTCGTTTTCTAATTTTTGACCAAATGTCCAAGGTTCAGTTTTTGGTAAATCTTTTAACAATCTGTCTTCACTGACATCATCTTGCGTTGTATTAGCAAATAAAGATAAAGAATTTGCACTTTCGCGAGATTTAGAAGCATAAGATAAAATTGCATCAGCATTCATAAATATTAATGCACGATTTTTTTCTAATGAATCTAAAACGCCAACTTTTGCAAAAGCTTCTAAAATTCGTTTGTTTATAATTGAAGAACAACGTTTTGCAAAATCAGTTAAATTCTTAAATTTACCGTTAGCTTCTCGCTCTGCAACTATAGCATCAGTAGCAACAGTTCCAACACCTTTGATAGCAGCCAAGGCATATATAATTTTTCCGTTTTTTACAGTAAAAGTAGATTCACTTTCATTAATATCAGGGGCAACAATTGGTATGTTAAAATTAGATTTTACATCATCAACAAATATAGCCAGTTGATCTGTGTCATTCATATTACTGGACATAGACGCTGCTAAAAACTCTGCTGGGAAATGCGCTTTCAAATAAGCACATTGGTTTGCAACAATAGAATAGGCGATAGCATGGGATTTATTAAACGCGTATTTCGCAAATTCTTTAAATTTTTCCCATAAATCTTTTGCGGTTACTTCATCCAAAGTTTCTTCTTTTTTACATCCTTCTAAGAATTTAACTTCTAATTTAGCCAGTAATTCCAGTTTCTTCTTACCCATAGCTTTACGCACTGTATCTGATTCACCACGTGTAAATCCTGCTAGTGCACGGGTTAATTGCATAACTTGTTCTTGATAAACAATAATACCATAACTTTCTTTTAATATAGGTTCAGCCCGAGGATGAACATATTCAATAGGTTCTTCACCATGCATACGTGCAATAAATTGTGGAATAAACGCAATAGGCCCAGGACGGTTCAATGCATTTAGTGCAGATATTTCTAAGAAACTGGTTGGATGCATTTTTTTCAAAGTTTGTTGAACAAAAGGAGCATCAAATTGGAAAATACCTTCTGTTAAACCAGACTGCCACAAAGACATTGTTTTTTCATCATCTGTTGGAATTTGATCTAAATCAATATTTATACCACGTGTTTTTTGTATTAATTTTGTAGCATATTTTAATACAACCAATGTTTCTAGACCTAAAAAGTCAAATTTAATTAACCCAGCACTTTCCAAATAATGTCCATCAAACTGACAAGATGGCAAAGGGTTCGCCGGATCCCGATAAACAGGAGCAATTTTTGTTGTTGGTCTGTCTCCTATAACAACACCACAAGCATGCTGACCAAGATTACGAATAGATCCTTCTAAATCTTCTGCAACAGAAACGACCTTATTCATATCAGAATCATTTTCTAAAATATCTTGAATTTCTTTTGATGATTCAACTGCATCTTTTAATGTTTTTGCATCTTGTGGAATTAATTTAGATAATCTGTCTGATTTAGAATAAGGTATTCCATAAACACGACCAATATCTCTTATTGCACCACGCGCCTGTAAACTGCCAAAAGTAATAATTCTGCACACAGAATCACGACCATATTTTTCACCAACATAATCTAATACTTTTTCTATACCTGTTGGTTCAAAATCAACGTCAAAATCGGGCATTGATATACGATCTGGATTTAAAAATCTTTCAAACAATAAACCGTATTTCAACGGATCAACATGGGTTATACCTAATGCCCATGCAACAATTGAACCAGCTCCAGAACCACGTCCAGGACCAGTTAATATATCGTTGTTTCGACACCAATTGATATAATCAGCAACAATTAAGAAATAACCTGGAAATCCCATACCTATAATAACACCCAATTCATATTCTGCCTGTTCAAAATATGGTTTACTGTCTTTTATTCCATGTTCTTCTATTCTGGCTTTTAAGCCATTCATTGTTGCATCGCGCAACATTTGACATTCTGTTTCCAAATCAGCACCAAAACGTGGTAACAAAGGTTTTTCGTGAACATTTACATAAAAAGCACAGCGTTTCGCAATGTTAACTGTATTTTCTATTGCTTCTGGTAAGTCAGAAAACAATTCTGACATTTCTTCAGATGTTTTAAAATATTGTTCTGATGATTTTCGTGGTCTGTCTGGATCTATAACTTTTGTTTGACCTAAAACACATCCTAAAGCATCCATCGCTTCATAATCTTCTGGCATAGGAAAACATACGTCATTTGTCGCGACAATAGGAATATTCAAATCACGTGCAATTTGCAAAAATACAGGTTCAGTTTTTATTTCTTCATCTAAACCATGTCGCTGTATTTCTATGTAAAAATTATTTCCAAAAATATCTAAAAATTGTTGTGCAATATTAAAAGCTGTATTGTTTTGGTTGTTCAATATTGCCATTCCTATTGCACCAGTATGTGCACCAGATAAACAAATCAAATCATCTTTATTAGCTTTTAATTCTGACATTGTAATATACGGACCAAGATGATGGTTTTCTTGACGCATATACATTATACGACTTAAATTACATAAATTTAAATATCCTTCGTGATGTTTTGCTAACAATACTATCTTAGATAATGAAGACTGTCTTAAAATTTTTGGGTCAGCATTATGATGATTTAAAGATAATTCTACACCAATAATAGGTTGTAATTTATTTGATGGCATAACATCAGAAAATTCTGCACATCCAGACATCATGTTTGTATCAGTTAATGCACACGCAAACATATTATTGTCGTGACACAATTCAGGTATACCTTTTAATATACCTAATTTTTTGTTACTGGCCACTGACAGGGTGCTGGCACCAACTGATATCTTAGAATGAACACGAAGATGTACAAAATCTGCCACAATAAAATCCTTGTGTTATTTTAATTTGCCATGACAATGTTTATATTTTAATCCCGAACCACAAGGGCATAATGCGTTACGAGAAATATTCATATTTGACATATTATTCGCATTTGTATTTAACTGTGAATCATGTTCAGCATGTTGTTGTGCTGTTGCATCAACGTCTTCGCGTGTTAAATTCATACGACAAATATAAGCAACTGACACAGATTTAAAATTAGCCATTGTATTTTTAAATAATTCTAGTGCTTCGTTTTTGTATTCATACAAAGGGTTCTTTTGAGCGTACCCACGCAAACCAATAGAACCTTGTAGATAATCCATTTGTTGTAAATGGCGTTTCCATACAGAATCTAAAGCACCAAGTAACATTTGTCTTTGGGCTGTTTGCATTAATTCTGGACCATATTTATCAGATTGTTGTTTATAACGATGCATTGCCAAATTTAATAATGTGTTATATGCGCTGCGTTCAGATACAGTTTCATCTTTTTTCCATTTATCTATATCTGTTATATCTAATGCAAACATGCGCATCATATCATCGTGAATACCTTCTATATTCCAATCCATAGGGTGTGCTTTTTCTGGAATATTCTTTTCACAAATCATTTCGACAACATCGCCAATTAAATCTTGAACAAATGGTGTTAAATCTTCTGACGTCATCAAATCATCACGTTGTTTATAAATAACCGATCTTTGATCATTCATAACATTATCGTATTTTAATAATTCTTTTCTGGCTTCAAAATATCTGGCTTCTACACGTTTTTGTGCTTTTTCCAAGGCCTTTGTTATCCAAGGGTGAGTAATTGCTTCACCAGGTTTCAAACCTAAAGTGGTCAACATGTTTTGCAATCTCGCAGCACCAAAAATACGCATTAAATCGTCATCTAGTGCTAAAAAGAATTTAGAATCACCAGGATCACCTTGACGACCAGAACGTCCACGCAACTGATTATCAATACGACGTGATTCATGACGTTCTGTTCCTATAACATATAAACCACCAGCCTCCAGCACTATTTTTTTATTTTCTTCTATTTTGTTTATTATTTCTTGTTTCTTTTCTTCAAAATCAGGTGCTGTTTCATCTAATTCAGCAATCAAATCTTCTGCATTACCACCCAATTTAATATCTGTTCCACGACCAGCCATATTAGTCGCAATTGTCACAGCACCAGGTGCACCAGCTTGAGAAACTATTTTTGCTTCAGATTCATGGTGTTTAGCATTTAACACAGCAGGTTTAATACCTAATTTTGATTCAACTATTTTTGCTAATTCTTCAGATTTTTCAATAGAAACTGTTCCTACTAACACTGGTTGTTTGCGTTCCATACATTCTTTAATTTGTTTAATAATAGCATCGTATTTTTCTTCTTTGTTACGATATATCTCATCATGATGATCTATACGAGCAACAGGTCTGTTTGTTGGAATAGCAACGACACGCAATTTATAAATTTCTTCAAATTCAGCAGCTTCTGTCATAGCTGTTCCTGTCATACCAGCTAGAACAGGGTACATTCTGAACAGGTTTTGATAAGATATACTGGATACAGTTTGATTTTCTGGTTGAACCTCAACGTGTTCTTTTGCTTCAATTGCTTGGTGTAAGCCTTTACCAAAACGGCGTCCTGTCATAACACGACCTGTAAATTCATCAACAATTAAAACTTCGCCATTACGCACAACATAATTTACATTTTTAACATATAAATGATGAGCCAACAAAGATTGTTGTAAATGCATAACTAATAAAGCATTTTCAGATGCATACAGATTATCGCCAACCAAAACACCTGATTCCTTTAATAAACTAGTTGCATGATCTATACCATTTTCCGTTAATGTTACATGCCTATCTTTTTCGTCTATTTTATAATCTTCAGGTACTAATTTAACAACAACATCATCCACTTTACTGTATAATTCACTGGTATCTTCAGCTGGACCAGAAATAATTAATGGAGTACGTGCTTCATCGATTAAAATACTGTCAACTTCGTCAACAATAGCAAAAAAGAATGGACGTAACACTTGTTGATCTTTGGTAAATTTCATATTGTCTCGTAAATAATCAAAACCTAGTTCTGAATTTGTCACATATGTAATATCACAATTATATGCTGCACGTCTGTCTTCATCAGACATATCATGTTGTATTACACCAATAGTCATACCTAAAAATCTATAAACTTGTCCCATCCAACCAGCATCACGAGAAGCCAAATAATCGTTAACTGTTATTAAATGTGCTCCTTTGCCGTGTAAAGCTTTTAAATATAAAGCTAATGTTGCAACTAATGTTTTTCCTTCACCTGTTTTCATTTCTGAAATTTGGCCGTTATTTAAAACCATACCACCAATTAACTGAACATCAAAATGACGTAATCCAATAGAACGCTTAGCAGCTTCGCGAACAGCGGCAAAAACATCAGGTAAAATATCTTTTTCAGATTCACCATTTTTTAAACGTTCACGAAAAACATTTGTTAAATTATGTATTTCTTCATCAGACAGTGCTGCATATTTAGGTTCTAATTTGTTTATTGCAGAAACTGTTTTTTCATAAGATTTTACCATTCTGTCATTCACAGAACCAATCAGCATTTTTAATATATTTT
>JAFXPG010000007.1 GCA_017528045.1 Alphaproteobacteria bacterium | reverse complement strand
TTGTTATAAATGGTTTTGAAATAATGCGATGAACCGGCGGTCATAACGGTTGGTACCGTCGTCATATTCGCATAATAAACATTATTACCATATGCAACATTTAAAGATGGTGTTGTGTGTTTTGTTGATGATAAATAAATCGATTCATTTCCAATATGTAATTTATGTTCATAACATACACTTGATCCAACCGGTGCAAACAAACCATTACACGATTCTATACCTTGATCAGTTTTTTCATTAAAAGAATAAGTACCACCAACACATTTATTTCCTGCCGGACATATAGTACAAGAATCAACATTAGCCGGTAAATAATAACCCGAATTACAATTATGAACATTTGGTGTAAATGTTGCCATAATATTAGCAGAATTATTATATGCCCTGGTAAAATCTTCACGACAACCATCGGTTATATCTTCGGTAATTATGGTTTTGAATTTGTTTCCTTGGTCATATTCTTCATTAAAAGTAAAATTACCACCATTACAATCATAATATTCGGGACACACCACGCAACCATCATTATTTGCCGGAACATAATATCCGGAATTACATTGATATTGGTTTGGTCTAAATGTTGCCCTTAAATAAGTATTTGGTGAAAAATTGTTTGAGCAACCATTTGTAATATTAGACATAAGTAATTGGTCTGCAAATGCAGATATGGGTATTATTAAAAATAATAACCATTTGTGTTTCATTATTGTAATACTGGACCTGCTATAAATTGCCCTGTGCCTTGGTTGTAATAAAATTTTGCTTCAACCTTGTCAAACATACAAGGTACACCATTCCCATCAAGAACAGGTATCATATCACGAACAATAATGTCGTTGTCCCAAATTTTTACATACCATAATTTTATATTTGATGTTAAATACGGTTGTCCATTTTGATTTGCAGAAAATATAAAGCAAGTACCTGGTGTAGTAAAGGTTTTGTTGACGCTTGTTATAACATTTATTCCGTCAAAATAAACCTTTTCTTTCTCTCTTTTCATAACATGTATTAACGTATCTGAGACACCAAAAAGTTCTGGTGAATTATTATAATTAGACGCCCAAGCGCTTCCGCCACTAAACCCTACTAACACAAAAGCTTTAGAATCATAAGAAGCTCTAGAGCCACAAATAAAATTACCTGTAGTTGCGCCTTCCACGTTTGGAAATTGAAATCTTGCTTCTATTGAACTGTTATTGTTCAGTACAACACCAGTGTCTATATATGCTTGTTTATCTCCTTGTATATATTCAATCGGAATATAATTTGTCAGTTTCCAGCCGGTAAATGTATACCCATATTTTGTTGGTGGTGTGGTTGGTATATTTAAATCGCCATTAACTGTGCATGTTGAATCTTGATAACTTGAACCATCATAATTTAACCAATGCAGGTTTATTGTATCGGCGTGGCAGATAACGCTTATAAATATCGCGCATAAAAACAAACCGATTCGTTTCATGTTTTACCCCCGTTGTTTTATAACAAAATACCGCCAGAAAACATCGGGCGGTTGGAGGCTAGAAACAATTCAAGACGAAATTGCGTGCTTATTTATATATATCGCAACCCTCCAACCATCGGTTGGAGATATTTAACGTCATCACGACGCGTCTCGAAATGGGTTTCTAGTCCCAATCAGCAAAACACTTGCTGATAGGTGTATTTTATAATAAAGAATCTGTTTATACAAGATTAAAAAAAACCACCCGTTTGGGTGGTTTTTTCCGGATGCCCTGAAAGGAAGGAAAGGAGAAAAAGAAATGGGCATCCTAAACTTATGTGTGAGCCCAAAGTCCAGAGGAGAGAGAATGTAGGAGGGAGTCTGAAAACTCTGGGCTCTTATATAGTCAAAAGATATTTATCCTTTGACGAATCGAAATGTAATACATAAAAAGTAATTTGTCAAGTATTTTGTCAAAAAATTTTTTTGTATATATTTTTATATAGGAAAATAAACAAATAGAAATATATAGGAAAAACAACCATAATAAGAAAGTTGAATTGGAAAACCAATAATATAGGAGAAAAAAGTCATGACACATGAAGATGTGTGGAGTGCAATAGAAAAATTTGCAAACGAACATAATATGTCTTGTTCAGGACTCGCTAAATGTAGTGGTTTAGATCCAACAACTTTCAACAGAAGTAAACGTTGGTCAAAAGAAGGACAACCAAGATGGCCTTCGACTAACAGTATTTCTAAGATATTAGCTTCCACAGGGGCTTCTTTGGAAGATTTTACTAAATTTATTCCTGCACATAATCACGATATGTAATTATTGCGCATAATAAATTTGTTGCACAAAACTGCTGAATAAGCTATTGTGTTGGTATGTTTAATGGTATAAAAATTTATACTGAAGATACATACTGGAATCATATATTAAATGATTTGGGCGCTGATATTGTCAATTCTCCAAATATCGCTGATGTTATATTTGATGAAATTGATATTGATGCGCCTGTTTATATTTATGATTTACAAAATATTATTTTAAAGGCTGTTGATAATCATGAAATTGTTCATAAAATTTTTGGTGATGATGTTAATTTGTCTCAATTGCAACGTAAAATAATTGTTATGTTATATAAAAATCCTGATGTTAACATTAATGAATTAAAATCTTTGTTGGGATTAGCACCAGATATTTCTTCTCATGCGGTCGAAACAGCGGTATATCAATTAAGAAAAAAATACGGTCATGATGTTATAATTAACACAAACGGAAAATATAAAATTGGAAAAATATAAATTATTATCTTTTGATAAAATACCCAGTACCCAAGATTTGGCACATGATTTAATCGCACGTGGTGAAATTAATGGAAAAACAGTTATAACTGCTTTGGCACAAAGTGCGGGTCGCGGCAGGTATAAAAGACAATGGGTTTCACATCATGGTAATTTATATGCATCTTTTATTTATAAATCACCAGAACGTGATCCTAAATTGTCTTATGCGGTTGCGGTTGCAATTGCAGAAACTTTGATATATTTCGGTTTGTCACCCCAAATAAAGTGGCCTAATGACATTTTAATAGATGGAAAAAAAATCAGTGGTGTTTTAATCGAATATTGTCAAAATTTTGTGATAGTTGGTATCGGTATAAATATAAAAACTTGTCCAACTGTTACTGATTATAAAACTACCAAGACAGATAATTATGTGAAAATATCTGTGACAGATGTGTTAAGTGTTTTAATAAAAAAATTAGATAAATGGCGTGGTATAGAATTTTCATCTGTAAAAGACAGATGGATGGATTTGGCTTTTGCTATAAATAAAACAATTAAATATCATGGAAAGCCTGCAGAATTAATAGGTTTGAATGAAGATGGTGCACTGGTTTTACGGCGTGGTAGTGAATATATTTTAACTTATGGTGATGAAATCAGTATTTAATTATCTTGACTTTGATGTTAATTTGTGATATTATACATAACATCGAGAGTAGAAATTTTGTCCGCGTAATGGCGGATTTTTTTATTCTGTATTTTTATCCAGCCTGCACATTTTTTTGTGCGGGCTTTTTTTTTAACTAAGCAGGTCAAATATGCAATTAACATTAATAAAAAATTCAAATAATACACAAAGTGTATTATATAAATTAGCACGTGTTATTTATGCTGAAACATCTGCATCTTCTTTGCAGTTAGTCGAAGCAATGGCTTCAATGGTTTATAATATCTATATTAAATATAATATTTCTTTTGATGATATTGCAGATAATGAAAAAATATTTTCTGTGTTAAATTCGAAATCTGATAGACATGAAAATTTGACTGTTATACCAACAGATAAAAAATTCCAAATGTGTTTGCGTGTTGTGCAAAAAATGTTAAACGGAAATTTACGTGATAACGTTTTTGGGGCAACTAAATTTCATCATATAGATGTTATGCCTGATTGGGCGCGCGCACGTGGTTATATTGCAGAAGTTGATGATGTGTTGTTTTATCTTTGATAATAAAAAGGTTTGTTATGAATAAAATAATAAATGGTGGTTATTTAAAAAACAGAAAAACTTATGTTGTATCCAGTATAGGTATTGTTTCTGCAATTGGTGCTTATCTGGTTGGTGATGAAGATGTCTTTACAATGTTACAAACAATATTCACATTGGGCAGTATTTATTTTCTTAAACAAGAATCAAATAACAAAAGGAAAAAATAATGGAACAAATTCCAGAAAAATTTCTTGATGACAAAGGTGAATTAAATACATCTGCGTTAATTAAATCTTATCGCGAATTAGAAAAGAAAATTGGTGGAATGATTTCTGTGCCAAATGAATACAGTGATGATAATGTAAAACAAAAATTTAATCATGCTATTGGTGTGCCAGACAGTGCAGATGAATATCCAAAAAATGATTTGTTTGATGACGAATCGGTACGACAAAAATTTTTTGAAGTTGGTTTAACTAATAAACAAGTAGAAAAAATTTATGAAATAGCACAAGATTTTTTACAACCAACTTTAAATAATTTATTTGAATTACAAACACAAACAAATGCATTAAATGAATTAAAAAATTTTTTCGGTGGAAATGAAAAAATGAATGAAGCTTTACGTCAAATACAAACATTCGGAGAAAGATTTTTACCTGCTGATGCGTTTGATGAATTATGCTCTACACCCCAGGGAATTCAAGGCGTGTATAAGATGATGCAATCTATGGAACCAGAAGTTTTAACAGATAAAAATACAAGTGAAAATTTAACTGATGAAGATTTACGTAACATGATGAAAGATCCAAAATATTGGCGTGATAAAGATTCAGAATATATAAGAAAAATAGAAAACGGTTTTAAAAAATTATATTCAAAAAAATAATTTTTTTACTTTTGTCTTTACTATTTTATTTGATTCATATAAAATATGAAGTAAGAACAAAATAAATTTTGTTCTATCCAAAAACTTTAAAAGGAGAGGAATGATGTTCTTTGCTTCAAAGAAAAAATGTGGATGTGCAAAAGCTGCAGTTAAACCAGCAGCAAAACCAGCTGCTAAACCAGCTGCAAAAAAAGCACCTGCAAAAAAAGTAGCTGCTAAAAAACCAGCAGCAAAACCAGCAGCAAAAAAAGTAGTTGCTAAAAAAGTAGCTGTTAAAAAACCAGTTGCTAAAAAAGTAGTTGCAAAAAAAGCACCTGCAAAAAAAGTAGCTGCTAAAAAACCAGTTGCAAAAAAAGCACCTGCAAAAAAACCAGCTGCAAAAAAAGTAGCTGCTAAAAAACCAGTTGCAAAAAAAGCACCTGCAAAAAAACCAGCTGCTAAAAAAGTAGTTAAGAAAAAATA
>JAFXPG010000006.1 GCA_017528045.1 Alphaproteobacteria bacterium | reverse complement strand
GGTCACGTTGACCACGGTAAAACGACATTAACTGCTGCTATCGTTCATTACTATGGCGTCGGTGCCGATGCACAGAAAGGTGTTAACGAAATTGATAGCGCCCCAGAAGAAAAGGCACGTGGTATAACAATTAATACCGCACACGTTGAATACGAAACAGCCAACCGTCACTATGCACACGTTGACTGCCCAGGACACGCGGACTATGTTAAAAACATGATCACTGGTGCTGCTCAAATGGACGGTGCTATCTTGGTAGTTGCTGCAACAGATGGTCCTATGCCACAAACACGTGAACACATCTTGTTAGCACGTCAAGTAGGTATTCCAAAAATCGTAGTTTACTTGAATAAATGTGATTTGGCAAACGATCCAGAATTGTTGGAATTGGTTGAAATGGAAATTCGTGAATTGTTGTCTGCAAATGACTTCGATGGCGATAATGCTCCTATTATCCGTGGTTCAGCTATTTCTGCATTAGAAGGTAAATCTGATGGTTTGGGTAAAGAATCTATTGATGCATTGTTGGCAGCATGTGATTCATACATCCCATTACCAGATCGTCCAGTTGATAAACCATTCTTGATGCCAATTGAAGACGTGTTCTCTATCACAGGTCGTGGTACAGTAGTAACAGGTCGTATTGAATCTGGTGTTATCAAAGTAGGTGACGAATGCGAAATCGTAGGTTTGAAACCAACACAAAAAACAACTGTTACTGGCGTTGAAATGTTCCGCAAATTGTTGGATCAAGGTGAAGCCGGTGATAATGTAGGTTTGTTGTTGCGTGGTACAAAGAAAGAAGATGTAGAACGTGGACAAATTATCTGCAAACCAGGTTCTATCACACCACACACAGATTTCGAAGCTGAAGTTTATATCTTGACAAAAGAAGAAGGTGGCCGTCATACAGCATTCTTCTCTAACTATCGTCCACAATTCTACTTCAGCACAACAGACGTAACAGGTACAATTACTTTGCCAGCAGACAAAGAAATGGTCTTGCCAGGTGATAACGTTCGTATCAGCGTGCAATTGATTGCACCTATTGCTATGAGCGAAGGTCGCCGCTTTGCTATCCGTGAAGGCGGACGCACAGTTGGTGCAGGTGTTGTATCAAAAATTGTTAAATAATTGTTGCATTTTGCGGGTTATGGGTTTATCCTATAACCCGCGAAACAATAATAACAAAATAAAATAAGGAAAACGAACAATGGTACCAGCATCTAAGATTCGCATCAAATTAACAGCTTTCGACCACAGGGTCTTGATGGAATCAGTAGAAGAAATAGTCAAAACAGCAAAGCGCACAGGCGCCGATGTCGTTGGACCCGTTCGCTTGCCAACTTTGATTCAAAAGTTTACAGTGAACCGTTCTCCACACGTTGATAAAAAATCACGTGAACAATTCGAAATCCGTAATCATAAAGCGGTTGTCGATATTGTTAACCCAACCCCTCAGACAGTTGATGCACTGATGAAGTTGGATTTGGCATCTGGTGTTGATGTAAAAATTAAATTATAAAATTAATAATATGTGTATGTTGATGGACGGTGTGTAGTCTATTAACCACTGACAAAAAAGGCAAAAAAATGAAACGTAGCGGATTAATTACAACAAAAATAGGGATGACACGTCTTTATGATGAAAGTGGCATCGCTCATGCAGTAACAGTTTTATCTGTTGGGGATTGTGCTGTTATTGGAAATCGTACAACAGAAAAAAATGGTTATGTTGCAAATATTTTAGGTTTGCGTGAAGCAAAAGCAAAACATGTTGCAAAACCTCAAGCAGTAGCAGCAGAAAAAGCGGGTGTAAAACCTTATCGCAAGGTTGTAGAATTCCGCGTTTCTGATGATTGTGTAATTCCAGCAGGAACACAATTGTCTGCCGCACATTTTATTGCCGGTCAATATGTTGATGTTCAAGCAACCAGCAAAGGTAAAGGTTTCCAAGGTGCTATGAAACGCCATAATTTTGGTGGTAAAGAAGCAACTCACGGTGTATTAAAAGCACATCGTTCCTTGGGTGGTACAGGTATGCGTGAATGGCCAGGCCGTGTTTTGAAAGGTAAGAAAATGTCCGGTCAAATGGGTAACGAAACAGTAACTGTTCAAAACTTGAAAGTTTTTGGAACAGATTCAGCTGAAAATCTTATCTTTGTAGAAGGCGCAGTTCCAGGTAGCAACGGAACATTTGTATTGGTAAGTGATGCTGTAAAGAAAGTACAAGATCAATTGCCAGTTCCAACATTTGTCGCAGTTAAAGAAGAAGTTGCAGAACCTGTTGTTGAAACTGTAAATGAAGCAGAACAAGCATAACGACACAATATAAGGTGAATAAAATGCAAGTAGATATTTTAAATTTAGATGGTAAATCAGTCGGTAAAGTAGAATTATCCGACAGCATCTTTGGAATTGATCCACGTGCAGACATTTTGCATCGTGTTGTTACATGGCAACGTGCAAATGCTCGTGCAGGCACTCATGCAGTTAAAACTGTATCTGATGTTGCAGGAAGTGGTAAAAAAGCATTCAAACAAAAGAAAACAGGTAACGCACGTGAAGGTGAAAGATACAATGTTCACATGCGTGGTGGTGGTGTAGTTCATGGACCAGTTGTTCGTGATCATAACATCGATTTACCAAAGAAAATTCGTGCTTTGGGTTTGAAAATGGCTTTGTCTTCAAAAGTAAAAGATGGCGCTTTAATTGTTATTGACAGCGAAAAAATGTCAGCTGCTAAAACAAATACTTTGGCAAAACAATTGAAAAAATTGAATGTTGCTTCTGCTTTATTTGTTGGAGCTGAAAAAATTGATGAAAACTTCAAGAAATCTGCTGCTAACATTATCAATGTTGATGTATTACCAACAATTGGTTTAAATGTTTTGGATATCTTGAAACACGAAAAATTAGTTTTGACAGCAGATGCTGTTAAAGCTGTAGAAGCAAGATTAGCGTAATTAAAGGTTTGAAGATATGGCAGAAAAAAAAGTTCAAAAGAAATTAGTTGCTTCGGCCAATACTTATGATGTATTGCGTCGTCCAATCATATCGGAAAAAGCTGCAAAGCTTTCCGAAAGCAACGGTGTTGTGTTTGAAATCGCAATGTCTGCTACTAAAGAAGATGTTGCAAAAGCTGTTGAAGTATTATTCGGTATTAAACCAACAAAAATTAATATCGTTATTACAAAAGGTAAAGTTAAATCTTTCCGTGGTCGCAGCACAGGTACACAACGCAGTGTTAAAAAAGCATATGTATCTTTGCCGGCAGATGCAAAATTGGATTTGTCAGCAAATATATAAAGTAAACAGTTTTGACAGAGAACCCGTAATATTCGGATGTTAGTGTCAAAATATAAACAAAGGTAAAATAAAATGGCATTGAAACATTACAAGCCAACAACACCAGGAACACGTGGTTTAACATTGATTGACCACAGTGAATTGCACAAAGGTGCACCTGAAAAGTCTTTGACTGTTGGTTTAAAGTCCAAAGGTGGACGTAATAATTTTGGTCATGTCACAGTTCCTCACCAAGGTGGTGGACATAAACGTAAATATCGTAGAATTGACTTTGACCGTAAGAAAACAGATATCCCAGCAACAGTAGTTCGTTTGGAATATGATCCAAACCGTACTGCTTTTATTGCTTTAATTGAATATAAAGATGGTGTTCGTTCTTATATCTTGGCACCACGTGATTTGAAACCAGGTGATACAGTTATTTCTGGAACACGTGAAGATATTAAACCAGGTAACACAATGCCATTGAAAAATATGCCAATCGGAACTATTGTTCATAACGTAGAATTAAAACCAGGTGCTGGTGGTCAATTAGCACGCAGTGCTGGTTGTTATGCTCAATTGATGGGTAAAGATGGTGTGTATGCCCAGATTAAAATGAACAGTGGTGAATTACGTAAAGTTCATTCTGAATGTTTGGCAACAGTGGGAAGCGTTTCTAACCCAGAACAACGTAATGTTAATTTGGGTAAAGCCGGTCGTGCACGTTGGTTGGGAATTCGCCCATCTACACGTGGTATGGCAATGAATCCTAACGATCACCCAATGGGTGGTGGTAATGGTCATTCCAAAGGACATGAACCTGTATCCCGCACAGGTATTCCAGCCAAGGGATATCGTACTCGTAGCAATAAACGTACTGCAAAGATGATAATCCGTAGCAGACATTTGGCAAAGAAGAAATAAATAGGAGTGTAAAATGTCTCGTTCAGTATGGAAAGGTCCTTATGTTCACCCATCTATCTTGAAAAAGGTAGCTGTGGCTATTGAAAAAGATGACCATAAACCTATCAAAACATGGTCTCGTGGCAGTACAATTGTGCCACCTATGGTTGGTTTGACATTTGAAGTTCATAATGGTAACAAATTTATACCTGTTTCAATCGTAGAAGATATGATTGGACATAAATTGGGTGAATTTGCTCCAACTCGTACTTTCAAAGGTCATGCCGCAAATAAAAAAGCAGCAACAAAATAAGGTAGGGTATTATGACAAGATATGGAATAAAAGACAATCAGGTTCGTGCGTTCAATAAAATGATTCGCATCAGCCACCAGAAATTAAATCTGGTTTGTGATATGGTTCGCGGCTTGCCTGTTGACCGTGCCGTTGACGTTTTAAAGTTTTCTAAAAAACGCGTTTCTGGCGAAGTTTTGAAAACATTGTTGTCTGCTGTTGCAAATGCAGAACACAATAAAAACTTGTCTGCAGATACATTATTCATCAAAGAAATTTGGTGTGGTAAAGCGTTGACAATGAAACGTATTATGGCAGGACCTCGTGGAAGTGCTCGTCCAATTTTGAAACCATTTTCTAACTTAACAATAGTTTTGGAATCTGGTGTGGCTCCTGAAAAGAAAAAAACAAAAAAAGTAACAAAATAAAGTGGAGTGAATAAAATGGGACAAAAAGTATCACCAATTTCATTACGCGAATTTATTAATAAAATCACAGATTCTCGTTGGATTGCTGGTAAGAAAGATTATGCAGCGTTATTAGCAGAAGATGTTAAAATCCGTAAATTCGTTGAAAAGAAATTAAAGAAAGCAGGATTAGCCAAAGTCGTTATCGAACGTTTTGCTAAAAAGGTAGTTGTTACTATCCATACATCACGTCCAGGTATGATTATTGGTAAAAACGGTGCAGATATCGAAGCTTTGCGTAACGATATCAAAAAACTGGTTAAAAACGATCAAGTTGTTGTTAACATATATGAAGTTCGTCGTCCAGATTTGAATGCACAATTGGTTGCTCAAAACATCGCACAACAGATTGAAGGACGTGTTTCTTTCAAACGTGCAATGAAAAAAGCTGTTCAAAATGCTCAAAAAGCCGGTGCTCAAGGTATTAAAGTAATGTGTTCTGGTCGTTTGAATGGTGCAGAAATTGCAAGAAGTGAACAAATCCGTGAAGGACGTATTCCGCTTCATACATTGCGTGCAGATATTGATTATGCAGCAATTCAAGCCAAAACAACATATGGCGTTATTGGTGTTAAAGTTTGGATTTACACTGGTGATGTTGTAAACAAAGAAAAACTGGCTTCTGAAATGGCTCGTCCGACAGAATATGCGGGCAGCAGCGAAAAGAAAAGCAAATAATAATTAAAATTTAAAGGTTTTAATCATGTTAATGCCAAATAAAACAAAATTTCGCAAACAGCACAAAGGTCGTATTCACGGCGCTGCAAAAGGCGGTAGTGAATTGGCATTTGGTTCGTTTGGATTGAAAGCAATGTCTCCTGAACGTGTAACTGCACGTCAGATAGAAGCAGCCCGTCGTGCCATCACACGTCATATGAGACGTATGGGTAAATTATGGATTCGTATTTTCCCAGATGTTCCTGTGACAGCAAAACCAGGTGGTGTTCGTATGGGTAAAGGTAAAGGTGCTGTTGAATACTGGATTTGCCGCGTTAAACCAGGCCGCATCATGTTCGAATTAGATGGTGTTAAACCAGAAGTCGCATATGAAGCATTTGCTTTGGCTGCTGCAAAATTGCCAGTTAAAACAAAAATCGTAGAACGCAAAGTAAACTAATACAAGTGCAAAAAGGTTAAAGATATGGCAGAAAAGAAAGTAACAAAAACAGCCGAAAAAGAAGCTTTGACAAAGGAAGCTTTGCAAAGTAAATTGGTTGATTTGAAAAAAGAACAAATGAATCAACGCTTTCAACTGGCTGCGGGTCAATTGCCAAAAACTCATGTTTTGCGTAAAACTCGCCGTGAAATTGCACGTGTAAAAACTAAGTTGAATGCTGCGAAATAACTAAATCTTTGACTTTTGATTTTTTTAGTGTAAAATCAAAAGCCGGAAACAAGAAAAATAAGGACAAAAGTTATGCCAAGACGTATACTGCAAGGAACAGTAACCAGTACAGCAAATGATAAAACAGTCGTTGTAGAAGTAGAACGCCGTTTCCGTCATCCTTTGTATGGTAAGTTCGTTAAGCAGAATAAAAAATACAAGGCACACGATGAAAACAACGAATTTAAAGTTGGTGAAATCGTTGCAATTGAAGAACATCGTCCTATATCCAAGACAAAAACTTGGGTTGTAAAAGGTCGTGTTGGGGTTAACAAAGACACATCTGTTAATGTTGACTAAAGAGTAGGTGGGTTTTTTGAGGTCTTGAATTATAAAATATGAAAAATTCAAGACAGTCGAAACCCGATAACAAAGCAGTGGGGGATTGCCTCATTTGCAGGTACTAAGGAAAAAAGTTATGATACAAAATGAAACAGTTATGACAGTTGCAGATAACTCTGGTGCACGTAAAGCTATGTGTATCAAGGTTTTAGGCGGTTCTCATCGTCGTTATGCAACAGTTGGCGACAAAATTGTTGTTGCTATTAAAGATGCCATTCCTCGTGGTAAAGTTCAAAAAGGAACTGTTCAACGTGCAATTATCGTTAGAACAAAATTCCCTGTAAAACGTCCAGATGGATCTATTATCCGTTTTGACGATAACGCAGTTGTTTTAATCAATAAAAACAATTTTGAACCAATTGGGACACGTATTTTTGGACCAATCGCACGTGAAGTTCGTCGTAAATATGACGTTCAAAAAATTGTGTCTTTGGCACCAGAAGTAATATAATACTTTTGACAACAAAAAGGCTATAATATGAAAATTAAGAAAGGCGACGAAGTCGTAGTTATTTCGGGAAAATACAAAGGCGTCAAAGGTAAAGTATTACAAGCACGTCCAAGTGAATCCCGCGTAGTGGTTGAAGGTGTTAACCGTCATAAATGGCACATAAAACCAACACAAGAACAACCAGGTCACATTGTTGATCGCGAAGCACCAATTCATGTATCTAATGTTGCATTAATTGATCCTAAAACAAAAAAAGCAACACGTGCAGGATACAAAATGGAAGGTGATAAAAAGGTTCGCGTTTCCAAAAAATCTGGAACAGAAATTTAAAAACCAATGATTCCGCTGTTACGGAATTGACAACGAAAAGGTACAAAAAATGCAAAGCAGATTGCGTGAAATTTATGAAAAAAATGTTGTTCCTGAATTAGTTAAAGAATTTGGGTACACAAATATGTTTGCAGTTCCAAAAATGTCCAAAATCGTTTTGAATATGGGCGTTGGAGAAGCTGTATCCGATAAAAAGAAATTAGATTCTGCTGCTGCTGATTTGACAGCTATTGCAGCACAAAAATCTATCATCACACATGCAAAGAAATCTATTGCTACATATCGTTTACGCGAAGGTCAAGCAATTGGAACAAAAGTAACTTTGCGTGGAAAAAGAATGTATGATTTCTTGGATAAGTTAATTACAGTGGCTTTACCACGTGTAAAGGACTTTCGTGGATTATCAAAATCTAAATTTGATGGTCGTGGAAATTATGCTTTTGGTATCAAAGAACATTTGATATTCCCAGAAATTTCTGTTGATAAAATTGATGCTATCCGTGGTATGGATATCGTTATTGTTACAACAGCTAAAACAGATGATGAAGCTCGTGCATTGCTGACAAAAATCGGCTTGCCATTGGTTTTGAAATAATATAAGGAAATAAAGATGGCTAAATTAGCGTTGATAAATAAACAAAAGAAACGTGAAAAAATGGTTGCTCAATATGCAAAAAAACGCGAAGCAATCAAAGCAAAAATGTCCGTTAATGCAACCCCAGAAGAACGTATGGATGCAATGAAAAAATTGGCAAAATTGCCACGCAATGCAAATCCAACACGTTTGCACAACCGTTGTTCTGTCACAGGACGTGCACGCGGTTTCTCCCGCTTGTTCGGTTTGTGCCGTCAACAGGTTCGCACTATGGCATCTGAAGGAAAGTTACCAGGTGTACGTAAATCCAGCTGGTAAAGATTAACAAAAAGCAAGCTGTGGACAATGCAGCCCAAGAGCAGAAATAAAAATCTGCAAAACAAGGAGTAAAATATGTCATTATCACATCCAATCGGAGATATGATTACCCGCATTCGTAATGGTCAAAATGCAGGTAAAGAATTCGTCGCCGTTCCAAACAGTAAATTACGTGCTGCAGTATTGGCGGTTTTGAAAGACGAAGGTTTCATAACAGATTTTCGTCAAGAACAAATTGATGAAAAACGTAGCAATTTAGTTATTGAATTGAAATACGTTAATGGTAACGGTGCAATTCAAGAAATAACAACAGTTTCTAAACCAGGACGTCGTGTATATTCTAGCTGTGCTAAGATGCCACGTGTATTGAATGGTTTGGGTATCGCTATTGTGTCTACACCAAATGGCGTTATGACTGATCACAAAGCTCGCTTGATGAATGTCGGCGGTGAAGTATTATGTAAAGTTATCTAATTAAAGGAAATCGTTATGTCTCGTGCAGGAAAATATCCAGTAGAAATTAAAAATGGCGTATCGGTTGAAGTGACAGATAACGCTGTAGTAGTAAAAGGTCCAAAAGGCGAATTAAATGTATCTTTGAATACAAAAAATGCTAATTTGGTTGATATTAAAGTTGCTGATGGTCATGTAGTTGTTACACCTAAAAATGCAGAAGATAAATCTTCTCGTGCTATGTGGGGAACAATGACACGTAATATTAAATCAGCAGTACAAGGTGTATCAGAAGGTTTTTCAAAAGCCATGTATATGAAAGGTGTTGGTTATAAAGCATCTGTAAAAGGAAACATCTTTACATTGGTTGTTGGTTTTTCTCATGATGTAGTTATGGAAATCCCAGCTGGTTTAACTGTTACAATGGGTGAAACACCAACAGATTTTACAATTTCTGGTATTGATAAAAATTTATTGGGACAATTTGCTGATAAAATCCATAAAATCCGTAAGGCTGACCCATATAAAGGTAAAGGTATCTTCTATAAAGACGAATATATCCGTCGCAAAGAAGGCAAGAAGAAATAATAAAACAATATAATTTCCGCTGTTACGGAAATATAAAATAAGGAAAAATAAAATGTTAAGACATTTATCTTCTGATGAAAGACGTACATTGGCAAATCGCGGTGCGTTGAAAAGAAAGAATCCTGGCAAAATTCGTTTGTCAGTGTTCCGTTCTGCTCGTCATATTGAAATTCAAGCTATTGATGATGTAAAAGGTCACACATTATGTGCTGCATCTTCAAAAGAAAAAGATTTCAAAGGCAAAGGTTGGAATATCGCTGGTGCTGAAATAGTTGGCAAAATGTTTGCTGAACGTATGGCAAAAGCAGGTATTAAAGACAATTATTATTTCGATCGTGGTCGTTATTTATATCATGGTCGTGTAAAAGCTTTGGGCGATGCAATGCGCGCAAACGGAATGAATATTTAATCTTAGGAGCAAAAAACAATGGCACGTTTTGATGAAAAAAAATTACAATCAGATAATTTGGTAGATAAATTAGTTTCTATCAACCGCGTTTCTAAAACAGTGAAAGGTGGACGTAATATGTCTTTCTCTGCTTTGGTTGTTGTTGGTGATAAATCTGGTATGGTTGGTTTTGGTAAAGGTAAAGCTTTGGAAGTTCAAGCTGCTGTCCAAAAAGCTACTAAGGCTGCAAAAGCAAGAATGTTGCGTGTTCCTTTGAAAGAAGGTCGTACATTACATCATGATAGCTCTGCAAAATATGGCGCCAGCAAATTGGTTGTTCGCAGTGCTGTTCCAGGTACAGGTATCATCGCTGGTGGTGCTTTGCGTGCAGTATTTGAATGTTTGGGTGTACAAGACGTTGTTGTTAAATCACAAGGTTCTAATAATCCAAATAATATGATTCGTGCTGCTTTCTTGGCTTTTGAAAAAATGAATTCTCCAAAAACTGTTGCTGCACGTCGTGGTAAAACAGTTGCAGAAATCATTGCAGGCCGTGATGGTAAAAAACTGGAAGCTGCAACAGAATCAAAATAATTGAATAAACCGAGTACATAATCTTGTATTATGTGCGAAACAGACTATATATTAGTCATAGGAATAAGAGGAAAAAGAAATGAAATTAAATGCTTTGATGGATAATTTCGGTGCTCGTAAAGACGTTAAACGCGTTGGTCGTGGTATGGCATCAGGTTATGGAAAAACATCTGGTCGTGGTAACAAAGGTCAAAAATCACGTTCTGGATCTCGCAAACAGGCAACATTCCAAGGTGGACAAATGCCAATTTTGCGTCGTTTTCCAAAATTTGGTTTTAACAATCCATTTGCTAAAGTTTACGCAACTATCAATTTAGGTGATATTGAAAAATTTATCGCTGCGGGTAAAATTGATGCTAAAAAAGAAATCACATTAGATTCTTTGTTTGAAGCAAAAATTTTGAACCGTAAAATGGATGGTTTGAAAGTTTTAGCCAAAGGCGAAATTAAATCAGCTGTAAATATTGTTGCAGATAAATGGTCAAAATCCGCAGAAGCTGCAATCGTTAAAGCTGGTGGAAAAATTCAATCTAAATAATAGGGATAACGATGTGTTTGCCTAAATTTTATGCAAACACATCAAGAGATAAAGTTTAGACACAATGAAATTCTTGAAAAAAATATTTACAAATTTATCAGATTTACAAAAACGTATACTGTTTACTTTGGGAGCGTTAGTTGTTTATCGTATAGGTTCTTATATTCCATTACCTGGTGTAAACGCAGAAGCTGTTTTACATTTATTTGATGGGGATAATGGAATGATGGGCATGTTTGATATGTTTTCAGGGGGATCTTTATCACGTATGTCAGTTTTGGCATTAAATATTTTCCCATATATTTCTGCGTCTATCGTTATCCAATTGTTGACTGCAACCAGTAAATCTTTGACTGATTTACGTAAAGAAGGTGAATCTGGACGTATTAAAATCAACCAATATACGCGTTATTTGGCGGTTGTGTTGGCTGTAGTTCAGGGATTTGCAGTGGTTCGTGGTTTGGAATCTATGGCACCTGTGAATGGAATTAGTGCGGTTGCTAATCCTGGTTTTGCATTTGAATTATCTGCAATAATCGCTTTGGTTGGTGGTACAGTATTTATCATGTGGTTGGCTGAACAAGTTACTGCACGTGGTGTAGGTCAGGGTGCTTCATTATTAATCTTTGCGGGTATCATAGCAGAAGTCCCAGGTGGAATTGCTAAATTATTATCTTTGGCACGTGTTGGACAAATGTCACCTGCAATGATTGCTTTGGTCTTAGGTTTTGTTATCGGTATCATAGCTTTGATTGCTTTTATGGAACAAGCACAACGTCGTATTCAAATTTTATATCCACGTCAAGCAATGGCAAACGGTGTAATGAATACAAATGTTTCTTATTTGCCAATTAAAGTAAATATGTCTGGTGTTATGGGACCTGTGTTTGCTGCTTCTATTATGATGTTGCCAGCATTCGTTCAACGTTTTGTTCAAAGTGAAAATTTATTTGTTCAAAACATTTTAGGGTTCTTTACATACGGAACATGGTCTTATATGATATTGTACACATTTTTGATAGCTTTCTTTGCTTATTTTCAAACTGCTGTGGTATTTAATTCAGAAGAAACCAGCACTAATTTGAAAAATATGGGTGGTTATATCCCAGGCGTTCGCCCAGGTGAACAAACTATGCATTATTTAGATAATGTTGTTTCAAGAACAACAGCTATTGGTGTTGTATATTTGATAGTTGTTTGTGTATTACCAATCATTTTAAATACTCGTGGTGGAATGCCATTGATGATTGGTGGAACCAGTGTTTTAATCGTAGCAGGTGTTGTATTAGATACAATGAATCAAATAAAATCTTATTTGGTTGAAAAGCAATACAGTGGTGTTGTGAATAAAACACAAAAGAAAGGTCGTTTTCGCGATTAATTCGTGAAAATAAAAACAAAATTTGATTTTTACCATAACGCATAATAAAATAGGTTGTGTTAAAAGTCAGAATGCATTTAAAAAACGTGTGGATTTTAAATGCTTTGGTTGGATGAGAAATCATCCGAATAAAATAACGAAAAAAGGAAAATAAAAGATGGCACGTATAGCAGGTGTTAACATCCCAACTGAAAAACGCATTGAAATTGCGTTGCAATACATTCATGGTATTGGCCCAGCTAAATCTGCACAAATTTGTTCTGCTTTGAAATTAAAAGACGGTTTGCGCGCAAAAGATTTGACTGACGAGGATGTTATCAAAATTTCAAATTATATTGAACAAAACTTTAAAGTAGAAGGTGATGTTCGCCGCGAAGTTGCAATGAATATTAAACGTTTGCAAGATTTGAAAACATATCGCGGAATTCGTCATCGTAACCGTTTACCAGTTCGTGGTCAACGCACACAAACAAACGCACGTACTCGTAAAGGAAAACGCGTTGTTGTTGCAGGTTCTGCGACCAAGGGTAAATAATCAATTGGGTAGAGATTAACACGATAGTTAATTGAAGACATCTAAAGGAAAAAAAATGGCAATTAATAAATCAAAAAAGAAAGTTGTAAAAAAAGTATCACATGGTATTGCACATGTGGTCGCAACAAATAATAATACACGTATTACAATCACAGACCAAAGCGGTGCTGTATTAACATGGGCAACTGCTGGGGCTAATAATTTCAAAGGTGCAAAAAAATCTACACCTTATGCTGCAACTGTTGTTGCTGATGCTGTTGGTAAAAAAGTTGCTGAAATGGGCATGAAAACAATAGACGTTTTAATGCGCGGTATTGGTCAAGGTCGTGAATCTGCAGTTCGTGGATTAGCAAATGCAGGATTGGTTGTTCAATCTATTACAGACACGACACGTATTCCACACAATGGGTGCCGTCCAAAGAAAGTACGTCGTGTTTAATAAAAATTACCGCCCATCGGGCGGTTTTTTTATTTTTATTGTTGACCGAATGATATTATTTTTTATAAAGTATATTTCATGAAAGGAATTTTCTTGAAATTTAAAATATTTGCATTTTTTTTGGTATTTTTATGTACACCACTGGTTGCTTTTGGATTGTGTAGTGAAGCTACACAAAAGGATCAGTGTAATGGTGAATGTAAATGGTCGCCTGATGATAATGCATGTGTATTAAAGTGTAAAACCGATTTTTCTGATGATTACGGTGTCGAGTATGATTCTGCAACAGAACAGATTGAACAATCTGATGGGTGTATAACAGAGGGGAGTGTTACTTATAGTTGTGATAATGGTAAATGGGTTGTAATTAGTAATTTTACAGAAGAAAATTGTAAACCCAAGGACGATAGTAGCGGGTTGAAGAAATTTATTTGCAAAGATGGGTATTATCGTGAATCAATACAATCAAAATGTAAAACATGTCCAGATTTACAATATGTTAATAAAGACAGAACAGGTTGTATGACTTGTAATCCTGGAACTTATTATGATTCTTCTGATAGAGAATGTAAAGAATGTCCAGAGGGATATACTTGCAGTAACGGTAAACAAAGTACAACAGCATGTTCTGACGGAACATATAGCAATGGAACGACTTGTGTAACTTGTGAAACGGGGTATTCTTGCAAAAATGGAATAAAAAAAGCATGTGCTGCGGGAAAATACCAAGGTGAAACAGGTCAAACAGAGTGTAAACCTTGTGGTAAGGGAGAATACCAAAATGAACCCGGTCAAACATCTTGTAAACCTTGTGCCGTAGGGACACACCAAAATTACGAAGGTCAAGAATCTTGTTCCATTTGTGAACCGGGAACATACCAACATGAAACAGGTCAAGAAGAGTGTAAACCTTGTGATTCTGGATATTTTTGCCCAGGTAATATTGAATATAAAAATATTCAAGACAACAATAATTTTAAAACTGCTTTAGAAAGAGATAATATTATCACAGATAAAGATTATAAAAAAGGAATCATGTATGAATGTCCCATAGGTTTTTATTCTAATTATGCAAAAGACCCTGCAGAACCTAGGTACAGAAATTATTGTATCCCTTGCCCTTCATCAAAGACAAATACACAAACAGGGTCTGCTTCTTGTGATACCTATTTGTTTACAAATTTGACGTTTAAAGTTAAAAATGATGATAGAAAAGTATGGAACTGGGAAGGTTTATCCAAAACACTAGAAGTTAGCAATAATATATATAATGTTAAATTAAAAGCAGAACAATAAATAATTTGACTTTCAAAATATTTTGTTATAAAATCTGACGGCACGTTGAAAGACGTGTAAATCTGGTGAAAATAATAAACTAAGCCTGATGGAGTTTAATATGATTGAAAAAAATTGGATGACTTTGATCAAACCAAAAAAATTGAGTATCAAAGTTGATGAAAATAATCCTGATATTGCAACATTAATTGCAGAACCTTTGGAAAAAGGTTTCGGTTTGACTTTAGGAACAGCATTACGTCGTGTATTGTTGTCTTCTTTGCAAGGATGTGCACCTGTATATATCAAAATAGATGGTGTTCAACATGAATTCAGCAGTTTAGCCGGTGTTCATGAAGATGTCACAGATATCATTTTGAATTTAAAAGGTGTTTATTTCAAAGCTTTAACCGAAGGTCAACACAAAGCTTATTTGAAAGTTAAAGGTCCAGCAGTTGTCACAGCTGGAATGATTGAAACTTCTGGCAGTGTTGAAGTTATGAACAAAGATGCAGAAATTTGCACTTTGGATAATGGTGCTGTATTAGATATGGAAATCACATTGGCATCTGGACGTGGTTATGTTCCAGCATCTGTTAATGCAACAGATTTGCCTTTGGGAACAATTCCTGTAGATTCTATTTATTCTCCAATTTTGAATGTCGCATCCAGTGTATCTCAAACTCGTGTTGGACAAAGCACTGATTACGATAAATTGGAATTAACAGTTAAAACAAATGGTTCTGTATCTCCTGAAGATGCGATTGCATATGCAGCACGCATTTTGACAGATCAATTAAGCGTCTTTATTAACTTTGAAGATCCTGCACAAATCAATGCTGCAAGTGATGAAGAAAAAGCTAAAGATGTTTTACCATTTGATCCAAAATTGTTGAAACATGTTGATGAATTGGAATTGTCTGTTCGTGCAACAAATTGTTTGAAAAATGATAAAATCAATTGGTTGGGTGAATTAGTTCAAAAAACAGAAAACGACATGTTGAAAACACCTAATTTCGGTCGTAAATCTTTGAACGAAATTAAAGTTCAATTGGAAGCAATGGGATTGTCTTTGGGAATGGAAGTTCCTGAATGGCCACCTGAAAATATTGCTGAATTGGCAAAAAAATATGAAGATCCATATAAATAATATTAAAGGGTTATCATAATGAAAAAAAAGAATACTGAAGTAGCAAGAAAATTTAAACAAGGCAAATCAATTTTTGAAAGAAATTGGTTGGGTCAAATTTTTGGTGCTATTTTTGGTTTCGGAAAACAATATTAAAATAACGCATTACTGGGGGCAGCCCCAGGATGCGTGTCTCATAAATCCCTGAATACAGGGCAGAAACAAAAGGAGTAATCAATGAGACATATGAAAGCAGGTCGTACATTCAATCGCGACACTAATGCTCGCAAAGCCATGTTTATTGGTTTGGCAAAAAATTTGATTGAAAAAGAACAAATTAAAACAACTTTACCAAAAGCAAAAGATTTGCGCAGTGTAGTTGAAAAATTGATTACCCGTGCAAAAGTTGATACAGTTGCAAATCGTCGTTTGACTGCTTCTGAATTGGGAAACAATTCTGAAAAAACAGTTAAAAAATTATTTGCTGTATTGGGACCAAGATATGCAAAACGTCCTGGTGGTTATACACGCGTTTTGAAAGCGGGCTTCCGTTATGGCGATGCTGCACCAATGGCTATTATTGAATTGGTTGATCGTGACGAAAATGCAAAGAAAGTTGCACCAAAAACAGTTGCTGCTGAAACAACAGAAGCTGTTGCAACAGAAACAAAAAAATCTGCTGCACCAAAAGCAGAAAAAACAACAAAGGTTGCTGCTGAAAAGAAAGCTGCTGCTCCTAAAGCAAAAGCTGGTGCAAAAACTGTTGCGGTTAAACGTCGTGCAACAGGCAAATAATTATAATTTTTGCAAATTAAAACCGTTCAGAAGTGAACGGTTTTTTTATATCTGTTTTTTGATTAAATGTGCTTGCGTGGTTTTGTGTATTGTGATAAAATAAGACAGAAAGTATAAGGAGATTTATATGCGTAAACTGTTTGTTTTACCTATTGTTATAGCAGGTTTAATCTTAGATTCCAGCGCTTTTTCTGCTGCGCCTGCACGTGGTGTACGTGGTGGAAATACTGCTGCTGCGACCTGGCAATAAAACAGCGGGCAGGGCTAATGGTGCTCGTGCTGCTAAGATGTCTGGACAAAAGAATGCTGGTGTTGCCGGTAAATCTACTGGTGCTGGTAAAACAAGTGGTGTTGGTGTAAAAGCAACGGCTGGTAATTCTGCAAAACCATCTGCTGGTAAACCTAATGGTGCCAGAGCTGCTGCAACACAAAAAGTTGTTCAAGCGGGAACAAAAGTTTCTGCCAAGACAGAAAATACAACTGTAAGTGAAGAATGTAAGGATGCTTTCTTTGGTTGTATGGATTCTTTGTGTATGGTTGATAATGCCAGTGGTGGTCGTTGTATGTGCAGTGATAAAATCAATGATTACAATAAAATCCAAGAAGAAATTTTAAAATTAGATGAACAATCTTATATCATGGCAACAGAAGGCGTAGAACGTTTGAAAATGGGTGAAAACGCCGATGAAATTTTGGCCAGAGCAAAAGCTGCTGGTGATGCTGCGGCAAATAAAAAAATAGCAGCAGAAGAAAGCGCTAAAAAATCCAGAACATTAGATTTATCTATATTCAACAATAATGCTTTATTTGATGAAGATGAAGAAAATCCTTTTGAAATTGATACTGATGCTACACAAGCTCTGCAAGATAAAACAGGTGATGCTTTGTATAAAGTATCTATACAAATGTGTGCACCTATGGTTCCAGCACAATGTAAACAATCAGCTTCTATGTTACAAATGATGTATGCTCAAAAAATTAAATCAGATTGTACAGCATACGAAAATTCTTTGAAACAACAAAAAAATGCAAGTACACAAAAATTACAAACAGCTCAAAAAGCTTTACGTGATACAGCATTAGAAGAATTCCAAAATGAAAATAAATATGATTTGGGTCAATGTACATTGCGTTTCACAGAATGTATGCAAACAACAGCGGGCTGCCAAGAAGACTTTACAGGATGTGTAACTTTGGCCGCAGCTGAAAATGTAAAAGTTTCTGCACAAGCAAAAGGTGATAAACAAAAAAATAAACAAGCAAAACAAACAACAATTAAGGGTGCGGTATCAAGTATAACTTTGGCTGCTGCTACTATTGATCAAATCACAGCTAAAAAACCTTTGTGTGAAAGTGTTTTGAAACAATGTAAGAAAGTTCAAGATAAAGTTTGGGATACTTTCTTGGCAAATATTGCACCAACTTTGAAATCTGCTGAATTAATCGCAGAAGATAATTTAAGAAGCAACTGTATCAGTGATGTTTCTGAATGTTTCCAAAAAGCATGTAAAGAATATATGGATCCAAAGAATCCAGATGGTTCTTATGATATGTGTTTATCTGATCCTATGTTGGTAGTTGATTTATGTAAAGTTAAATTGGAACCATGTATCAATGCAACAGGTGGAACATTGGGTGATGAAAAATCTATTAAGAATTCTAGATTGTGGGCTGGTATCACAGCGAGATTATCTGCTATGCGTGTTGATGCTTGTACATCAGAAATTAAAAATTGTTTGATGTCTGATGATGTTTGCGGTAAAGATTATTCAAAATGCGTTGGTTTGGATACTAATTCAATTGGTGAATTGTGCCCAACCGATAAATTAACAGCTTGTAAAGAAAAAAATGGTAAAGATCAAACACCAGATGATATACGTAAATATATTGCAGAAGTTGCACAAGGTATTGCTTTGAATATTGATAATAATATGTTAACAATATGTCAAAAGGCTGCTGATAATGCTATGATCAAAGTATGTGGCAGTGCTGAAGAATGTCCATCTTTGACATTTAATGATCAAATATTTAAAGATAATTTAAATGTTCAAGTATGCATGTTTGGAAAAGAAAATACTACAGATATAAATGAAAATTATATTTGTTCAAACACAGCAGATGGATTTAATGCACAATATGTTTTAGAAGGTCATGTTATTCCGACGGTAACAGGAATGTTTGATTTATCTGGAATAAATTTTAGCGATAATGAACATAAATTTGAATCTAAATTAACTGACAACGAAACTTTATCATCTGATGGTGATAACCGTTATTACAAAAGTACTAATTGGTTAGACACTGTAGTTAATCAGTTGAATACGTCGTTAGATTCTAAATTTAATGCTATAAAATCTGATCCAACAGTTGTTTATTGTATGGAAGGACGTAAAGTCCAAGGGTTTGATGGAGAAAAATTTGGTAAAGAAGGAGCCGATGTTGCACGTTTTCCAAATTTATTGGATAATAAAAAAGATATTATGATTTCTTCTTTGTTTGATGATATGAGAACTTCGTATTCGAAAGCTTTGGGTTCTTTGGATGAAAAATTTGACAAAGCTCAAAAAACAATTAATGATCGTTTGGCACGAATTGATGGCGCAGGCGAAGCTGCACAAGATGAAGTTAACAGTGCTTCTTGTTCTGCACGTGCGGTCACTGGTGATTTCGGAAGGTATGCTAAATTTGCAACAAGTGTAGAACCAAAGTATGATACACAAACAAATATTTGTAATCTGGAAACAATACAATGGCGTTGTCCATATTACATATCGCCACGTTGCAGACGTCAATGGGAAAAAGCTGGCAGCGTAACTACTCAGTTGCAATTGCATAAATATAATCGAGAAGATGCTTTGACAGGCGGTTTTAAAAGTGGTGCTAGTGTTAGTGAATCAGATAAAATTAAATTAGAAGCACAACATCAATATGCTTTGGAACATAGATAAAAATGCCGCCCGTTTGGGCGGTGTTTTTTATTTAAAATTTTTATTTATTTTTCAAATTTTCGTTTTTTTGTATATTAAAAATGTGATATAATAATTTAAGTATATATACGGAGAGATTTTTTATGTTCAAATTTTTTGTGTCTGTTTTGGCAATGTTGTCTGTTATGTGTGTTAACGCAGATGCCGCACCTGTTAAGAAAAAAGCAGGTTCTTCGAACACAAAAACAACAACATCTAACAAAACAAACAACAAAACAAATAATAATAAAAATACAAATAAAAATACGTCTTCTAAAAAAACAAATGCTGCACGTGCTGCTTCTACCCAGAAAGTTGTTAATACAGGAACTAAAATTTCTGCCGCACAGACAAGCAATTTAGTAGATGAAGAATGTCAAGAATCTTATTTTGGCTGTATGGATGCTTTCTGTATTGTTGATAATGTTTCCGGTGGTCGTTGTCAATGCAGTAACAAACATCATGATTTGATGGTTCAATTAAATGAAATTATGGCTGTGAATGAAGAAGCGTATGCGATTGCTACATATGGAACAGATCATATTGAATACGGCAAAGCCGCTGGTGATGTGTTGGCTGCTTCTGAAAAAGCTTTTGAAAAAGCAAAAAAAGATGCTGCTGACGAATCGTTAGATGGAACACCGGTTGCAGATAATACAAAAAAATCTGTCAGTTTAGATGATTGGAATAAACAATTTGCCACTGCTGAAGACGATGAAGAAGAAGAGGAAGTTTTTTCATTAGGTGGAACAGATATTTCTGATAAAACAGGTGATGAATTATATAAATATTCTATGGATATGTGTTGGAGTCAGGTTCCAGATAAATGTAAAGCCAAAGAAGATTTTACAAAAATGTTGTACACACAAAAAATCAAAGGTGATTGTGCGGCATTTGAAAATTCTATTAAACAACAAAAATCTGAAAGTAATGCAAAGTTGGAAGAAGCCAAAGCTACGGTCAGAACTGCTGCTTTGGAAGATTTCAAAGATTCTAATAAATATGATTTGGCTCAATGTGCTATTGAATTTAAAAATTGTTTGAAAACAACGGCTGGTTGTGGCGAAGATTTCACGGGTTGTGTAAGTTTGGCTGCATCTGAAAATATGAAAGGTAATAAATTATCACAAGTTAAAATTGGTTTTGTTTCGATTGCTGCTGCAACTATGGATGTTTTGTTGGTTAAAAAACCTATGTGTGAAACTGTTTTGAATAATTGTGTTGCTGTTCAAGATCAGGTTTGGGATGTTGTATTGGGTGATATTGCTTTTGATGTTAAAAATGCTGAATTAGCAGCGGAATCAAATTTAAGAACAAATTGTTTGGCTGATATTTCAGATTGTCATTTAAAAGCATGTAAAGAACATATGGATCCAAAAGATCCTGATGGTTCTTATGATATGTGTTTATCACGTCCAGACAATTATAAATCTTTCTGTAAAGTTCAATTGGAACCATGTTTAAATGCAACCGGTGGAACTTATGAAGAACCAGATACATCCAGTTTATGGAATGGAATTTTATCTAAATTATCTTCTATGCGTGTTGATGCATGTACAACAGAATTTAAACAATGTTTACAAAGTGATGACAGATGTGGTGAAGATTATTCACAATGTATTGGGTTTGATAATGATGATATTGCCGGTTTATGTCCAGAAGATAAATTGACCGCTTGTTACAGTGAATATAATAACCAACGTGAAACTGTTCGTGAAACATTAGAAAAAATTGCAAATGGTATTTTGATAAATGTTGATAATTCTTTGTTAACTGCTTGTCAAAAAGCAGTAGAAGAAGCAATGGTCAAAGTTTGTGGTGATACAGAAAATTGTGATAATTTGGCCGTAGATAAAGGTGTTGGCAGCAGAAGTTTAGAATTGAAATTCTGTGAAATTGGTAAAGATGATTTGGATAGAGATGCATATGTAAATTGTAAACAAAACGAAGGTATGATTACAGATATTGAATTGGGTAAAACAACACGTGATGTCAATATGAAACAAACAAAACACGAAAGAAAAGACTTTTATGGTGTAATCTTTGGTGAATTGTTGTGGGAAAATATAGCTGCAAAAGAAGATGCTTCTGGTATTACAGAATTTGAAGAATATTATGAAGGTATTAAAAAGTCTAATCCTTTGGATGATGAATTTAAACAAAAAGTTAAAACAGAAATATCTGCTTTGTCATCGTCTATTAAGAATGCAATTTCTGCAATAGAATCCGATCCAAAAGTTCAATATTGTATGACCGGACGTCAAGTAGAAGGTTTGTCTGATGATTCTGGATTTACACAAATGATAGGTAAAGAAGATAACGCCAGATTTCCAAATATAACACAATCTTATCGTAATATAATTGTTGATTCTGCTTTAAGATTAGCTAAACAAAATTATTATAATAAATTTGATGAATTACATCAAAAACGTTTAGAAGATGAAATAAAAATATCTGAACGTATTTCTGAAATTGAAGGTAAAAATGATAAAGCCAACAAACAAGATTGGGCCAGAAAAGCATGTATTGCTTTGGGTGAAGATGCTTCTATGGGTGGTGCCATGGGCAGCAGGGCGAATCAAAAAGTTAACACTACATCCAGCAGTGATAAATTAACCGGACAAAGTGCTGCATCTACATATAATTTCAAACGCAGTGTTATTACAACATTTAATATGGAAGCTTTATCTTGTCATAAATGTGTAAGAACACAACAATGTGAAAAAACAAGAACAAGTTATTGTAAAAAATGGGGCGATGAACAAGAAACTTGTGAAGATATTCAATATTAAAATATGAAAAAGTTTATAAGATTTTTTGCTGTTATTTTTGCGTTAACTGTTATTGCAGGGCCGGTGTATTCTGCAACGCGTCCAAGTGCACGCAGCAATACAACGGTCGCACAAAAAAATACAAAAACAAATAATACAAAAAATACCAAGAATAATACTGCGAAAAATGATACTAAAAAGCGTGCGGCTACTAATCAAAAAGTAATTAATATAGGAACCAAAGTACAAGAATCGACAGCAAAATCTTCTTCATGCCAAGAAAAATACGAAGCTTGTATGGATGCTGGTTGTATTATAGATAACGATTCTGGTGGTCGTTGCCAATGCAGTAATAAAATCACAGAATTAAATGCAAAATTAGATAAAATCAAAAAGAAAGATATTCAAAGCCAACGTATGTTGGAAGCCACTGAAAGTGTATTAGATGAACAAAAATATGGTTCTGATATAATTCAATCTGATTTTTCTGATGCAGATGATGATGTGGATGATTTAGATTCTGATTCTGTGACATATGATTCTGTGGGTGATAAATTGCGTTCAGAAATGCATAAGTTATGTATGGAAAGAATTCCAGAATGCAAAGCGCAAGTTAATTTAATTTCAAATATGTACACACAAAAAATAAAATCAGATTGTGCGGCTTTTGAAAACGCTTTGGTTGAACAACAACATGCCAGTCAAGACAGACGTGCGGAAGTAAAAAAATCTGTACGTGCAGCAGCTTTGGAACAATATAATGAAACAAATAAATATGATTTGGGTCAATGTGTAATTGAATTTACATCTTGTATGCAAAAAGATGCTGAATGTGGCAAAGATTTTACAGGTTGTGTTGGAACTGTTGCAAAAGATAAAATATATTCTGGTGAAACAGCAACTGTTGCTGTATCGGGTCCAAACGCTTCGATAATGATTGCTCAATCAACTATGGATGTTTTAGATTCTAAAAAATATATTTGCGAAAGGGTTTTAGACAGTTGTGTAAGCGTTAAAGATCAAGTTTGGGATATGTTTTTAAGAAACAGTGTGGCTGATATTAAATTAGCTGAATTAACAGCAGAATCAAACGTCAGAACATCTTGTTTAGATAATATATCAAATTGTTTTGTAAAAGCCTGTAAAGAAAACATAGATGGAAATGATTCTTATGATATGTGTTTAACAAGACCAGAATCTATGAAAAGTTTTTGCAAAGTTGAAATGGAACCTTGTTTGGCTGCTACCGGTGGTTCTTATGATAATCCAGAAGCGTCAACCCTTTGGCCATCTGTGTTGGCGAAATTATCAGCTATGCGTGTTGATTCTTGTACAGAAGAAATTAAAACTTGTATGCAAAGTGATGACAGATGTGGTTCCGATTATTCAAAATGTATTGGTTTGGATACAAATATAATTATGCGTATGTGTCCGTATGATAAATTAACAGGTTGTGAAAAAGTATATGGGGCTGAAGCTGTCAAAGGTGAAGCAATTTATGATGAAGTTGCACAAATTATCGAAGGCGTAATTTTAAATATTGATAATGAAATGTTGCAGACATGCGAAAACGCAGTAGACAGGGCAATGGATGAAGTTTGCGCTGGTGAAACATGTCAAAGTTTTGCTGTTGCACCACATGTTGGTGCGGATGCTTTGAATTACAGTGTTTGTCAATATACAACTGATTCCCCAGATTCAACCGAAGGTTTCAAATGGTTTGATTGTCGTGCCGATATTGATCATATTTCCGATGCAGAATTGGGACGTGTTCATGGATCACAAGATGGTGAAATGGGCCCAGTAAAACCATTTGCAGGTGTTATAACCGGTGTTATCAAATGGGAATTTGTTGAAATCAATGATGAAGGGTATGTTGATATAGATAAATATATGGATGAATTAACAAAAGAAAAAATATCAGACGAAGAAAAAAATCGTGTTCGTTCAACTTTGGAACAATTACAAGGTGATATTAATCGTGTGATAACTTCGGTTGAACAAGATCAATGGGTTCAATTCTGTATAAATGGACGTGAAATCGAAGGTGTCACAGATAAATTTGGTAAAAACAAAGTTCGTTTTCCAAAAATGGCAAACACAATTCGCAGACAAATGGCAACGACTGCACTAAATCAAGCACGTAATAATTATTATGCAAAATATGATGAATTGACTGATCGTATGCAACAAGATTTGGTAAAAATATCCGAACGTTTGGCAAAGATTGCAGATGCAAATCAACATGATGTTGAAATTACGGTTGCTCGTGAAGCATGTGTTAATATGGCGGCTTTATCAGCATTTGCCAAAGCACCGGTTGGTCAATCGTTGTGGGCAAAGATTTTGATAGGTATAATTGTTGTTGCGGCAATAGTTGTAGCTACTGTATTCACTTGTGGAGCTGCGGCTGGCGTAGCTGGAGGGGTTATCGGAAGTTTTATGGCGGCAAATGGTGCTGTTTTAGCTAGTGGTGCGGCAGCGGGTGCAGCAGCAGCTACCGCTAGTGCTACAGCCAGTTTGGCTGCTATCTCAGGGTCTTTAGCTACTTCGGCAGCTTTAACAGCTGGTATGGGTGCTGCAACAGCGGCTACTATTGGTGCATCTGCTGCTGCAACAAGCGCTGCAATAGCAGCATCTGCTGCTGCTGCATCTGCTGCCGCAGCGACAGCTGCTGTTGGTGCTGCTGTTGGTGCTGGTATTGGCGTTGCTACTGCTGGTGCTATGATTGCCACAGGTGTTGCGTTATCTGAAGAATCTTATATAAAACAAGAAAATGCCAATATGATGATAGGTCAAGAAAACCAGAAAGTTAATAATCATGGCGAATATTTTGCAAATGAATGGAATTATCGTGAAAAAATCACCACAGATTTTGATGAAGAAACTATGAAATGTAAAAAATGTATTTCGCATATGAAATGTAAAAAAACTGCATGGCATATATTTTCTGATAGAAATTGCAAAAAATGGGAGACAGAAGATTTTGTAGATGAACGTTGTACCGAAACACAGTTCTAAAAAAACACCCATTTGGGTGTTTTTTTAATTTAATTCTTCCAAACTTTTTATTACACGGACACCCATATTTTCAAATGTATTTATTGTATTTTCTATGTCCATAATATTTTGTGATTGTAAATATAATATCGGTATCAATCCATTTTGTTTTGCTGTATCAATTAATTCTGGAACAGGGGAATCAATTTGCTTTCCAGATGCAAACCAATCGTTTTCATCCATTATCCAAAAATCACCATCATTATGTTCATATATTAAATGTTTATCTGTTTTTATAAAATCTTTATAAATTTCATAATCTATATGTTTTTCATCAAAATATTTTGTTGTGTAATTTTCTTTTTTTTCTGGTTTTGGTTCATCGTCAAAATTTATATCTGTAAAAGTTGGAACAAAATCATTTTCTGGATTAAAGTCAGGCAAAGAATTAGAATCTGATTCAGGAATATCAAAATCTGTTGGTAATATTTCACTGAAAGATTCAGATGCGTTTTGAATTGTTATGTTTTCAGTATTTTGTATTTTATTATATACAGAAACGCTGGACGATATTTTGATTTTTTGTTTTGCTCGCATAAATGGAACACGTAATTCAGGTGGTAAATCTTGTGGATATTCAAATGTTTCTGGTTCAGTAGAAATTTCTGGTTCTGGTTCTGGTTCTTTTTGTATTTCTTTTTGAGGAAAAAATTTTGATATAAATTCAAAAATTTTATCTATCAATGGTATTTTTATTAAAAGTGTATTTTTTCTGTTTACTACCATTGTTGTTGCAATGTATATTGGTATAAGTGAATATACAAAAAAACAAAATACATTTCCAATAAACCCATTAAAATGTGAATGAAAAAATTTAATCCAATGATTTGTTAAAAATATATCAAAATTAAATATAAATTTAAAAAATAACCATGCAAAAGCAAAATATCCAATCGTCCATTGGATAACGTATTTTTTAGATTTTAAAAAATTTAATAATTTTAACATATTAATATTATAGACAATAATAACAGTTTGTCAATATATAAAAAGATTTTTATCGTATCTGATTTTCTTAAAAAACGCTTTTTTTTAACCTGTGTGTATGATATAATATTATGCATAAGAATTTGGGGGAAAGATTATGAAAATAATAAATGTGTTTGGAAAATCTGTGGTCAGTGTTGCTGTGTTGGCGGCTTTTGGTGCTTGTTATGCTGCTGATAATGGTCGTAATGGTAATCGCAGTATGATGCCAAGTGTGACAATGGTTAATGCTTCTGCACGTATGCCTGTACAAAATGTCACGGGTTTATCTGTTATTAATAATCCTGCTGTTACAACTACTGATGTGCCAGTACAAGTTGTTCAAACACAACATATCGTTCCTACACCAACCCCAACTCCAACCCCAGAACCAGAACCAGTGAAAGAATGTGAAGATGGTGGGGTAAAAAATTCTGAATATACGGCATCAATGTGTCGTAACGATCTTTTGAATTGTATTAATTCTGGGGCTTTGCCTTCTGGTTTAAATGATATGTATAACGAAGAAGTTCGTAATTCTATTATGTCTGGTATGAGATTATGCCAAGATGTTGTAGATAAATGTATTAAAGATGTTCGTGAAGATTGTAAATCTGTTTATGCTTCCAATACAGATGTTTGGATGGATTTTAACTGTCGTGTTGTTCAACCAGAATATTATAATTTCGTTTTACGTAAAACAGGTTTGACACCAAATCAGGCTGAAAATACTTGTTTGTTATTAGATAAAAATACATACGGTGCTGCATTTGCCGCCGTGTCTGACCAAAACGATGTTAACGCAGAATATAATAAAGGTATCGGTGCTTATAATTCAGCAAATGGTGGTACATTAAGCAAAGATAATCCACAAGGTGTTGTTCTTAATACCACAGGATACGATGGTAATCGTGGTCATTATGCACGTTGGGATGCAACAAAAGCAGAATGTTTAATCCGTGTTGGGGCTTATAACAAAGATAAGAATATTACAAACAGTTGGTTGTTTGGTGCTGTTGGTAACGATAATGTTGCAGAAGTATGGCAAAAAGCAGGATCTTCTTTTACATGCAGTAAAGATTTGTTCGGATTTTCTTTGTTGAATGATACAAAAACTGCTGCTGTAATTGGTGTTGGTGGTGGAACTGTTTTGGGGGCTTCTATTGATGCTGCTGCTGGGGCAGGGGTTTATGCTAAAAAGAAAGCAGAATATGATGATCTTAATGATGGTGATGCTTGTAATAATCCTGAATTCATAAAGAAATTGGTGGCAAATATTGGCAATAAAAATGACCAGGATTTATTAAGGTCATTTGCTTATTCAAATGTTGTCCTTGATAGATCAGGTGATAAAGTTGTTGTAGATACAGCAAAATCAACACCTGTATTTGCAACAAATGACGACATATTAAATATGGATGAAGAAGGATGTCGTTCCATTGTATATTTAAATTCAAAAATAAAATTGTATGAAGATGCAATGGAAAAGTGTGATAATGAAATAAAAATTACTATTGAAAATAACCTTATAACACAAGATGTTAAACAAAAACTTATCAAGGAAATGTGTAAATCAGAAGGGAACCTTACCAATGCTCAACTTACTGCTATTGGTTGTGATGAAGATGTTTATAATGCAGTAAAAGAAAAATTGAAAGTGTGTTCTTTCAAACCTTTACAATTGGGATTAATGATAGAATCAGAAACACCTTACTGTGATTTTGATGGCAGATGTAAAACAAAAGATGAAATAGCAGCAGAAATAAAAAGTTTGAAATCTTTATTGGCTAGAATCTTACCAAACAAAGGTTCAGAACCAAATAAAGGTAAAGAAATTGGTAAAGGTTTGGGTATTGGTGCTGCAGCTGGTGCTGGGGCAGGTGGTTTGGCAACAATGATTACAGCATTCGTAGAACGCAGTCATATTACTTGCAAAGTTGGTGATGGTTTGAATTCTATTGCTTTGGGTAAATCTTATACCATAGATTCTTTGAAAGATTTCTATATCAAATGGAATTTACATTTACCAGATTCTGCAATTCCAAGTGGCACAGGTTCAAATGCAACTTATTCAAACAGCTTGGAAGCAATGTGTTATAACTTTGACCAAAAGAAATCTGCAAAATGATTTGTGGATGTAAGATAAAAAAGAACACCAAAAGGTGTTCTTTTTTTATATATAGTTTTTTTTATTAAGCGGCTTTCTTCATATTTTGTTTTATATCGCGTAAATATTTTCTTAATTCATCTATGGCAACCAATGATCCGTCTTGTTTTTGTGCAGACCAATAATCCCAACCATTAAAACTGACACTGTGTTGAATTCGTGCAGCCATAACATGAATTGATGCTTTGCCATATAAGCTGTGCATTAATTGACCGTCTTGGGTAATCATAACACGTTCCCCACGTGGACTTAATAATGTTTGACCAACATATAAAAGTCCTGCATCTATTAATTCACGGAAAGCAACTTTGATTGCTTCGCGTTTTGGTGCACTGACTTCTATATCAGATAAATCTATTGGTGTTATGTTATCTACACGTTCACGTGCCGCTTTGACATAAGTTTCTTCGCGGTCAATACCAATGAATTGACGTCCTAATTCTTTCGCTACAGCGGCTGTTGTACCGGAACCAACAAAAGGATCTAGTATGATATCTCCTGGTTTAGTAGAAGATAATATAACGCGTCTTAATAAATCCATAGGCTTTTGTGTGTTATGTAAACTTTTCCCGTCTTCGCCTTTGACACGTTCTTCCCCTAAACAAATGTTTATGTCCCAATCAGAACGCATTTGTTTTCCGCCATTTAATTTTTTCATTGTTTCATAATTAAATGTGTATTTACCGGTTTTTGTTGGTGTTGCCCATATCAATGTTTCATGAGCATTGGTAAAACGTGTCCCACGGAAATTAGGCATAGGATTAGTTTTTACCCAAACTATATCATTTAAAATCCAAAAACCCATGTCTTGTAAAATAGCCCCTATGCGAAAAATATTATGATAAGAACCAATAACCCACATTGCACCGTCTGGTTTTAATATGCGTTTGCATTCACGCATCCACTGACGTGTAAATTCATCGTATTGTTCGTTAGATTCAAAAAAATCCCAGCTGTCACGAACTGCACGTGCCGCGGTTTGGTCTTCTGGTCTGTATAAAGTTTTTTCGCCTAATTGTAAATTATATGGAGAATCTGCAAAAACTGCATCAACGGATGCGTCTGGAATTTTACGCATTATTTCGATGCAATCACCACATAAAATTTGGTTCAAATATTTTTGCATTGTTTTCTCTCACTCTGGTATTTTCTACCCAGTTCTTTTAATGTATTTTATCATATTTTTGGCTTATAAAAAAGTTCCTAGCGAATCGGTTTATAAAAAAAAACACTTGATTTTTATAAAAAAGCAATTTTTTTGTGATATAAAATATACTTTACTTTTAGATGATTTTTTTCTACCGTTATTAAACATGAGATGTCCATATTGTAATTCTACAGACAGCAGAGTGGCGGATTCCCGTCCTGATATTGGCGATGCGGTTATAAGACGCAGGCGCGTTTGTAATCAATGCGGTGCTAAATTTACAACTGTGGAACGCGTTCAAATGCGTGATTTGGTTGTTGTAAAAAACAGTGGAAAAACAGAAGCTTTTGATCGAGAAAAATTATTTCGCAGTATAAAATTGGCTTGCCGTAATCGTGATGTCAAAGATGATCAAATTGAACGTTTGGTTGCTTCTATACAAAGACGTTTAGAAACAGAAAGTGCCGATGATACCGTTACCAGTATCCAAGTTGGACAAATGGTTTCAGATTCTTTGTTGAATTTGGATCCTATCGCTTTTATAAGATTTGTTTCTGTGTACAGAAAATTTTCTAAAGTTGCAGATTTCAAAAAGATTATCAGTCAAATACCAGAAGCAGAAGATGATGCTATGGTTTGTAAATTACCAAAAACTTCATTATTTTGATTCATGAAAAAAATATTAGTTCTTTTATTAACTGTATTTTGTTCAGTTCAAAGTTTTGCAACTGAATACTTGCAGGTATTAACTGATGAAGATGCTGCAATTTATGCACAAATTTTTATGTTACAAGATAAAGAAAAAATAGAAACTGCTACAAGACTAGAAAATAAATTAACAGATAAATTTTTGATGAACGAAGTTTTGTATCAAAGATTTATTTCTAAAACATATCATACTCGTGGTGCAGAATTAAAATCTTGGATGGATAAATATTATGATATGCCTGGCGCTGAAAGATTATCAAAGATGGCAAAAATAAAACAAGCTACGGTTCGTAAAGCAGTTGTGCCATCTATTATAACAGGAACAGATCATATTGAAACTGCACAATCAGAAAATTGGACTGCAAAAACATATAATTCCAGTGTTACTAAACAAATAGATAAATTTAAAAAAGCGATTCGTTCTGGCAGTTCTAAGACAGCAAGAAATATATTAGAAACCAAATCTTTTAAAAATAAAATTTCAGAAGCAGATTATGGAAGATTGTCCGGTCGTTTATCTTTTTTGTATTATACAAATGGTGAATATGAATTGTCAAAAAAATGGGGATTTGTTGCCAGTGATGCAAAATCAGAATATGGTTTGTGGACAATGGGGTTATTATATTTTAAAGAACAAAAATATAAAGAAAGTCAAAAATATTTTACAGAAATTTTAAAATTGAATCATATAAACAATGCCAGAAAAACAGAAGCTGCTTTTTGGGCAGGTCGTGTTTTTGATTTAATGGGAAATTCAAAATCTGCAAAAGAATATTGGAAAATTGCAGCTGCTTATCCCATGTCTTTCTATGGTGCTTTGGCTGCAACAATGTTGGGTGATACCCCGGAATATGAATTTTTTGATCAAGATTGTTCTGATGAAGATATAATTGAATTACAACAAAATAAATATGGTAAAAAGGCTTTGGCTTTGATTCAGGTTGGTCGTAAAGATAGGGCTGAACAATATTTAAAATATTTGGTAACAGCAAAATCATCAGATAAAATGTTACATGCTGTTAATGCTGTTTCTTCTTTATATGGTTTGCCAAGTGTTTCTATTTTAGTATCAGGTGTAATGCGTGATAGGGGGGTATTAGAAATTAATGATGATATTATTTATTCTGCACAATATCCATTGCCTGATTGGGAACCTTTGGGTGGTTGGTCCATAGATAGAGCTTTGTTGCTGGCAATTACAAAACAAGAAAGTGGTTTTAAACCAAACGCAAAATCCAATGCTGGTGCGAATGGGTTAATGCAAATTATGCCAGGGACAGCAAAACGTGTTGCACGTAAAAATGATGTAAAAATGTCTGATATAGATATGTCAAATCCTTAACATAATATGTTTCTTGGTCAACAGTTTATTGTTGATTTATTACAGCATCAGATGATTCAAAATAACATCATAAAAATGTTGATTGCTTATAATGCAGGGATGGGAAATTTAGTTAAATTTGAAAAAACATTTTCAACATCGGACCCTTTATTGTATGTAGAAAGTTTCCCTGCTTATGAAACCAGAAATTATATAAAGCGTGTTATGTCTAATTTGTGGTTATATCATGCCAGATTAAATCAGCCTTTAAATGAATTAAAAGATTTATCTGATGGTAAATGGCCATATTACAACAGTGAAGATGAATATGTTCAACAACAAATTTATAACAGATATACTTTGTAATCATGCGCAGTGTCCCTGATTTTTCTATAGAAAAAAATTGTTGCAAAAAAATCGTTGCCGGTGTTGATGAAGCAGGCCGTGGACCGTTATGTGGACCAGTTGTTGCTGGGGCTGTTATTTTTACTAAATATGAATTTGATAGTATGCCATTAATTTCTGATTCTAAACAAATGACAGAAAAACAACGCAATATAGCATATGATTGGTTGGTAAATAATCCTGATGTTATATGGGCTGTTGCAGAATGCAGTGCATCTGAAATAGATGAATTAAATATTTTACAAGCATCGTTAACGGCAATGACACGTGCTGTTAATAAATTAAATATAAAACCAGAATATTGTTTAATTGATGGTAATAAAATGCCAAAAGGTTTAATAGGTGAAGCCGTGGTAAAAGGTGATGCAAAATCTTTATCTATTGCTGCAGCTTCGATTATTGCTAAGGTTACTCGTGATAGAATAATGGGCGATTTATCAAAACAGTTTCCAGAATATTGTTGGGATAAAAATGCAGGATATCCAACACAACAACATTTGCAAGCAATTGATAAATATGGTATAAATGAATATTATAGAAAGTCATATCGTCCAATTAAAGAAAGGATTGATAAAAATGGAAATTCGTAATATTCAAAATTTAGATGTTCGTGGTAAATATATTTTATTACGTGAAGATTTTAATGTGCAGATTGTTGACGGGCAAATAACAGATGCTTTTCGTATAAACGCTTCTTTGCCAACTATAAAATATTTATCACAAGCTGGTGCAAAGGTTGTGATTTGTTCGCATCTTGGACGACCAAAAGGTGAAAAAAACGAAAGTCTTTCTTTGCGTATTGTAGCAGAATATATGAACATACCTTTTATAGATGATTGTTTGAATAAAGATTTCATGTCTTTTATGCAAGATGGTGATATTGTTTTGTTAGAAAATTTACGTTTTTATCCTGGCGAAGAAAAAAATGATGATGATTTTGCAAAAAAATTAGCATCTGGTTTTGACATTTATGTAAATGATGGATTCGCGGTTTCACATCGTACAGCTGCCAGTGTTGTTGGTGTTACTAAATATTTACCTTCTTATGCTGGTTTATTATTAGAAAAAGAAATAAAAAATATTTCTCTGTTTATGGAAAATCCAAAAAGACCATTGGTTGCTTTTGTAGGTGGAGGCAAAGTTTCAACAAAAATAGGTGTATTAAAAAAATTAGTTTCTATCGCAGATAAAATTGTTGTTGGTGGTGCAATGGGAACAACATTTAATTTTGCGTTGGGAATGCCAGTTGGAAATTCTTTATATGAAGAAAATATGGCAAATGTTGCGCTGGATATATTGAATACAGCAAAAAAACATAATTGTGAAGTTTTGTTACCTTTGGACAAAGGTGTTGGAAAATCTTTTTCAAAAGACGAAAATCGTATAAATCGTGATTGTAAAGAAATTCGTGATGATGATGTGATAATGGATGATGGTGAAAAGACTATAGAACGTAATAAACAATTATTAAAAGAAGTTAAAACAGTCTTTTGGAACGGTTCTTTTGGTGTCACTGAATGGGGGGAAAAGTGGGGAAAGGCCTCTTATAATTTTGCAAAAAATTTAAGTGAATTTACAAAATCTGGTGATATAGAAAGTGTAGTTGGTGGCGGCGATACTGTTGCGGTATTAAATGATTGTGGCGTCTTTAACAATATAACATATGTATCAACTGGTGGCGGTGCTTTCTTGGAATTTATAGAAGGTAAAGAATTGCCGGGAATATCTGTTTTGATAAAATAAATTTATAACAGTCTTGCATTTTTGCAAAAAATCCCTATTTATAAACTATAAAATTAGCGAATCGGGTAATTTTATGTTATAATTCAGAGTAAAAAGAGGTTTTGCTTATGTCTTTAGTACCTGTAGTGATTGAAGAATCTCCACGTGGTGAACGTTCTTTTGATATTTATTCTCGTTTGTTACGTGATAGAATTGTTATGATTTCTGGTCCAATTGAAGCAGCAATGGCAAATACTGTTGTGGCACAATTATTGTTTCTAGAATCAGAAAATCCAAATGCAGATATTTCTTTGTATATTAATACACCTGGTGGTGATGTGACTGCTGGTTGGGCAATTATGGATACAATGCAATATATAAAACCAAAAGTTTCAACAATTGGTATGGGATTGGTTGCTTCTATGGGTTCTGTATTGTTGGCTGCTGGTGAAAAAGGTAAACGTTTTGTTTTGCCAAATACAGAAATTATGATTCATCAACCATCTTCTGGAACCCAAGGTCAAGTTACAGATATGGAAATATCTTTGCGTGAAACACAACGTGTAAAACAGGTTATTATAAAACAAATGTCTGAATTTACAGGTCGTAAAGAAAAAGAAGTCTTTGAAGCTATGGAACGTGATAATTGGATGGATGCAGAGGCTGCAAAGAAATTTGGTTTAATTGATGGAATTTTAACTCGTAAGTAATATTTTTTATTTCAAGGTTATAAAAGATGAGTGACGATAAAAAACAAAATACACCAGAAACACCACAACAGTTCTGCAGCTTTTGTGGTAAGTCTGTATACGAAGTAAAAAAATTAGTTAGTGGTCGTAATGTTTGTATTTGTGATGAATGCATAAATCTTTGTAATGATATTATGGCAGATGATAAACAAATACAAATAAGTAAAGATTCTGAAAAGTTACCAAAACCATCAGAAATTTATAAATACTTAAATGAATATGTAATTGGTCAGGATGATGCAAAAAAGACTTTATCTGTAGCAGTATATAATCATTATAAAAGAAATACTGCATCTGTTGCATCTAATGTAGAAATTCAAAAATCTAATATTTTGATGATTGGTTCAACAGGAACAGGAAAAACATTATTTGCACAAACTTTGGCTCGTGTTTTAGATGTTCCATTTGCAATTGCTGATGCTACCACTTTAACAGAAGCTGGATACGTTGGTGATGATGTTGAATCTGTGTTAACTCGTTTATTACAAAATGCAAATTTTGACGTTGAACGTGCACAACGTGGTATAATTTATATTGACGAAATTGATAAAATATCACGTAAATCTGAAAACCCATCTTTGACACGTGATGTTTCTGGTGAAGGTGTTCAACAAGCTTTATTGAAATTAATAGAAGGAACCGTGGCTAACGTGCCAGCTGGTGGAGCAGGGCGTAAACATCCTGGTGAATCTACTGTTCAATTGGATACCAGCAAGATATTATTTATTTGTGGTGGTGCTTTTGATGGTTTAAATAAAATTATAGAATCAAGAACATCTGCACGTGCAGGAATAGGTTTTGGTGCAGAGGTTTCTGATAAACAAGAACGAGAAAATAAAAATAGATTAAGTGAAGTGCAATCTGCTGATTTGGTAAGATTTGGTATTATTCCAGAATTAATCGGTCGTTTGCCGATTATTACAACTTTAGAGCCTTTGGATGAAAAAGCGTTAATAAAGATTTTAACAGAACCAAAGAATGCAATTGTAAAGCAATATACTGCTATGTTAGAAATGGATGGAATAAAATTAAATATAACAAAAGATGGTTTGCAAGCAATTGCTGATTTAGCAATAAAAAGAAAAACAGGTGCCAGAGGGTTGCGTTCTATTTTAGAAAAGATTTTATTGCAACCTATGTTTGAAGCTCCTGATAAAAAAGATTTACAAGAAATAGTTATAGATGCTGAAGTTGTTAATAATAAAAAAGCACCTGTGGAAATATATGCAGAAAATAAAAAAGTTGCATAAATACTAAAATAAAAAAGTTGGTTTCTAAACCAACTTTTTTATTGGGCTTTGCAATATCCCCATAAAATACTAGTTCCGGTATAAGCATAAAAAGCTTGTGATAATTTATCACCATTTGCATCATGTATACCATCTGCATTTTCATCTTGCCATGGTAAATCTACCCATAAACCTTTCTGCTTTTCACATTCTGATGATAATTCTTTTACTAAATCATATTGAACTTGATTCATAACAATATTTACATCAGATAATATATATTCTGGTAATACTGTACTTTCGCTTGATGAACGCAAACAATTTTGAAGCGCATATCTTACCATTTTGTGATATAAACTGCCTATATAATTAGTGCCACATTGTGTATATAATGTTGAATCTTGTGCTTGTGGTGCAGATGTTCCACCTAAACAAGTATAACCAGATGGACAAATTCTGCATTCATCTGCATCGTTTCCACCAGAATAATTGAATTTAGCGTTGCTTATGTTTGAATACATATAGTATCCGGAATTACAAGAGGTATATGCTTTTTGTAATTGGTTTTCTTCTATTTGAGTATAACATCCGTAATATTTATCTGTTTCAACAAAACCTAAATAAAAATCTATATTTGATGAAGATGTGTTTATAACAATATCGTTTTTTATAAATGGGTTAACCAATGTAGAATTACATGTACCATTTTTTGCATATAAAGATTCTCCTGGATCAAATGTTCTGCATCCATATGGATAAGAATGTTCAGAATCACTGTTTGGAACTGCACAAATATCTTTTGTATATTTTATCAATAAGTCCTTACATGATTGACCAATTGTTTTATCTGTAATATCTCTCATAGTATTCACTAATAAACTTAATCCTTCTGATCCTCCACCATATAAATTACTGCAAGCTGTTAATTTTTCTTTACACATATCTTCAGCAACTTCCAATGTTAAACCCAAAGATATTTTGTCTGAATCATTACTAAATTCTTTTAATTGACCAGTTTGTTCATCGTAACATTCATTTACAACTTGTAAACATTCTGCTTTTACAGATTGAACTCTGGATAACTGTCCTTGATATATTTCAACCAAGGCTTGTTGTAAAAATTCTTTCCATACATAATCTGAATTGTCTTCACATAATTCTAAAGTTGTTTTTGCAAAAGGACGCTTCTTATCTAAAGCATCTATAAACAATTTGTTTGCATTATTGTTTAAAACATCACCAGATAAAGAAATTTGGTTAGATATTTGAAAAAATTCATTAGAATAAATTGGTTCACCAGTTGTTGAATTTAAATATTTTCCTGTTACGTCTAGGCAATGAATATAATTTGTTCCACATGCTGTATTAGAAGTGATATCTTGACGAACTTTTGAAATACAATCATTTAAAGATAAAGAATTATGTGCGTTATAATTATCGTACCTTGCATCTTGCATATTATGTCGAGTTGTTCTTATTGCAGCATTTGCTTCTGTGGTTTTTGATTTTATAGATGCTTCTAGTAATGTACAATCGTTTTCTATATACATTCCATATGCAGAAGCCACCATTGTTAAATTAGAAGATGTACAATTTTCTGTAACCATTTCTGCACATTGGGTATGTACCGCATTGTATAAAGATTCTCCTGTCATGTTGGCTATATCTGAACCACCTATTAAATCTGTTGTTCCCCAAACAGATTTCATATTTCCGCCAATATCCAATGTTCCTTGTGTGGATAAAGATTTTTGTTTCGTTGTATTTAAAACACTTGATATGTTGCTTAAAGTATTTGCACTGTCAGAAGTGTCTTTTTTTATGGCTTGTTCACCTTCTGATGCAGAACTCATAGCTGTAACTTCTGCTGCTGTTTTTGATATGGCATCAATATTAAAATCTTGGAAATCTTTTAGACTGTTTGCTGTATTGGATAACTTTTGTTCTTTTTCTTGAATATTTTTTAATTTAGAAGAACAAACACATCTGCGGTAAGTTTCATTTTGTGTAGCACAAAATTGATCCATACAAGAAAAATAAGCATCTCGACAATCATTATAGCTGGTTCCAAATGTTTTTGTTGTTGCTGTGGCTCGTGCTTTTTTTGAGTTTTGTGTTTTTATATTGCGCCCAGATAAAACTTTTTGTGTTGTTCCAATACGACCTGATATTACTTTTTGATTAGTTGCTGTTCTGGCAGAAACTCTTTTTATAGAGTTGTTTGTTCTGGTATTTTGGTTTTTTATTCTTGATATGGTAGATCTTGCTTTTGTAGTGTTTTTTTGCCGAACAGATGTGTTTGTTGTTTCAGAACGAACAACTGCATTTTGTGAACGAACAGTAGCTGCGTTAACAAAATTAACACATAAAAACACACTTAAAAAAGTTATAAGAAACTTCCTCATCCTTTACTTTTTAATAATGATAACAAAAATAAGATATTTTAAGCAAGAATTAAAATAAAAAAATCCACAATTTCTTGTGGATCTTTTTAATGATTTTGATTTTGTTCGGTACTTGCATGTGTTCTTTCAACAAAAGTAATTCTTCCTTTATCTAAATCATAAGGTGTCATTTCTACATGAACTTTTTCACCAACGTTCACCCAAATGCGTGCTTTGCGCATTTTACCACATACGGTTGCCAAAATCATATGACCGTTTTCCAAACGAACACGAAACATAGTATTTGGTAATCTTTCTTCTACGGTACCGGAAAAAACAATAACGTCATCTTTTGCCATCTATAACCTCTATTTTTTTGTTATAATATTGATCATAACATAAAAATGCAAGAAATTTTCTTGTAAGGAAGTGATTTTTTTGATAAAATAAAACAAAAATGTAGGGAAGGCAAAATGAAAATATTTAAATTTTTACCAGTTTTACTGATTTTTCCAGTTGTTTCTTTCGGGGCAACACGTGGGGATTCAAATGCAAGGGTTGGTATGAACCGTGATACCCAAGCTGCTTCGCGTATTTCTACAGTGGTTGTTCATGGAATGCCTGGAACATTAAATGATGTTAATAAAAATGTTGGTGGTTTGCCTGTTCAAAATGTTTATGAAAGTAATGTTTCTGTTGCCCCTGTTTCAAACAGTACTACAAATACAGCAACTGTAACCAATACAAATGTATCAGAAACGACAACGGCATCGTCTGATAAAACGGCTGATACTTCTGCATCGTCGTCAGATTGTAGAGATGCTTATCGTGAATGTATGGATAATTTTTGTTTGTTAGATGAAAGTCAGGGTGAACGTTGTGCTTGTTCAGACAATATAAATCGTGCAAAAAATAAAATTAAAGAAGTTTTGGCTATTCAAGAAGAAGCGGATAAATTATTTACAGAAGGTGTTGAACGTGAACAGCTAGGTGCAAAAGCTCGTTTAGTTTTTGTTGATAAGACAAATAAATCTACTGGTAAAAAAATAAGCTTTACAGCTTGGTTAAATGGTGATGATGATGAAAAAGGTGTTGGTGAAGACGAAGAAATAGGTGATTCTTTATATGGTATGGCTGCAGATTTTTGTGCTTCTGAATTAGCTTCTTGTGGTAAAAAAGCAGAAATGGAAGAAATGTTATATACAAGAATGATTGTTCAAGATTGTAAAAGTTATGATGCATATTTGTCAGACCAAAAGACAAATGCAGAATCAAATAAACGTATAGCTGAATCTGCAGTTCGTAAGGCGCGTTTGGAAATGTTAGATACAACAAATAAATATAATCGTGGTGAATGTTTGTTAGCTTATCGTTCTTGCATTGCAGATAAAGGTGGTTGTGGTGCAAATTTTGAAAATTGTTTAGATGCTTCACTTTTACAACGTCGTTCTAATGCTTGTGAAAATATATTAGATCAATGTATGGCTGTTCGTGATTATGTTGTTCAAGATTGGGCAGAAGAATCAAAAAGTGTTTTAGAAGAAGCTGCAAAGTATGCTGACAAAAACAAACGTGGAACATGTTTAGCAAAAGTACAATATTGTTTGGAAGAAAGTTGTTCAACGTCTACAAATGCAGAATGTTTATCTGATGTGAATGTTGCGGCTGGAATTTGTCCTATTATTACAGAATGTGATGAAATGATACCTGGATTTCAAGCGGTTGTTAATGACAAATTGGGGTATTTACAAACTAAATTCTGTGAAAACGATGTTGATAAATGTTTACAAGATAAATGTGGTATAGATTTTACTAAACCAGAATGTGTTGGAAAAAAACCTTATGAGATTGCCGCTTTGTGTCCACAAGATATGTTCCCTTCATGTAAAACAGCAGTTCAATTTGATATAATTGTTCAATCAGCTATTTTGCAAATGGATTATCAAATGTTGCAAGGTTGTGTAAATTATTTTGGTGAACAGTTGGGTAAAGTGTGTGGAACAGATATGGCCTGTTTGCCGATAGTAACATCTGTCGAATCTTTGTCTAACATACCAGAAGATGATGAAGAAATGGATACTTTCTTGTCAGATTTGCGTAAAAAAGTTATTAAAGATTCTGATGCAAGTGTAGAAGAATTCTTTACACAATTTGAAAACGATAAAACTGTGGCTGCATGTTCAGACAGTCAAAGTGTTTCTAATAAAAAGTTAAAAGGTAAAAATGCTTTGGGTGTAAGTGTGTTTAATACGGCAAAATTGTTAGCAAAAATGTCTGCTGAAAACCGTAATTTACGTGAATTAGATTCTAGAATTGCAGAATTGTCACGCAAAAAAGATTTAAAAGAAGCAGAAAAATTATGTTTAAAAACATATGCTCCTGAAAAACCAGATAAATCTAAAAGTAACTATATGTATATAAGAAGTTCTTCTTTCCAACCTGATTTACGTAATTGTCATGTTTGTCGTATGCAACAAGTTTGTGAAGAAGGTGGGGAATCAAAGGCTACATCTGCTTTGAAAGCTGCTGCTGGTGGTTTGTCTGCTGGTGCTTCTGCTGGAACAATGATAAGTGCTGGTTGGGGTACTGCTATTGGTGGTGTCGTTGGTGCCGTTGGTGCTGGTGTGTTGGGTGCTTTATCCGGTGGTAAGAAAGAATTTTGCCAAGAAATAGAATCTTGTGAAGATATAAATATGTAATATTTCTTGTAGGGGAGAGAATACATGAAAAATTTTTATAGAATATTTTATAGCTTGATTGCTGTTGCATTAGTTTTTAATGCAACAGATTCTTTTGCTGCTGCTAAAACAGCAAAAAAACAATCTGCTATCCAAGGTGGAACAAAAGTTAGAACTAAAACAGAAGCTTCTGGTTTATATAATCAAGAATGTTATGATAAATATTACAGTTGTATGGATCAATTTTGTATAATGGATAATGAAGATGGTGGATCTTGTGCTTGTAGTGATGATTCAATAGCTTTGCAAGAAGAAGTTCAAAAAATCAAAAATATGTTATCAGATGCTGAACGTATAAAAATGGAAGAAGTTGAAAAAGTAAAAGCCGGAGCTAATGCTGATATTGTTTTTGATGGCAGTAGATCTTACGATAAAAATGGTAACGTTGTTCAAACAAAAGCAACTAAAGATAAAAATGAATTAAAAAAATCTATGTGGTCTTCAATTTATGATGAAGAAAATGATGAAGATTTAACAGAAATGGATGAAGATATGGATATCTTCTCTCAGAAAGGTGCTGCTTTATATGATTCTGCTAATAAATTATGTAAACAACAAATTCAAGATTCTTGTGAAACAGATTTACCACTATTAGTGAAAATGTATTCAAGACAAATTGTTTCAGATTGTAAAGGTTTTGCAAACAGTGTAGAAGTAAAAAAACAAGAAGCAAAATCTGAATTAGCTTCCGCAAATTCAGAAGTAAGAAATGCTTTGAAAGAAAGTTTAGCTGAATCTAATAAATATAACCGTGGTGAATGTATGGTTGAATATAAAAAATGTATGATGGGTGCGGATGCTTGCGGTAAAGATTGGGAAAATTGTGTGTTTACTGTTGCTGGTGAAAATATGCAAAATAATGTTGCTGTAAGTACAAAAGGAACAAAAGTTAAAACAGTTAAAACTTATGATATTACTGCATCAACTATGGAAATATTAGAATCAAAACGTTTTATTTGTGAAAGAGTTTTAGACAGTTGTGTTGCTGTTCGCGATAATGTTTGGGATGATTTTTTAAGAGAAGTAGCCCCGACTATTAGATTGGCTGAATCTAATATAGAATCTAAAAAACGTCAATCTTGTTTGGGGGATATTTCTGATTGTATCCAAAAAGCATGTAAGGATGATATAGAAGGAAAAGGTGTTGCTTCTATGGATGCATGTTTAGCAAGACCTGATATGGCACGTTCTTTTTGTAAAGTTCAAATTGATCCTTGTGAACGTATGGAACCACAAATTTGGGAATATGTTGTAAGTAAATTAGCCGCTATGCGAGTAGATGCTTGTACACAAGAAGTTAAAGAATGTTTTACTTCCGATGATAGATGTGGTCAAAATTTCCAAAATTGTATAGGTATGGATTATGAATACATACATGATATTTGTCCAATTGATAAATTAGTTGTATGTAAACAAACAAACAAAAACTTTAAAATGGAAGATTTAGATTCTATGTTGATGGGTTTATATTTGAACATTGATAATAAGGCTTTGGATAATTGTAAGAATTTAGCAGAAAAGAAAATGATGGAATTGTGTGGATCTACAACAGATTGTAATAATTTTGCTGCTGATGAATATATAGGAACCAGCTCTATAAAACCACAAAAAGATGGAAATATATATCGTGTTACAGGTATGATATCTTTTGGATCAATTAAAGTTGGTGATGCAGCAGGCAATGTAAAAGATGGGGACAGGGTTTTAGCTCCAGGGGAAATAGGTGTTGCCGATTATATTGCAAAAGTTAAAAAAGCAAATAAAGATGTACCTAATTCTGAAGTGATTATTGGTTCTATTGAAGAAGAATTGAATAATATTGCAGGAACAATTAATCGTGCAATATCTTTAATCGAGACAGATCAAGAAGTTCAATATTGTATAAAAGGTCGTGATTTATCTCAAATTAATGGAAGGGATGCAGGTCGCGATAATACAACAAAGGCACGTTTCCCAAAATTGTTAAATCAATATCGTGTTGCTATCGCTATGTCTGCTTTGCGTAAAGCACAAGATAATTATAACAAAAAATGGCAAGATGAATTATCAAAAGCTTTAAAAGATTCTTCTGCTGACGTTGCACAATATATGTGTCAAATGTTACCAACAGGGACAGGTTCAATTGGTTTGTCTGATGCAGATAGACCTTTGACTCCTCCTTATGCTATTAGTTATGAAGTGGCTGCTGGTGCAACATTGGCCGATTTGACTAAGGGTGGAAAAGGAACTACAAAGTTTGAAGGTGCTTCTATGTCTTCTACAAATGTATGTGTTGCATGTTTATCTGGTTCAAAGGTAAACACAAGCATACCTGGTGGAACAAAATCTCAATGGGCAACATTTAATCGTGAAACACGTAATTGCCATTTCTGTACAGAATTAGTAACACGTGAATGCAAACAGAAAGGTGCAGCAGTGTTATTTGTTGATACACGAAGATTGGAATGTGGTGAAGAAAAACGAGAAGAAAGCTGTCAAGATATTCCAATGTAATTTAAGAGCCGCTGAAAAGCGGTTCTTTTTTGGCAAATCGTTCCTAGATATTTTTTTATGCTTATTTGATAAAATGTTGTTGTGGAAAACAAATAATAACATTAAGGAGAAATAATACATGAAAAAAGTATCTTTTATCGCAATGTTAGCTTTGGTACCAATGTGTGGTGCAATGGCTATGCAAAATAAAAATACAAGTAAACAAATGAATCCAACATATTGGTCTGTAACAGAAATTATGTCTTTGCCAGATAACAGTCCTGTTGTATTACGTGGTAAAATTACAAAAAATATGGGAAATGAGGTTTTTTTGTTCGAAGATAGTACAGGAACAATTATGTTAGAAATAGATGAAACTGACTGGAATGGAAATACTGTTACTGTTGATGATATTGTCACAGTATATGGTAATTTAGATAAAAACGATGATTATATTGAAGTAGATGTAACATCTGTTCAAAAATAAAAAATGCCCAATTGGGCATTTTTTTACGTATTATTCTTTTTTTTAATTATATTTTGTGATATAATAAATTAAACCATGAAAACAAAAATATCTTTATTTTCATTATTGTTGTTAATATTTGCAAATTCTGCTTTTGCGGGTTGGCAATATGATGGTTATTATGTTCGTGACGGTTATTATAATGATGATGGTTCCAGATTTATTATCAGTTTAAGAGGTGGTTTATCTTTAGCAAATGCAAAGATGAAAAATGAAATTGGCAGTCTGGATGCTGGATATTATATGAATAATTCTAATGGTGATGTAATATCAAGTATAGCATATGAAAACGCAGGGGCTCCAGAGTTTGGATACACAGAAATTGGTTATGGTGATATTGCAAAATTACCAGTGAAAAAAGATTTTTCAAAAACTGTTTTTACTGCTGGGGCCAGTTTAGGTTTTACTGTGCCGTATCACCAACAATGGCGTTTAGAAGCAGGGTATGATCATATTTCTGAAACCAGTTATAATGAAACACCTTTGTTTCAAGGTGATTTAGTTTTAACAGGTACAGAATTAGGTGATGTAACAGCCAGTATTTCCAGCAGTGGGGTTTCTTCTACAATTACAACAGATATTGTTTCTGTAATGGCTTTTTATGATTTTTTTGATGGTATTCAAAAGCCAACAAACCAAATAATACCATATATTGGTGTTGGTGTTGGATATGCTATGTCAAAAACAACAATGAAATTATCAGATATATATGGTGATTTATCGGAAGCCAGAGATTTGGAAAATTATGGAACAGTGGACAGTAATAAAGTTATTCAATTTGATAACCCAACAGATAAAGATAAATATCCAACTTCTGATAATATTGCTTTATTAGCTGGATTGGGACTTTCTTATGGTATAGGTCAAAGTACTTATTTAGATGCAGGTGTTCGTTTTATGTATGTTCCAAAAATCACATGGAATTTAGCAAATAAAGATGGATCTTTGCATCGTTCTTGGTTCAGTGCAGAAAATATGATTTATACTAATTTCTTGTTGGGATTAAGATTTGAATTCTAATTTGTTTTTTACCCGGATTTAAAAAATAGAATTTGATTTAGGTTCATTAAACAAACGAGCTGGATCAACAGAATCTTTTCCGCGTCTTACTTCTAAATACATTTCTGTTTTATTTTTATCCATTCTGCCAATTGGTTCGCCAGCTAATACTTCTTGTCCTAATACAGCATCAATAGAACCCATATTTGTCATAACTGTATTATATCCATTTTTATGAGACATAATTACTACTTTACCAAAACCGCGAAAACTGTCTGCAAATTTTATTATTCCATCAGCAGGTGCCATTACAATTGCATCGCCACGCGTATGTATTCTCCATCCATCTGATTTTAATCCCAATGCAGTTTTTTCACCATATCTTACAACTAATTTTCCACGAACCGGAGTGTTTAATTTTCTTTTTGAAAATTTAGCATCTGATGACATCTCTGAAGAACCAACACCGGCTGATAATTCAGATATATTTTTTGCTTTGGCTGATAATTTTTTTAATTTTTCTTGTAAAGCAATTTGTTGACTTTTTAATTTTTCATTTTGTGCAGAACGTGTTTTTAATAACTTATCTAATTCTTTTTTTTCGTTTGTATATTTTTTAGCACTTCTGTCCAATTTTTCTTTTTCTATTGAACGAGCATCACGAATTTTATCTAATTTTTTTAACTTTTCAGTAGCATCCATAATTTGTTCATCAAATTGATCTGCTGCTGCAGATAAAATCACAGAACTTAAAACGTATTCGTGCATTGTTTGTGAATCAAAATTTGGATTAGCAGAAATAAATAAAATCCCTGCGGCTGCATCAGCAATACCGTCGTGGCTTTTATTTAATTCAGAATTAATTTTGTCACGTTGTTTGTCTAAATCAGCAATGTTTTTTATTAAAAGACCGCGTTGTTCTTCTAAATCACTTACACGATTTGCTGTTTTTACTAATTGTTTTTTTGTTTGTTCTACGTTTTTATTAGATGTTTTTAATTGTTGTTCAATTTGTTTGTTTTGTTGCTCTGTTTGTTTTATTTGATTTTGAATTTTTGCCAATTCATTATTTGTGGCAAAGCAGGGCGAGAAAATCGCACAACATACAACAGCAGATAACACAAATCTGTTATTATTCATGTTGATAATATTATCAAAATATAAAGAATTTGTAAATTTATAAATAAAAAAAACGCCCAAAAGGGCGTTTTTTATTATCTTACATATGTTTTTATAGAATCAGTAGCTGCTTTTGCTTTAAAAGCATCGATTAGTTTTTTATCTTTTCTAATTTGGATAGAATCTGGATTATATTGTAATTCAGAATCTTGTATTGAGTAGGCTCGGAACCCTTCATAAGTATATTTTTTACCTGGTTTGAATTTTACAGCATCGCCTTCTTTAAAATAAGGCAAATCTGATATCAAATTAGGATATTTTGCTGATTTTTTAGAGCAATCTAATAATCTTTCTTCGTTTGTGCTATTATCTTTTAACAAAACTTTGTTATGACTTACCATTATAACAGTATTTTCATATGCTTTGCATGCATTCATTACTAATGCAATAAATGGTGTTAACAATAATACTTTGTATTGTGCTTTTATTTGTTTCATATTCTTTTCCTTTTTTTTGTTCTTTTAAGGATTTTATCCTTTTGTTTAAATTTAATATAGCACAAAAATATTGTTTGTCAAGTTTAAATATAAAATATATTAAATAATGATTTAAAGTATAAAAATCGTGTTGCACAATTTTTCAAATTTTATTATTCTAATTTCAAAATGATAAAAAGGTTAAAAATGAAAAAAATATTATTAATTTTCGCTTTATTTATTCCATTTGTTTGTGATGCAGCACCTCAAAAGAACAAAAAAGAAGAACCTGTTGTTCATATGACTGATGAAGAAATTTATTCTGAATTGAAAAAGTTAGCTTTGGTATTTGAAACTGCTCGTGATAAATTTGTTGAAGAAGCAGATGAAAGAAAAATGTTAGAAGGCGCAATGAATGGCATGTTGTCTGCTTTGGATCCACATTCTTCATACCTATCAAAAGATGATTTTAAAGAATTTACAGATAAATCACATGGTGCATTTGGTGGTTTGGGAATTCAAATAACCAGTGATAAAGGCGCAGTGCGTGTAATTTCTCCTATTGATGATACACCTGCTGCAAAAGCTGGCATAGAAGCAGGTGATTATATTACTCATATTGATGGCGAACAAGTTTTTGATATGACTTTGAATCAAGCTGTTAAGAAAATGAAAGGAAAACCAGGAACAAAGGTTAAATTAACAGTTGTTCATTCTGGGGAAGAACCAAAAGAAATCACTTTAAAACGTGATATTATTAAAGTTAAGTCTGTTAAATTCAGTGAAAAGTCAGATGCAGCAGCCCAAGATGATGATAAATTGGCAAAGATTGGTTATGTTCGTATATCTGATTTTGGTGCAACCACAACAAAAGAATTACAAGATGCTTTGAAAGATTTAGAAAAGAAAAAAGTTGCAGGTTATGTTTTGGATTTACGTAATAATCCGGGGGGATATTTGACCGCAGCAATAGATGTATCAGATGCTTTCTTGGATGGTGGGGAAATTGTTTCTACACGTGGAAAAGAAAAAACAGATATTGAAAGGATGTTTGCAAAATCTGGAGATTTAGTTGATGGAAAACCAGTTGTTGTGCTGATAAACCATGGGTCTGCATCTGCTTCTGAAATTGTTGCTGGTGCTTTGCAGGATAATGGACGTGCT
>JAFXPG010000005.1 GCA_017528045.1 Alphaproteobacteria bacterium | reverse complement strand
TATATATAATATATATAAAAAAATAAAACACATGAAAAAATATTGAATTTAATGTTTTTAATGTTAAACTGTCAATCAACAGGTGCGAAAAAGCATAGCTGAATTGGACGTGGATAACCATAAGAACACAATTCAGAGGAAAGTCCGGACTGCATTGGGACAACATAGTGGTTAACAACCACGCGGGGTAACCCGACGATTAGAGCAGCAGAGACGAGCGTGTTAAATCACGGTGAAACGGGCAATCTCTATGTGCAGCAACCTCAAGAAGAATTCAAGACATGTCCCTGTCGTTATAAAGAATTGGGTAGAGGGCTTGACATTTTGTGGTAACACAATTTGCAGATTAATTATGCTTGCAACCTTTTGGTTGAACAGAATCCGGCTTATTGAACACCTGTTAAAAAAAAATCGCCAACGGCGATTTTTTATTTTACATAACCTTTCCTTGACTTGGATAAAATGTCACACTGGTATCTTTCCAAGTATTATATTCACTGCGTGGCAACATAGAGAAGGGCGAACATGTTTTTATCGCTTCTTTGGCAGTTTCCAAAACATATGCAAACACAGAATCTGTTTCAGCACGAGATTCTGATTCAAACCAAATTCTGTCTACAACACCAGTTGGTAATAATTTTAAATGTGCTGTTAAACGAATATCTTCCATATCTGGTCTAGTTGTATCTATATTCCAACAACGTGTCAAAGCTACACGTAAAGCATCAACAACAGATATTGTCATTGTTCTGTCCACAGACAAAACTTCACGATTAACTTTTACTGTCATTTTTTTACGTGGAACAGGTTTATCTTCTGTCTTTTTTTCTGTTTTTTTTGCTTTATTTTCTTCAGTTGTTTTTTTACTTTCATTTTCAACCATAGTCGGTTGTTTTATGTCGATTTTCTTTTCTGAAGAATCTTTTTTTGTTTCGGTTTTTTGAGTATCTTTTTGATCATTTTTTTCTTCTGGTTTAACAGTATTATAAAGTTTTGTTTCTTCACCCATAATTTTTACATTTTTTAAATCGATTTCTATTATTTGAATACGATTTGGTGTAACTAATTTTGCTTTATCAATAACTGAACCAAAAGACAAAACAATTATTAAAATCAAAACCAAATGTCCAAAAACGGACATTAAAAAATTTTCACTATCAAATTGTGTTTGCGCTTTCATTATTTATTATCAATTTGTGTTCTTAAACCAACACGTTGGAAACCAACATCTTTTAATTTACCCATCATAGACATAACTGCACCATAATCAGCATGAGTATCACCACTTAATGTTATTGCTAAATTTGGGTTTTCACCACGCATGGCAATTGCACGTTTTACAATTTCATCACGCGGTAATTGTTGTTCTAAAAGATAATAATTTCCTTTAGAATCGACACTGATTTGAATAGCATGATCATTACCAGTCATAGCAGAAGTACCTGCACGTGGCAATTCTATATCTATACCTGTTGTCATCATAGGTGTTGTCACCATAAACACAGCCAACAAAGTTGTCATAATATCTATCATTGGTGTCAAAGACATATTTCCATCACCAACACCAGAACGTCTGCGTGACATATTTTATTCCTATCTATGTTTTAATTCTTTAACTTGTTCATCTAATAAATCATATAAATCATCTGATTTTTTAGAAAAAACGTTATATGCAATAGCTGCTGGAACAGCCGCAATTAAACCCAAAGCAGTTGTTCCAAGTGCAACAGCTAAACCAGGCGCAATAACACCTATACTGACCGATTGATTGATACCAATAGAAGCAAAAGAATCCATAACACCCCAAACAGTTCCAAATAAACCTATAAAAGGTGCAACATAAGAAACCATGGATAAAAACCACAAATTTTTATCAAAAGGTCTTATTAATTTATCAACTATTGTTATCAGATTATCATTAGGGTTTACCGATACAGGGTTGCGTTTTTGAAAATTCCACAAACGAATTTTTTCTATTATAACCATCCAAGATAAAACACTGGCACCAACCAATATCAAAGATACAAATAAAGTCATTAAATCGCGACCCGAAAATAATGACAACAAAGAAAAACTATTTTCCATTTCTTTCCTTCCTTTAAATTATTTTAATTTAACATATTTATAATAGTGTCTGGTATAGCTTTTGGGTGCATATCAGTTCCTAAATATGCAATTGTTATGTTCATTATAGCACAAATATTATCATCTTTCACGAACTTTTGTTCTATCATCATAGAGGCCGCACCAATTTTTACTGGTTTTGTTTCTACTATAAAATCATCATTTAATAACAATGGTTGCATATATTTTATGTTTAATTCACGAACAACAAATCCCGTATCATTATCAGGTATAACAATATGTTTAGACCAATTTGTTCTGGCCCGTTCTGCAATTTCTATATAACGTGCATGGTACATTATACCTTCTGCATCAGTATCAGCATACGCTACAGTAAAATTAAAAATATGTACTTGATTCATATTATTATCCGATAAAAATAAAGTTATTTAACAAGACCAAGATGTTCGTATCCTGATTCAGTAACAACACGCCCACGTGGTGTTCTTTGAATAAAACCAAGTTGCATCAAATATGGTTCTATAACATCTTCAATTGTATCTGCAGGTTCAGATAAAGCAGCAGCCAAATTATCGATTCCAACAGGTCCACCAGCATAATGTTTTATTATCGTATTCATATATTCGCGGTCTATTTCATCCAATCCAACAACATCTATATGCAATTGATACAAAGTTGTTTTGATAGCATCTGCGTCTATATAGTCTTTTCCCATAGCAGCCGCAAAATCACGTGCACGTTTTAACAACCTGTTTGCAATACGTGGTGTTCCACGTGCAGATTGAGCCAACATATTTGCCCCATTAATATCTATACTTGTTCCAAGAATATTTGCACTGCGCATTATAATCTTAGCTAAATCAGAAGCGGGGTAAAAAGATAATCGTAAATCAATACCAAAACGGTCACGTAACGGATTAGATAACAAACCAGTTCTTGTTGTCGCACCAACTAATGTAAAAGGTGGCAAATCTATACGAACAGATTTAGCAGTTGGACCTTCACCCAACATAATATCCAGTTTATAATCTTCCATAGCAGAATACAAAACTTCTTCTATTGCTGTTGGTAAACGATGAATTTCATCAATAAATAAGACATCCATAGGTTCTAAAGCAGTCAAAATAGCAGCCAAATCACCTTGCTTAGTTAACATAGGCGCAGATGTAGCACGAAAATTCGTTCCTAATTCATTTGCAATAATATGTGCCAAAGTTGTTTTTCCTAATCCTGGAGGACCGTATAACAACACATGATCCATTGCTTCACCGCGATTTTTAGCAGCAGAAACAAAAATAGATAAATTTTGCTTTAAAGAATCATGTCCTATAAAATCAGACAATGTTTTTGGACGAATTGTATTTGACAATTCATCTGGGATATTAGGATCCATAAAACGTTTATTTTCTTGTTCCATTTTACAACAACTTGTTATCTGAGTTTTCACGACCAACATAAGCTTTTAAATCATTGTACATTTGTCTTAAATCCCCAGGTTGAGAATAATTTGCATCTGCGTTTTTAACACGAATAGTTTCCAAATCTATTTGTGCTTGTTTTTTCAAAATTTGTGTTAAATGAACACCAAATGCATTAGCTTCTTCACTTTCTTCCATGCCTTGTAACAACAAACCACGATTTGGACGTGGTGATAAAAATCCAAAATCAGAAACGGTTGGATCAGGTGATACCAGCGCAAATCCAGAAACTTCAGGTCTGCGCATCATTGCCTGTAATACATACCACGCACCCAATTGGTGACCAGCCAACCAAATTTTATCACTATCTTCATTTTTGTTTTGAATCCAATCTATAACAGTTGCAATATCCAACATATTATCCGCAGTTGTACCAATAGAACCCTGAGATCTGTCCACACCACGATAATTAAATCTTACAACAGAAAAACCTATATCCATAAAAGCACGAAACATAGCATAAGACACACGATCGTTCATATGACATTTTTGACGCGGACTGCCAGACAATATTACCGCCAAAGGAGCAGCTTCTTGTTCTGACTTATGATATACTGCGTGCAAATTTCCGGCTTCACCGGCAATCATAACATCTACCATTTTTTCACCTTAATTTTTTAACTGATTATATTTATAGAACAAAGTTAATATTATTTTCAATAAAAATATTTTTTGCTTTGACATAGCCAACAAAAATATTCTAATATCTTACATATATATTTAAATATATAACGAGAGAAAGGTTAAATACTATGAAAAAAGCCATATTATTTACAGGATTATTGTTATTTTGTTCAAATTACGTTTTTGCAAGCGCATATGAACCACAAGTAATGACATCAGAAGTTTTTGTAGAAACACCTGTACAATCTTATTATGCATACCCAGATGATCCTAATTTTATTCCAGAAACAGAATTTATGGACATGGGTGACGATATTGATTATGACGAAATGATAGAAAATGTTCGTTACGAAGAAGCAGATTTTAATCCTGGGGTGCAATTTACAGAAAGACCTACTGTGATTTGCCGTGATTTTAATTGTACAAGATTAAACGATCGTATAACACGTACATTTTTGTTTAATTCTTTGGCAACAATGTTTTTAACCAATGCTCATTCCAGATTATATATATGTGAAGCAGATCCGTTTTCTAGAAGTTGTTTACAATCAGGTATTTCTTTTCCTGTTCGTTCTGGTATAGCTAACGCATTAGTAAAAATACCAAAGGCAACAATTTCACAAGTAAATTTATCAACAGGTCTATCTCGTGCCACAGTTTCTATGACATATGAAATGTTAGTAAATGGTATTCAACGCAGTTGCGAACCAACTGTTATGGATATAGCTGTACCTAATAATTCTCAAGCAACTTTATTGAACAGAGAATTTGCTTGCAAATTAACCAGCAATGGCATGTCCAATGTTTCTTTGTTATTAAACATTGATTATATTGACCTAGATTATGGTTTAATTGGTGGATATTATTCTTTGGGAATGCAAGGACCTACTATGGGCAGTGCTTCTGGATATTTAGTATTCAAAACAGAATTTACAACAAATGGTATGAAATTCAGAGCTTCAACATATAAAAATGCAGACAACATTGATAACCCAGGCGTAAGTGTTAGACCTGGCGAATACACAGTGGAAGCATTAAATTAATATCATTAATATATTAATGGTTATATGTTGTTGCACAACATATTTATGAACAAAGATATAAACATATGACCAAGACTGTTTTAATTATTGATGATGATAAAATGTTACGAGATACTTTGTGTCTGGGATTACACAAGTACGATTTTGATACAATAACCGCAGAATCTGCTGAATTTGCAAAAAATATATTATCCAGAATATCTGTTGATGCCATTGTTCTTGACCGCATGATGCCAAATCAAGATGGTTTTAGTTTTTTAAAAGAATTACGTAACAATGGCAACGAAACACCCGTGATTATGTTAACTGCTTTATCAGGAACAGATAACACTATTGACGGATTAAAGATAGGTGCAAACGATTATATGTCAAAACCATTTCAATTACAAGAATTAGCACTAAGATTGAATAACATTACTAAAAACGTTATAAAAAAAGAAAAAGTTTTACCAGAAGGACTGATCTTTGCAGACAATGAATTTTTTATATCTAAGAACGGGGTAAATAAGCTAATAACACTGTCTAATGAAGAAAAAAAGTTATTACAAAGTTTGGTTAACCCTGTTGGAAATATTGTACATGCCACCCCAATGGTTGCAAAACGCTTGCGCAATAAAATAAATGTTGTATTATCTAGTATAGATATAATAACCGTTCGCGGAATGGGGTACAAAATTATAACAAAACAATAAAAACTAAATGGATAAAAAAATGAGAATTATGCCTCGCAGTTTCTTAACCAGAACAATATTAATGGTTTTAATACCTTTGATTATTGCTTTGTTAATAGTCACAAACGCTTTCTTTGGTAATCATTGGAAACGCGTACATGCAACTTTGGCTAAAACATTGTCTGGCGAAATAACAACTATGGTTCATTTTTTGGACAAAGGCGATTCTGAGGCAGTAAAAACATTAGCACACGATATTGGAATAAACGTTTCTATACATGATAGTCTTAAAAGACCGAAACACAATGATAACAACGATCGTGAAGCAGGTCCTTTGGCAGAAAATTTACATAACAGATTAAAACAACCTGCGAATATTTATATTGATCGTAGTAAACGTTTGATATTTGTAGACATACCAGTAAAAGACAATAAAATTGCGACTTTTGCAACATCTATGCATCGTATTTATTCAACCAGTACGGAAGTATTTTTGATTTGGATTTTAGGGTCCATATTAATTGTTTCAATATTGGTAACACCTTTCATTATATTACATACTCGCAGTATAAGGCGTATTGCAAAAGCAGCTAATAAATTTGGTCGCGGTATGGATGTTCCTGGATTTAAGCCAAGTGGATCTGCCGAAATCCGTGAAGCTGCTACAGCTATGATTACAATGAAAGAACGTTTAAATAGATATAATAAAACAAGAACAGATATGTTAAATGCTGTTGGTCACGATTTAAAAACACCTTTAACACGTATGAGATTAGCCGTTGAAACAGATTCTGCAAAAAAAGAAGATTTATTAGCAAACATCGATCGTATGACAGAAATGGTTAATGGATATTTAGCCTTTGCTCGTGGTGAAATACCTGAAATAGAACAATCTGTTGAATTACCTGCCATGCTGACAAGAATCGCAAGAGACGCAGCCCCTAACAAAGAAATTATATTAAACTTTCCGGAAGAACCTGCATTGTTTTATGCCAGACCTGCCGCTTTGACCAGTGCATTTACAAACATTATTGAAAACGCAGCAAGATACGCAAAGAAAACTTTGAAAATCACAGAGATTGATTCTGAAGAATCTGTAACTGTTACCATAGAAGATGATGGTATTGGTATTCCTGATGATAAAAAAGCACAAGCTTTACAGCCGTTTGTAAGATTAGATGAATCTAGAAGTGAAAAAACAGGTGGTACAGGTCTAGGTTTGTCTATTGCACAAACTGCTATTGAAAATCATGGTGGTGAAATATTCTTGGAAGATAGTGATTTAGGTGGTTTAAAAGTTCGCGTAGTTTTACCTTTATAAAAAATGGATTTTATTATGAATTTATATAAATATGTATCAGATAAAATAAATAAAAAATTAGGTTTTGAAGCAAAATTGGAAGTGCCAAAAAACCGTGATTTTGGTGATTTTTCTACAAATGCCGCGATGGTTGGTGCAAAAATAGCCGGCAAAAATCCACGTGAATTAGCCAACGAATATTTACCTTTGTTAAAAGAATTAGATTTTGTGTCTGATGTTTCCATTGCTGGACCAGGTTTCATAAATATAAAAATCAAAGATGATTTTATTCTACAAAACGCATCTGCACCAAAACAAATGTCATCAGAAAAACCTTTGGTTATAGATATGGATTATGGCGCATATAATGTTGCAAAATCTTTACATATTGGACATTTAAGAACATCTATAGTCGGAGATACGTTTAATCGTATTACAAAATTTTTAGGTCATAAAACATTTTCTTGGAATCATATTGGAGATTGGGGAAAACCTATGGGGTTGATTATTGCCTGGATTGAACGCTTACATCCAGAATTACCATATTTTCAAGACGATTTTGATCCAGAAAAAACTGTTGATTATGAAATAAATGAAAAAGAATTAAACACTTATTATCCTTTGGCTTCTTCTTTTGCCAAAGAAAATCCTGAATTTCAAGCACGCGCACAAGAAATCAAAGCTAAATTTCAAGCAGGACATCCAGGATACTTTGCTTTATATGAAAAATTTTTATCTATATCTTTGCGTACAATGAATAACACTGTTCAAAGATTGAATATTTTGCCTTTTGATTATGATCTTGGCGAAAGAAACGCTGCAAAATATTTAAAAGATGTAGAACAGATTCTTAATGAAAAACATATGATTTTTGAAAATGAAGGTGCCCAGATAATAAATGTGAAAAAAGACACAGATAATGCGCCAATGCCACCATATATGTGGCGTGATTCCCGTGGGGCAGATACGTATGATTCTACAGATTTAGCCGCTGTTTATTGTCGTAAAATAAAAGACAACCCGGATAAAATTATATATTTTACAGATTTACGTCAATCTTTACATTTTGAACAATTATTCCGTGCAGCAGATATGTCTGGCATATATCCTTATGAAAAATTTGAACATATTGGATACGGTACAATAAACGGCAAAGATGGAAAACCTTTTAAAACACGTGATGGTAATGCTGCTGGTTTAGACGATATCATAGATATTGCAAACGACGCTGTTGCTGCACGTGTTACGGAATCTGGTAAAAAATTAGATGAAGAAACAATAAAAATAATCGCATTGGCGGCTGTAAAATTTAATGACTTATTACACGATGTTAAATCTGATTATATATTTGATCCTGCATCTATTACCAGTTTTGAAGGGAAAACTGGACCTTATATATTATACACTGCTGTTCGTTTAAATTCTGTCCTAAAACGTTCAAATACTAATATTTCAAAACCAGAACATTTTGATTTATCAATTGAAGAACGTAATTTATTGATCGAAATTATGGATTTTGAAAAGACTATATTGTCAGCATATGAAAATCGTGCAACCGATATGATTGCAAATTATGCTTATGATTTATGTCAATTAATCAATAATTTTTATCATAATTGTCCAATTTTACGTGATGATATTCCAGAAGATATCAAAGCAGGGCGTTTATATATTGCAAAATTAGCATTTGATACATTATCAACAGCAATTGATTTAATGGGATTAAAAATACCATCAGAAATGTAAAAAAGAGGTCAAATTGTATAAATACGCAAACAAACATGCGGAATTATTCAAAAAAATTCCTTTTGAAAAGTTTTCAGCACACGCAGATTTTATAAATTCAGTTGTAACAAACCCAAATAAATTTGGTTCTTTTGAAAACATATTAAAATGCTATTTTTATATATCTGAAGAAATTTGGGATTATAACACCCCAAATTTTTTATTGCGCTATAATGAACGCAATTCAACTTTTTACGTTTATGATTTTATATCAAACAAACAACGCGATATCAAATCTGGTAAAAATAAATTTAAACAAACAAAAATGATCAAATCTGTATTGAATAAAGACGGAACCAATTGTCACCATCATAAAGAAACAGGCTTAATAATAAACATAAGACAAAAAGATAAAAAGAAAGAAATCGCAATTTTAAGAAACCAATTCTTAAGATATGCATATATGTATAACGATCATTTAGAATTTTATAAGAAAAACAAATACGAAATTCCAGAAGAATGGCTGGAACATTTGTATGTAATCCTGCAAGAAATTGTTGAAAAGGCGGACGTTTTCTACAGACAACGTGCATATGATATATTAACCAAAGAAATAGTTAATGTTTTGTGTAATGAACATATTGTCTTAAGTTTCTTGATAGAAATAAAAACCGGGTGTCATAGTCGTGCTGATATGATTAAACAATTAAAAGAACACAAGCAATATATGTTTGGCGAAATAACACACCAATATCAAAGAATAAAACATTAAGTTATTATTTTTTGTACGGGTTTAACACATAATACGCTGTTTTAAACAAACACTAAAAAGTAAGAACAATGTCACAAACAAAATCATTAAAAAAATACGCCCAAAAGGGCGTTTTTATTTTTCCAAACCATTAATCCGTCGCAAGGCTCCGACTATTTCTTTACGATATTCTGCATATTCTTTTTTATGTTGAGCCGATAATTTTGCTAATTTTTTTTCTAATTCATTTAACACACGTTGTGCCTCTAAAACCTTTTCAGCCCTTAATTGTGCAGTTTTGAATTTTGCAGCCATAAAACCACCAGATACGATTTCCATAGCTTTATTCATCGCCGATGTTTTTAATTGTTCTACCAACGTTGCTTGGCGATCAATTTGTTCACACAAAGGTCTTTCAGCTTCTTTTAATTTTAATTCCTTTTCTCTTAACCTATCAGATACACGAAAGATTACACCTTTACCAACAATTTCCTTGCCAAGTTCATTGTTTAAGAACATAGCACCATGATAAATATTTTCCTTGTCTTTTGAACTGTCGTGATATTTTGTTAAATCCGCCAATTTCATAAAAAATTTACGCAATTTGTTAATATCTTTATTTGATTTATATTCGCCATATTTTTTATAATCAAAAGCTTTGTAAAAATCTCTGAATTTACCCTTTTTAGGAACCATAAACAAAACTTCGCCTTTAATTTCATTATCAAAAAATTCATCTTGAAGGCTGAAATTTACATTATTATAAGTTTCAGAAAAACCAGGTCTTGATACTAATCCAATTATACCTTTGTACTTTTTTGCAACACTTATTTTATTTTTTGCATCTAACATAGAATCGTAGGCCGAAACATCTTTTCTTCCGCTTTTAGCAACCGAAGAAACAAACCATATGTTATTACAAAGATATCTATGATCTGCATACACTGGTTCATAACAATTATGAAGATACAAAAAATATAAAAGTTCGTAAAAATCCAATATAATTTTTTCTTTTTCCTTGTCTGATTTTTCATAAAAAGAATCATTTTTTATTGTTTCTGCAATTTTAGCAATTGATTCTAGACGCCATATTTTTTTATTTTTTTTCAAATACGGGATTATATGACCAATAACAGGTTCGACATATTTTTCGTAATATTTTACACGAGTCATAGTATTTCCTTTTTTTATCTGATTATTATATCATAAAAAAACACCGAAAACAAAAAAAACTTTTTCTATGGTATTATAATACCACACAGATTTTTCTTGACTTTTGTGCATGTTTGAAACATAATAGGCACGCTATTTTTAACAAACATTAAAAGGTAAAACAATGGCACAAACAAAATCATTAAAGAAAAGCGAATTAGAAGCCAAATGGTATCTAATTGATGCTACAAATTGCACATTGGGACGTTTGGCTGCATATACAGCAAACATCTTACGTGGCAAAAACAAACCAACATGGACACCAAACATGGATTGTGGTGATCATGTTATCATTATTAACGCTGATAAGGTTGCTTTAACAGGTCACAAAGACGAAAAAACAAAATTCTTTTGGCATTCTTTGTGGACAGGCAGCACCAAAGAAAGAACTTTGGGTCAAATGCGTTCTGAAAAACCAGAAAAATTAATAACAAATGCTGTAAAACGTATGATGGGTCGCCGCACAGCTGTTGCATTGGCTAACAAACGTTTAACAAAATTACATGTTTATGCTGGTACAGAACACAAACACGCAGCACAAAACCCAATCGTTATTGATTTCGGTTCTTTGAATCGTAAAAACAAAAGGGGCGAATAATGACAGAAACAAAAAAAACAGCAGCAACAAAAACAACTGCAAAGAAAGCAGCCCCTGCAAAAAAAGCAACCGCTGCTAAAGCAACAACAGTAAAAGCGGCACCAAAAGCAGCCGCAGCAAAAACAACTGTTTCCAGCACAAAATTATCAGGTGCAATTTATGCAACAGGCAAACGTAAAGATTCTATTGCCCGTGTTTATTTAACACCAGGTAAAGGAAACATCACAATTAACGGCATTGCAATGAAAGATTATTTCAAACGTTCTGTATTGCAAATGATCTTGGTACAACCATTTGACGTAACAAAACGCGATGGTTCTTATGATGTAGTTGCAATGGTTCAAGGTGGTGGTTTATCCGGCCAAGCTGGTGCTGTAAAACATGGTATTTCTAAAGCTTTGGAAAAAGCAGAACCAGATTTACGTAAAGCTTTGAAAGTAGCTGGATTCTTGACACGCGACAGCCGTGTTGTTGAACGTAAACATTACGGTTATCACAAAGCTCGTCGTTCTACTCAATTTAGTAAACGTTAATCGTGTACAAATTGTGTACAACAATTTAAAAACCGCCAAATTGGCGGTTTTTATTATTTTACATTCTGTAAAGAATTTGATTTGTTAATATTTTCAATTTTTTGTGTTAATTTTTTATAACTTTCAGAAGAAATAAATTTATTAATCCCAACACCAAATATAGCAACAAGTAAAGTAGTTATTACCCAAGGTTTAACCATAATCCAATTAGTTTCACAAAATCTTTGAAAATCTGATTTTTTCTTTTCCATATTTACACCTTATATTTTCAGAATATAATCTTATGCAACACTAGGATTTTGTCAATATATTTTTATTAATGTTTATGTTGAAAAAACAAAAAAATACTTGTATAATCAACCCCAGTTAAATACTCAAAGGAAAAATTATGTTTACAAAAGAAAAAATTAAAGATTTACATTATTCTGTAACTGGTAAAATCGCAGCCGAAGATTTACAAAAAGTTGCTGACGAAGTTTTGACTGAATTTGGGAAAACAGCAAAAATGCCTGGTTTTCGTACAGGACATATTCCTTTAACTGTTTTACGTCAAAAATATAATGCTTCTGCTTACGGTGAAGCAGTTGACAAAGCTTTGAATAATGATTTAAATACATATTTAGATGAAAAGAAAATTCGTTTAGCCGGTCAACCAAAAGTTGATTTAGAAGGTTGGGAAATTGGTAAAGATGTAGAATATTCTATGGAATTTGATATTTTACCAACTTTGCCAGAAATTGATTTAGAAAAAATAACAGTTACTAAAAAAGTTGCTAAATTAGACGAAAAAGAAGTAGAAACAGCTTTGGAAAACATCCGTAAATCTCGCAGTATCGCTGAAAAACAGGACGAAAAATATATTGCACAAAACGGTGACGTTGCTGTCATTGATTTCAAAGGATTTATCGGGAAAGAAGCTTTTGAAGGAGGTGAAGCTTCTAAACATCATTTGATTTTGGGTTCTGGTTCTTTTATTCCAGGATTTGAAGATCAAGTTATCGGTCACAAAGCAGGCGATGAATTCGATGTAAATGTAACATTTCCAAAAGAATATCATGCAGAAAATTTAGCTGGCAAGAAAGCGCGTTTTGAAGTAAAAGTTCATGAAGTTCGTAAACATATCTTGCCTGAATTAAATGATGAATTAGCAAAACAAGTTGGTCAAGAAACTGTTGAAAAATTAAAAGAACATATACGTACAATTATTTCTGATCAATATACAGAAGCTGCTCAACGTGATATGCGTGAAGAATTGTTAGACGTATTAGCGGATAAAGTAAAATTAGATTTACCTGAAATTTTGGTAACCCAAGAATATGATATGGCGAAATCTGAACATGAACAACATAACGCTGAACATGGTCACGATCATAAATGGGACGAAAAGAAAGAAAAGAAAGATGCTGAACGTCGTGTAAAATTAGGCTTAATTTTAGCTGAATGGGGTTCTCAAAATAAAGTAGAAGTTACACGTGATGATTTGCAACAAGCAATCTGGGCAGAAGCTTCTCGTTATCCAGACCCAAAACAAATCTTTGAATTCTATAACAAAAACCAAAATGCTGTAGCTATGTTACGAGGTATGTTATTTGAAAGAAAAGCTTTGGATACAATGCTGACTCATGTTAAACAGAAAGAAAAATCTGTTCCAGCAGATGAATTATTCAAATAAGCATCTGTTCGTTAATATGTAAAAACCGCCCATTTTAAATGTTTGGGCGGTTTTTTGTAATATATAAAAAGGTTTTTATTCTTATGTTTGATATTATTCAAAAAATCACAACAAAAAAACATTGGTATGACAATGGTAAAAAGTTTTCTGAAAAAGTTCACCATAATCCGATGTATTATTTGTGTGATATATGCAACATAATATCTGAACAAAAAATAAAAGATATGCCCAAAATAAATAATTCAGTGTTAACAACAAATATATCTAATGATATATATGCTCATACAAAAACAAAAGAACAAGTATTAAAGAACTATACAAATTTTTCACCGGTTGATAAAGTTTTGTGTTGGGGGTCTTTGTTTGACAGTTTATTAAACTTTTTTCAAAGAAATGCCTATAGAACAGAACAACAACAATCAAAATATTTGCTTGTTTTCAAAGACGAAAAATCAAAACAACTTTTTTCAAGTCTTATGGAAGAAGCCACAAAGTTAATTTCTGTAATTTATCCTGAAGATTATGATGAAAATTTTGGTGGTATATTATTAGTACGATATCCAAAAGAATATAAACCAAAGCCAAAAACAAACTATATTTCTGAAAATTACGTCAGTGATGAACAAATATGTGCTATAAAAAAATTACATGGTATATTTCGTTCTATTACTTCATTTTTTTGGTTTATTGATTGTAAAAATAATACTTTTGATATTAAAACTTATATTACAAATCAAAATCAACACGGTAAAATACATTAATTCTTTTTTTCTTGATTAAATTCGCAGTTTTTTCTAGTATCAAGCATAGGACAGGGGATGTAGATTATTGAAAGGAAGAAAAAACATGAAAGCGTATTTAGACATCCTTAAAAACTGTCTTGAAAACGGGACAAAATCCGACAATCGTACTGGAATTCCAACAATTCGTATCCCATGGGGTGCAACTTTTGAACATGATATGTCCAAAGGTTTTCCTTTGATTACTACAAAGTTCACACCATTAAAGACGATTTCTACAGAATTAGAATTTTTCATAAACGGTTTTACAGATAAAAAATGGTTACAAGACCGTAATTGCAAAATTTGGAACGAATGGGCCAGTGAACCATCTTGGCAACCTTTATATGAAAAAAGATTAAACGAAGCACGCAAATCTGGTATTATAGTGACAGAAGCAAAAGATAAAGAAATCAAAGAATCCGCTATGTCTGATACACGAGATTTGGGACCTGTATATGGTTGGCAATGGCGTCATTGGAACGGAAAATATGTATGGAATCCTGAAAAACCAGAGTTAAATTATAATCTTGATAGACCTGGTTTTGATCAATTAAAAAATGTTATCAATACTGCACGCAAGAATCCAAACGACAGACGTTTAATCGTTAGTGCTTGGAATCCAGTAGACCAACCACGTATGGCTTTGCCACCATGCCATTATTGTTGGCAAATATTGATTCTTAATAATAAATTAAACTTGATTTGGAATCAGCGCTCTTGCGATATGTTCCTTGGAATACCTTTTAATATCGCATCATATGCTATGTTGTTATTGCTTTTGGCAAAAGAATTGGGCTATGAACCTGGTGTTTTACGTGGTAATTGGGGTGACGTTCATATATACGAAAATCATATAGATCAAGTAAAAGAACAATTATCACGCACACCTTATGAATTACCACAGGTTGCCATAAATAACGAAAACTGGAACGGTATATTTAATTGGCACGCCGATGGTGGCTATAAATATTTAACAAAGTATCTGCGCCATGAACAACTGCAAGGTGACGTTGCCAGATAACAAATTAAACACCCGATAAAAAGGGTGTTTTTTGTTTGATTTTGCTTGATTTTCTTAAAAAAACTCCATATAATGTGTCTGATTTTCGCGGGTGGGCGTGAAAATCAATCCGATTAACCCCACAAGACCTCGTCTTTGCAAGAATAAAATGTGACGATGGCAAACTTTGTTATAATTCTTATGAAAGATTTATCCAAAGATTTATTTAATCCTGTATCCGGCGAAGATTTCGTCCAAATGTTTGATAAAAACTATGGAACACAAGAAACTTTGCAAGGTTACGCTACAAAAGGAACTGTTAAAGATATCCGTGGCGATTTTGCTATGGTTGACGTTGGTTTGAAATCAGAAGGTCGTATTCCATTAAAAGAATTCGGTGCTTCCGTTCCATCTGTTGGTGATATTATTGACGTTTTTGTTGAACGTTATGAATCACGTGAAGGAACAGCAGTATTGTCTTATACAAAAGCACGTGCTGAAAAAGCATGGAAAGATTTAGAAAAGACAGTCGCAGAAGGTATTGATCCAGAAGGAACAATTATTGATGTTGTTCGTGGTGGTTACACAGTTGATATCAACGGTGTATTTGCATTTATGCCATCTTCTCAAGTTGATCACAAACCAATACGTGATGCAAAATCTTTAATTGGTTTAAAAGACAAATTCCGTGTATTAAAAATGGATGCTTTACGTACAAACGCTATTGTATCTCGTCGTGCAATCCAAGCTGACACAATTGCTGCTGCTCAAAAAGAAGCTATGAAAAACATTTCTTTGGGTGCGGTTGTTGAAGGTACAGTTAAAAATATCACAGATTACGGTGTATTCGTAGATTTGGGTGGTATTGATGGTTTATTACACGTTACAGATTTATCTTGGAAACGCATTAACCATCCACGTGAATTGGTTCATGTTGGTGAAAAAATCAAAGTTAAAGTTATTCAATTTGATCCAGAATCTCATCGTATTTCTTTGGGTGCAAAACAATTGGAAGAAGATCCTTGGGAAACAGCTTCTAAAGCATTCAATGTTGGTGATACAGTAACTGGTAAAGTTGCATCTTTGACAGATTACGGTGCATTCATTGATTTGGGCAATAATATTGAAGGTTTAGTCCACATGTCTGAATTGTCTTGGACAAACAAAAATATTCACCCAAGCAAAGTTTTGCAAAATGGTCAAGAAATTAACGTTGTTGTTTTAGGTATAGACCAAGACAAACGCCGTATTTCTTTGGGATATAAACAATTACAACCAAATCCTTGGAAAGAATTTGCTGAATCTCATAAAGTAGGCGATGTTGTCACAGGACCAATCAAAAACACAACTGAATTCGGTTTGTTCGTTGCTTTGACACCAGACTTAGACGGTATGATTCACATCTCTGATTTGTCTTGGAACAAATTAGACGAAGAAGAATTGAAGAAATTCGTTCGTGGTCAAGAAGTCACAGCAAAAATTTTGGATATCAATCCAGAAAAAGAACGTATTACATTGGGTATCAAACAATTGACAGAAGGTGCAGAAAATAACAGCACAACTATCAAAAAAGGTGCCGTAGTATGTGGAACAGTTTCTGAAATTACACCTGATGAATTAATCTTGGCTTTGCCAGGTGATGTTCGTGGTACAATCCGCAGAACAGATTTATCTCGTGAAAAAGCAGAACAAGACACATCTAAATACAATGTTGGTGATTCTGTAGAAGCATCTGTTGTTTCTGTAGATGGCAACAACGTAAAATTATCTATCCGTGCATTACAAGTCACATTAGAAAAACAAGCTGTTAAAGAATTTGCTAACGAAGCTGATTCTGGTTCTGTTTTGGGTGACATCTTGGGTGCAGCCATAGAAAACAGCAAAAAATAATTTTGTTAAAAATTATTTTTAATAAAGTCCCACAATTGTGGGACTTTTTATTTGATTTTATATGTGAAAAAGCAATATAATACCTATATAAAAAAACAAGGATTATAAATGAAACCAACAATGATTGTTTTTATGGGTGGTCAAGGTTCAGGTAAGGGTACTTTTGCACATAAATTATTAGAAAAACACGATTATAATTATATAGAAATGGGCGCTATTTTGCGTCAATTACCAGAAAACAGTGAATTACATAAAAAAATTATGAGTGGTGAATTAGCTAAAGATGAAGAATTGTTCCCAATAATATCTGAATATATTACAACAGACAAAGATATAATCGTTGATGGATACCCACGTACAATCGGTCAAGCAAAATGGTTAATTGAAAATTATGCAGATAAATTTGATATACAAGTAATATTTTTAAATATAAGCGAAGAAAAAATGATTGCACATATAAAAAACAGAATAAAACAGGGTGGTAACCGTGCTGACGACAAGGATGAAAACACTGTTCATAAACGCATTGCCGCATTTAAAACAACAACTATGCCTGCAGTTGAATTATTAAAAAATGAAAAACGTGTACAATTTATCGACGTGCAATTACCCAGTGATGACATTGAAGAAAACTTCAATTATATATTGGAAAAAATTAAATAAAAAACCGCAATTTCTGCGGTTTTTATTTAATTCTCTTATGTATCATAGGATATTTTTTAAACCCGGAAATATATACTTAACATTTATTAAAACACACGACGACGTGCGATTGTATATAAACCATATCCGGTCAACAACACCATAATACAGATAAATATTACCAATGCGGTATGAGTATGGTTTGCATAAGGTAAATCCATATTCATTCCATAATAACCAACAATAACACTTGGTACCATCAAAACAATATTCCAAATTGTTAAACGATTAATATAAGTGTTAGAATCAATATTAATAACACTTTCAAAAGTTTCTTTGATTGATTTCAACATTTTACTGTAGCTTGTCACAACTTCAATAGCCTGATTAAATTCAATACGCGCATCTTCTGATAATTCTTGGTTATCTTCATCTTTTACAAACCCACGTAATTTATCAATTTTATCCATCACAGCAATATTGCCTTTCAGTGATGCCATATATAAAGTATATGCGTTTTCAACTTCCAATAATTGCATTAATTCTTGTTTACGTATATTTTCTTGTAAAGCTTTCTTTGAATTAACAACTTTTTTATTCAATTCTTTCAAAGCACGCAGATAAGATTCAGCAATATAATACACAATATTCAAAATAAATGTTTCACGTGTATTCATTTCATCGTCTTTAATTTTATCTAACAAATCACATCTTTTACGACATACGGTTATAACATGTTTATTTGAATAAATAATAGACAATGGTTCTGTATGCCAAGTCGTATCCATTTCACGATTTGTAATAGGGAAACGTAAAATTATAACTTTATAATCATCTTCTAATTCTAATCTTGGCTGTTCATCAGGGTCTAAAATATCAGAAATTGTGTCTTCATCTATTTTATATTCCGTTAATAAACGTTCAAAATCTTCATGATCTGGGTTACCAACATTAACCCAAGAGAATGTTTTTAATTTTTTTGTATCAAACATGACATTCTCCTTGTTTTACAGGATTATTATTTTTTCGCCAAGAATTTTATCATAAAAAGTAAAAAAATCAATTTTTTTTAAATTAAAAAAAGCAAAGAAACTGTGCATAAAAACAGCATATATATACACACAATATTTTTTACTTGCACGAATCGGTTAAAAGTTACTAGTATGCGCATAAAGAATACATATTAAAAAAGGAAGGAATCAATGATACTTGGAATAGGTATTGATTTGGTAGAAAGTGATCGATTCTTAGATTGGTCTGCTTTCAAAAAACAACGTATTTTCACAAAAAAAGAACTTGAATATGCAGATACAGACAATGCCCGTGCAGAAAAACACTTGGCAAATTTCTGGGCAGCAAGAGAAGCTGCGCTAAAAGCTTTAGGCACAGGTTTCAGTGAAGATATTTCTTTTTCTGATATATCCGTTGTACACGATGATAATGGTCGTCCTGAATTATTGATTTCTGGTGGTGCAAAAACAGTATTAAAAGAATTAGCGGGGCCAAACGCCAATGTTTTATTGTCAATAACAGATCAAGATGATTATTCAGCGGCAGTTGTAATCATTGAAAAATAAATCTTATAAAAAAACCGCCAAATTGGCGGTTTTTTTATTCTAAACTTTCTTGTTCTGCTTGATATTCTGCTTCCTCTGCATCATAGAAAGGATCTTCTTCAAAATAATCTTCATCTTCGGAAGTCATTTCTTCAACATTTTCATCTTCTATTACGAACATTTCTTCATGTTTAGACCCAGCATCATATTCAGGTTTATCAACAACAACTTCTTCTTCAACCGTATCTTCTATGGGTTCACTATCTATAAGTTCAGAATTTTCCGATACAATGTCTTCTTCAATAAAAACTTCTTCTGGAGCTTTCTCTGTTTCAACAATGGTTTCTTCTTCGGTTACAACATCTGCATCTTGAGCATCTTCTACCGGTTCTTCTTCTTTTTCAACGACATCTGTTGTCTGTTCTGTTTCAACTTTTTCAACAGTCGGTTGTGTTGTTGGTGTATCTTCGACAATAGTTTCAGGTTCTTCATCTAAAAAGACAACTTCCTCAACAACATCTGGCAAAGCAGTATCTGATTCAACAACTGTTTTTTCTGATGTAACCATTGTTTCCGATGTTTTCTTGGTTAACATTGGGCTTCTGTCAGATATACTTTTTTGATATAACCACAAAGTAAACACAGATAATACTATTAATAGTATCAACAAGAAATAATATGCAAATTTAGATTTAGTACTATTTTCTGGTGTTTCGGTAATATTTGTTTCTGGAATATTATAATTATTTTCAACAGGATGTACAACTGGTACCTCTGGTACTATAACATTTTCTTGAACATGTGATGTTTCTGGTTCATAAGAAAATTGTTCAACAGGTCTTACATCTATTGGTTCACTAACAGGTGTAATTACATTTTCTTCATATTCTGAAACAGGTTTCATAGATTCTAATACAGATTTTGCTTTTTCTTCTGTCAAAGAATCAGTATTGCTATCAGACACATCTTCTGTTTTTAAATTAAATAATGCCTGGGTATCAATGACAGGAGGCATATCTTCTGTTTTTTCTTCAGACCCAGATTGTTCTTGTTCAAAAGGAACAGGTGCTATAAATTCTTCTATATCTTCTGGTTGTGATTGTTTTTCTTCTTCAAATTCAACGACTGGTGTAGATTGTTGAATATCAGGTTCAGAAACATCAAAAGATATTGGTTTAAAAGCAATATCTTCATTTAAAATATTTGGGTCTGTATCAAATAAAGGCTTTACAGAACTATCTGTTTCTTCTGCAATATCTTCTTGAAAATCATCTTTATATTCAGGTATTTCTTCTTCAAAATCATCATCTGGTTCTGTTGCTTGAATTTCGTATTTTGGACTGTTCATAACAGCTTTTGAAGTTGATACTGTATATTTGGGTTCAGGTAAATTTAACAAAGCGCTGGCTAATTCTGCATCATTAGTAGCTGCTTCCAAACGACGTTGTGCAGATTCCAAACGTTTTTTAGCGCGTTTTAATTTTTCATTTGTTGCTTCTATTTGAGATTCTGTACGCAAAATTTTTGCAGCAGATTGTTTTGTAGAAATTTTACCAATTTCTTTCTTCTGACTGGCCAGTTTAGAACGCAATGTTTTTAAACGTGTTTGTAATTCATCTATTGTTTCTTTGGTTTTTACAATAGTGTTATTTGTTTTTGCAATAATCTCATTTGCCATATTTAATCTGGACATAGCACTGTGACGAACAGCAGAATCGCGTAAAACATCCAACTGAGTTAAATACTCAGACAAATCTTCTCCGTTATCATAAGCTTTTATCAAATTGTCATATACGTTCAATCCAGAATATTCTATATCCAATTTTTGATATTTATTATCTTGCTTTGGGCGAATATTTTCCAAATCTACTTTGTATATATTTGATAAAATTTCATCCCATTTTTTGTCACCATCTGGATTAATAACCAATAAAACATTTGGTTTACGAGAATTTACAGTATTATCCAAAATGAATATCAAATCATCGTTTTTATCATAAAAGGCAGCAATATCATTACCAAAAATAACATACGGACGCATATTCAATGTTCCATATTCATTATTTTTATTATTAAATCTCTCTCCTGACATTGAACACTCCGTTATTTATTCTTTTTAGCTGGTGTAAATTGATAAGCTTGGCGACAATGTTCATAACAATAAGGTTTTCCTGTAAATACTGTTTCACCACAGAAATGAAAATTATCAGAATCAGGATCCCCAATAGGCCAACGACATTGATTTGGTTTTAAATTTGCCATTTGCAAAGCATGTTGTATTAATAATTCATGCAAAGCCAAATCTTTTTTTGTTTTTTTGGAAGCAGTCTTGATAACAGGTTGTTCTTTTTCAACAACTTTTTCAACTTTTTTAGTTGTTTTAGTTTCTGCTTTTTTATCTACAACCGGTTTTTTTACTGTCTTTATTTCTTTTTTATCAGATGTTTTTTTTACAGATTTTTCAACTGTTTTCTTGACAGTTTTACTTTCTTTTTTAGCAACTTTTTCTACTGGCTTTTTTGCAACTGTCTTTTTAACAGACGCTTTTTTTACAGTTGTTTCTGTCTTAGTTGCCTTTTTCACAGGTTTCGTTGATTTTTTATCAGCCGTTTCTGTTGCTTTTGCATTCCAACCCAAACGGTTTAATTTACCAACAACTGCATTTTTAGACATACCTAATTTTTTACCCATTTCCGCGGTAGACAAACCTTTGCCAACCAGAGATTTTAATTTTTTCAGCATTCCGCTGTCCCAACCTTTACTCATAATAAAAAGTCCTTGTGTTTATATCTGATATAATTGTATCATAAAAACGAATCGAAAGGCAAGAGAGAAAACATGATTTCTTATATATTTTTTTCTTTTATACTGATTGGTGCCATTTTTTGTGCAGTAAGAATGTCGACAAACGATTTTGAACACAGAATTATCCCAGACGTATATCTGTTTCCATTTTTATTTGCAGGATTATTAATAACCACTTTTTTTCCATGGCCAATTACAACAGCAGATGCCGTCATAGGTGGTTCCATGGGATATTGTTTAGGTTTAATTGTTGGTTTTATATTTGAAAGATTTACAAAAAAACAAAAATATCCACCAATTGGAATGGGGGATATAAAATTATTAGGGGCAGGCGGAATATGGCTTGGCACCATAGGTTTATCAATAGCCATGATTATTGCCTGCATATTGTCTTATATATGGGCTAAAAAGAACAGTCAAAAATATGTACCTTTTGCACCATTCTTTTTAACAGGTGGATTTTTGTCTTTAATTATAATTCAATTTTTGTTATAATCAGAAACAAGGAAATGAGAAAAAAACACCTAATATCTTTATCAACCGCTGTTTTCAGCTGTATTTATATGGTCAGCGCGATGGCTGCATCTGCTATTTTTTCTGATTATGGTCAAATACAAAATGTTCAAAAATATTCTTCTAACCCTTTTTGGACACCAAATTCTCCTTATAATCAACGGTTACCACAACCTGTTTATGTCCAAGGTGCAGATTTAAACGCGGGTGAATGTGAAAACATTGTTAATTCTTTAATTAACGTTCAATGTTCGGCCAGAAACAATTGTAAAAGTACATCTTTAAAAGATATTAAGCCTGTGATTTTAATTCAGTTATCTAATTTGCCCGGACATAATTATTTGTATGCGTGTTCGGGATATATAGATTATTTATATGATTCTTATGTTACAAAATATAGAAACACAATTCCACAAAACAGAGTCGTTGCATTTCCTCAGGCTACAGAACCTGCACAATACAACGATAATACAAACATGGTTTTTGAAAAAAATCCTTTTAAAGCAGATACACCTAAATGGAAACAAGAAATCGCAGAACGCGCACAAGAATTAAAAGAATTACAAGAACAAAATAGCGTTGGTACTGAACATTTATCAAGCACAGCATTTCCTAAGACTTATAAAGACATCAGTTTCCAAGAACGTGTTGCCAATGAAACAGAAGGCTATAAACCATTCAAAGATAAACACGCATACGATTTACCGCAATTTAAAGACGAAGACGAATGGTGTGAAGATCATTCTGGATCAGATATTTGCAAAAAATATACTATAACGTATCATTTAGACGGTGGTGTTAACAATCCAAACAACCCTTTGATATATAAACCAAGACAAACACCTATAAAATTAGAAGATCCAACATTTGAAAATTGTGAAAAGAAAGATGCAAATTCAGATGTATTCATGGGTTGGTTTACAGAAAAAGAATATACAAACAAAATAGAAACCATTGAAAAAGGTATGAATAAAAATTTAAAACTGTTTGCAAAATGGAATTGCAAAGATTTCAAGATAGAATATGATATTGGATCTGATGCAAGGTTTCAAGACCCAACACAAGTGCCTTACAGTTATAAAATCAATACTGCAACAAATGTTAAATTACCAACAGAAACAACAAATGGAAAAATTACCCGACCATTACATGCATTTGAAGGCTGGTACACAGCGGCAAATGGTGGCGGTGATTTAGTCAAAGAAATAACCAAAACAGACACAGGGGATAAAAAGTTTTATGCAAAATGGCGTAAAAACGGATATAAAATAACATATGATGTAAATTGTTCTGGTGCTACACATGACAGTCCTACATCTTATACGACAGATGCTGACACACAATTAAAAGATGCAAGTAATTGTCCAAACAAAGATTTTGATTGCTGGCAGGAAGGCAACAATTGTATAACAAAAATTCCTGCGGGCACAACCGGTGATAAAACATTAAAAGCAAAATGGAAAAACACACAACAAGGTGGCGGTGGCAGCGGCGGAACTAATTATACTATTACATATAAGACAGATAATGCCAATGGTTGTCCACAAGGCTGTAAATGTGAGATAAAATCTAGTTTTAACAAAATAACAAGTTTTGATTCAAGTACACGATCTGTAAATTTGCCAACAAATGATGATATAACGAAGACAAAAAACCCCTCTACTAGTACTGCAGCTTGTGATAGTTATAAATGTTCATGGCAAGAATCAGGAAATCCTGTATCATCGCCTTTGAACGTTTCTGTTTATAACGGAAATATAACATTAACATTAAGTTGTTCGGTAAATATGTCAATATAAAAAGGAAAAAACATGAAACAACTATTATTTTTGTTTGTTGTTATTTTTTCAGGTTACAATGCATTTGCGTTGGGTTCGTTACAGGACTGTTTAAATATAATTCAAGCAGACAAAGAAAATTGGCACAACAAATTATTTAATATAAACAATGACGATCGTATTTTTAAAGAATTAGATGCTAAAAACACTGTATTGTTACCAGAGCACGTAATCAAACATAAAGAAGAGTTGTTTTCATTAATAGCTTTAAATATAGAAGCTTTATGTCCTGGTCAAATTGCAGAAATTCTGGAAATGCCGAATTCATCCAGAATAGAATTATCTCTTGGTGATGAAGAATTTCATGTTAATTTTCCTTTACATAAAGTGTTGAAATATATGTCCCATATAAGAACAGGTATATTGGTTATAAACAATAGAAATCTTCAACCAGGCAGAATACTGGAAAAAACAAGTGTCCCACAGGACGGACATTTTTTCAGCGATGGATGTTCTGATTGGTCTATATGGGATAATTTAAAAGATAGTGCTGCTGTAAATAGAGCTGGACAGGCAGCCTTTATAGATGCTAGACATAGTGGATCTTCAAATGAATTTTTTCTTGATTTTGCAGTAAAAGATAACATGCGTGCTTTTCCTGGTTTGGTGTTAATGGATAAAACATGGTCCACAACAGAATCTATTGTTGCTTTTCAAAATTTTGAATTAGCAGAAAGCAGTATAGACACTTTTGCAAAAAATTTACAAAATTCTGCCTGTTCTGATGATGAATTAGCTGCCTATTTAGTGGCTTTGGACGTAAAAAAAACCAGATTTGACAATGGAACCAGTGGATGGGCAGTTGGATTATTAAGTACAGCAGGTGCAGGTTTAGTTTATACTACATACGTGTCTCTTGTTGCAGCAGGCACAATTTCTGGAACATTAGCTGGTTTAGCAGCAGGGACTGCAGTTGTTCCGGTTTGGGGATGGATTGCTTCTGGTGTATTATTAACAGGAGCAGGTATTGCTGCTTTGATACCACGAGATATAGAAAAAATAGATCAAGTTATGATTGTATCTAATCCATACAAAATAGACTAAGAGATTTTCAAGACAGCAAACGAAACATAAGGGGCTTTGATGAAAAAATTAATATTTATTATTTCAATATTATGTTTTTGTATCAACGCAGAGGCATCAAATTCTGCATGGCAGACCTGTTTAGATAAAGCTATGAATTCAAATTCTACTAGAGCAAAAGTAAGAGAAGACTTATTCGAAAATTCAGAATATGATGGTTATTTAGCAAAATATCTAGCTGAACTAAGAGATTTAAAAACACCTTTGTATAAAACAAATGCTAAAGGTCAAAAAGTTATGAACAATGAAACTATTTCAGATGACAATGGAAACCCCAGACTTCCGATTTATTATTTATTAGGTATACTTATGACAGATCTTTGTGGTTCTGAAACCGAATTTAATGCACTAATGCAAGAAGGATTACAATGGGAAGAAGACCAAAATAAAGAAAAAGGTGTGCCATGTGATAAAAATAACTCAAGTGGTCCAAGATGCGTAAAACTGGAGGTCGCCATAGATGAAGAATTAGTAAGCCTATATTTTAAACCCAGTGATGTTGTTTCCAGAATGCCACACAATATAGCTATAGTAGCAACAAAAAATCCAGACTTAAATCCTGGGGATTTTTTGCCTCATAATCATCAATCTGGTAATTTTTTTCACCCAAATTGTTCTGATCATAAAATTACTAACGGAATACAAAATCCAAATGTTATTCATTATGCTGCAGGTGCTGCATTCGACCACATAAGAGCAGCTTATGCTAATGTTTATAAAACATTTCTTGATTTTGGAGATTCAGATTCAAGACTTTTCCCGGGATTACTATTAATGAGAGATACCGATAATGATGAATCTATTGTTGTATTCAGTCAATTTAGTGGTTTGGAAAAATTTGAGGAATTTGTAAAAGCAGTTTCAAAACTAGACAAAGATGATTGGTGTGAAGATTTGGTATTTTACGCAGTTGCAATACCATACAAAAAACAAGGAGAAAGATATTTCTGGAATTATAATGACCACGGTTTTTGGTATGACATTTTTAGGGGAGTCTGGCCAAAATATACACCATTACCTCAAAAAATATCAGAAACAAATAAACCAAATGGATTAGTTATTATATCAGAAGGTAAAACAATAAAAAATATAAACTATAAAAAATAGATACGTATTACGATGTTTATAAAATTATTTATTATATCTTTTTTATTTATCTTTCCTGCTTTTGCGGATGATTTTGATGCACCGGTGAAAAACTCTTCTTATCAAACTGTTGATGAAATGATGACAAAACATCAGAATATTCATCCCACAGATTGTTCCAGCAAAATATTCATTGAAGCCTTGGAAAAAGGTGCAGAAAAAATAATACAAGAAAACGAATATGAAGACACTATAGAAGAAGATTCTTTGCAAATATGGGCCAGAAGAGTAATACTAGATGCAGATGTGTTAAAGCAAATACAAAAATGCCCAGAAGTTGCAAACATATCTGACACTGATACTGTTATATTCAGTCCGGTAAAATATACTTTTCCATGGGGGCAATCCGTAACAGTAAATTATACAACACAACCAAAAGTTATAAAACAAAAAATACAATTAGCTGAAAAACCAAGTTTACCTACAGATGATGCCAGTCCAAAATTAATGGATCCAAATGATCCCGCTAAATATATTAATACAGATCCTGCTTGGTATGCGGTTATGGTTGTTCAACATGGTTCTTTGAACGATTTTGTTGGTAAAGATAAAAATAATATTGTTTCAGTGAAATGGATAAATGACAATATCGACAAAGTTTATCCAAAAGGTTATTGGTGTACCAGCAGAAGCGCTTGGGCTAATGATAAAGATACAATAAACCAAGTTGTTCGTGAAGTTGTTGACCTGGAAGAGGATTCAAACGATTATTACGTTGCAGGAGATATTGATCTTAGATGGGTTATGTGGGCAGAGATAACTTTGGATGCTGTTTTAACTGTCGCAACTTTGGGTGGCAGTCAGGCTGTTACAAGCAGTATTCGCAGTATTCGAGCCGTCAAAACAATGAAAAACCTGATAAAAAATATGAAGGCTTTGGAAAAGTTTGCTAATGTAAAAAAGTACGCAAAGATTGCTGATAAATTAGCAAAAACAACTTCAAAAGCAGACCGTCTTGCAAAAAATCTTGACCGTGCAAAAGATTATGAAAAAGTCGCAAAAGAATATAAAACAGCGAAAAAGAATAAAGATTTAGTAAAATCACAAGAACTTCAGAAAAAATTAGATGATATATTTGCAGAAGCGAAAAAAATAGATCCTAAATTGGACAGAAGATATATGTCAGATCCATCCCATATGGAAAAGACCATAAATAATCTACGCAAAGAAGCTGCAACTTTAGAAAAACAAACTTCTGGTATGTTGGATGATGTTGCAAAACAAATAAAAGAAAAAGAAAAGTTGTTAAAAGAAGCTAAAAAAGCTGATAAAGCAGCATATGTCCAAAAATATGAAAAAGAATTAGAAGAATTGAAAGGTCTTCAACAATATACTGAAAATGCAGGTGAACTTAAAAGTATGCTTAAATATCTTGATGATCTGAAAGCTTTTGGGCGTCCACAAACAGGAAACGTTATAACACGTCCTTTCAAAAAAATTGGTGCAGCATACAAAACATATAAAGCTATTAATTCTGCAAAAAATGCTGCAAAAATTGCAAAAGCCAGCAAAGTAGCAAGGGCAGGTATGGGAACTTTTTCTGCAAAAGCAAAAGATTGGTTATTCCATACATCTTTAAAGTTTGGAGAAAAATTAGTAAAATTTGAACAAAACATGGGCGCTTTGACCGGATTTTTATATGTTTTGGGGGATTTTTATGATCAAACATCAACAACATCTGAAAAATATTCAAATGGTATAGCATTTAAACCTTTCTGTTTATTATCTGCCGATGATATAGAAGGTGAAGATAACGAAGTAGGCTATGGTACTTTTTTAAGATGGACAGGGAATTCAACTTTACCACAAGATGACGATGCAGCTTATTTGCAAGTTATAGACTTTACAGAAAAATTTTCAGATTCTTTAAACGAATTTCAATCAAAAAACGGTGCAGAATGCAATGTTGATATATATATTGTTCGTCCTATTATTCGTTTGGATGAATCAGATCCAAATAAAACAAAAGGTGATTTATTTTATTTGATAATGAACGATATTCCTTGGTCAACATCAGAACAATTTAATCAAGTACATACAAATATCACAGAATGGGAACAACAACAAGAAAGTTTGAAAGAACAAAACCCAAAAACATTATTTCAAAAACGTCCTGAACCTGGTGCGAAACAAAATACAAATTCCACATCTCAGAAACAAACAGCAGCTGAATAAAACCTTGTTGTATTGATACGAAAAATTGTTTATAATATGTATATAAAAGCAGGGGAATAAGATGAAAAAAATATTTTTTATTTTAATGGCTGTTTTTTCTGTTGTATTAAACGCTGATGCTTATCAAGTTCTTTCAACCAAAGAATTTGGCAAGGATGATGCAAAAAATCAAAATGTTATTGTAAAATGTACAACCGATACTGGTAAAAACTCATCTGAAACATGTTCTTTGCGCAGATATGTAAAATGTTCTAATAAAGATAAAAACAATTGTAATTCTTGGCAACCATGGCGTGATTTAAGGGATCCCGCAAATACTTATTCAGATTGGAAATCTGCAGCCAGCGCTTGTTGCAAAAAGAAAGGATTAAGATAAATCCCTTATAGTAAATATTATTTTCATATTGACAAAAAATATATTTTGTGTTAATTAATTATATTAATTAATCGCAAAAGGTTGAAATATGGGATATATTCCACGAAAAAATATTTATAATGCCAGAATTGTGGATAAAGAATTACAGGTAGATATTTATAATCTGCCTTATGATGAATTTAACGAAGAAAACCCACTTATCATAACAGATATGGTAATATTATCGGATCAAACAAAAACTACCGATTTATCAAATGTACACATTATTGGCGGTTTAGATATTTCAAAACAAAGATATTATGTTATTTTACCAAAAATTATAGAAGGTAAATTTATATGCCGATCTCATACCCAAATGCGTGATTTTCAAAATAAAAAAACAGATATATTTCATGAAAGTTTTATTTTCCCAAAAGGTTTAACAGAAATAGACTGTTCTCATTCTATTCCAAGTTTATCTTTCCTTAAAGGCAGAATTCCTAATACTGTAAAAAAAATAATTGTTGCAGATTCTCTTTTATCAAATATCAGTAGCGATATAGAAAAATTGGCAGAAGCTAACTTTTTATTACAACAATACCCTGGTGTTATTATTATTGGGGATAAAAAAGGTATAAACTTATCAGAATCTGTTAAAACAAAATCAATCATAATAAAACAAGAAATTATAAAACAGCCTGTTGAAAAACCTGAATATTTATTAAGAATAAAAACAGAAAATTTTTATGATATAAAAGATATTATGAAAGAAGCAAAACAAAATATTATTATAACTTCTTTCAAAATACTTGATGCAACATTAGAACGCGAAATTCGTAAATTAATGTCTAAATATAATAAACAATTATTAAAAAATACTAATACTGGCAGTGCTGTAGTGTGTATAGGAAAAGATAAAGTAGCAGATTTATTAGATACATTAATATTTGAATTACAAGCAAAAGAAGATAAAAAAGCTGAAAACAAAAGAAAAAAACAAACTTTTTTAAACCAAAAAGAAGACAAAACTGCAGACACAAAACCGGTTGCTACAGAAGACGTTTCTTTAATTCCAATAAACATACAAAAGTATATTCCAAAAAAATTGTGGCAGAAAATTAAAAGCCTATGTAACAAAAATGATTTTTTAATAAAATCTGTATTGGAAATTATATCTTCTGTAAACACAGATATAAATGAAACACCTATATTTACACCTTTACAAATAATAAATACCGAAGAAAACACAAGAACATCTTGTGCCTACTTACAAAAAGAGGGTGGCAACTGCATAGTTCAAAGCGTATCAAACAGTGTTTCTAAAGACAGAAAAAGAATTGTTTGGACATTTTTGCCAAAAGAAAAAATTCTTGTATGCACAAGTGTTTATAAAGAGCATTTTTGTTTTACAGGTAAAACCAAAGAAAGTTTAAAATATTCAAAAAGTATTGATTGTGCTGCAAAAAGCTTAAACGATGATTCAGAAGAAATAACAATTGAAAAAATTAAAACAGAAGAATATTTCAATGTAGATGTTTTATTAGCATATTATACAACAAAAACAAGTAAAGAGGTTTCAAATCAAACGGCAACCAGTTCTGGTAATACACCTGAAAATATAACAACAGATACCCAAGAAACACAACGACCAGAAACCGAAAAAACTGTAAAAAAAATTTATAAAAAAACAAATTCGCAAACAATACAAACTAAATATACTATGAATATTGCACCAACAAACAAAACTGTTAATTCAACAGATGCAAATAAAGAAAACTTACAAGAAACTCAAATGATAAACATAGGAAAAATTAACGACATGTCCGATATTCGTGCTGCAGAAATAAAAATTCAATCAATTATAAACATAATTAATAACAGTGTTAACGAAAAATTAATTGCTGTTACAAAGGAAAAAGACGCATCTAGACAATTAGATTTATTAAAATTAGTTCAAGAAGCTTTGATTGAAAAAGAAAAGATGCAACAAATATTACCAAGTTTTTCAAAGACAGAAGAAATTTTAACAAGAATGCAAACAATATATCAAAGATAAATATATTTGGTGGATGTGGGCGGACTCGAACCGCCGACCCCTACGATGTGAACGTAGTGCTCTAACCAACTGAGCCACACATCCAAATAGAGCTGGCGTTAATGTTATCCGAATAAAAAATAATTGTCAAAAACAAAATGAACAACAAAATAACAAAACATCTTTTACACAGGGTAAAAAGGAAATTCATTGGTCCTTATGAAATAACTAATATGGTAAAAAATGATACATTACCAGAATATATTGGGACTTTGCCTGCTGAAATAATTACACGTATTCCTGAAAACAAACGAAAGACAATAACAATTAAAATAAGTAAAATACTTTCTGAATTTGCAAACAATATAACCACTAAAGCTAGAATTGATGATACAAAAACTCCCTATCGCATAAATTTCATTAGTGAATATAAACAAATTGAAAAACAACTGGGCAAAATTTTAAAAATTCCTAACGTTTCTGTACAATATATTGATGATGGAGCTTTCAAATTTTGTTTTCTTATAGACTTTAATCTGACAGAAAATTTGTATGTATTACAAACATTTAAAGATTTTCATGGAAATAAAAACGATAACTATTCGTTTACACATGGTGCTTTATTTGAACCACAAATTTATTTTACGCTTCATAAAACATACTCACATGGTCGTGTTGCACGTCCTTTTATGTCTAAACCTGTAGATGTAAATAATTCAACAAGTGCTTACATTTTAACCAAATATATAGACGAAAAACACAAAGCAAAAACACCTATTGGTCCTTTTATTACAGGCCGTCAATTCATGTATCCAAAAGATAATAACACACAAAATAAAATACAAGGAATATTAATAGATGCAGGAAGTTATGAAAAGAACCCTGAACATATTGCCAACAAAATAATTTATTTACAATGGCAAAGTTTTGCTATGATTTTAGATTCTATAGATTTTAATTCATTTGATGCGTGCAACATAGATACATATCTGTTGGAAGAATACGATAAAATGGGTGACAAATTTTTTGATACAACTTTATGGCCACAGATAACAGATGGTTTGCCGTATGATTTAGAAAGAAAAACAAAAAAAATATTACGTTTATTACGCCGTCTAAAATTAAAACGCGACAGCATGGGCCCAGAATACGAAAAAATCCGCCAATTATTAAACAGAGATTTTATAAGAATTTTTGATTTTACACACGTAAATAAAGACATGCACTATTATGAAAAAGGGCATAAATCTCAATATTATCCTGAATTAGTTTGTAAAATACTAGATGTAAACAATGTTCCACCACTAAAACAGTTAGCATATGATTATATATATAAATCTCCTTTGATTATTTCAAATGGTTTAGAACGTGTCCATTGGAATAAATATTATACTTGGGAAGAAGTTCAACGTTGTATACAAGAAATCAAAGAAGGTATAAACTGGGACGATGTAACACGTGATTTTCTACAACCAAAAATTCTACAAAAAATTTGTAATAATATTCGCGAAAAATAAAAAATCCGCATAAACCGCGGACATCAAGTTTGGTGGGGATAGTGGGACTTGAACCCACACGATCGCAATGATCAAAGGATTTTAAGTCCTCAGCGTCTACCATTCCGCCATATCCCCAAGGACTTCGCTTTAACTATAACACTTATTTTGTAACAATTCCACAAAATAATTTTGGTGGAGCTGATGAGATTCGAACTCACGACCTCTGCATTGCGAACGCAGCGCTCTACCAACTGAGCTACAACCCCATTTCACTCTTCAAAACATATGGTGGGCACAAGAAGACTCGAACTTCCAAGGTATTAACTACCACTAGTACCTGAAACTAGCGCGTCTACCAATTCCGCCATATGCCCGTTAAAGCACGACAGATAATAAACTATCTGTTATTATTTTGCAACAAGAAAAATAGTAAAAATATAATTTTTTTATATACAAAATTCATGTTTTTGCTTGCTCTGTATTTCAGAAATTTGCTAAAATTCATCAAGAGATGAAGAAAATTCTGATTTTTGTTTTGTCATTTATACTTTGCTTTTCTGAAGCAGGGGCTGCTGTACGTGGCGAAAACACTGTGATTCGCAATAAAAACACGCCAATAAAAACCACAAACAAAACATCTCGTTCTACTGTATCAAGAAACGCTGTAAAAACAACGGTGTCTGCACGCAGTGCAAAACCAACAACAATATTAACAAAAAAAGATTCTCCTGTATCAAGAACTATAAACACCAGAAATATTGCAACAAGAACCGCTGTAAATAATCGTACTGTAAACAAAAACAATGTTATAGCGCGTGCAACAGAACAAAAAGAATCTTCTGTTGAAACAAAAACAGGCGAAATATATGAACAATGTAAAACCGCATTTTTTACATGTATGGATCAATTTTGCACATTAAAAAATGATAAATTCAGACGTTGTTCTTGCAGTGACAAAATTTATAACTATCAAGAAATTTCTGATAAATATCAAAAAGTCAGTGAACGTTTAACAGAATTTTCCGAAGATTTAGATGTCGTTGGAATGACAAAAGAACAAGCAAACGCCATGAAAACAGCATCAGAAGGCGAAAATGCCTTAACAGAAGACAAATCGGCTTCTAAACAATTGTTACAAGCAATTATGAATGCTATAAATGGCGAAAAATCATCTGTTGGTGGTAAATACGAAAGTTTAAACAGTGTGTCAATTGGTACGGATTTATCTAATTCATTTGGAATGGATGATTCTGGTCAAATTATCGCATCTTACAACGGATCTACTTTATACAAAGCAATTTATCCAAAATGTCGTAATGCTGTTTCAGAAGATTGTAATAATGCATCTTTACAACGTGCTGTCAATGCGTATTTAATGGCAATTGAACAAGATTGCAATACTGTCGAAACCGCTTTAAAAACACAACAAAAAACATTAAAAGGCGCAACACATCAAAGTAGTGCAATGTTAGATTTAGCCAGAGTAGAAAACAGACAAAATCGCAATTCTGATGATATAGCAACTTGTTTAGTAAACGTAGAACAAGCAATTCAAAGTGAAGAAGTATGTGGAGCCAGATATCACAAATGCCTTGATTATGGTCAATTTATAGACGTAACAACCGGTGCACCTTTGACAGGTATTTCAGATTTTTATAAATTGGGAACTCTGTTAACATTTAAAAATACCGATAATATCAAAGATTTAAAACTGTCAAAAATATCTAATAATCGAGATTTCATCAATTTCTTTGAAAACAAAACAAAAAAATTTGCAAAAGATGCATTGGATAAATGCAGCGAACAATCAGATACTGTATGGCAACAATATTTGGACAGGGCATTATTGGATATATATATTGCTCAACAAGAGAAAGTAAAAGAAATTCAAGACAGCTGTTTTTCTTTAGTTGCTGCGTGTTATGAAAACCAAAAAACATCTGTTAACAATGCAATAGCTAATTTAACTGGTGATTCCAGCATACTATTACAACCTGCATCTATATCTTTAACAACAACTATGTGTTCTGATTATATAGAATCATGTAATAATTTATTTGGTGATAATGTTATACAAAAATATTTGGCTAATAAAGATTATACAGATTCTGAAACAGCTTGTCGAGCAATTGCAAAACAGTGTTTTGATAAATTTGGCGGAACAAGTTATGAAAATCTTTACAATCCATCCAGTGGCTTATTTAAATCTGGTTATGCTTTAGATTGGTTTACATTATATGACGATAATCAAAATATCGTATCCCCTTGTGCAAAAGAAGTTTTTGCAACAGAAGGATGCAACACATCAGATATGTTAGAAAAAGTGTTTGGTGGTTTTGATAAAACAGCTGATAACAAATATTCAACAGAAGAAAACGAAGACAGAATAATAAGACCATCTGGTGTCGCAACAGAAATTTATTATAATATTATAAACATATTATCTGCACAGTGCGATACATTAAAAGGTTTTTTTGTTGAATATACAAACGCAAAACAATATGGATATAATTCTGATAATTTATGTACAATAAACACAAAATCTCCTGCCAGTTTATTTTATATAGATTACAGCCAACCAACATCATTAAATTATTGGTATCAATTTATAGATAATGAATATATGTGTCCTGCAAATTATAATTTAAAAGTAGATATTCAATCTTGGGGCATTTGTTCTTGTTGGGAAAATGGTGGATATCGCAGTAAAAATGGTTCTGAACAAATATGTGCACCTTTATTACGTGTATATTCATCAACAGAAAATACTTCAGGAGACGACCCAACTTGCAATAATCGTTTTTCAGATTTCTTTAAAACAAAATATTTAACAGTCAGAAGAGAGCCTAATTCATGGTGTAAACAAATAGTATTTTCATCTTATGGTCAAGTTTGTCCAACTGTTGATAGCACAACTGATGAAAACACTTTGACTATAACTTGCAATTTTAAAACAACAGATAAAAATGATTATTCCAAAACACTAACAGAAAAAGTGCCACATCATAAAGTATCAATTAATAATTCAAACAGTGATACAAATTAGAAAAATAATAAATTAAATTATTTTAAAATATCATCAGCTATCATTTGTGCAGAATTTTTAGAATTTTTTGTCCATTTTTTATCTGCATTTTTTAACTCTTGAATCATTTTTTTTCTAATTGATGGTAAAGTTAATTCTTGCAAACAATCAAAAACAGCTTTTGGATTTGCTTTTTGTCCCAATAATTCTGGGAATATCGTTTTGTTCATTAATATATTAACCAAAGATGCCCATTTTACTTTTACCAATATCTTAGCTAAAACAGATGTTAAAAAGTTCATTTTATAAACAACAATTGTTGGAATATGCATAATTGCTAATTCAGCAGATACAGTTCCACTGGCCACAACAGCAATATATGTATTTGCATACAAATCATATCTTTTATCAGAAGATATGATTTCTGGTTTATTTTTCCAATTAACAATTTCTTTACGAATGTAAGAATCTGTTGTTTCAACTGTTGGCATCATAAATCTATAATCTTTATAACCACAATTTATTAACATATCTTGAACACTATGAAATAAAGGAAGCAATTTTTTTACTTCGCTAATACGACTGCCAGGAACAAAAGTTATTATTTTTTGTTCATTGTTTGATGCTTTATATGTATTCAAACCATCTGCTATTGGATGACCAACAGCAACAGTTTTTAAACCATATTTTGTAAAATAGGGTATTTCAAAGTCAAAAAATGCGTACAATTTATCAAATGTTTTAGCATATTTTTTTGCACGACCTTCACGCCAAGCCCATACCTGTGGTGCAACAACATGATAAAATTTTGTTTTTTTTGATATGCCTTGCTTTTTTACACCGTTTATCACAGCACGCACAAAACCAGGAGAATCTATAGTTAAAACAATATCTGGTTTTTCTTTTAATATTTCAGATACAGTTTGTTTTATTCTTTTGCTTAATGTTCCAAGATGCCCAATTACTTCAAATATACCCATAACAGACAAATCAGACATAGGAAACAAAGATTTTAATCCATTGGTAATCATATTTTGACCACCGATTCCAACAAATTCTATACCTGTCATATTGTGCATTATCTTTGCACCCAACACGTCACCAGATACTTCACCCGCTATGATAAATATTTTTAAATTCTTTTTAGTGGCTTTCATTTTTTGCACTTCCAATACCACGTTTAGAACGATTTTCAATAAAATCTATGGCATCCATTGCATATTTATTATTTTTAACTTCTTTGCGAACTTTCTTTAATCTGTCCGCAAGAGTTGTACCTTCTTCATTATCAAATACCGCAGAATACACTGAATGTATAGCATGTATATCTTCATTGGTAAAACCATGTCTCATCAAACCAACTCGATTAATTGTACGATATACAGCACGTGTTCCATCATAAATAGCATAAGGTAAAACGTCATTACCAACACCGCTCATTCCGCCAATGAACGCATTACGTCCAATACGTGCAAATTGCAATACCATAACACCACCAGACAAAATTGCGAAATCTTCAACTTCCACGTGTCCAGCAACTTGAACTAAATTAGACATAACAACACTGTTACCAATTTTACAATCATGTCCAACGTGTGCATTAACCATAATTTGACAATCGTCACCAATTTCTGTTCCATCAGAAGCAGGGGTCCCAGAATGAATTGTAACATATTCACGAATTTTACATCTTTTACCAATACGTAAACCTGTCATGGTTGATTCATCTTGCCATTTTAAATCTTGACTCATAACACCCAATACAGCAAAAGGGTAAACAATTGAATCATCACCAATATATGTTTTACCACCCAAAACAACATTAGAAATTAACTCTACGCGATCACCCAATACTACATCTGGACCAATAACACAAAAAGGTCCAATTTTACAATCGTTTCCAATAACTGCACCAGGTTGAATAACCGCACTTGGATCAATAACAGTAGCCATATTTTTCTCTTTTTTCTTAATTTATATGGCTTATTTTATATAAAAATCAAACAAATTGTTATTCAATAAATATAACAAATTATAACAAATCAATATAATCTTTTGCTTTTATGTTATTTGGATTATATAACATATAAATTATTCCTAAAGAACTTATCAAAGGACATATTGTAATCACACCAAAACACAGTAAAAACAACGAGATAGACATTTTTATAATATCATTATTTATATTTTTTGAATGATAAACTGTTAAACACTCTGATATTCCAATACAAACCAATAAACCGATAAAGATCGGCACAGATTCAGTTAATATAAATAAAACCAGTGCTAATATAGAAAATATTCTGAACATCCATTTTAATTTTATATAAGCACTGTCGTGAATTTTTCCTGCAGTTTTAACATATTTTACAACCAAAGCCGTTACAACAAAAAATAATGTTATAAAGACACTTATCAAATGAATAAATGTTAAATTTCCCAATTGACCAAATCTGAAATATTCAGGTTGCATTAAAATTAAAACAACCAATACTGATAAAACCGACATTAAACCAAATAAAGATACTCTTCTTTTCAAACGACAACCAACTATCATTCCACATAACACCGCACTGATTTGTAACAAAACACCCCACCATGTCATAACACCGGACAGAGCAACAATCAACAAACATAATAAAGCATACAAATTTTTATGTTTAATACATTGTATTTTTTGTAAATAACCAAGATTTGATAATTGCTGAAAAACGATTGTTGTTAAGCAAAACAAAACAAAAGATATAAACGTTGGAAGCAAAGATATACTGTCACGCATTACCGCATAATTTCCACCAAATAATATCAACCATAAACCAGTTATAACAGATGTCCATAATATAATTTTATTTTCAAAATTATTCTTGTTCCATCCATATTCTGAAACAAAACTTTTACCATATTTATAAACCATCAAAAATAAAGGAGCCATCAATACAGCCACCACCAAAAACAATGGGGAAAACAGTGCTGCGTTATTAAAAGAACTGATTGCTGTAGATGCTATAGCCATATTTTGAAACATAAACTTGCCTTTTTGTTTTGCTGTATTATTATATAGGTATGACAGAAAAACAAGAAAATTTTACTCTTTTAAATGGTAAAGTTATTTTTAAACGCGGAAATTATAACCCTACATCTGATGCGGTTTGGCTGGCTGCCTATATACCCCAAAACATAAAAAATGTTTTAGATGTTGGAATTGGGACGGGTGGGGTGTCTTTGTGTTTATTATCACATAATCCAAAATTAGATATAATTGGAATTGATACATCTGAACAAATGTTACAAGAATGTCAAAAAAACATAGAATTAAACAATACAAATATTCAACTAAAACAACAAGACATCAATAATTGGCACACGACAAAAACTTTTGATTTAGTTATAACAAATCCACCATATTTCCAAGGAACACCTGCAAAACATAATGCACACCACAACGCAAATATTGAAGATTGGGTAAAAAATTGTATAGCACGCGTTAAACCTGGTGGTTATTTTTGCATTATATCAGATGTTCTGCTTGCACATAAAATAATATCTAAATTAGAACAAAAACATTTTGGAGACATCCAAATATTACCATTATTTGGTTCAAAAAATATTGCAGAACGCGTTTTAATACGCGCAAAACAAGGTGTAAAAACAGGAACTATTATTTTTCAAAGTCTGTCTATGAATGACGATCGCATATTAAGGACCGGCTTGACTATTGATAAGTTATTTACTACACTTACTTCACTATGATAAGTTTTATAGCAAGATATTTTTCGTCCCTTTGGGAATTATTAGTTGCGCCATTTAAAGCGATTTGGCGTGTTATAGAAAGAATATTTCCACCACGAGATTGTTCCATAATGAACACCGCCGATGGTAATGTTACAACATACCAACAAACAACTTTTTTAAGATTAACTAAATTTTTTGTTATATTCACAATGTCAATATGGGCAACATGGTCAACTTATATATATTTATATCATCGTCCATTATTACAAAAAAGAACCCAACAATTAGAACAAATTCGCAATCAACACAATCGTCAAATGACAGATTTAAAAGTGTACTTGAAAAAATATAATGATTTAACAAAAACATTAAATATAACAGACGATAAAATTTTAAATGCAGATAAATCTAAATTATCTGATTCTGATAAAGAAAATTTATTAAATACAAAATCTAAAATTACTGGGGAATTAGATTTCTTGCAAAATCGTATATCAGAAATGATGTCTGACGAAAATTATACACCAGAATTCGATAAAATATCTGAAATATCTGTTGAATTTGAATTAGTTCGTAATGAAAATGATATCTTAAAACAAAAACAAATTCAAACAACTGATGCGGCTCAAGAAATTGCTGATGCAGACCAAAAAATCATAGAAGCAATATCTCAAATGACATCAGAAAACATTTCTGAATTAAAATCGAATTTAAAGCGTATTAACAACAGCATTACAAAACTGGGATTAAACGAAAAGAAATTAATAGAACAAGCCAATAATTATTCTAATAAGATGATTGGTGGTGCATATAATCCTATTCCTTTAAATAAAAATGCAGACCCTAAATATAAAAAAGTAGCCAGTGAAATTGAACAATGGCACGGTTTAAAAAGATTGGTTGAAATATTACCTTTGGGGGCACCAGTAGCAAAAAAGGTTATAACATCAAGTTATGGTGTCAGAAAAGATCCTTTTACCAAAAAGAACAAACAACATCGTGGTATTGATTTTGCTGGCAAAATTGGCACAGAATTATACGCCGTAGCACCAGGACGAGTGATTTCAGCTGGCGAACGCAGTGGTTATGGAACAACGGTTGAAATAGACCATGGTTTAGGTTTTACAACTTTATACGCACATTTATCAAAAATTATGGTTTCACGTGGAGATTGGGTAAGACCTGGAAGCATAATTGGACTTGGTGGTTCTTCTGGTCGTTCTACGGGACCACATTTACATTATGAAATAAGATATAAAGGCAATCCATTTAACCCTGTAAATTTTGTAAAGGAATAAAAGATGTTAGCGTTCACAAATGCAGATGAAAAACAATCACCAACCATTATTGGCGCAGGTTGTCATTTAAAAGGCAACATTCAAACAGATCATACTGTTCAAATTCATGGTGAAGTCAAAGGCAACATTTCCGCAGATATAATTATTATTGGTCGCGGGGGCAGTGTTACTGGTGATATAGAATCTAACACATTGTTTTTACATGGTAATTTGATTGGTAATGCTACTGTAAATATTGCTAATGTATTTTCAAATGCACAAATGAACGGAACATTGTATTATAACACTTTAACATAACAGGTAACACTGGACTTGATTGCAAATTAGCAAAAAGAAAGGATATTGAAAAATGACAACAAACACATCTAAAGCAACCGTATATATTGCATCTGACCACCGCGGTGTAGGTTTAAAATTATACCTTTATGAAATGCTAATGGCTGATGGATATACTGTTGTAAATCTGGGGACAGATGATTTGACAACACCGGTAGATTTTCCAGATATTGCTGCAATATTGGCAGAAAAAATGCAAGACAATCCAGATTCACGTGGTATTTTAATTTGCGGCACCGGGGCAGGTATGGAAATAGCAGCAAACAGATACAGACATTTGCGCGCATCCCGCGTTGAAAGACCAGAGCAGGCTCGCGATGACAGATTCCATGACGATATTAACGTTCTGGCTTTGGCTGCAGATGATATTGACATTGAAATTGCGTTTTTGTGCGCACAAACATTTCTGGAAAGTCCGTTCGATAAATGTGAAAAACGCATACGCAGAATTGAAAAAATATCTTAATAAAAAAACCGCCTTTGGGCGGTTTTTTATTATTTTATTATTGTACAATAATAAGTATTAAAATCTGTATCACTTTCTAATTTTCCGGATATTTTTATATCTGATCCTTGGATTCTTAAAGTGATTTTATCCATTGGATTAGAAGAGTCTGTTATTTTTATATCAGGCACTGACCAATCCATAAAACCTTCATATACTTTTAATTTTTCACCATAAATTTTAACAGGTAATTTTATCTTTCTGTCAGAATCTCCGATAATTATATCCGCAGCATCAGAATTAGCTTTTACATACACAAAATAAGACAAATTAGGAATATCATATCTTCTTAATTCACATAACAAATTTTCTTCAAAAGAAACGTTTTCATTCATTGTTGTAACAGATTCTTTGATAATTACAGTTTTTGCATTATCAAAATATGTTGGCCAACCGAACAAACCACCACACAAACAAACAGTTCCGACAATCATATTTCCGATTTTGTTGTTTTTTTGGAAAGTAAAAGAAATTAAATTACAAAAAGCCCAAATAAAAGATACCAATATACCAAATACGGTTAAATCTAGTAAAATAAAGCAAATACCTTGACCTTTTTTGCCTTGCATAAATTTATGAACGCCAAAAACACCAAACAAGAAACAAATTAATATCAATTTTAAATTTTCGTTATCAAAATAAATTTCATTATTTGATTTCACAGTTTTTTTCACAGTTTTCTTAGGCATATCTTCCCCTTTATTTTCATATCAATATTTTATCAAATTATACTTGCACAGACAATTAAAAATTTATTAGAATCATATTGTCAGCAAGAGTTTTGTTGATGGGGTGTCAGAACCCGTTTAGCTTCGTCTGTAAAGACGTTAAAAATCTCCAACTGAACAAAATGGTTGGAGGGTCGTGATATATATAAATAAACGCACAATTTAAGCTAAATTGTTCTGAACCTCCAACCGCCCAGTGTTTTGTGGCGGTTAAATTTTATTATTAGCAAAGCAGGGGGCAAAACATGAAAAAATTTATAGTATTGTTGTTAATATTGTTATGCACTGTTACGTATGCTGACAATGTGAATATATATTGGAAAGTTGGTGATAGCACATACGCAACAACCCAGTGCGAAATGGGAAACGATTTAATTTTACCAACCACACCAACAAAAACAGGTTACACTTTTCGTGGATGGCGAATTGCACAGTATATTCCAATTGAATATTTGGAAAGTACCGGGGGAGCTTTTATAAATACAAATTTCATCCCTTTAACAACCAAAAACTTACGCATAAATATATCTTTTATTTTTTCAAATATAATTAGCAACGAGATTAACGGTATTTGGGGCTATATGAACACGAGTACAATACCAAGATTTGGACTTTTTTATAACCCTGGTTGGACAGGATTTGGGTCTGGCGTAAACGAAACTGTATATTGGGATAAAAGCGCATCAATAGGTGTTCTGTATACGGCACAATTGTATAACGGTGTTTTTACACTCTCAGATAATAATACCAGCAAACAAATAAATATTGGAACGTATAACACAAATCAAAACACGTATCCTATTTATCTGGGTGCAAGATGCAATGAAAACGCTGTACCACTTTGGCCATCAAATATAAAAATCTACTACTTCCAAATCTGGCAAGACGACGTTCTTGTTCGTGATTTTATCCCTGTTCTTGATCATGACGGTGTTCCATGTATGTATGACAAAGTGGAAGGAAAGTTTTATTACAACCAAGGAACCGGTCAATTTATCGACGGCCCAATAATCAACGAATAATAAATGAAAAAAAATATTATTATATTATCTTTACTATTCACTCAACCCGCATTGGCATGGATTAATGATAATGTTGTTAATGGATGCAGTATCCCAACAATATATATTAAAAATGGTATGGCGGAAATGCAGGCTGTATTTGAACCAAATAAATATACATGTGAATATGGTTTTTTTCTGCCCGCCAATGTGCCGGGGTGTCGTCCGTGTCCGATTGGTTTTACTTGTGATGGCGGAACATATACTTTTAATGAAACGGTTGCCCAGGGAATAAGTGGAAAACCATTGATAAACACAAATATAACAAATATATGTTCTAATAATATACTGAATTCATTAAATAATAAATCAATATTAATATCCGAATGGACCCCAAACGAACATACTTGTGCGCCGGGTTATTATTTACCGGCTAATGTTGATTCTTGCACCATTTGTCCGGCAGGAAATAAATGTGTTGGGGGTACTTATTCTTTTAATGAAACAGATAACCAAGGTATTGTATCTTGTAATGATTATTTTGCTCCTATCGGTTCAACTAATTGTTATCAACATATTTTACATATCGGAAACGATGTTGTTTATTTATCTTCCACAAAACACACAACACCATCTTTAAATGTTGCATATGGTAATAATGTTTTTTATGCAAATATGACAACTACACAAACAGTTATGACCGCCGGTTCACAACATTATTTCAAAACTGTTTACAACGGTATGGTATATTATATTTGTGATGATACTTCTTGTCCACAATAAATATACCAGAACATATTGCCAAATTATCTTTATAAAAAATACATAAAAATAGGGTGTTTTTTATATTTTTTTATTGACAAAATTTAAAATTATAGTATTATTTGTCAACAAATTATAAAAAGGTTAAAAACAATGACTAAGATACAAGGTTCACAAACAGAAGATTACAAAACTAAATATTACAGAAGCGCACGTCGTGGTCGTATAGAAAGACAATTGGCCGCAATATTATTCCGCGTACATAAAAGCAATCCAATCGAAGCATATTTAATTTTACAAAGTTTAACGGATTTATCTGTAAAAAAAGATTTATTAAATAAATTAAATAAGTTTAAAAATAAATATAACACAAAAGAATTCACAGGTTTTTATATGTTATACAGAATAACATTACCAAATAATCCAAGACTAAAACAATTATATTGGCAAAATAATCTAGCTTTATTATATGCAAACAATCCTGAATTATCAAAATCAGCAAGATTAAAAGGGTTAAGATCTCATAATTCAGAAAGATATCATCCTGAAATAAATAACGATATACAAACACCTGAAAATATTGTTCAAACACCAAAAACAATTGTTCAAACTCCAGGAGATATTGTTCAAACAATAAAACATGTGAAAGATGCTATAAAATACAATTATATTTTTATGGTAAAAGAAACTTTTTCAAAGCATGAAAAATGCTAAAATCCGCCATTTTTATGTTTTTTAAGTAAAAAAACATAAAATTTAATTTTAAGAACATCAAAGTGCTGAAAAATGCAGATTTCTGCGTTTTTTGGCACTTTTTTATAACAAAAACGATATAAAATACTGAAACACATAAATAAAAAACAATAAAAACCATATAATAAAAGAGTAAAATATTATAAAAAAACATATATTTTATACAAATTTCTAATTCAATTAATTATTCAGTAAAAACAAATAGATAAAAATTTTTCATAATAAAATAATTTAAGAAAAAAAATACATTTGAAATATTTTTAATAAATATAAAAAAATAAAAACTGATTAAATATACAAAAAACATCAAAAATTGTTAAAATCGTATAAATTTACACATTATTGATATATCATGGGTTTATATATACTAAACTATACATAATATACATTATGCGCCTTTTATATATTCTTATTTTTGATGCTGCCCCGCGGTTTTCTGCGCTTTTTAAAATAAAAGGATTTTATAATGATAATTTTTATAATAATTATTAATAATTTATTCCATTATAAATATAATTTACACCCTAAAATGCTAAAAAACTTATAAAATATAAATTTTTATTTAATAATTTCACATTTTCATTTATATAAGTTTTTATTTTTATCTAATATGCCCTAATACGCAAAAAACCGCCATTTCTGGCGGTTTATCTTTATATCAAGCAACGTTTATATCAAATTATTTATTTGATTTTAGCTACTTTTTTAGCAACTTTGGCAACTTTACCAACTTTTTCTTTCAAAGATTTTAAACCTTTTGTTAATTCTGCTTCTTCTGCAGGACCAATTTTTTCTGGTTTTACAGCAGAACAACAATATGGACATTTTGTTGCTAATTTACTGATAGATTGTTGACAATAAGGACATGTATGTGTTGTAGCTGGTCCTTTGGCTCGTGCTGAATTTGCGATTTTTACAATAATAAATACAGCAAACATTGTTATCAAGAAACTGATAACCGTATTTAAAAATGTTCCTAAATTTAATGTTGTTGCCCCAGCTGCAGTTGCAGCTTCCATTGTTGCATAATGTGCACCAGGTTCACCGCCACCCAAGACAAAAAACCATTGAGAAAAATCAATTCCACCAACCAACATTCCAACCGGTGGCATAATAATATCTTTAACCAAAGAATTAACGACACTGGTCATGACAGACCCAACGATAATACCAACAGCCATATCGATTGCGCTGCCTTTGTTAATAAAAGATTTAAATTCGTTAATAAATTTAATTTTCATTTTTTTCACCTTTTTTGTTATGTTCTTCTATTGCGTTTAAAACTTTATTTAACGTTTTATGAATATTTTCATCTTTGGTTTCAACCATTATATTTGCCAAAGCATATGTATCATAACGTTCTTTTATTAATTGTGCCAAAATCTGACGAGAATCTGTATTTAATAATTGAGGTCTTGTATGACGAAAATTTGTCCTTTTTACCAATAATTCCAAATCTGCTTTCAGCCAAATAGATGTGGCACGCTTTAAAACCATTTCACGTACTGCCGGTGTTATAAAAGCACCTTCGCCAGTAGAAATTACTTTTATCAAAGGTGGCGTATCCAACAATCGTTCTATAACCTTTTCTTCTACGCGTCTGAATTCTTTTTCGCCATACAAAGAAAAAATATCAACAACACTGCACCCTGCTGCTTTTTCAATTTCTTTATCAGAATCTACGAATGGTATTCCCAGATTTTTAGCCAAAGCACGACCAATGCTTGTCTTACCCGCCCCCATCAAACCAACCATTACTATTGGTTGTTCTAAACTTATCGATTTTTTGTTTCTCATGTTTGATATTTTATATAAAAAGAATAAAACTGACAATAAAAATTTATTATTACCAAAAAATATGATATAATAAAAACATAAACAAGGGATTAAATGATGAGAGAAAAAAAATATTTATTATTATTAACACCTTTTTTTATTTGGTCGTATAATGCACCAGCAAGTGAAATTTATGCAAATAATATAAGTGCAGAAAATATAAATATATTAACTGTTGAATTTATGGAAAACGCTCATCATGGCGATAATATTTTAGATTCTTCAAAAAATTCAAATATTTATGGAAAAATGACGCGTTTTGACGAATATGGCGATGATGGCAGAACTATAAAAACAAAACACAGCCAAAATTATAATGATACATTGGTCAAAGATATTTGGATTGATGAAAAATATTTAAATAATAAATATAAATTTAATCATCATTTATCACAACGCATACAAAATAATATTGTATCTGTTGGATTTGATTCTTTAGATTTTAATGTTATATACGGTGATATTTCTTTTGGTGCTTATTTCAGTTATATAAACAGTGATACAAAAATTTTTGATAATAATGGTCAATCTGTCGGATTGTTTACAAAATATAAATATAAAGATTTTACTGTTACCGGAATGATAAATAATGGAACAACAACCAATGATTTTGATAATAACAAAGACGATTTCAATAACGCATGGTTTAATGCAGCGATTGATGCATCTTTAAAATTAAGATTCCAAAGCACTTTATATTTACAACCTGAAATATATTTTGGATATACATATGTAAAACCTGATGATAAAATTCATATTAATGAAGATTATATCTCTGCAAAGAATTCACGCTTTTGGAATATTGCACCATCTGTAAAAATAGTATCCAGAATAACAGATAACTTATCTGGTGCTTTATTCTTTAAATATGTAGATATTAACAGCAAAAACAATGATATTGTTTTTCAAAATATAAAATATCCAACAGTTAACATAGATCAATATGATGAAATTGGTTTAAGTGCCAGATATAATTACAACAAATTAATGTTTGATGTTGTCTTAAAAAAGACATTTGGTAATATAGATGGCTTTGGTGGAAATTTAAATATTAAATATTTATTTTAAATAAGTATACTTAATCCAAAGCTGCCAATCTTTCCAATTGATCTGCAGAAATCAAAGCATCTATCATTTCGTCCAGCCCTTCTCCGCCGGCCAAAATATCATCTAATTTATATAAAGTTAATTTGATACGATGATCTGTGACACGTTGTTCTGGAAAATTATAAGTTCTGATTTTTTCACTTCTGTCACCAGAACCAACCATACTGCGACGAGAGGCATTTGAAGCGTTCATTTGTTCGTTTCTTTGTTTTTCATACAAACGAGAACGTAATACAGCCATAGCAGTTGCTTTGTTTTGTAATTGGGAACGTTCGTTTTGACATGTAACAACTATGCCCGTTGGGAAGTGTGTTATACGAATTGCAGAATCTGTTTTATTAACATGTTGTCCACCTGCCCCAGAAGCACGGAAAATATCAATACGAATATCTTTTTCATCTATTACAACATCTATGTCTTTTGCTTCTGGCATAACAGCAACAGATGCAGCAGAAGTATGAATACGACCACCTGCTTCTGTTTCTGGAACACGTTGCACACGATGAATTCCAGATTCAAATTTCATTCTGGCATATGCCCCAACACCATCAATTTTAAAAATTATTTCCTTATATCCATGCAAAGATGTTGCATTTTCTTCGATAATTTCTATTTTCCATCCATGGCGCAAAGCATAAGACTGATATTGATTAAACAAATCACCAGCAAACAAAGCTGATTCTTCTCCACCTACACCGGCACGAATTTCCATAATAACACTGTTATCATCCGCAGCATCACGTGGCAACAAAGCAATTTGTAAATCACGTTCTAATTCTGGCAAAGCATGATTTAATTCATCCAGTTGTTCTGCTGCTATGGATTTTAATTCTGGATCATTTAACATTTCATTTGCATCTTTGATACCAGCTTGTGTTTGTAAATATTTATCTATCAAAGGTAAAATTTCAGATAATTGTGAATATTCTTTTGACAATTTGGTCAATTCATCACCAGACACATCACCAGAATTCATTTTGGATTCTATATCTTTCGCTCTGTTTTGAATATCACGTAATTTTTGTTCAATAATCATATTATTTTACCTTTATATTATTTATTGCAGCATCCAAAGACATTGATTCTTGAATACCTGATTCCATATTTTTTAAGGCAACAACATTATTTGCTACTTCATCATCACCAATAATTGCAGCAAATTTAGCCCCTATTTTATCGGCATATTCAATTTGGTTCTTAAATTTTTTATCTGTATCCAGATAAGAAACTGCAACAATTCCGTTTTCACGTAAAACATTTACAATTTGTGAAGCATATGCAACATTATTATTACCCATTACTAAAACTGCAACATCCACAGGATTAACAAATCTTGTTAAATCTATTTGGTTATTTTCTAACATAGACGCAAATATTCTTGAAAAACCAATTGCAGCACCAACACCTACTATCTTTGTTTTGGAAAATTTAGAAGCCAAATTTTCATAACGACCACCGCCGGCTGCTGTACCAAATTCAGGATGTTCAGGTAATTTAAATTCAAAAACCAACCCCGTATAGTAAGCTAAACCACGAGCAATAGATAAATCTATTTTTGCATTTTGGATTCCCATACCATCCAATGTCTTTATAAATTCATTCAATTCTGATATTGCGGCATCCAATTTTTCAGATTTACCTACAAATTTTTTATAACCGTCATCAAACACAGATTTTATAGTGTTTTCTTGTTCTGTATTATTTAACGTATCTTTCAAAGCTTCCGCAAAATCATCGTCACCCATTTTGTCTTTTTTATCTATCAAGACAAAAACATCTTTTTTCTGATTTTGCGTTAATCCCAAGAAATCAAACACAGCATCCCAAAATGGACGAGATCCAATATATACAATATTTGGACCGATAAATTCATTAACAGAATCAAGAGCCTTGCTTATAACAGATATAATTTCTGCATCATAATTTGTTGATAAAGAATTTATACCCATTATATCTAAATCCATTTGATAAAATTCACGATAACGGCCACGTTGTGCGCGTTCGCCACGATAACGTTTTGAAAATTGTGATGCACGAAATGGAAATACTAAATTATTCAGATGGCCAGCAACATAACGAGATAACCCAACGGTTCCATCATAACGCAATCCCATTTTAGTATCGCCTTTTTGAAACAAAAACATTTGAGTTTCAATTTCATCCCAATTATCTTTATCTGTTAAAACTTCTGCACGTTCTATAGCAGGCAAATCTAACAAAGAAAAACCTGCAAGACGTAAAACATTTTGCATCTTTGCCGCACAATAATCAAAACAACGTTGTTGTGCTGGCAACAATTCTATAAATCCGCTTAAAGGTTTTGTTGGTTTTAAATCCATTTTTTATTCCTTTTTTATAAAAACCAAACCGAAAAGAAACTGTTTTTTCAACAGCAATTATATCACAAAAAACTTGTAAACGCTAGAAACACACACCCACACGGGCGTGATGTAAATTGAATGATAAAAATACTTTTTTAATAATCATCATGCTTTTATTCTAACATATTTTTTGATATTTGCAATAAAAAAACCGCTGTTTTCAGCGGCATTTAATATCTTTGAAAAACAACTTTGAATTCATCTTTCCAATCTGCCATTTTTTGACCACCAACATAACAACCCAAAGAATCAAAACCTTTTTCTACTTGTTTCTTTTTTATAACAACCCCGGAAACGACACCGCCAACTGTTCCCAATACAACACCGGCTGTCAAATCAGATGCCAAACGTGCACCATTAAAATTACCAGCAGCATCTTTCCATTTACTTCTGCCGCTTTCTTGTTCTGAAATCCAACCGTCAATTTTATTAATGGCGTTTAAAAAATCATCTTTATTGTCTTTTTTAACTGTTTTGTCATCATCTTTAATTGGTATCGACCCAAGCGATATTGTAATATCTATTGTATCTTCTTTTTCACATTTATTTCCAAAGACACGCCATCCAGGTTCACATTCTTCTATTTTGCAACCTTTTGCCATAGAACCAGATAATTTTGTTGCGTGTGGGTATTTATTTTTTGCAGAATCAGGCAATTTTTCTATTAAATTCTCACACGTAACAGATTTAATTATAACATCATCTAGCTCATTATCAGCTCTTTTCATTTCAACAGTTTTTAAAACTCCAGGTTCTAAAACAATGCCTGTTTGAGGTTCGTACCCCATATAATAAATATTAACAGTCCAATTCATTTCATCCATAGTTTGTTTAGTAATATCTCTTCCTATACACACTTTGCCATCTGAATATGATGTAGTACACCCCTTACTTCCGTTACCTGAATTATCAACAAAACTAAGATTAGAACCATCAGCAATTTCCAGATTATCATCAGGATTTCTTTCTAAATTACCAACTTCTGCACCTCCTATGGGTTTATTATCTTCTGCATCAACAACAAGCAAAACACAATCATCTGCATTTGCATAAAAACACAAACAAAATATACCTAATAAGACTAAAAAAAGTTTTTTCATTTATTATTAATATCTGCGGAATTCTACCCTGAATTCATCGCCCCAATTTGCCATTTTTTGACCACCAACAGAACAATTAAGAGCATCAAAACCTTTTTCAACTTGTTTCTTTTTTATAACAACCCCAGAAACGACACCACCAACTGTTCCCAATACAACACCGGCTGTCAAATCAGATGCCAAACGTGCACCATTAAAATTACCAGCAGCATCTTTCCATTTACTTTTACTGCTTTCTAGTCCTGAAATCCATTTATCCAACTGAGAAATTCCACCAGATACACCCCCACCATTTAAACCACTATCTGAACCAGTTACCATTTGACAAATTTTATTTAACCATTCTATATCTTCTGCCATTTTTCCTGCGTGTTCATTTAATTTATTTTCTAATTCAGTACATTTTTGGTCAATTCCCACAGGAACAGGTATTTTTAGTGTTTCGCCCCCTGTCAAATTTATCAAAAATCGTGTATTTCCAACCTTACAGGTATATTTTACATCAGAACTAAGGTCTACTTCACATTCGCAAATCCCGCTATCTGGATTCCATTCACCAACAGCACAATTACATTGACCATATTCCCATTTAACATTTTGACCGTTTTTTCTATTAGCAACACAACATTTATATTGTTCTGTTGCAGTTGTATTACCGGCTTCTCTGCAACATTGTTGTTCTGCCGGAGTATCAAGATTATCACAAGCTCCACCAATAGTAGTATTAGGAATAGTACCAGGAATAGTCAAAGTTACTTCACCATAATCATATGAACACATACATCTGTTATAAACAGCTGTTCCTGGATATCTATCCGCAGCTTTATCATGATTTTCTTTTTCCATTTCTAAAGCAGGCACACATGTACCAGACGTACCATTTATTTTACACGTTCCACATCTACAATAACCTGCATCATGACAAACACCCATAGAAACCCATTGGTTTACATTCCAACCCAACCATAAAAATTTACCATTTTCACATTTTGTTGCCGCACAAGACCATTCTGGGGCTGCACCAGGCGTGCTTCTTACTTGTACACATTTTGTTTCGGTTGCGCCACTAACAGTACAAGAATCATTTGGGCCGCTGCATTTTCCATTTATCACTGGAGCACGCTTTATTTTTTTACACTCATTTCCTTCAACCTCCCATGCATCTACTTCACCATACTCATCAGCAAATACAGAAAATGAACACATTCCAATTAAAAAAGCACATGCAAAAATTTTTTTCATGAAAAACCTTCCTTTGAATATATTTTGTTTGTATTTTATCATAAATAGAAAATTAAAGAAAGCCTTTTTATCAGAAATATTTATGTAAACTTTGTCCGTTTTTAGCCAACCATCTTTTTGCGCGTTCAACACCAAAACCATATAATTGTGAAACCGTTGCCCAAAATTCCGGCGAATGATCCATATGTTTTGTGTGTGATAATTCATGCATAACCACATATCGCATTACTTCGTATGGCGCAAAAGCCAGCCGCCAAGAAAAAGACATATTCCCCGTACTGGAACAAGATCCCCATCGTGAAGTTGTATCCCTTAACGATATATGTTTTGGCCAATATTCCCGTGGGGTTGTTTTTATTATAATCTTTATTTCTTCCAACAATTCGCTTTTTATAAAATCGCGGACACGTCTTTCAAACATATCCGCCCCGCCCCCAATACACAATGTTGTTTTGTCTGTATTTAAATATTTGTTTGAACGTATATTTTCATCGTGTTTTAACAAAACATTTCGCCCAAAAAATTCAACAGTATCCCCAGGTTTTACATGTTCTTTGGACGGTACAGAATTAAAAATTTTTTCAATCCATTTTTGTTTAGATTCAACAAAATTTAATACAAATTTCGTCGATGTAGACCAAGGTTTTGTAACATGAATTTCTTTCTTTGGCATTGTTTTAGGTCGCAAAGTAACATTACGAACACCATGCCTTGTTTCTATGATAATTGGTATTTGTTCACCTGATTGTAAAGTAAAAAAGAAATCTGAATTCATTTTATTTGATATATTTTTTTATTTCTTGTGTTATTTTATCAATATCAAAACCATATTCTTTATAAATGGTATCAGCATCCCCAGAAGCCCCAAATTTATCAATACCAATTACAGCATCAGCAATTTCAAACCAACAGCCAGGCGCAGCGGCTTCTATGGCAATAACACAACCACGTAAAATTTCATTTTTATATTTATTATCTTGTTCTTTGAACACAGATAAATTCAATACAGAAACAACTTGGACATTTTTAAATTGAGATGCTATTTCTACCGCCAAAGGCACTTCTGAACCGGTGGCTAAGATAGTTGTTTTTGCATGTCCTGATTTTGACGGATATATTACATATGCACCCTTGCTTAAATCTGAACCATTTGGTGTTGGTATTTGTTTAAATTTTTGACGAGATAAAATAATTGCAGATGGATGTTCATTATCACAAATCATTGTATTCCATGTAAATGCTGTTTCTGTAATATTACATGGACGATAAACCATCAAATTTGGAATCAATCTTAAAGAAGGTAATTGTTCAACAGGTTGATGTGTTGGACCATCTTCACCAACACAAATACTGTCATGAGAAAAAACATAAATAACTGGCAAATTAGATAAAGCAGCTATTCTGATTGCAGGTCGCATATAATCACTGAAAGCCAAAAATGTTGAACCAATTGGTTTTAAACCACCAATTGACAAACCGTTCATTATCGCCCCCATACCATGTTCACGAACACCATAATTCATATAATTGCCATCAAATTTTTTTGGACTAATATCTTTAGATACAGATGTCCTTACACGTGTATTGTCCGCCAAATCTGCAGACCCCGTTATTAAATCCGCACCCGCTTTCATTAATAAATCTAGATAAATTCCGGACAATTCTCTTGTGGAAATACGTTCTGGGGTTTTTGGAATTTTTACCGATATACAACTATTTATTGCCTTGACAGTATTTGCAATTGGACGTTTACCAACAACATTCCACAAATTCAAACCTTCTTCGTTGGCATTTTTAGATATCAATTCTAGTATTTCTGTATCTGATAAAGCCAATCCATGTGCACGCGATGTATTTTCCAAAGAAGATCCACGTCCAAGAATATTTTTACATTGAATAAATACTGGTGCTGTTGATTTTTCTGCACGATCCAAAGCATGTTCTATGGCATTAATATCATTACCACGAATCGCCATAACATTAAATCCCATTGAACGCATACGAGCACCGATATCCAAATCTGTTTGAGCAATTCCATCTATCGACAATTTATTATCATCCCACAAAACAATCAAATTATTCAAATTCATACGTCCAGCAAAAGCCAAACTTTCGAAAGAAACACCTTCCATTAAATCGCCATCAGAAACAAAACAATATGTTCGCGCACGAATACCACGAATTTTTTGAGACAAAGCCAAACCAACAGCATTACCAACACCTTGCCCCAAAGGTCCTGTTGTAGCATCTATCCCATCAATACCATATTCTGGATGACCAGGCAAACCACCAAATTTACGAAAAGAATGTAAATCACCAATATTATATCCTGATAATTTTAAAACAGAATATAACAAAGCACTGCCATGTCCAGCAGACAGAACAAATCTATCTATGCCACGTCTTAAATGATTTGCAAAAACACACGTTAAAATTTCAGAGGCATCTAAAATAATTCCAATATGTCCACTGTGTGCAGTCAAAACAGCACCCAACGCGCAGCTGCGTGCAACATTTGACATTTGTTGTAATTGTTTGGCATTAAATTTCATTTTATGATATTATATCACAAAAAGGATATAAATAAAATGTTAAAAATTTGGACAGATGGCAGTTGTTTAGGAAATCCTGGTCCTGGTGGATGGGGATTTATTGCTACTGATGGCACAAATATTGCTGAACGTTGTGGTGGCGAAAAAGATACAACTAATAACAAAATGGAATTGACCGCAGTCATAAAAGCCTTAACAGCGGCAAAAAAACATGATGAAATAGAAATACATACAGACAGTCAATATGTTAAAAATGGTATGCAATCTTGGATTAAAAATTGGAAGAAAAACAATTGGAAAACAGCTGATAAAAAACCTGTGAAAAATAAAGAATTGTGGCAACAATTGGATGAATTAGCTGAAAAAATAAAAATTCACTGGGTTTGGGTTAAAGGTCATGCCGGTGAAGAATTCAATGAACGTGTTGATGATTTAGCAAGAACAGCAGCAGAAAGTTACAAATAAAAAACGTCCAAATGGACGTTTTTTTTTATTTACGGTAAATATTATCTTTTAATTTAGGCTCTTTTAACAAAATAACTAAATTAAACACACTCCATACTAAACCAAGTAACAAGAATAATTTTAAATCACCAGGTATAAATTCTAAATTTAAAAAGAACAGCCATTTATCCGAACGAATTCCCGCCCAAACAAACAATGTCAAATAAGGTATTAAATTCCATAAACCAGAAAATCCAGCATCATGATAGCGTCTGAACGCTAAAGCACGAGAAGGCAAAAAGAATATCGCTGTTAATAAAGCAGATAAAAATTTAATACCTATGACAGAAAATAAAATATCAACCAATACTAAAAATAATACTGCAAACCAAAATTCTTTACGTGAAGAAGTTCCTTTAAAATCTATATATCCTGTCCAATATTTTATAATAGCATCAACAAAAGAATTGTATTTTTTTTCAACCGCAACAGACTTTGTTGTTTTAGTAGTTGTTTTCTTAGATGTTTTTGTTTGTTTCATTATATAATCCTTTCATTCTAAATATGTACTAGTATACTATCACAAAAATTAATGTAAAAAAACAAAATAAAGTTTTTATATTAACCTTTGAACCCTGTTGCAACAATAAACATTTCAACACTATCTTTACGTGAAGATGGTGGTTTTATATGATGTACATGTTCAAAATGTGAATTTATTTGTTTAATTAAATCATTCGTTGTACCACCAGTAAAAGACTTTGCAACAAATGTTCCCCCTACTTTCAAAGCTTTTAATGCAAAATCGAAAGCATATTCCAACAAAACCATTTGACGTAAATGATCTGTTTTTTTATGTCCAACTGTATTTGGAGCCATATCAGACATAACAATATCCGCGGTTCCTTGTCCAAATTCATCGTGAGGCAAATTTAATTTTTCTTCAAGCCAGCGCAAAGCTTCATCACTAGTAAAATCACCCTGATATGTTTCCACACCATTAATAGGCTTGATTTCTAATAAATCCATAGCAAATATTTTAGATTTTGGAAAATCACGTGCAACATATTGCGACCAAGACCCAGGTGCAGCTCCTAAATCAACAACAACCTGACCATTTTTAAAGAAATGATATTATTCATTCATTTCTATAATTTTATATGCAGCACGAGCCCTATATCCTTCCTTTTGAGCTTTTGCTACATATGGATCATGTGCCTGACGCTGAAGCCAAGCCACAGATGATTTATGTTGTGCTATCTTTTTATTTAGAATTTTCATTATGTTGTTTTATTTTTTCACGTATCATAGAATAAAAACCATGAGCAGCTTTAAAAGCATCTGATTTGCTGACCAACAAAAAATGATCATTATCAATATTAAAATATTTAGACTGTTTACCAGCATATTTATATGTAACATCTACAATATAACCTTCTAGTCTGGTACCAACATCTTTATATTTTATAATCCATTCACGAGGTTCACTAACAGCAATCGCTTCATCACGAAACAATCTGTTAAGTATATTTTCTATTTTTACCGCTATTTGCATAAGAGTCCCCTTTATTTTGCTCCTGGTTTTGCTCCTGGGAAACCACCTTGAGATTGCATACGTTGCATAACAGCTTCCATTCCCCCCATACGTTGAATCATTGCCATTTGTTGTTTCATTTTTGTATACTGTTTTATAATATGTTCTACATCACGAACAGAACAACCCGCAGTTTCAGCAATACGTGCTTTAGCATTAGCAAATATTTTTTCTGGTTCACTGCGTTCTTCTGCTGACATAGCTTCTAATATTTTTATTTGTGCATCAACACTGCCATCAGCAATTTTTTCTTTCATAGCAGCAACTGCGCCAGACATCCCAGGAACCATTTTTAAAAGACCACTGAAATTGCTCATTTTCTTAATTTGTTTTAATTGAGCCAACATATCATTCATATCAAATTGACCAGACATCATACGTTCAGCTGTTTCTTTCATACCAGATGGCATTTTAGCAGCTTCTTTTTCTATATCGATATTTTCGTTTTTTTCTTCTACTTTTTTCTTTTTTCCAAATCCGAACATGGTTTTCTCCTATATTTGTTATTTTTAATTAATATTATTTGCTTTTCTTTGGTTTGTCCAGATACTTTTTAAGATATTTACCTGTTAAAGACTCTGGATTTTCAGCAATTTGTTCTGGGGTTCCTACGCCAACTACTCGTCCACCGCCAGCACCACCATTTGGACCTAAATCAACAATCCAATCTGCTGTTTTTATAACTTCCAAATTATGTTCTATAACTATAACTGTATTTCCTTGATCTACAAATTCATGTAACACTGATAATAAAGACTTTATATCTTCAAAATGTAATCCTGTTGTTGGTTCGTCTAAGATATAAATTGTTTGACCAGTACTACGTGCAGCTAATTCTTTTGATAACTTTATACGTTGTGCTTCACCACCTGATAAATCCAAAGAACTTTGTCCCAGTTTAATATAATCTAAGCCAACACGTTTTAATAATTCTAATTTACGTGCAATTTGTGGCACGTTTATAAAGAATCTGTATGCTTCTTCAACTGTCATATTCAAAACATCAGCAATAGATTTACCTTTGTATTTAACAGCCAATGTTTCATCGTTATATCTTTGACCATGACATTTATCACATTCAACATAGATATCAGCCAAGAAATTCATTTCTATTTTAATTTGTCCATCACCCTGGCATGCTTCACAACGTCCACCTTTGACATTGAAAGAAAAACGACCTGCATCATATCCACGAGTTTTTGCTTCTGGTAGATTTGCGAAAAAATCACGGATATTATTAAACACTCCTACATATGTTGCTGGGTTACTGCGTGGACTGCGTCCAATTGGAGATTGATCAATATCAACAACTTTATCTATATTTTCCATACCACGAATAATATCGTGTGCCCCAGCTTCCATCTTGGAATTATACAAAGCACGCATCAAAGCAGGATATAACGTATTCAATAATAAAGTTGATTTTCCAGAACCAGACACACCTGTTAAAGCAATAAATTTACCCAAAGGAAATTCAACTGTAACATTTTTCAGATTATTGGCACGTGCACCTTCTATTTTTATACTTTTACCGTTTCCTTCTCTGCGTTTTTTAGGTACATCTATTTTACGTTTACCAGATAAATATTGACCTGTTAATGAATTTGGATTTTTTATAACTTGCGCTGGGGTTCCTGATGCAATTACATTTCCACCATTTATACCAGCACCACGACCAATATCAACCAAATAATCAGCTTCACGCATCATGTCTTCATCATGTTCAACGACAATAACTGTATTATCTTTATCGCGCAACATCTTTAAAGTATCTATTAATTTATCATTATCGCTTTGATGCAAACCGATTGAAGGCTCATCCAGGACATATAAAACCCCTGATAATCCACTTCCTATCTGAGAAGCCAATCTTATACGTTGCGCTTCACCACCAGATAATGTTCCAGCCATTCTAGACATTGTTAAATATCCCAAACCAACATTCTGTAAAAAATACAATCTTGAAGTAATTTCACGTAAAACAATACCAGCAATATCGTTTTCTTTTTTAGTTAAATGCTTTGGTAAATCTTGGAACCATTTCAAAGATTCATCTATGGACATTTCACAAACATCCATAATATCACAATTGTTTATTTTTATACATAATGCTTGGATATTTAATCTTTTTCCATGACATACTGGACATGGTTTTTCAGATTGATATTTTGCCAATTCTGTTCTTGTTGCATCAGAATCAGATTCACGTAATCTGCGTTCCAAATTAGGAATTACACCTTCATATGGTTTTTCATAAATATATCCATTCCAATTTATTTTTATGGGTTCATCCCCTGTACCATACAAGATAATATTTTTATCTTTGTCAGATAATGTGTGCCATGGTTTTGATAATGGAATTTTATATTGTTTATGTAAAGCATCCAAAACATTTTCATATTGACTTAACATACCACCACGTGACCATGGTGCAATCGCACCACCTAATATAGATTTTGTTGGATCAGGAACCACTAAATCTGGTGAAATATTCAATTGAACACCCAAACCATCACATGCACTGCATGCACCCATTGGTGCATTAAAAGAAAACAATCTTGGTTCTATTTTTGGAACAGTAAACCCACTGACAGGACAAGCATATTCTTGTGAATATAAAGAATCTTCACCTGTGTCTAATCTTCTTACAATTACGGCACCAGGGACCAATCTTAATGATGCTTCAAAAGAAGCATATAAACGTGAACGAAATTCTTCTGCTTCATCACCAGACAAATCTTCATTTGGCATTGAAACGCGATCTATGATAATAAAAATATTATGTTTTTTATTTTTATCCAAAGCCGGCACAGATGATAAATCATATAATTGTCCGTCAATTATAGCACGCTGATAACCTTGTTTAATTAAGAAAGCTATTTCTTTTTTATATTCACCTTTACGATCTCGTACCATTGGTGCCATTATATAAAATTTCACACCATGTGGAATTTTTAGCGTCCATTCTACCATTTCTGCTATTGTCTGAGATTTAATTGGTAATCCAGTTACAGGAGAATAAGGAACACCTATTCTGGCCCACAACAAACGTAAATAATCATAAATTTCTGTAACTGTTCCAACAGTAGATCGTGGATTTTTAGAAGTTGTTTTTTGTTCAATAGAAATTGCCGGAGATAAACCTTCTATTAAATCAACTTCTGGTTTTTTTTGCATATCCAAAAATTGACGTGCATAAGAAGATAAAGATTCTACGTATCTTCTTTGTCCTTCAGCATATATTGTATTAAAAGCCAAAGATGATTTTCCCGATCCTGATACACCTGTCAACACCACCAATTTATTTTTTGGCAGGTCTAAATCGATATTTTTAAGATTATTTTCGCGTGCACCACGAATCTTTATAAATCCAGTCATAGTATTTTTTATATAGTTCAAACATGAAAAAAATCAATTGTTACAAACAATTATTCAGCAACACCAACTGCTTTCAAAGCATTTGGTGCCATAGATATACCTGTTTTTCTGGTATTAGCTGGTCCCAATTTTTTAATTAATTGGCCGTCAACCCAAACATCTATACCACCAACATTACCAAAAGTTCCCTTTAAATTATCTAAATTTGGCATGTAATAAACATCTCCTGGAACCAAGACACGTGAAAAGACAGTATTTCCACGAGCATCTTCTATCTTTACCCAAGATTCTTTTTCCGCCTGTAAAACAACCTGTGATTCTTTACGATTTTTTGATTCAAATCTTTCACGAACAGGATATCTGAAATCAGGTTCTTTTATAACTGTTTCTGTTGTTGTGACATTTGTATTTGTTGAAATTTGTTGTACTTCTGGGATTTGTGTTTGTTCAGATTTTCCAGAAAAAACAGCTATTAAAACAAACAACAAAATAACAGCACACAAACCAGAAACAAACCAAATCCAATGTTTTTTTACGTATTCAACATACGTTTTGATATATTTTTGTATTGTTTCTTTATTTATTTTTACATTTTCTTTTTTTTCTTCTGTTTTAACTTCTTGTTCTTCGTCTTTCTTTTCAGAAACCAGTCCTAATTCACGCTTTAATTTCAAAATAACTTCGTCTGGATCTAATCCTAATTCCACAGCATAGCTGCGTGCAAAACCCAAGATATAAACATCTTCTGGAATAACACGATAATTACCTTCTTCTAACGCAGTAAGAAAATCTTCACGAATACATAATAATTTTGAAATTGTTGCAATTTCACGTTTTCTGCGACCCGTTGTTCTGGCATTACGCAACATTTCGCCAGCTGTCATTTCCATATTTGATGATATTAATTCTTGTTTTTCTTCCATTTGCAAATCCTTTGATACCGATATGTTATGATAGATTATTGTTCTTGTCAACAAACAGACCAAAAATCTTTTATGATTTTTCTTAATTCTTGTTCATCTAATATTTGATTTATTTGTATTCTGAATTGTGCAGAATTTTTCATCCCAGATGAATACCAAGCAACATGTTTTCTGAACATAGGAATACCAACTTTTGCACCATAATAATCTATGACATAATCCAGATGTTTTAAAACTATTTCTCCAATATTATCCGGTTCTGTACAAGTACCACAAAACAAACCTAAAAGCCATGGTTTTCCCAACATTCCGCGACCAATCATCGCACCATCATAACCAAGATTTTGTACATGCTCTATATCTGAAATATTTTTGATGTCACCATTTGCTATTATTGGCAAAGGTAAATTTGGTTTTTGTGGTAATCGGGAATTTCCAGAATATCCCTGGGCACGAGTACGCCCATGCAACGATACAAAACTGGCACCACAATCAGCGGCAACACGTACCAAATCTTCCCAATCTTTATGAGATTCATCCCAACCCAATCTTGTTTTTATTGATACAGGTATTTGAACAGATTTTATACATTCTGAAATTATTTGTCCGGCTAATTTATGATCTTTCATCAAGAAAGCTCCTGCCCCTGCTCTGGTTGCAACTTTTGGAACAGGACATCCCATATTTATATCAATCCACTTTGCCCCAGCATCTTGTAATATCTTAGCAGCTTGTCCCATAAGAAATGGATCAGCACCAAATATTTGTGTTCCAATATTACCTTCATCTTCATAATTATCAAAATTACGAATACAATTTTTATGTCCTTCTACCAAAGAATGACAAGATATCATTTCTGTAACCATGGATACATCAGGTGCAAATTGTCGTACAAGTTTTCTGAACGGCTTATCTGTAATACCTGCAAGTGGTGCTGCAAAAATTTGATTATGATTCTTGAACATTTGTGATATAATAGACGACATGAAAGAAAAAATCAAAAATTTCTTTGAATTTGTAAAAAGTGCTTGGGTGACCAGCGCACGTGGAAAATTCGGTTTTATACTGATGTTATTATCTATATTTTTCTTTGTCCGTTTGTTTATGGGAACTCAAAATGTGCAAAGTTTCGTTTTAAACATGTGGAAATTAAACCATGAAAAGCAAGAATTAACTGTTGCACAAAATAATTTAAAACAATTACAACAACATATATATTTGTTACAACACCCAAACAATTCTGCTGATTATATAGAAGAATTGGGGCTTAAGACATTAAATCTCGGCGACCCCAATTTCAAAGAATTAAAATATTAAAAATCACATTAATTTAAATATATTATCATTCCGTTCAAATAGAATGCGAACATTAACCATAATAAATATGGAACCGTTAACCAGAATGCACCTTTGCTGATTCTTAAATATGCTTTAGCCATAAACAAGACAACAATTATCAATGCAGTTAAAACTATTAAAGCAGCTTCTGGTAAATGCAAACCAAAGAATGAGTATGTCCATAACATATTCAACAGTATATTTATTGTAAATAAAGTATATGCACTTGTTTTATCATGACGATTTGAATGATCTGTAGTTTGCATTATCATAAACAATGCTATACCCATAAAGAAATATAAAACAGCCCACATCATAGAAAACATCCAACCATCTGGTGTCAAAGAAGAACTGACCAATGTGCTATACCAAGCATTTTGCCCGGTTTCTATTGGTGCAAATATTAAACCAACTATTCCTGGTAAAAAACCTAAAAACATTGCAAATATAAATTTTAAAAACATCATTTTTTATCTCCTTAATGTTACAAAAAAATTATAACAAAAGCAGAAAAACAAGCTATTGGAAAGAATTCTTAGGAAAATAGTAAAAAATATGATATAATATAATGTATCATATGAAAGAATCGTTGGCATGCGGTTATTTCATTTGTTTTAAAAACCGCAATTTTTGCGGTTTTTTTAATGTTTTACACCATATTTTCCACGATTTACAGGTCTGTAAGATAAAGCTTCTGCAATATCAGACATTATAATATTATTATCACCACGTAAATCAGCAATTGTTCGTGCTATTCTTTTTATACGATTATAACCACGTGCTGACATTCCCATTTTTTCAGCAGCAGTATTCAAAAAATTTGTTAAATCTTCATTCAAAACAACATATTTATCCATATCTGCACCATCTAAAAGTGCATTAACATAACCTTGACGTGCAATTTGCTTATCACGAGCTTTGATAACACGTTCACGTATTTGTGCACTGGTTTCAGCAGAACTTTCTGAAATTTTTTTCATTTCCCATGGATTTACAGCATCAACATCAACATGTAAATCGATTCGATCCAATAATGGCCCGGAAATTTTATTTTGATACGCTTCTGCACAACGAGGTGCCCTGGAACAAGATAATGCAGCATTTCCCAAATGTCCACAAGGACAAGGGTTCATAGCGGCAATCAATTGAAAATGTGCAGGATATACAGCATTCTTTTTTGCACGCGATATAACAATTTTTCCAGATTCCATCGGTTGACGTAAAATTTCCAATGTTGCACGATTAAATTCTGGCAATTCATCTAAAAATAAAACACCATTATGCGCCAAAGATATTTCACCAGGTTTTGCATCACTGCCACCTCCTGCTAAAGCAACCGCACTGGCAGTATGATGAACGCTGCGAAAAGGACGATTAGATATCAAAGACTGATTTTCTAATTTTCCAGCAATCGAATATATAACAGATGTTTCTAAAATTTCATCTGCTGTCATTTCTGGCATAATAGTTGGCAAACGTGATGCTAACATTGTTTTTCCTGACCCTGGAGGTCCAACCATCAACATTGCATGACCACCAGCTGCTGCTATTTCTAAAGCACGCTTAGCCGCTTCTTGACCATGTACTTCAGACATATCACCAATCTTTTGTTCTGATTCAACAGATTTTGGCATTGGTGGTAAAGGTAATATTTGATTACCACGAAAATGATTTATTAAATCTAAAACATGATTTGGAGCTAGTATATTTGTGTGTCCAGCCCAACGAGCTTCTGAACCTTGAGTACCAGGACATATAATACCAAAACCATTATTGTTTGCCCAAACACTGGCAGGTAAAACACCATTTGTTCTGACAATTGCACCATCTAACCCAATTTCACCAATTATTAAATATCTAGATAATTCTTCTTCTGGTAATACACCAATAGCACATAAAATTCCACATAATATTGGCAAATCAAAATGTGAACCAGATTTTTCTATATCTGCCGGAGATAAATTAACTGTTAACCTTTTTGCCGGTAAAGATAAATTCAAAGCAGATAAAGCATTACGAATTCTTTCTGCAGATTCTTTAACTGTTCTGTCTGCTAAGCCAATAATATTAAATTCAGGTTTTGCAAATCCCGCAGACAATTGAACTTGGATATCTATTTTCGTGACATCCATACCATTAAAAATGATTGAATTTAAATTTATCATACGAACATATTAAAACTTGCACAGATTGTTTTCAAGGTATAAAATGCCTTTGTTATAAAAAAAGGATTTATAATGTCAAACAAAAACCGCAATGTTGTTCGCGAATGGTTTGACACCATATTTTATGGTGGTTTGATTGCTATTATTTTTCGCAGCTTATTATTAGAACCTTTTAATATACCATCTGGTTCTATGATACCATCATTGCAAGTTGGTGATCATATATTCGTTCAAAAATGGTCTTATGGTTATTCCAGATATTCTTTTCCTTTTGGTTCTTGGAATTTGTGGGACGGACGTTTTTTTGCTGCAAAAGAACCATCTGTTGGTGATATCATAGTTTTTCGTAAACCAAACGCAGATGTTGAATATGTAAAAAGATTAATTGGCGTTGCTGGCGATACAATTCAAATGAAAGATGGCCGTTTGTATATAAATGGGAAAATGGTTGAACGTAAAAATCCTCATCCATATATTGTAGCAAATTTACCAAAATCTATGCGCAGTGTTGGCTACTACAAAGATAATATGTCTATCAAAGGAAACAAAATTTGGATAGATAATGAACCAGCCCCGTTCAATTATACTATTGAATATAAGTCAGATTACATATGTAAAACAAACCCTTATGAATGCGGAATTCATCATGCAACTGAATATACAGAAATTTTACCAAATGGCATAGAGCACAGTATTATTGAAGTAAGTGATAATGGTCCACTAGATAATACAGAAATATTTACCGTTCCAGAAGGACATTTATTTTTTATGGGCGATAATCGTGATAACAGTGCAGACAGCAGAACACCTGCTGTATCATATGTTCCACGAGATAATGTTTTAGGTAATGTATGGTTTATATGGTATTCTCATAATTATTATGCGTCTGGATTAGCTTTTTGGTATTGGGGTAATAAAATCCGTTGGGAAAGAATTGGTATGGCAAGGAAAAAATAATGACATTAAATTACGAATTCAAAGATAAATCTTTGCTGGAACTGGCATTAACACAAAGTGGTGTTAACGCAGACCACAATAATGAAAGATTAGAATTTATTGGTGATCGTGTTTTAGGTTTATCGGTTGCCGAATTGCTTTATAAAATGTATCCAAACGAAGCCGAAGGTGGCTTGGCACGTCGTCATGCAACCCTGGTTTCTACCGAAACTCTGGCACATGTTGCCATGCAAATTGGTTTACAAAATCGTGTAAAACATGGTCATATGACAGGTGGAAAAATCAATCATATGCTTGCAAACACTATGGAAGCTGTTTTAGGGGCTATATTTTTAGATTCAGGATTCGAAACAGTAAAACAAATAATTGTTAATATTTGGACCGAATTGGCTGCTGCAGAAATAATTGCTCCAAAAGATTCTAAAACTGCCTTGCAAGAATTCGTTCAAAAATCTGATGCAGGGGCTTTACCTGTTTACACATATCAAGAACCAACTGGTTCTTCTCATAATCCAATATTCACAGCAACAGTAACAGCCATGGGAAAATCTGCACATGGTGTTGGGGCTTCAAAAAAATTAGCCAGTTTAGATGCCGCAGAAAAATTATTAAAAATTCTTGCAATTTAAATGCTGGCTTATTACAATCTGCAATAAAGAAAAAAGGACAAAACATGTTTTCAATTTTATTAGTTTTATTAGTAATCGTTGCAGTATTAATGATTTGTTTGATTCTATTACAAAAATCAGAAGGTTCTGGCATGTCTGGTTCACAAGCCGCATCAATGTTTGGTGGTGTATTGACAGGCTCAGCCGCAGGAAATTTCTTAACAAAAACAACAGCAATTTTAGCAACAATATTCTTTATATTGTGTGCATTATTATCTTTGGTTGTTGCAAAAAGCACTTCTTCTGTTCAACATCAATCTGAATTGCGTCAAGAATTAACAACAAATTCAGAACCGGCACAATCAACTGTTCAACCAGAAACACCTGCTGAACCAGTTAGTGTTGATAAAAAATAATAAAAAAAACACCGCCCAGACGGGCGGTTTTTTTATTTCTTTTTAGATTTTTTTGCTGATGCTTTTTTTACAATAACTTTCTTGGCTATTGTTTTTGGTGCAGACATATTTTTGTATTCTTTATACAACAACATGATACAAGCATATATAACCAAAGCACAAACAGCTGTGAAAATACCAGCAATTAAATCACCTTCTGTAAAATACAAGAAAAAAACCAAAGCAACAATCAATGTGATTGTGTATCCGATATTCTTCATTAATACTTTACCCAATTTATCTAAGAAATTCATTTTATTCTCCCTTTTCTGTCCATGTTTATATATTATATCATAATAAAAAATTAAATAAACAAAAAAGCACCGCTAAAAAACGGTGTTTTGTTTTTCTTTTGTTCAAAAATCTTATAAAATTACTTGACCTGTAATTTTTGCATTATCTGGTATTGGCCCAAATGCAGATTGACGATTAACATAAATATTTCCTTTTACTGTGAATCCACCACAAAATCTTAAATGATCTACATTACGAATAAATAAATTTCCATTTATTTCGGCATCACATGGCAAAGTATATTTACGCATATTTTGAATAAATAAATTTCCATTTACTTTTACACCATTTGACAAAACTGTTGTATCACGGAAAGAATCGATCACAACATCACCACCTAAATTTTGTTTTGGTAATTCACTAGCTGGGAAAGATAATTCTTTAACAATCATTGGTTTTTTAACACCAACCACTTTAATTTGTGGTTTAATGTTTGTTTCAGGATCAGCTTTCATTGGTAATGTTGTATTAAATTTACGTTTCACAACTTTACGATTTGTGTTATTAACAGCTGCTTTTTTTGCAATATTCATATTGTCTCTTTGAACTTGTGCAGCTGTAGCAGCAGTATAAAATCTGTCAGAACGAATATAATCGTTAACCAATGAAGAACATAACACCATTATAGCAACTAATAATGTTAAATTTATCATTCCTATGATATTAATAGATTTTAACCAATTCCAAACTTTATTGCATACACGACAAATAAAAAGCCACATTGCTTTCAATACTGTCCATGGAAACATCAAAACTTTTTTAATATTTTGTTTAATGTTTTTATTACGTGTTAAACGTGTAGCTTTTTTAATTTTTTTAGATTTATCCATGATAATAACCTTTTATTTTGAATTTTGAGATTGTAAAGCAACAATACCTTCTTTATTAATCTGCAATTGATTATATATATCTGAAAAAGCTTTTTGATAACTTATTTTTCCAGATTCCAATTCATTGTGTTTTTGTATATTCATTGCAAAAACACGAATTTTTTTCATATAATCATTATCTATTAAATTCATGCCATGCTTACCAAATACAGCAAATTTATATAAACAATCATTAACTAATTTATTTATAAGCTCATCTTGTTTGATATTATCTAAATTATTAAATGCATGAATACTATCAACTATATGATAAGAATGGTCTTCTAAATATTTATTATCCACATTATTATTAACATCATTGTTTAATATAACTTTTTGATCTTCTTGTCTGGTCATTTTATCATTAATAACATAACCATACATATCAAAATAAACAAAATTAACAAAATCTGATGTTAACACCTTTAAATGTTCTAAATTTTCTTCTTCTGTTTGTAATGATTTAAAATTTGGAATTTGATTTGCATTTTCTTCTAAAATAAACATCCAATCTGATATAGTTTTTGGACGATAATAAGATTCGTGTGACCATGTAACAAAATGATAACCACCATCTGGATAACAAAATTTCTTACCAATATTTGATATTTTTTTCAAAAATTTTCTTTCTAAATTTTCATAATTTTTATTTGCCTGTTCTGATGCTTTAACACACATATCATATAAAGTATTCATATCATCGTATTGCGGATTTTTTTCCGCATAATTTGCAGCAGAATCAGAATAAAAAACAATTTGTTTACCAAATTTATATTGCAAATCTTTTAATTCACTATTTTGTAATTGCAAATTTTTAACAGCTTTGTCTTTTCTTTGTTTAGCTCTTTCATATGAATCATGAATCGCCAAAGTTGTACCTGTGGCAGCTGCTATACCAAATAATGTTGCCGCTAAAATAAAATTTTTTGTGTTCTTTTTCATAATTACCACCCTTTTATCGTTAATTTAAACAAAATTATAGACAATAAATTATATTTGTCAAGCAAATATTATATTATTTCATTTCTTGCATATTAATACAAATACTTATACTGTCAAGACGGAATCAAACATACATTTATAGTAAATATACAGCATAAAAAATAAAATCGGGTCAAGCCCGATTTAATTTCTGGCGCGCCCAGCAGGACTCGAACCTGCAACCCACAGATTAGAAATCTGTTGCTCTATCCAATTGAGCCATGGGCGCATGTCTTGGATTTTATATTAAAACAATCGTAATTGCAACTGTTTTATAATAACTTATGTTCCAATATTTAAAGGCTCAAGTGCAAATAATGTATCTTTTTGACACTAAAAACTTGATTTCATAAGAATTATATCATCCATTTGAGCACTGTAAATAAATATCATTCAAGATTAAAAAGATTCTTGTATGGCTTTAATGGTATCTCAACAAGATACTTGAATCATTATCTTGCTTGGTTCAAATTTATGCAACAAAAGAATAATGACTGTGGTTTCTTATTTAATCAATTGATTTTGGGTTAGTTTTTTCTTGTTTTGTTAACCTTTGTTATGATAGCATTGATAACGAAGGAAGAAAAATGTCTAAAAACAATGCAGAAAACATCTGGGATATAGGTGTAATAACAGCTTTTATATTTGGCTTGGTTGGGTTTATATTATTAGGGATACAAGCAGAATATAAATTATATGATAGTATTATAGGGTGGTTTGGCATAATCTTTATTATTTTTGCTTTTATTTTAGGAATTTTTTGTGGAATTTTACAAAAAGCACCTTCATATCAAATATCAAAGATAAGTAAACACCCTGAACAAAAACTTTTTGATCATTATATCGAACAAGAATCAAATAGAATAATTAGAAAAGATAATATTTCTGATACCAGAGATAGAGAAGCAGTCAGACAACTGGTTAAAATCAGAGCCAATTCGGTTGATGTTATACAAGACATACAAAATGTTTCAAAAGAAAAGGCAGAAGAAATATTTGAAAAATTTGAAATAAAGGAAGAAAAGAGAGTTGCTAACCATACAACTTTTGAAGGTCGTATAAGCATATCCGATAAAAATAAACTCAAATCTATTTTAGGAACAAAATGTATGGCTTGTGGGAAAGATTTATCAGAAATATACGGCAATATAGGTACTAATTATATTGAATTACATCATAAAATCCCATATTCAGACATAAAAGAGAATGAAACAAGGGTTTTAAATAAAGATGATTTTTGTGTGTTATGTCCAGATTGTCATAGAATGATACACAAATTACCAAATGCCGAAGATATAGATTTATTGACCAGGATTATAAATTTGAACAAAAAATCCTGATTTTCAAAAAGATACATTATTTGCACTTGAGCCTATTTAAATAACTTGACACAAATAAAATTTTGTCTTACTCTTAACTAAAAGAGGTAAAAAATGGCAAACAAAAATTTTTCTATCGATTTTGGCAAAATAGTTGCTTACGATTTTGGAAATTTAAAAACAGAAAATAAAAGTCCTGATGATTGCTATCATATAAGTGGTATTCTTTGTGATTGTGTATGTGATGCGATTTGGGCTCCAGAACCAGCAATGGCTGTTGCTAAAGTCCAAAATTTAAAATCACAAGTTATATCAAAATGCGTTCATACACACATAAAAGGATAAAAAATAAAAAAAACGCCGTTTTGGCGTTTTTTTATTTTATATTTACTTTTAAAAATATCTTTTTACCTCGTTGGACCATAATAGATTCTTTTGGCTCAACAATATAGTCTTTACTTGTAATCTTTTCGCCATCTATTTGAATACCACCCTGTTCTACCATACGACGTGCTTCTGATTTAGAATCAAATAAATTCACAGCAACCAAGAAATCAACTATTCCCATGGCCTCTTTCATTTCTAAATCAAAACTTGGTGCATTTTCAGCATTTCCACCAGCAAACAAAGAAGATGCTGTATCTGCTGCTTGTGTTGCTAATTCTTCACCATGAATTAATTTTGTAATTTCAAATGCCATACGTTTTTTGGCAGCAATTATATCAGATGAACACATTTGTTTAATTTCGTTCATTGGAATATCTGTAAACAAAGCCAATAACATTTCTGTATTTTCATCGGCTGTATTATAAAAATATTGATAAAAATCAAAAGGAGTTGTTTTATCTCGTGCAACCCATAATGTACCTTTTTCAGTTTTTCCCATCTTTTTACCATCAGCAGTCATCAGCAATGGAGATGTTAAACCATAAATTTCGCCCTTTTCTTTTTCTTGTTCAATATTCATCTTACGGAATAATTCTGTACCAGCAACAATATTACCCCATTGATCAGATCCACCAATTTCTAAAACACAACCATATTCATTATGTAAATGCACAAAATCATAAGCCTGCATTGGCATATATCCCATTTCCAAAAAAGTTAATCCACCATTTTCACGACGACGAGCATATGCCTCACTGGCCAACATAGTACTTACATTAAAATGAACACAAATTAAACGCATAAAATCAATATAAGAAAAATTATCCATCCAATCTGCATTATTTACAATCTCTGTTCCAGGTAAAACAAAATGTCTTGCTAATTCTTTAACTTCATTAAGATTATGTTCCACTTGTTCTTTGGTAAGCATTTTACGCATATCAGATTTACCAGTTGGATCTCCAATCATACAAGTTGCACCACCTATTAACAAAATCCCACGATGGCCAGCATTTTGTAAATGTCTGAACATACGCAAAGCAAAAAAATGTCCAATATGTAAACTGTCAGCGGTTGGATCTATACCTAAATAAAAAGTTATCTTTTTGTCGCTATTTAATAATTCTTTAATTTGTTCAGGATGTGTCATATCTTTAACAAATCCGCGTTCTTGCAACATATCAAATAATTTATTTGGCATATCTTTAACCTTTTTTTTATATCTTTAATGTCAATTATATCACAATATTTTTTATTTAGCATTATTTTGTTGGTGTCTGCAAAATCTAATTATTTTAGAACGCATATCACGATATCGTTTCACAGCCGCATTGTACGTTTTCTCATCAACAAATTTATAACAACGACAAACTTCACATACTTCATCTAAATTAAAAACTTTTTCAATTCTTTGTTTTAAAGATGAAGATATTTTATCCGACATATGATTTCCCCATTGCGTCATTATACTTTTATTATCTGACATATTATTTTGTAAGACCTTCTTTTTGCCATTGTTTTTGTATAGAACCGCACAAAACCCTTTGTTTAGCGTATAATTTTCTTGTCTGTTCAGCACGAATCATAACCAAAACATCCATTGGTTTTAATGTGTTATCTGATGCAACATAACAAAGATTATGTCTTGCACCTACAATTTTTCTACCAATTATTTTTGTCATTATATTTCCTTTTTATATTCGGTCAAAAAACCGCGCCTTTTTCAAAGCGCGGTTTGATTTACCTTGCTTTGATTAACCTAACATTTTTGCTACTTCGTCAGCCAAGTTATCTTCGCGTTTTTGGATACCTTCGCCCAAGACATAATAAGCATAACCAGCCAATTTTCCGCCATGTTCTGCAATAACATCTTTGACTTTCTTAGAAGGATCCATAACGAAAGGTTGTTCTTCCAAAACAGATTCTGCATACCATTTTTGGATACGACCTTCTACCATTTTTTCAACAATGTTTTCTGGTTTTCCAGCTGTTGCACCTGATTCAATGAAAACTTTCTTTTCACGTTCAACTGCTTTTGGATCAACATCAGCAATTGTCATAAATTCAGGTTTATTAGCAGCGATGTGCATTGCGATTTTGTTACCAATTTCATCAATACGAGCATCATCACCATCAATAGCAACAACCACACCAATTTGTCCCATACCTGGAACCAAAGCATTATGAACATAAGTATAGATGTGATCACCGTTTACTTTTGCAATACGACGTAAACTCATGTTTTCGCCAATTGTAGAAATAGTTGCAGCAATATCATCTTTTACAGCATTCATTGTTGCTTCAAAATCACCTTGTAATTCAGCAGCTTTTTTAGCAACGTTTGCAACTAATGCTTGGAATTTGTCGTTTTTAGCAACAAAATCTGTTTCTGCGTTTAATTCAACAACGCAACCCATATTGTCACATTTTACAACTGTTACCAAACCAGATGCAGCAACACGACCTGCCTTAGAAGCAGCTTTCACAATACCTTTTTGACGCAACCAATCAGCAGCGGCTTCAATATCACCATTGTTTTCAACCAATGCTTTTTTACAATCCATCATTCCTGCGGAAGTTTTTTCACGCAGTTCTTGAATTAATTTTGCTGTTACTTCTGCCATTGTTATTTCCTTTCTTTTATTGATTATTTTGATTCTGCTTTGTCTGCTAATTTGCTGCGACGAACTTCACGAGCTTCAGAAGTTTTTGATTTTTGTTTTGCTTCTTTAACTTTTACATCATGTTCGTATTCTTCAGCAGCAGCTTCTGCATTATCTGTTTCTGCTTTTTTACCAGCAGCACCACCCAATCTTTTTTCAATACCAGACAAGATAGCGTCTACAAACAAATCACAATACAATTGTGTTGCACGAGAAGCGTCATCGTTTCCTGGAACTGGGTAATCAACTAATTCTGGGTTAGCGTTTGTATCACAGATAGCAATTGTTGGAATATCCAAATTTCTTGCTTCGTGAACAGCATTCAATTCACGTGGAACATCAATAACAATCATTGCTTGTGGGATACCGTGCATTTCCAAAATACCGCCAAAAATATCACGTAATTTAGCGACTTCTTTGGTCATAACACCAACTTCTTTCTTTGTTAAGCCCAATTTATCAGCATTAGCAATGTCGTTTTCCATTTTTTTCAAACGACGAATACTTTGAGAAACAGTTGTCCAGTTTGTCAACATACCACCCAACCAACGGTTGTTTACATAATATTGACCACAACGTTCAGCAGCATCTTTAACAATATCTTTTGCTTGATGTTTAGTAGCAACAAACAAAATCTTACCACCAGCAGCTGCTATTGCTTCCAATGCAACCAAAGAACGATGTAATAAAGGTGCTGTTTTATTCAAATTGATAATGTGAATTTTATCTTTTACGCCATAAACATATGGTGTCATTAATGGGTTCCAACGACGTGTATGGTGTCCAAAATGAACGCCAGCTTCCATTAATTGTTTCATTGTAAATGTTGGCAATGCCATGATTTTATCCTTTTTTCTGTTGTTATCCTCGTTATCAAATGTAAAAAACCAAATGAATTTGGACAGAAATTATATTCGATAACTGTGTTATTCGTGCAAGCACGTGCCACCATATTAAACAATTTTTCAAGGAAAATCAAGTTTTTTTTAATAAAAACTATCTAACTCGTTCCAAAACATAAATGCCGTTTTTTAAATAATCAAATTTGCCAACGCTGTTTATAATTTTTTTATTAAAAATCCAGTTTTTACGTTTTTCCGCTAATTTTGTCATACGAATACCAAAAGTGTCATCGTTTCCTTCTGAAAAAAATTGTGTTACAATACGCCCCCCAGGATTCACATGTTCCATTAACGATAAAATAACAAATTCATAATTAAAACTTTGGACATAATCAAAAATATTAGACAAATGTATAAAATCATAAGATTTTGTTAATTTGCCCCCCATTTTACAAATGTTCGACAGCATAAAATTATACGTGGCTTTTACAGATTCTTGCAATTTATTATATTCAAATTGTGTTGGCAAAACCGCAACGTTTAACGATATTGATTTGCGTATAAAAATTGGGCTTTCGCGCAGCGCATAAATGTAATCATATTCTGTCTTTGGCAATTTATATAACACCCTGTCCATATTCTTAACATCCATCAAAGGCACAGAAATATTATATAAATCTTTTATGAAACGAATATAATCTTGATGATTTAGCGTATTTAATGCCAGGGTTTTTATATCCATTATACATTTTGCATTATAACTAATGTCAAAAGCATCAACGTTTTTTGCACCATATAACGAACAAAACAACGGGTGATCGCCAGACGCCGCGACCACCAAAGCATTTTCGCATTTTTCCAGCATAAAGCACATTGATTTACGCAAATCTTCATTTGTGACAGTATATGCCTGGGAATATGTGCCGAAAACAGCATCGCGTACATCTTTTTTTGCAGTTTCATAATCTGGCACAAAATCCATAAATACAACCTTTTTTCTAAACAGATAAACAATTAGCACAAATAACATTATTGTCAATAAATTTTGTTTTTTCTGTTAGATTTTATACATAATTATGATAATATTCTTAAACATGAGAGAAAAATTCCGACACTTTTTTACAAAAGACGAAACAATGATAACCGGCCTGGCAGTTTGTCATGCGATTTCTAACATGTTTCTTGGGACTTTTATTATTTCGTTTTTGATGCATAATTCGATTGCAGAAATTGTGTCAGTATCTACATACCGGTTATTTTATTATTTTGCAATGTGTATTACATTCATCTTGGTTGCTAATTGGTGTAAATGTGGCAATAAAAAATTAGTTTTTAGTATGAATATTATAACCCGCATTATTTTATTGGGGTTAATTGCAGTATTGGGAACTAAAGCAGCAGATTATGTGATTTTGCTTGGCGGATTATATGGCATTTTTGATGGGTTCTATAGTTTACCTATATATTCGATAACAATTGAAAAAGTCCCTTATGAAAGAATGGTATTTTTTACTGGGATAAAATCAATGATAAAAAACACTTTCAAAATCATAGTACCTGTTACACTTGGTTTCATAATAACTACAAAATCTTTACAAAACACTGCCTGGATCATAATGATTATTGCAATATTAGAAATTATAATGTTATGTTTATTATCACCATCTGTAAACAAAGAACAAAAAAGTGTTAATATTACCGGTTTTATAAGATCTATCAAAGAAAATAGTACGGTAAAGACATTATTTGTTTCTGAAATATTTCGAGGATTTGCAACAATATTAGAAACTGTTGTTACGATGTATATCGTATATGTGTTCCATACAGATATGAAACTAGGGATATGGACAACAATATTCACATTTTGCACAGTTATCGCTTCTTGGGCATTTGGTCGTTTTTGTTCACGAAGTGATTACAAATGGATTATTGTATTATGTTCGGTATTGATGTTGTCCACAGCAACGATGCTGTTTATAAACGTAACCAATATCACTACACTGGCATATGCTTGCACATCCACAATATGTTTTGAAATAATGTATCAAATCAGCAACGCAAATGCAATTGATATGGCCAGAACAAAGTTTATAACGCAAGATAACCGCACAGAATATTTAGTTGTTCGTAACATAATGGTTTTTATTGGTCAATGGTTTGCATTAGTTACATTAATGTATATTGGCGTTTTCGAACTATATAAAATATTAGGTGTATTTATTATATTAGCAGTAATAGCCCTTATTTCAGGATGCTTTTTATCAATCAGTATCACAAAAGATATAGATAAAAATATATAAAAATAATATTTTCCTATTAAATTCAAGCTATTTCTTTATTTATGAAAAACACCAAAAAAATATTGACAAATTTATTATTTGGTCTATATTTATATTGGGTGACGGGGATGAAGTTATTCAAAAATATCTTTACAATAACATTTGCAACATTGTTTACAATGTCTGCAATGGCTGGGCAAATGGATTGTCGCAGTGCCACTTATCGCCGTTTACACCCTATTTCATGTAATGGATTTGAAGAAAATTCTGGAACAAAAACATTATTAACATTGGCTGGTGGCGCAGCAATAATTGGTGTCGGTGCTGCTTTATTTCAAAACACATCTGGAAACCATGGAAAATCCACAGAAATATCTAATCAAAACACTATTTTAAGATCATCCAATGTTGATGTAAATTATTCTCAAACAGATTTTGTAAAAAATCAAAGAATTTCCAGCAGCTATATTCCTTCTTTGACAAATGGTTCAGATATAGATAATTCTGTTATTAAAAAAATTATAAATTCTGAAAAATATCAAAAAAATTATCGTCAGATGAATAAAATTAATTATGCATACGCATCTGCTCGTGGTTTTACAGGAAAAAATAATAAAATAGTCGTTTTTGATGATTTTAACACATACCATGGAAATGCTGTATATAATTTAACAGAATATATTGCTCCAGATGCAATAATATCTAAATATAATCTTACATCTGCCCCAGAAAAATTCGTTTCTTATGACGCAATAGCAAATATTATGCAACAAACAGAAAAATCAAACATATACAATAACAGTTGGCAAATAGATTCTACAATTTATCAAAATGCTGCAAATGTTATATATAATTCTGATGGACAATTCAAAACTTATGCAGAAGCACAACAATATATGTATAATATTACCAGCAAGAATTTTATAACACAAATTATAAATACCGCTGTGGATAATGATGGGATTTTTGTTTGGGCAGCAGGAAATAATTCTCAATCTGAAAGTGGCGTTTTATCGGCAATGCCTTTGGCTTTTCCAGAATTACAAGGACATTTTGTTAATGTTGTTGCGCTAGATAACTTTGGTAAAATAGCCAGTTTCAGTAATCAATGTGGTATTACACAAAATTATTGCATAAGCGCACCAGGATCATTCTTAGAAACTGATAATTCTGGCAATAAAGTAAGTGGAACCAGTTTTGCTGCACCTATTGTTTCTGGTGCAATTGCAATTATAAAAGAAGCCTTTCCTTATATGAATGCAAAACAAATCACAGAATTATTATTTGTAACCGCACAAGACTTAGGAACACCAGGTATTGATTCTATTTATGGTTGGGGCTTATTAGACTTAGAAAAAGCGACACAACCTGTTGGCAATCCAAAAATAGTCTTGTCTAATGATAATATACAACCTTTAGAACAATCTGTTATTTCCGGTGCTGCTGCATCACAAATAAAAAGTGCTAATGTAAAAATTGCTTTTGTTGATGATTTCGGACGCGCTTTTACAACAAATTTATCAGAAAATATTAAAGTAAAACCTTACAGTCGTGCTTTTGATAAATTGCAAGAAGACGAAAATGATTCTGTTGTATTGTTTGATACATTTGAATTTGGCTTTAAAAAATTTAATCTGCTGGAATCAAATGGTTTATTAGAATCTAAATCAAATAAATTAACAAACTTCGTTGGATTTAAAAATAAATTCAATATAAACAACATAACAATATACCAAAATCTTCGTCTTGGTTTATCAGGTCAACAAACAAATGATAATTCTTTGATTTCTAAATTTTCAGATATTTATACATCTTCACTAAAAACAGGAATTCAATGGAAAGATTTTGGATTAGAAATATCAATTCCTGACACTATTATTAGCGGCAATATGTATATGAATATTCCAGCATATAAAGATTATAAAGGTAATATAATATATGAAAATATTCATATTGATTTATCTGGTATACAATCTTTCGAATATACATTTAAATATAAAAATTTATCTGCAACATTCGTTGATAACCAAAATTATCAAGATGAATTTTTCATAATGTTAAAAACTAAAAAAGTTTTTTAATTATTCTGACTTCTTGTGCATCAAATCAAAATTATGTATATAACTGAAAGATACACCTATGGATGTATTTGATCCATAATGTTCAGCTTGACGAGAATGGGCACGACGATATTTAATATATGGTCCCATTGTTAAATCACCCCAAATATTGGTATCTAATCTTAATACAGCAGATAAATCATCTTTTAAATCTTCAGGGACATATTGTGAATAAGATAAATATTTTCTGTAATAACCATCAGATGTAAATTTTACCCCTTTTCGTAATTCATATTCCAAACGCCAACCGGCTTCAACGGCTGATTTATTAACTTTTTCATCAGCATACGTAAAATCATATTCGTATACACCAACAACATACAAACTTTTAAAAATATCATGATCGAACAAAGCCAAACCTGCATTAGGACGAATAACTTTTTGACGTGGATCACCTGCAAATTCAGTCTCATATTGCGCTCTCATAATAGGTCCAAATTTAAAAGCACCATAATTCCAACAAGCGTAAGCTAAATCTGACGAGAACAAAATCTTATCCGCACTTTCATCAGTTGTTCTTTTATCATTATAAGGTTTTATTGTTTGTTTACCATATTCCATAAACAAAGAATTATCCCATTTAAATCTGTTGAAACCATATTCCAAAGCAACATCAAAAACACCCTTAATATTTTCTTGATCTGTTGCTTTCAATGCTGCAACTGTTGAATTTTGATATTCACCTGCATTTTTTATATTTGTTTGAGACCAATCTAGCCCTAATCTTCTGACGTTTAAATTAAATTTATTTTCATTTGGTGAAGCATCTGCAAAAGCTATACTTGGCAACATTGCCATTAAAACAAATATTTTTTTCATAAGTACCCTCGTTTTTTATTTCCAAATTTGTAAAACACCAGCATTGTCTGCGTATTTCCAACCAACTTCACGTATTGATGCTGTAAAATTATTTCTTTGATTCATTGGCATTTTAGCAAAAATTTGATAACCAACTATAGAAATTGTTTCTATATCTGAATTGGTTTCTCGTGCTATTCTTTTTAATTCAGCCCAATCAGCAATACCATTTGGAACCACTATAAATAAAGAAAACTTTTCTTCTGATTCTGTAACAGGAATCCAATTTTGAATATTATTTTCATTTAACCAATTTTTTACTGCAACATTATCAATATTCATTGTAATTTTTGCAGAATAAACTGTAGAAGAAATCTGTTCATTAGATACACTGGACGAAGAAATAAGATTAACCAAATCTTCATTTGATGTATTTGACATTAATTCATCAAAAGATTCTTTATCTGCATATTTTGATATTACATCAACCAGAATCTGACGTCTTGCAGAATTCATTGCATTTATTTTTGCTTTAGCCGCAGTATCACTTGTTTGTGCTATATCAACAGTTTCGGACAAAACAACCGCCTCTGCAAAAAACGGATTTAAAACAAAAAACAATGATAATAAAGTAAAAAAATTAAATTTCACGTTACCACTCTTTAGAATTTAATACTTACACCAGCACGAATTCCCATAGCTTTATACACAGAAGATATTTCTTTTTTATCTTCTTGAGTCCAACCTTTAGATTTCAAAGCATACAAATCTTCAAGAGATTGATAAGCTTCGTCTATTACAGTTTCACCTTTATTTTCAGCATCTCGAATAGCCGTTTCTAATCTATTCAATTCACTTTCATAATAAGATTTATTCAAATATGTTTTTGCTGTTGCATCTGATACTTTGTAATAATCATAAGTAAAACCTAATGACAAACCAACAGAATCAGAAACCATACTGGTCCAAATTGCATTTAAACCAAGATGATACGCATCACCAAAATCACCTTTATCTTCAACACTGGTTGGATGTTCCCAATCATAACGATATGGTTGATTTCCTTTGGAATCATACATAGGTAAACCAAATTCAACCCCAGCATCAATAAAATTATCTGAATTTACCATATATTCCATATTTAAAGCAACATAAGGTCCCATCCAAGTTGTTTCATAAGAATGAGATTTTCCAGATTGTTCATAATAATATGTTTCACCTACATCAACTCTGGTTGTGCCACCAGGAACTTCTATAACAAAATTACCTTCTGAATCAACAACCAAAGAACCATCTGTATCTACTGCAAAACCACCAAAACCAGTTATATTACCAGAAGAATTAGCAAAAACTAAAAATGGACTGCATTGAATTTCACCATCTTGAACTTCCAAGCAATTAATGATATCAGAAGATTCCAATATATCTATGGTTGTTCCATAATTTTGTTTTGTAGATAATTTATATTTCAAATAGCGATATCCAACAGCAGGAGTTATTTTGACACCACCAATATTAAACGCATCTGTCAAACCAAATTCTGCATTAAAACCAAATTGATTGCCATCTGAACTTTTTCCAACAGATATTGCATGACCTGTTTGTTGTGCAAAAACATTATTATTTTCATCAACCCAATTCTTAGATATATAACCACCATTGGTAATATCATCATCAATCATACTGGTTTCACCATATTGCATACCATATCTGGCACCAACTTTAATTTGCACAGGTGTTGAAGTATTAAAATAATAAGTACCTTGTCCACTAATAACGTTCCAGGCTAAATTATCGTATTGTAATTTAGACCCCGCTTTATCCATTTCAAATTTCCAATTAGCCATTTCATGTGACAAACCAGCATCTAGGACAAAACCTTGTTTAACAGAACCTGATTTTTTTACATTTCTTTGTTGTCTAGAATTATTTTGTACAGATTGTTGTTGAACATTTCTTGTTGGATAAGAACGCCCCGCACCATATTTATTATAATATCCTTGATTATTGTACCGGGAACTTTGATACAAAGACCCATTATAATATGTTCCTGCAGCGCCAGCAATTGCAGGCATTAAGGCAAAAACAGATACATTAAAAAGAATATTATATATTTTTTTCATTTAAAAATTCCTTTACTTTCTTTTGGTATTATAACACAAATCTGTTGAAAAAAAAATACTTTTATAATAAGCTTTGAAAAAATATGCGGCCGTGGCGAAATTGGTAGACGCTCAGCACTAAGGATGCTGTGGAGAAATCCATGGGGGTTCGATTCCCCCCGGCCGCACCAAAAAAATTAATTTTCTGCTTGCCCATAAAAACATAATTTTGCTAACATTTATTCAAGGAATGAAAAGGATAATACGATTTTTTATTGTATGCCTTGCTCTGTCTGTTGTTCAGACGGGTGTTGTCTTTGGTGCAGATAATACCAGAACTGGTCAAAAACGTGATAATTCAAAAAATGTTTCTTTATCATCTTCTCGTTCTGTTTCTTCTTCACAAAAAACAGAAACTTCTCGTACATCTGCAAGAACTGTGAAAACGGATCAAAATCCTGTTAACGAAAAAAGAACTGTATCTTCACGTTCTGATAAATCCAGAACTACAACAGTAAAAAAACGCAATATTACCGCAATAAACACGCCCAGAACACCCACAAATAATGTTCGTACAACCAGCGCAGTATCACGTTCTGCGGTAAAATCTAACACACCAGTAAAAACAGTAGCTTCACGAAACGCGACAATTTCTCGTGCTTCTAAAAAGAATGTATCACGTATAGCAGAAATCAACACAGAAAAAGCATCAGCAATAAAATCTAAAGATTATTCAAAATGTAAAACAGTTTTTTATGAATGCATGGATGAATTTTGTGCTAATAAAGATGCAAATTTACGCAGATGTTCTTGTTCTACACGTGTTCATGAATTTGATAAAATAAAAAAACAATTAAGTGATGCAGAAGATAAAATGTTGGATTTCAACCAACGTCTTTTGATTGTAAATTTAGATAAAGAAGATGCTGCCGCAATTAACGTAGCCAGTGAAGGAGAATTGGCTTTCGCAAAAAAAGATTCTTCTGAATCCGAAAAACTGTTGAAAAAGATTACAGATGCATTAAATACTTCTGGTGATTCAAAAATAAATAACAATTTATCATCTTTATCTTTGGATATGGATTCTGCATGGGATTCTGTTGATTCAACATCTGGTATTGCCACAACGTCCAAAAATGGTATTGATTTATATAATGCTGCTTTGCCTGTATGTATAGATATGGCAAAAGAAATATGTTCTGATGAAGAATTAGATATTGCACAAAGTGGTTATAAATTAACAATACAACAAGATTGTAATACTGTTGCCAAATCTTATAATTCTCAATATAACAATGCTATGAATAAAATTCATGAAAGCAGTGCTTTGTTAGATATGGCCAGATTAAATGCGTACCAACAAAGAAATTCTGATGATGTGTTGACTTGTAAAAAGAAAATGTTGGAACAATTATCGGATGAATCTGTATGTGGTAAAAATCTATACAAATGTCTTGATACAACAGGTCAATATATTAACCCTTCTACGGGGGAAGCTTTCTTATCAGAAAATTTATATAATTTAACAAATTTACTAACAACACCTGGGGAAAATGAAACTTGGGCAAAAGTTGGCCAAAACGATAAATTTGTTTCATTTTTAACAACCAAGAAAAAATTTTTGGAACCTGCAATGGAACAATGCCAAGACATGGCAGATACAATATGGAAAGAATTTATTGGTGATGCTTTGGCTCAAATAAAATTGGCACAAAACGCAAAATTAGAAGAAGTCAGACAAAGTTGTACTAAATTAGTTGCAGAATGTAAAACCGGTAAACAAGAAACATTGGCTGATTTTGATAATCGTGCCCTTTCGACATTCAGTGTTATAGCAGATACGACTGTAAATGCAGTATGTAAAAACGTAGAATCTTCTTGTGTAAGTTTGTTAAACAATCTGGGCGATGTGAATAATGAATGGAAAGAAGGTATGGTAAAAGTTGCAGCAGATATATCTTATGAAAAAATCATTGAAACATGCACAACAGTTGGTCAAAATTGTATTATACAACAATGTAATGGATCTGCTGGGAATTTTTCTTTATGTGAAGATTCTGCATCCAGCCCACGTCGTGCAATATTACAACGTAAAGCTTGTTGGGACGAAGTTGTGGCATGTGTTAAACAAGCTGCTAATCTAGACGATATATCAACAGATATAATTAAAGATCGTAATAATTTTTATAAATCTACTTACTATATAAATAACACGGAAGATATAGATGAAACAACTATGGAGTATATACCTAAATTATGTTCATCAACAGATAAAGCTTGTCTATTGGCAGAAAAAATTTGGGGTAATTGCCAATATGACGACAGTTTTACATTGGTAACAAATTCAAGCATAACAGGCAAAACTATTTCTGTTGGCGAACAAACATACAGTTTTAAAGACACTAACAAAATATTATCAAATACAACAGGTTCCAGTTTATTATCTTGGTTTGCAACAAATACAGGAACACAAAATAATTTTGACAGTTGTAATGTTTCTTCTTGTCCTGTAAATTATGCAAAAGTTGGTAGTAATTGCTCTTTGATTGAAAAACAAGAAGATGTTAAAGGTACCCCAGACGGTGTAGATGTATATTTTGAAGAATATGTTATAAATACCCCAGGTGGTAAAAACTATTGTGCATCAGCCGTAAAAGATTATTGGGGTAATTGTTGTACATCTGGTCAATATTATACAGTTTCTTATGCCAATACTAGTTTTCCGGTTTGTGTTCCAGAAAACAAAAAAGCTTTGGCTGTTCAAACAGCAACATGTCAAGGAACAGATAATTTCCTGTGTAATAACCAAAATAGTACATTGATTGCTTTTTGTATTACATCATCTGATGAGTATGTGGAATACAATGAAGGTGTATTATCATGCAGCGGATTTTGGATTATTATAGATTCTTATGGTAATTATATAAATCCATATTTAAATTCATATTCACAAAATTTACAAAAAAATGTTAAAATGACTTATAATAATGGTAATGGTGTTAATGCGGAGTATTCATGGGCACAAGGAAGATACTGGGGATATCAAGCAAGTCGAATTCCTCTTAATTCACCATACAATTATTTAATATCTTATGAAGATGCACATTAAGATAATATTATTAAATCTTTTATAACTTCTTTAATTTTATGTAATTGTTCTGTTGTAAATTTACCCAATACCCAATCTGCAGGATTAATTGGCAAATCAAAATCACGTGGATGTCCGATTCCAATACGAATACGTTTATAATCTGGTCCAACCATTTTATCTATAGATTTTATTCCGTTATGCCCTGCACTGGAACCTCCAATTTTTTGGCGGACATCACCGATTTTTAAATCCATATCATCATGAATTACAATTAAATTTTCCAACGGTATTTTATAAAATGCCATTAATTGAGCAACGGCATCACCACTGTTATTCATGAATGTTTGTGGTTTTACATAAATTATCTTTTGGCCATTTTGTTCATCATGTAACGTTAATGCGTTTTTTTCTTTTTTCCAAACACCATCAGAAGCAAAATTATCTATTGCCATAAAACCAACATTATGACGTGTTAATTCATATTCTTTTCCTGGATTACCCAAACCAACTATTAAAACAGGTTTATTTTCTTGCATGTTTAGCCCTTTGTTTTATACTATAATATCATATAAAGGAGAAAAAGTATGAAAAAAACATCGTTATCTTTAATTTCTTTGTTTTCTGTATTAACATGTGCTTCTGCTAATGCAGGTGTTATAGCAGATTTTTATATTGGTGGTATGGTTGGTGCTGGTGGCCATACTTTATTTACAAAAGATTCTCATGAAAGCGCACCTTCCAGATTAATTGGTGCGGTTGCTGGTGTGGATATTCCTGTTGTTCGTGCAGAATTAGAATATAACTATTTAGATTCTTCTGAATTAAGCACAAATGCGGCTATGTTAAACATTTATGCTAAGATGCCATCTACACTTATTATGCCTTATATAGGTGCCGGTTTTGGTATGGTATTTGGTGGCGAACATAAATATGATGAAAAAGGCACAGAATACAAATTTGATATAGATTCAACAACAGCTTATCAAGCTATGTTGGGTGCAACTGTTGATATCTTGGCAGTCCCTTTAAAATTTGATATTGAAGGTCGTGCTTTATATGCGCCTGATATTTATAAAATTTCAGGAACTAGCACAACACCAGATTTATTGGAATACAATGTTCGCGTAAAAATGCGTTATATATTCTAAGGTTTATAAATGCTGACTTTAATTGACGGAAATTCTTTGGTATTTCGAGCATATTACGGAGTACATGGTAATTTGACACGTTCAGACGGTATGCCTGTGGGTGCAGTATATGGATTCTTTAATATGATTTTACCATTACTGGCAGAAGCCAAAGAAAATGATTCTTTTGTGTGCATTTTTGATGCATCAAGAATCTCTTTCCGTCAAGATATATATCCCGAATATAAAGCGAATCGTGGTGAAACACCCGCCGATTTATTACAACAAAGTGAATTAATTCGAATCGGTGTTCACGAAATGGGAATGCCTGTATTATGTATTCCTGGGGTGGAAGCAGATGATGTTATCGCAACGATAGCCTCTGCCAATTGTAATAATGATGGTGGTACACGAATAATCAGCAGTGATAAAGATTTAATGCAATTGGTTTCGTCTTGTACATTTTTGTACGATGGTATGAAACAAAAAGAAATTCACGAACCACAAGTTTTTGAAAAATTTGGGGTCCACCCTGATCAAGTTATAGATGTTCAATCTTTGATGGGGGACACATCTGACAATGTTCCTGGGGTTCCTGGAATTGGTCCAAAAAAAGCCGCAGAATTAATAAATGAATTTAAATCTTTAGATAATTTATACGCAAATTTAGATTCTGTTAAAAACGAAAGAATTCGCAATTTATTAAAAGAAAACCAAGAAAAAGCATATATTTCTAAACAACTGGTAACATTAAAACGTGATGTTGATTTAGAAGGATTGATTATACAACCGTTTTGTTTTAATAAAAAATCTGCGTTAGATTTTGTGACTAATAAAATAGAAAGCAAATCTTTGGTCGCAAAAATAGAAAAACTATTTCCAGGCGATATTCAACAATGCTCTTCACAAATAACAGAATATGAAAAATCTATTTGTCCGGTTGTTGAAATTCCAGAACAGATTCCACAAAATACAAAACCATTTGAAATGGATATATTAACTATTTCAACAGAATCTCAACTGGATGAATTTTTATCACACATAACAAATGTTATTGCTTTTGACACAGAAACAACCGGTTTAAATCAAATAACAGATAAAATTGTTGGCATATCATTGGCTTATGATGATATACATGGGGCTTATATACCGATTCGTCATATAACAAAATCTATGGATTTATTTGGTGTTGATAAATTAGCAGAAAATCAATTACCAATGGAAATTGTTTATAAAAAATTATGGCCAATATTTACTAATAAAAACATTGTAAAAATTGCACATAATTTAAAATACGATTTACATATTTTATCTAATGAAGGATGGGACATAACCCAAATATCACCTGTTGATGATACAATGTTATTATCGTATGCTTTGCATGGATCTTTACATGGACACAGTTTGGATGAATTAGCAATAAAATATCTGAACCACAATGATATAAAATTTGAAGATTTATTTGATGCAAAAACAAAAGACACAGATAAACATTTTGAAACTTTATCAATAGAAGTGGCTTCAAAATATTCCGGCGAAGATTCTGTGGTTTGTATGAATTTATATAATTTGATGCGGCCACAATTAAACACAGATGAAAAATTGCGTAAATTATATGAAAGTTGTGATTTACCTTTGTGCCCTATTTTATGTTTGATGGAAAAAAATGGTGTTGCTGTAAATCGTGACAGATTAAAACAATTATCAAATGTTTTTCATAAACAATTAAGTGCTTTAGAATCAGAAATTTTTGAATTGTCAGGTCATGAATTTAATGTTGCCAGCCCAAAACAACTGGCAACTGTATTGTTTGAAGAATTAAAATTACCATCTGGAAAAAAACAATCAACAGATGCATCTACTTTAAATGATTTAATTGAAACACATCCAATCATAGAAAAAATATTAAATTGGCGTTCTGTTGCTAAATTGGCCAGCACATATGCCGATGCTTTACCAAACCAAATAGCGCAAGATGGTCGTATTCATACAACTTATTTACAAACCAGTACAAATACAGGTCGTTTATCCAGTCGTAATCCAAATTTACAAAACATACCTGTAAAGACTGAACTGGGTGAAGAAATACGTAAATGTTTTGTTGCTGAAACAGGTAAAACTTTGATAGCCATAGATTATTCACAAATTCAATTAAGATTGTTGGCTGATGTTGCAAATGTAGATATGTTCAAAGAAACATTTAATGCCGGGCTAGATATACATGAACAAACAGCCCGTAAAATATTCAATATTCCACAAGAACAATCCGTACCAAAAGATTTAAGACGCGCTGCAAAAACAATAAATTTTTCAATTATATATGGAATTTCTGCGTTTGGGTTAGCTAATCAATTGAATATTTCACGTGAAGAAGCTAAAAAAATTATTGATTCTTATATGTCTGAATTACCAGAAATAAAAGATTATATAGATTATATAACCAAATTTGTATTTGATAATCATTGTGTTTATACACCATGGCATCGTCGTATAGAAATCCCTGAAGCGTCTAATCCACGTATGCGTGGTTATGTGGCCCGTGCAGCAATAAACGCTCCTATTCAAGGTTTCGAAGCAGATATTGTCCGTCGTGCTATGGTGAACATATATAATAAAATCGTCGCACCAAACAGTGATAAAATTAAAATGATTTTACAAGTTCATGATGAAATCATATTTGAATGTGTGGAAAACGAAGCACAACATTTTGCCGATTTAATAAAATACGAAATGGAAAATGTCACAAAATTATCTGTACCATTATTAGCCGAAGCTGTTATTTCTACAATTTGGGATAAATAAATATGATAAATACACACAGAACAAATATAAAAACATTACCGGACGAAAATACTATTAAAAAAATTTATAACCTGTTAAATCGACATAATATTCCATGTATTGATTTTCAAAAAGATTCACATTGCACCATTATTTACAGTCCAGATATTATAAATATTAATGACGTTGTATTACCAGAAATAGAATTACCTATTATTGGAAAAAACGCACATTTTGAATTTTTTGACACGCACGATGATGGTATTGTATTAGTTATAGAATTCGACAGTTTTATTGTAAAAGATTTGTTTAAATATCTTAAAGAAAAATACAAATTCTCAACTAAATATGATGAAATCAGACCACATATAACAATTCAAAAAAACATGTTAAAAAAAACAAAATTACCACACATAAACTTTGACTTATATTTTGATAAAATAATAAAAGAAAGCATATAATAAAAAAAACACCCACAATCGTGGGTGTTTTTATACTTAATGTGCGATTATTTCAAAGCATCAATAATTGCAGAGTAAGAAATAGCACCAGGGAATGCTTTATTACCAATGATTAAATAAGGTGTTCCACTGATTTCAAAACGTTGTGCCAATTCACGAACATTTCTCAATTCATTTCTTACAACTTCACCTTTCATATCTTCTGCTAATTTTTTAGTATCCAAACCAGCTTCTTTAGCCAATTTCATAACATTAGCATGGATAATATCAGGCAATTTTGCTTGATCTTTCATATCATCACGTGTGAAATATTCTTTATCCATTAACAATTTATCCAAAGCAGCTGCTTTTGCATTGTCTTGGATTTTAGCAGCGATAACTGCTTGTGCTGGGGCATCAGATAATGCGCCATGGATAGAGAAGTTTTTCAAAACTACACGAACATCATCACGTTCTGATAAAACACGTGCCAATTCGCTATGTACACGACGGCAATATGGGCAAGAATAATCAGACCACAAGAAAATAGTTTTCTTTGCATCTACATTTCCTGCGATTGGTGCATCACCAATCATATCGTCCATATGTTTTGCAACATAGTCGCGAACAACTTTATTCTTTTCTTCTTCTTGTTGAGCCTGCATAGCACTAACCATTTCTTGCAAAATTGCAGGATTTGTATGTGTTAAATATACAGGTGTCCACAAACGGCATACAGAACCAGCAATCAACATAATTGCGATTACATTAATACCTTTGTGCATTACGATATCCAAAGCAGAAGCTTTCTTATTGCCAGATTTGATGAATTTACCACCAAACACATACAATACGATTGCTAAAACCAGGATTAACAGTGTCCAAATCATATTTTTCTCCTTTGTTGAACAATTTGATGTTAGAAAAAAAAACATATTAACGCAACAAAAAAAACTATATTTTTAAATATTTTCTGACCGTTGGAAAATCTGTTCCTTGCATATCACAAATATTACGAATAAAACGTTCTGTGATATTTAAATTTATTGGTAATTTGTACAATTTATCCATATAAGGTTTACCACAATCAATGCAAACAGCCCTGCCCGTTTTTGGCGATAAATAATATAAATTTTCACTTTTACCACATCCAGAACATTTTGTTAAATCCAATGCATACCCCAAATCTTTTAATAAAGATATTTCCCATTTCAAATAAGTATCGTATGGATTTTGCGCATTTGGTAAATTTTGTAATAATTGTATTGTATCTGAATACAGATGTTCATATGATTCACGTTCTGGGATTAAAGTGTATATCAAAGCAAATGCAGAATTCATAAGTGTTAACAAATCAGAATTTAATAATAAAAGTGCAGATAAATTTTTTTCAGGTTCCCAATGAAAAACACCTAACTGAGAATCCAGTCTTGCATTCCAAGACACGTTTCCAACCTGTCCTATTAATGGTCGATTTTTCTTTGATGACATTGCACCACGCAACATTCCAACCAATACACCATTATTTTGTGTAAAAATATAAGCAACCGCATCACGTTCTGAAAACGGTTTCATGTTTATTAAAATACCAGATGTTTCAATTTGCATTTTTTAATTTATAAATCGCCCGACCGGGCGATTTATTTATTCATCATCATCTATATCTGGGTCCATATCTGTTTCAGTTGCTTTTTTTATATTCATTCTTATTTTCATCTTTTGCTCCTTTTTATTTCGCTATGAATCTGTCAAAAGTTTTTTGATTTACTTTGACACGATAATGGCGTTTCAAGAATTGGCTGTAATCATCTTGTACATAACGAGCAGAAGATTTTTCTAATTCTTTACGTAAATTTTCTTTTTGTTTTGCATCTACTTTTGGTGTTGTAACCTTATCTATATGTAAAACATAGAAAGCATCTTTATCTTCTACAATATTGTTATCTCCAACTTTACCAGCGTAAGCAGAATTCAAAACAACTAATGGTGCACCTTCTGTTCTGGATACTGACACAGATTTAGCATCTTTCAAAGAACCATTTTTATTTAAATCAACCAATTTTTCATTAGCTTTCACATAAGCTTGTTTTCTTTGTTCTGATTTTTTCCAATCAGCAACTAAAGATTTTTTAACATCTTTGTATTCAGCATTATGTTGTTCTTGTATATTATTAACACGCAAAATCGCAAAACCTTCTTTCAATTCTAACAATTCACTTTCCATTCCTGCATCCATAGAGAACACTTTAGCGATTAAGTCATTATTTAATATTTTATCTGATATTTTTTCACCACGAGCAAACGCAGGTATTTCTACATATTTTGCTTTATATTTATCTGCGGCTTCTTTCATAGAAGAACCAGAGATAATCATATCTTCTATTTGTTGTGATTTTTTGAAACCTTCGTCATAAACATCAGGTTTATTCATATCAGCAGCAACAAAAACGTAAGAAACGGCCCTTTTTTCAGGAACAATTACTGGATTTTGAGCATAATAATTTTTCAAATTTTCTTCTGTTGGCTCAGATATTTTAATATCTGCAAATTTAACAGGAACATAATTTATATCTCGTTTTGAATAACGTGCATTATATGCAGCATCAACAGCAAATTGGGGTACCTTTACAGGAACACTTGTCATTCCAACAGCCATTTGACGTAAAATATCACCACGCAAAGAGTCTGCTATATCACGTTCTGTCATACCAGAATTTTGTAAAACCATATCAAACATCCAAGGAACAAATTTACCATTTACTTGGAAATTTGGGTGATTACGAATTTCTTCAGCGATTCGTTTATCCGATACAACATATCCCATGTCTTCTGCACGATTTAAAGCCAATTGATTCATTGTCAAAGTAGCCATTACGGAATTTGTTAATTCAGCAGATTTAACAGGATCAGTATAAGCAGATCTCTGATCTTCTTTTGACATAACAGATAATTGACGTGAACGCTCATTATTAAATTGTTGCACAGAAATATCTGCATTTCCAACATGCACTAATGTCGTGTTTTGCACAGCACCACCAAAAATCCATTCAGCAGCCCCCCAACCAACAAAACTGAAGATTAAAACATACATTAAAACTTTTGCTAACGGTTTGTCAGCAGCATTACGTAAATATTCTAGCATTTTTCCACCTTTTGCGATACCATAGCAAAAAAGATGATAAAAAATCAATAAAAAAGGATACAACATGAAATTTATTATTGGTAACTGGAAAATGAATGGTAATTTGGCTGAAAAAGAAGCTATGTTCAAAGCATTAAAAAATGTAAAAACCAATAATAAAGTTATTATTTGCTTACCTTTTACCTTATTATATGACAATAAATATAAAACAATAATTGGAGCACAAGATATAAGCCAATATTCAAATGGTGCTTATACTGGTGATATTTCTGGTGAAATGTTAAAAGATGCCGGTGCAGAATATGTTATCGTTGGACACAGTGAAAGACGTTTTTATCATAATGAAACAAATGATATTGTTAAAGCAAAAGCAGTTGTTGCTATCAAAAACAATTTGATTCCAATCATATGCGTTGGTGAAACAGATGAAGAACATCATGCTGGCCGTACTATGTCTGTTGTAAAAAAGATGGTTTTAGAAAGTGTACCTGATGACGGTGAATACATCATTGCTTATGAACCACGCTGGGCCATTGGCAAAGGAATTACACCAACACCAGAAGAAATTACCGCAGTTCATGAAACTATATTTAAAACACTGCACAGCATTCATAAAGAAAAAACACCTATTTTATACGGTGGCAGTGTAAAATCAGATAATGCATCTGAAATATCTGAATTACCACATGTTGACGGATTATTAATTGGCGGCGCCTCCTTGAAACCAGAAACATTTTTACCTATAATAAATTCAGTTAAATAAATTTATAATAAATTAAAACACAGGAATATATCATGGAAGACAAGAAAGAAGTAGAAATAGAATCTGTATCTGTTAAAAAAGAAGAAATAAAAGATTCAGAAAACAAACAAACAGAAATTATAGAACAATTAAATTCTAAAATAGCAGAATTAAATGATAAATATTTACGTATAGCAGCAGAATTAGAAAATACTCGTCGTCGTGCAAATTTAGATATTGAATCAGTATCACGTAATCGTGCAATGGAAATTGCAGAAAAAATTTTACCTGTGATGGATGCAGTTGATGCGGCATTAAAACATAATCCAAATGATGAAGGAATTCAAACTATGCAACGTGCATTACAGAATGCGTTTGCTCAAATCGGTATTACAAAAATAGAATCTGTTGGTGAAATATTAAATCCACAATTCCATAATGCAATTCAAATGACAGATAAACCAACACCAGAAACAAAAACAAATACAGTTATCGAAGAATTACAATCTGGATATATGTTTGGAGATTCCGTTTTAAGAACAGCAATGGTTATTGTTTCAAAGTAATTTAAAATTTTGTTTTAATCGTTATACTTGCACCAGTCGTATCTGCATTTATGCAAACGTTTTCAGGCACATATTTATCGACTAAAACCCAAGTAAATAAAGCAGAAATCGCAGCCCCTGCAATGGTATCATGTATATAATGAGCTTTTGTTTCTACTCTGGACCAAGCTGTTATTAATCCCATGGCATAAGGCACCAAAGCTGGTTTCCAACCATATCTTTTATGAACAAACATAGCACCAGAAAAAGCGGCTGCAGAATGTCCACTTGGAAAAGATCTTTTGTTATTATGATTTGGTCGTTCTTCTAAATTAAAAGCTTTAATACCTTCTACAGCTAATTGTGTACTTAACATTAATTCTGCAAATTGAACAGTACCATCAAAATCTTTTTCATTAACAGTCATACCCCAAGCATATGCAGGACTCATAACCATCATTAAATCACCCAATCTTTCTATATCATCATTTTTTTCGGCTTTTGCTTGATTAAAAATACCGAATAAAATACATACAGATAAAATTATGATTTTTAATGTCTTTTGCATTGTTAAACCCCATGTTTTAAAACAAAACACCACCAAAGAAATTTGGTGGTTGGAGCTTACTAACAATGTATAGATATTGTCGTGCTTATTCAATATATTCACACACTCCAACCGTTACCAGTTGGAGATTTTTTCAGTCATCCCTGACTTCTATACCCTGGGTTAGTAAGACCCGATGACAGAATTCCTGTCATCGGGTCAAATTGAATCACAAGCCTTAAATAAAGTCAATATTAATATGTGAATATTATCCTAAATAAAACACATATAAATTAATTTACCTTTATGTCAACCATTGGTCTAGATTTAATTGTATCCAATGGATGTTGTTGATACAAAACTTTTGAAAAATCTATATTATTTAAATCAAATTTACGAATAATCGGATTATACATCGTTGTATAATATAAATTTCCATTTGTCATATCTGTAACAGATGTCCATTGTGTTGCAGATGGTATATTTGGAATTTTTGTTTTATCTGCAAATTGAATACCTATTGGGATTGTCATTGCTTCTAAAATTGTGAACGCTTGATTTACTGCATCTGCTGCAGTATTTAATACAGGTGCACTGGTTTGATACATCGCAACTCTAATAAAACGAGATGGTGGTGTAACATCTCCTGGTAACCCCAATAAATTGCTGCCGTGTCCCAATGGATTTAATGTAATATTTCCGAATTCATGTGCATCTGTTGTGCCTGCATGTAAATTTATATAATTATTTAAATTTGTTATGTGCCAATCATATGTAGGCTGATTTGTTAAAACACCCAATTTATTATCATGAACCATTGGGATACCATTTATATATTCTATAACAATTTGACGACCATTTTTATCAGCAACACGCCAATGCAAAGTTTCTGCTCTTGGATCTGTAGAAACAACACGAACATTTGATAAAGCAGCAACAACATCATCTACGACTTCAAAATTACCTAAAATCCATGCGACAAATTCTGTATCAGAAATTGTAATATCTTTTTCTTCCGGATCATATTTTGGATAAGATCCATATCCAGGAAAATAAAACAATCCTGCAGAAAGCCCTGCTTCATTTAAACCTTCTATGACATAATCTTCAGATGCTAAACCAACATAACCAAAAAAGGCACTGTATTTCATACCTGTTCTGGTTCCGTCTGGTAACATAGATTGTTTTGTGTATCCACGTGGAACTATCAAATAGTCACTTGGAGATTCTCCGTTTGCCCATTCAACTGTTCGTGCAACAATATTTGCACCATCATTAGATTTCAATGTGATTCCTGTACAAGAATCGGCTGTGTGATGAATTCCAACAATCGCCAGTATCATCAAAAAAGTAAAAGTTTTTTTCGTTGTCATACCAATAATTTTACACATGACAAATTTAAATACCATAAGAACGTATTCCACATAAAAACCGCTGATTTCAGCGGTTTTTTAATGTCTTTGGTTTTGTCTTAATTTTGTAATACGTTGTTGCAATAAAATTCTTTCTTTTTGTTTACCTTCGGCATATATATCCTTATATTTCTGTCTTATTTTCCACATTTGCTTGAATACACCATCTTTATCAAGACATAAAGAATAATTTACCCTTAATGCTTTTTGTTTAATACCAGTTATATGAGTATAATGTTCTTGGAATCTTATACCACTTTTACTAAATAAATTCTTTACAATATCTAAATCAGAATCATATCCTGGAATATAATAAGCATAACTGGTGGTAAATACACTCTGTTTACTAACTTGCGCTTCACACATAATACTTATGTATGCCAATAAAGCAACGTCTTCTTCTGATAAGGGTTTAATTTCTTGCAGATTTAATTTAGGTAATCTGTTTATTAAATGTTTTCTTAAATATTCAACTATTTCCATTATATTTCCTTAATAGCGGGGAAATATTCTAAAATAAATTATAAACAAGTCAAGATTAATTATATTCCCATTCTGTGATGGATTTTAAACATAAATACAGACTCATTTCCAAAAGTATCTGTATTATTTGGATTAATTCTATATATGAAACCTAAGCCAGCATCAGTAAATTTACCAACAGATTTTTTATAATTCGTTGTGAATCTTAATTCACGTTTATTTTGTGATAAATCTATGTATTCTGTATGTGCATTTCCCATAACAACAGAATATTTTCCATTATTTTCAACAACATTGAAATCTGCATAACCATATCCCATACGCCCACTTACTGTTGCCAAAGGCATAGCGGCAGTAAAACTGAATCCACCAACATCAACCCCAAAAGCAAAAGCATTTGATTTAATACTTGAAAATTCAGAAATTATTCCGCCATCAACATTTGCTTTGGTATTTGCAAAAGTTCCACGCAAAGACAATTTTACATTTTCTGTTGGGTTATATACCGCAACCGCATCCATATATTGAGTATCTGCACCATTCAAAGATAATAAACCAGAAGAAATTGCCCCCAATACAGTATTGTTTTCATGCATTGTTCCAAAAGATAAATCTAAACCAATTTTATCATTATTATATCTGGTATCAAAAGATACACCATTTACAAACCCTAAACGTCCAGGTTCAAATTGACTGGAAATGGCAGGGTCCGATTCCAATAAAGATTCATCTGTAATATTTCCAAAGAAAGCACGTGAACCAAAACCAAAATTACCGAACTTATATACAGCACCAGAAGAAACAGTATTAGAAGCCAAAGATAACAAACTATTTGCACGACCATTAAATCTGGATTGACCATCAGTTAAATAATGTTGATAATTTGCATTAAAATCAAATTTATCATTTGTAAATGTTATACTTAAATTATCTAAACCATTTAAATTATCATTATATGCACGATCTGACATGGACATATCAAATCTTAAATTTCCAATTTGGTTTGTATGCTTATTTGTTGAATCTATTTCAAACTCACCCAATACATCCCCCATATACAATCCATGTTTTGAAGTATTATCTTTTAAAGAAATGGTATTTGTCCAAACACGAGGTAAAGATAAATTACCATCTGCACTTTCAATAATATCATAGTAAGAAATTGTTATAGAATTGCGACCAGATAAAGACAAAGCACGCGATGAACGCCCAGAAGAAGATGATGATGAAGAACTGATATCCCCCCAAACTTTATTTGCATCACCTGTTGTTGAAACAATACTTCCAGTATTTCCATTATAATAATATACAGAATATCCAGGTTTAATAGCACGTTCCAAATTAATTAAACCATATCCATATACATCTTTGAACATATCCAAATATTCTGAACTGCTGACATTTGAAATATCATATTCCAAAGGCAAATTATACATAGACTGTAAATAAGACACCAAAGAATCTGTTGAAAACACTGTTCCACTTGTATCAGCATGCAACCATGGACCGTCTGCAGTCAAAGCTAATAGAGTAAATATCTGATCATTCGACATATAATCAAAGGCAGATTTTACAGCAGCAACAGCACCAGCTGCTGATGCAGTAGCCATTTCGGCAGTTGGACCAGATGCAGCAAAACACCATGGATCTATTCCAGACGCAACATTTCCAACACCGGCTATACCACACTTACGAGATACATATCTATTATTATCTGTATTTAACCATTCAGACAAACCTACTTTACCAGATATAACCCCAGAAGCAGAAGTAACATCACTTGTTCCACTTGAATAATTAACCGCAACCACTGTCATAAAATTATGCTTTAAATTATTTCCATAAAGCATAGGTGCATAATTTTCAAAAGTAGCATCTAATGTATCATAATTAACGATACTGCCTGTTTTATCAACAAAAATATAATCTCCTGCAGGCATAATCAACATTGGTTTTTTTATATTATAATTATTAAATAAATTATTCGTTGTGCTGCCTTGATTACCCCCATAATAATTATTGATAGAAGCAGAATAAAAATCTGTTAAAATTTTTGCTCCTGAAATGGCTGCAGCTTTTGTGAAAGTTTTTACATTAATATAATCACCATTTCTTGATGTTGGTATAACATTTGTATTTGCAATGACATCTGGAGTAGAAGAGTTACCAACAGCAGCAACTATAGCATCAAAATTATTATATATAATTGAGTCTGAAGAACTTGGTAGGCTCTTATAACTATATATATTATTTCCTGTATCTGGATTTTTTTCTGATAACATATAAACAGAATCTATATCGTCACCACCCAATGAATTAACATACCACGCACCATCTGTTCCAACATACAAAGCAATATCTCTACAATTTGTAGTATCTACACATTTACCAATGAATACTTTTGAATTGGAAGACAATCTGTATACAACATCTTGTGAGGCACTGTTTTGTAAAGTCAAAGTCGGATTTGTTATTGTTGTATTACTTAATGCAGATACTATTTCATATTCTTTACCATTTATAGAGATTTTATCTTTTGTCTTGTTTTCTATGAAAGATAAAACCCCATCACCGTTATTATCAGTAAAGACACCTACTCCGTCTTTAGTATCCCAAGAATCTATTGTTTTCCATGATTTACCGTTACCAGTTCTGTAAATTGCTAATTGAGCATTTGGAACAAAACCATATAAGTCAGCATAAGTTCTGTCATTACCTTCCCAACCAGCAACTATTTTTGCCAGCGCAGAATCATTAACATCAGCAAAAGGATTAAATGCAGAACCAGAACCAGAAAAATCGTATCCAGAATTTTCTGTTTCGGTATATTCTGTTAATGTTGAATCTGTGAATTTTAAATCATTATTTATATATTTATCAACAATTGGTGTAGCAGAAGTTTCTGTATTATTTACAGCATACATAATTCCTTGTGCAGAATCAGCAGACCCAGCAGGATTTATACTGTTTCCTGTAATTAAAGCTACACGCACAGGCATCCCATTTAAAGGATTTCCATCTTTATCTTTTGATTTTGGTAATTCTGGTTCTTTATTTGAATTTCTGAAAATACTTTGTCCCATATAACCACTGGCCAAAGGATAATATCCACGCATAACCAGTAAATAATTTTGCAACATTGGGTTTAACCCTTCAGCTGTTGCTGGAGAAATTTTTGTATTTTCTAAAACAACAGTGTTTCTTAAATAATTAAAATCTGCCTTTCTTAAATCAGACGCAGAATCAGAACCCCAAGTATTCAAATTCTGAGACAAATCAAAATTCGTATCTATTGTTCCATCCGTTGTCAAATATGCCGGTCCATAAGGAACTGTAAATTCTTTTGTGACACTGTCGCCACCACCACTTTCGCCACCACCACCAGAATGTGATCCACCAGAAGAACTGTGTGAATTACTGTTTTTCGCTTTAAATCCATCGGTTAATAAAGCAACCCCACCAATAACACCAGCCACAGCAACAGCAGACAAAGCAATTATATGAGAAGAAGATAAACCACTAAAGAAATTATATTCTTCACCTTTTGCTGCAACTTTTGATTTTTGTCTGTATTGTTTTATTTGTTTATCGCATTTTGAAGCATCGGCCCCATACATTTGTAATATTTGAATTGCACGTTTATCATTATTCATCATTGCAGTACATACCAAAGACAAACCGGTAGAATCTGTATAGTTTATATCTGCACCTGAATTAATTAAAAATTGAACAGTTTGAACATCTCCACGACGTGCAGCCATTAATAATTGAGATGCATTTTGAAAATCACCAGAACCTGCCCCAAAAGAAACAACTGGGCAGAAACAGCATAAAACTGCAAAAATTCTTATAAATTTCATAAAAGCATTCTCTCTTTTTGATAAACTATAATACAAAAATTAATGTTATGTCCAGACTTTTTACTTCATATATATAAGTGTTTTTTTCTTTGCATAGATTTATAAAATTTGTTATAATGGAACTCAAGAGAGAAAATGAAACGTAAAATATTATTTTTTGTTATACCATTATTGGCATTTGTACCTGGTTTTGTGTACGGTGCTGGATGTTCAACCGCCAATTTAATCAGATGTTTAGATTCTTCGTGTGCTATAAATATTGGTGCTAACCCTGCTGCACGTTGTCAGTATTGTGGTTCAAGCAGTGCTGGTGAACCAGAAAAATCAATGGCAATGAAAAGTGTATCTGCTGGGTCCGCTGCAAAATATTCTATATCTGACAAAGAATTAAAGAAAGCACCGGAAGATCCTGGCGAAAGATATGTTTGGACAATAAAAAAATGTCTGGAAAAAATGCCCGATTGTACATCTGAAGATGTTGAAGATAACTATGATTCTTTGATTGAACAATCTTGTAAAGCGGCTGGGATTGCTGCAGATTTTTCAAGATTGGCAAAAGACGTTAACACTGCAAAAACAAAAAGCACATGTTCAACAGAAATCAGTGCATGTATTATAAATGAAAAACATTGTCTTACAGGTTACAGAAATTGCGAATCGGATGAAGATTTTGATAAACAATTTTCTGATTGTGGAATTATTCATGTTGGATGCGATGAATATTTATCTGAAATACGTTCAACTTTGATTGCTGCACGTGATAAAGCGGTAAAGAGTGCTGATGAAATATTACAAAAGATTGTATTGGCTTATCAAAATGCACGTCAACAAACATTAGAATCAACAATAGAATCTTGTCGTGATAATTCAGCAAAAGAAAATTGTATAAATTCTGTATGCCGTAATAACATGCGCAATAAATGTGAAGTTGGGTATGAATACGAACAAGTTGTTGCTGGTGAATTATGTAAATTCCATGACATAGCATGCAGTCGTTTACAATAAAAGAATGAATAAAAAATGAAAAGAAGTAACAGTAAATTTTTTATAGCGTTTTCACCATTATGTATGGTGATTGCTTCTGTGTTATTAATGTCAAATGATGCAAACGCGGCACGTGCATCTATTTCACGTGGAACACCTGTTGCAGCAGCCAGAAAGACTGTTACATCATCAATACCAACGGTTTCTGAAACAGCAACTTCAACGTCAGAAATAAACACAACGTCAACAACATCATCGGCACCATCAACAACATATGAAGAACCAGAAATAGCAGATAAATCAGATAAATTTGGCAGTATGTTATCATCTTCATCCGATTCGTCTTTTGATGGTGGTTTTGATAATTTGGCAGACCAAATACGTCAACAAAATGCAGCATTACAAGCCAAAGAAAACACATCTGCTTATCAAGCCAGACAAAATGTTGCGGCGGCTACTGGTAAAAACCCATGTGATACAGGCTTGCGTAAATGTATGCAGGCTGAATGTGGTAAAGATTTCACAAAATGTGCATTAGATGGCGACACCATTATGGGTGATAAATTTAACAAATGTAGACGTGATTTAGAATGCACAGGTGAAGAATTTAAATTATTTACAAATGAAATCAAAGCAGATCGTGATTTAAATGTAAAATTATCATCTTATTCAAATGTCATAGATTGCGGTAATGCTTATAATAAATGTATAGTTTCTGAATGTGGAACAACATTTAATAAATGTTTGGGTAAACAAAACGCAGACCGTGCAATTCAAAATTGTGCATCTGTTGCAAAAGAATGTGTTGAACAAGATTCTGGGTTGGCATCACGTTTTGGAACAGTAATTGGTAAATTACGTGAAGTTGCAGAAATAGAAGTCAAAAAAGATGAAGAACATATGTACGAATTACGTGATTTAATGCGTAAACAATGTGAACATCTGGGTGCATCATTTGATGAACGCAGTTTTGATTGTGTATATAATGTACAATTCTTTGCAGGTGATGAACAAATTGTCCCAATGGCATCACGTAATATGTATGCCGGTGATACATTTGTATGTATGCAAGAATTCTTTGGTATAAATGCAACAACATATAAAGAAAATGCATATCGTGAAACACGTGCACAAACGGCGGCCAGCTCTGCTATGTTGGGTTCGGGTCTTGGAACAGCGGCCGGTTTAGTAACATCTGGTGCAATTGGTCGTGCATTAGATACCCAAAAAGCCAAGAAAGCATTAAAGAAAGAATGTCTGAAAGATGGCGGTATTGTTGTTGATGGCGAATGTGAATCTGTTGGTAAAGCTGTAAGACAAGGAAAAGAGGATTTGAAACAAGCTCAAAAAGAAGCCCATGAACAAATTCAAGCAGCAGGAAAGAATTTAAAAGAAGACCTGCATACAGGTAATGAAATATTAAAAGAAGGTAATGAAACCTTGAAACAAGGCAGACAAGCTATACAAACAACCGAAGGCATGGTAACAGATGCTACTGGAACTGTTTTTGAAGTAGTGGATCAAGCGGGTAATACTGTTGGTAATCTTGGCGAAAACGTTGGAAAAGTTGGCAAAGGCGCACAAGAAGTAGTTCACGTCGCAACTGACGTTGTTGACTCCGCAGGAGGCTTAGTTGACTCCGCAGGAAACTTACTTGATGGTGCAGGAAATTTAATTAAAAATGGAGTAGATGGAGTAGCAGCCATTGAAACTGGGGGTGCTAGTGCAGTTGTGTCTTCTGTGACTAACTAAGAAACATAACTAAAAATTGATGCAAGGTGCGGGATTTGGTTCAAGTGGATTAACACCTCCAACAAATATAAAATTACCTTTCTAAGAAAGAGCGATTGGTATTACAAGAGTATGCAAAAAAAGTTTTTATTTTTATCAACAATATTCCTGGCATTGACATCAATGCCTTTTGATGTATTTGCTGGTATGGCAAACAATTTATTACAACCAGATTCCCCAGAAATATTAGAAGAAGCAGAACGTATAAAAAAGGAAGCAAATCGTTTTATATGGGGCACACATGATGATGCAGCAATATTTGTTTTACACCCTCTTTCTGTTGACACAAATAAAATACGAAATCACGTTGCAATAAGTGACGCTGTTAAATATTGGAAAGAACAATGTAAGTCAGCTGTACTAGTATCTTCAAGTGCAGCAAAATCTTATACAACAAGAGAAATAGAAAAAGGTTCTAATACTATTTTTTCTTGTGTAATAGCAGATTGCAAAGATCCTTCAAAGTATAAAGTATCAAAAGATGGTTCAATGTGTGAAATGACAAAAGAATATGAAAGACAATTGGATCGTGCAGCAAAAGAACAAAAGAAAGAAGAAAAACAGCAACAAAAACAAGAAGATAATTTAAAAGAAACAAAAGCAGAAATTATCAGCAGTAAAGACAATATCAGTGTTGGTGACAGCATAACATATAATGATTCAGATTATAATGAATTAAAACCACTTATTGATCAATGGAAAAATGCTTGTGCAAGTGTTGTAAAAAAAACATTCTCAAATGCGGTGTCAGATCCAGAAGCAGTACCTGCTGGTAAAGGAAAGTCTAAAATAACATGTTATATAAGATCCTGTGGTCGTGATGATTTACAAGTTTCAAACAACCGTAAATCTTGTGAGCCGACAGAAGAAGAAAAACAACGCCAAAAAGAACAAGAACGCGAAAACGAAAAAGACAGGTGTGGTGGCAGAAACGGAACATGGGATGAAAAAAAAGGATGTTTATGTAATGGCAAAAAAATGCCAAAAGGAGAAACAGAATGCCTTAGTTCAGATGGAAAAAAATACTCTGTCAAGGATGATGGTTCTAAGAAAATTATTGATGAAATAAACACTAGTAAACAAAATATGAAAATCGGTGCTTCTATTTCTATTCCAGAAAACTTACTTAGTGTTAACGATAAAATTAATACTGCCATCAGCGAATGGGAACAAAAATGTGATAGCATAAAAACAGATAATATTTCCAGTACAACAACAGACGAAAAATCTATCAATGGTAAAAAGAAAATAACATGTATTATATACAATTGTTTACCTAAATATACAAAAAGCAAAGATAATAAATCTTGTGTTATAAATGATAATGAATTGAATGATGATGAAAAATCATTAAAAGAAGCTTGCGAAAAAAAAGAAAAAGGTAAATGGGTAATTCGTGGAGAAACTTCCACTTGTATTTGTCCAAAAACTGTTGATGGTTATTTCTTTGATAAAGAATTAAAAAAATGTATTATCGACAGTGATGAAAATTGTCCGGCAAACACAAAATATAATGAAGAAACAAAAACTTGCGATACTGTACCAGGTTCTGAATGCACCCCGAAAGATAAACGTGCATCCAAAGGAAAATTTAATTCTGAAACTAAACAATGTGAATCTGCTGAATGTAAAAATCCAGATAAATATGAAGTTGTAGAAGGTAAATGTTTATCAAAAAATAAAATAGAACGTGAACAACAAAAATTGCAAATGGCCGCAGAAAAAGATTTTATTGCCGATGTTAATAAATTGATATCTGCATTTAATACAGTTGCTGAAAAATATAAACCTGAATGCAGCACATCAGATAACGAAGGACAATCGTAGTGATTATGAACCGTAAATTTTTATTGGCCTTGTTATTATGTATGCCTTTGGCTGTGTTTGCTGATGATGCAGAAAATCAATTCAATATAGATAATGTCATAGAAGAACAAATAACACATGCTGACAGTATTGATTCTGCCGTCATTGGATTAAAAACTGGTTTTAATGAAATATCACAAGCAGATAAATACAAAGATATTTCTGCTGAAACAAGACAAGAACAAGAACAAAAAATTAAAGATCTTGCAAAAGACGCTAAAACTTGCAAAACAGATACTGCTGCTGATAAAAAAGGTGATGATAAAACAAAATCAGAACAAAAAACACCAGAACAACTAGCAGCAGAAAAAGCAGCCCAAGAAAAGAAAATAAAAGAAGCAGAAGATAAATACAAAGCAGCAAAAGAAAACGAACAATCATTGGCAAACAGAACTTTGACTGCTGCAACTACTGCGGCTATGGGAATTGGTGGTATGGAATTAGCAATGGGATTATCTGAACAAAAAGCAGATAAAGATGCCGAAGCAGATATGAAAGCATACCTGTCCACATTCCGTTGTAAATATACAGACGGTAAATCATTCAAAGGTGGCCCCGATCCAATAGAATTACCGGGTGGTAATGATGAAAAATTGCAATCTTTAAAAAGTGAATATATTGCATTAGCAAAAGATTTGAAAGAACGCAAAGAAGCATTAGGAATGAAACCAGGTATAGAAAGCGAAGAGATATTAGATAAAGCAGATATGGGGCTGTATGATGATGAAAATGTGGGTATAACAAGTGGAAATTATGCATCATTATACAGAGCGAACGCATTAAACAGCGAAGAAGACCAAGCTAAATTAGATGCAGAAAAATCGGCTTCTTCTAAACGAGTCAAAGGTGGTGCCATAGCGGTAGGTGTTGGTGCCGGTGTTGGTATTTTGGGTAACAGTTTGATTAACGGTAAATTGGGTGAAGCTTTAAAAAATCTTAAGAAAGATAAAAAAGAAGGCGATGCTGTTAAAGCTGCTGCTAAGATAGAAGAAGATGCTTTAAAAGATTTGCAAAAATGTTTAAAAACGGCCGGTGTCAATAACACAGATAAATTAACAATAGATACTTTCATGCCAAGTATAATATCTGTAAAGAATGTAAAATGTAAAGATCTAGCAAAAAATGAAAAAGTAAAAGGTAAAGATGCAACAGAATTATTTGCAGATTTTGATGCAGAAGATGTTGATAAATTTTTGGATAACTTAATAGATCATTTTGGTGGCAAAGTCACAGGTCAAATGATTGGTGTAACAATGGATGAAGATCCAACATCAACACAAAAAGCAAGAGCAAAAACAGCAATAGAAACAGCTATAAAAACAATACAAAAACGTCTTGAAGAAGCCGTAGAAAAAGATAATAAAACTACCAGCAATGAAGAAACAGACGATATGAATGGAACGTTGTCTAGTGTAGCCACTGGATTAATGAATAAAGTAAAAGGTGGCGGTGGTGCTTCAGATGCAGCGGCTGGGTTTGATGTAAGTTCCTTGTCTGGTTTGATTCAATAATAAAAAACACCGTCGTTTGACGGTGTTTTTATTTTTTTTTAACAGAAACTATTCTGCAACTTCTTCTGATTTTTCTTCTGTTTCTGTTGCTTCTGCTTTTTCTGCTGCAGGTGCTTCTTCAGCAACTTCTTCTACTTTCTTAGAACCGAAAGTTAATGTTTTACCAGCAACCAATGCATCAATTTCATCTTGTGTTTGTGCAACATAAACCTTTACATCAACGATAACGTCTGGATGTAATGCGATTTTTGTATCAAATGCACCAACAGATTTAATTGGTGAACCCAACATAACTTGTGCAGATTCTACATTGACGTTTGCAACTTCTTTCAAAGCACGTGCAATATCACGAGAAGATACAGAACCATATAATTGACCTGTATCACCGGCTTGACGAATCATGTGTAATTTAGCATTTTTAACCGCTTCAACTTTTGATTCAGCTGCTTTTTTAGCATTTTCGTGTCTTGCAACCAATTCTGCTTTTTGTGCTTCAAACAAAGCAACGTTTTCTTTTGTGAAACGCATTGCTTTTTTGTTTGGTAACAAATAATTTCTTGCGTAACCAGTTTTAACTTCAACAGTTTCACCGATATTACCCAATTTTGTAATTTTTTCTGTTAAAATAACTTTCATTTTATCTGTCCTTTATTTAATAAAGTTAGAGATTAACCCAAATTGTTACGAACAAATGGCATCAATCCCAAATGACGTGCGCGTTTAATGGCTTTTGCCAAAGCACGTTGATCTTTTTGAGAAACCCCAGAAATACGAGATGGAACAATTTTTCCACGTTCTGTGATGTAATGTGATAACAATTTCACATCTTTGTAATCAATCACTTTACCTTTCAATGGGTTTGATTTTTTACGATAAATTGCTGCACGTACTGCCATTATGCTACCTCCTCTTCTGTATTTTTCTTCATCATGATAGAAGGAGTTTTAGACAATTCTTCAACGCGAACGTTCAAGAAACGTATAACATCTTCATCAATACGAGAACGACGTTCCAATTCTGCGATTTGTTCACCTGGCAATTCAATATTCAACATTACATAATGAGCCTTGCGGTTTTTACGAATGATGTATGCCAAATTTTTCAAACCCCAAAATTCAGTGGATTTTACATCCCCACCCAATTCTTTGATTATTTCTGTGAATTTAGCCGCTTTTTCTTTTACTTGCGGTTCAGTCAAGTCCTGACGGAAAACCAGGACGCTTTCATAATAAGCCATTTTATTTCCTTTGGTTTATACAGCTAACAAGCCCATCTTGTCAGCAGGAACAAACCAATTATGAAGATTTTTTCAAAAAAAGCAAGTATTTTTATGATATTAACATTATTTTGAATTAAATCTCTATTGACATACCTTTGCAAAATTTATTATCATTGGAGAAAAGAGAGATTAGTATCATGAAAAAATTTCATAGAAATCTTAACATTATGTCCGTTTTTACAGCGGTTTTGCTGGTTGGTGCCCTACTTTTTTGGCAAACAATTTTCAATATTGCGATATCTAATGTTTTGTTAAATGGAATCATTATTGGTACAACTGTTTTTGGAATTGGTTTGTGTTTTGTAAATATATTTGAATTATTACCAGAATATACATGGCTACATGCTTATTTTGAAGGTAAAACAGCAACAGGTATTGCACCTAAATTGTTACGTCCTGTGTCTTTAGCTGTACATAATAAACACACACAAATAACCACTTCTACTTTAACAGAATTATTGGATTTGGTATCTATTAAAATAGAAGACAAACGAGATTCTGTACGTTATATAACAAATACTTTGATATTTTTAGGCTTGTTAGGAACTTTCTGGGGTTTAATTATCACAGTTGGTGGTTTTGCAGAATTATTGTTAAATATAGATTTTGAAGATCCTGATGTGTTGGTAAAAATGCAACATGGAATGGCCGGACCTTTGTCTGGTATGGCAACAGCATTTACCAGTTCTTTACTTGGTCTGGCGGGCAGTTTAATTGTTGGATTTTTGGGATTACAACTACAATTTGCACAAAATACCATTTTCCAAGATTTATCCGATTTTATGACAAAATATGTATTAAAAATAAAAGATGCAGATGAAGAATCTGATAAAAAGCTGGTTAAAAGTGCACCTGTGAATGAACAAATATATAATAAAATATCTGAAATTTATGATGCATTTACAGACGCCGGTTATGTTGTACAAGATTTAATTAGAATTAACAAAAAGTACCCTGTGGTTATTGCAACAGGTACAAATGAAAGATTGTTTATCGGAACATATAATATGGAATATGAAGATTTAAAAAATGTTCAAAAACGCTTGGAATTATGTTTTTCTGATACATTGGAAGCCATAAATATAAACACAAAGTTTTTGTGCGTTTCTGATAAAAATATTATTGAATCTGATGGTATTATAAGATTTGCTTCTACAAATTCTTTACATAAGTATTTGGAAAAAAATCCTAATACCAAACCAAAAACAAAGGAAGAATGGGACGATTTTGATGCATATTGCGAATATATTAACGCAGTATTAGATTATCTTTTTAATTAAAAAAATATGGAGAGAGAAAAATGTTAAATGTACGCTTTCGTGAAAGAACAAATGCATGGCCAGGGTTCGTAGATTTATTTTCAAATTTGGTCATTATATTAATCTTCTTGATGATTGTGTTTTTATTCTTGTGGAAAATAACCAGTGTTTCTAGCAAAAAAGCAGAAGATACAAAATTTGCAGAATTACAACAAATTCAACAAGAACAAGCTGAAAAAATTGTTCAAATGGCGGCTGATAACGAACAAGCAGAACAATTGTTGGTTGCTGCACGTGATGTATTAGAAATACAAGAAAACGAAATTGCAAATCAACAAATACAAAGCGAAAACTATGAACAACAAATCGCTGTTTTAAATGAAGAACAAGTGAAATTAGCTAATGAAATTGCTGAATTAACTTCCAGATTACGTAAAGCTGACGAAGAAAAAGAAGCATTGGCTAAAATTGAACAAGAACAAACAAATGAAATTTTGAATCAAGCAAGTTCTGAAATATCTTCTTTGCAAGCCAACATAGAAGAATTACAACAACAATTAAAGCAAGCAGAAGAACGTGCAAAACAACAAGATATAGAATATGTAGAAATGTCTAATCGTTTAAACAAAGCTTTGGCAGATAAAGTTGCAGAATTAAACAGTTTATCTGAATATCAATCGGAATTCTATAAACAAGTAAAAAATGCTTTGGGTGATCGCACAGTTATACAACAAGATGGGGACAGATTCATTATATCCAGTGATATTTTATTCCCAAGTGGTTCATATAAAGTGTCTAAAAACGGAAAATCTCAATTGAAAGCTTTAGCTAATGTAATTACCGATTTCGAAGATAAGATCCCAAGCGATATAGATTGGATAATTCGTGTTGACGGACATACAGATAACAAAGCGGTATTACCAGGAACACATGGATACAGAAATAATATGCAATTATCTTTGTTACGTGCAACAGCCGTCATAGACGAATTGGTTAAAAACGGTGTTTCAAAACGCAGATTAGTTCCAACTGGATTTGGGGAATTACACCCTGTTGTGTTGGGTAACGACAAGGAAAGTTTACAAAAAAATCGTCGTATAGAATTACAATTAACAAACAAATAAAAAATCCCCGTTTTGGGGATTTTTTATTTTATCAAAGAATTTACATCAAAAGTTTTTAATTTAAAAAACTCTATCAAATTTTGTGCTTCATCGAAATGACGACCTATGGCTTCCATAGAATGGGCATCATCAGATAATAACACAGGAACTTTACTTCTTTTTATCATTTTTAAAACACGATTAGAAGGATATGGTTCATAACAATAATTACGATAAAAACCTGTATTGATTTCAATTGCAGTATTTGATTTGGCTGCTGCTCTTACTGCCTTATTTTCTAAAACCATCCATTCATCACCAAAACCCAATCCAGCTTTTTTAGGCAAATCAAGATGCGCCATCCATGTAAACAACCCTGATCCGGCGGCTTTTTCAACATTTGACCAATATTGTTTTAATAATTCTTTTTGTAATTCTGGATCAGCGGATTGCCAATCATGAGTATTTAATAACACACCATCATGTTCTATAAAATGAGCTGAACCAATAGTATAATCAGGTTTTAATAATCTGATTGCTTCTTGGAATCCTTCTTTCCATTTATCATTATCAAAAAAATCCACTTCCATTCCACGCAATATATTCATTTCAGGATATAATTTACGTATTTTTTCAATTTCAGCATAATGTATTTTAAATTTATAAACAGCTTCTTTGAAAGAACCAGAATAAATATTATGATAGCCACCCAATTCAGAATAATAATACAGTTTAGAATTTCTTATTGCTGGGTTTACAATAAAATGGTTTGAAAAACCTATTGTATTAAACCCCAAATCTTTTGCGTGAGCAACCATTTCAGCAGGTGTGTTTTGCCCATCAAAACGAATTGTATGAGTATGAAGAGTATATTTCAAATCTGCCATATTATATTCTGTCCTGTTTTAATATATTGCACTACAATTATTAAACAATAAATTATTTTTGTCAACTTATGAAAATAAAAACATAAAAATGTAAAAATATATTTGCTTTTTATAAAAATAAGTATATAATAACTTTCGTTTTCGGGGTGTAGCTCAGTCTGGTAGAGTACTTGGTTTGGGACCAAGGTGTCGAAGGTTCGAATCCTTTCGCCCCGACCACGAAATTCAAACCACCACTTTTGTGGTGGTTTTAATTTTGTGATCGTTGCGAAATTTGGATTTGATACATCACAACGAAGTTGTCAGGTTCGACAAGCAGTAGATTTTGCAAGCGCCAGCGCAGCGAAATCGTCACGATTGCCGCGCAGTGTCGGCAAAGCCGACCGAGCGAATCCTTTCGCCCTACATATTTTCTAACACGAGATTTTTTTAATTTTATTTATTGTGTATTGAGGCAGGAACCGGCCCGACCAATTTTTACCCTATTTTCGAACTTTTTAAGAAAAAAGGTTAGAAAACTAACATTTTTTATGAGTTCGAATCCGCTATGGTATTTATCTCATTATCATAAAAACACAAAAACCGAACAGTATTAAACTTAAAATCACATCAAAAACAATTTGTTTCCAAGTATATTTTTTATCCTTTCTTGTGCGTTCAATACGATAGCACACATATATCAAAAAACCTTCGGCAAGTAATACCCATATCAAGGAAATCAATGGCAATAATTCAGGATGCCACCAACCAGACATAAATACTCTTATAATTCTTAAAAGACCAAAAACTGGTACAGCAAAGAACAACCAAACAAAAGGAAAGGCATAACCACGAATAACAAATGGTAAAAAAGGAATTATATATAACAAATGTCTTATAAAATAATTCGAATAACGCAATTCCCAATATCTAAGCATATACAGTAAAACAACACCGAAAAACCATATCAAAAGCCAATATTTTGGTTGTTTATACCATACTTTTGTTTTGTAATTATGTGCTTGTTTGCCAATAAAATCTTCAAGTTTATGATTTAAATGTCCTATATATGCACTTAAACTTTTATGTTTGCCTGTGCAAAAATTTAAATACCCTTTAATAAAGAATACAACTGAACCAATAAAGAAACAAATATCAGCACTAATATGAAGGCCATATAAAGGTCGCAGACAAACAACCGACATAACCAAAGTAGCCAATATAAAAATATTTATAACTTTATCTTTCATTTTTTGCTCTTTTTATCCTGTTTATAACCATCCATTATGAATCTTATTGGTAAAACTAATAGAAAAGGAAAATAAAACCAAAAAATGATCCAAAGATAATTCCATAAGTAAGAAAAAGAATAAATATGTATCGAATATCCTGTTTTTTTAGGAACTATCTCACATATTTCTTTTTCAGTCTTAAATTCTTTCCCTTTTCCAACATTGCTAAACCATTGTTCTGCTACATTAAATGCTTGTTTTTGATTTGTCTGACACAAACGATAAATATAAAAAGACTTTAATTTTTGTAAATCTTTCGCTGAATATTTCCGTACCGGACTAAAATAAGAATGGCCATTTATATCAGAATACAAAGAAGAAATGTCTGTTTTGTCATTATAAGTATGAAAATAGATATTACTGTTTTGAGAATTTATAACAAGGAAACATAACACAGCAGATATACAACTAATCACAAACATTAAACGCAAATTTCCCAGATTTTTAAAAACATTAAAATACAGTTTAGATATAATTTTCATTTTGATTCCTTTCTTATATATTATGACTGTATTCCAATACATTTTATTTTTCAACATTTAATATTCGTTTCATATCTTCAATCTCCCACCCTACTTTTATTTATTCACACCATAATTCGCATGTTTTACCTGTTGAAGGATTCGCAATAACAGCTGTAGCACACACACCTAATGGTGAACCATCTAGAAACACAACATAGTCGCCTTGATCAAAACCATCCCACGAATAACAAAAAGTTTTAGCAGAAAACTTTTCATCATTTATTATAAAAAATTCATCATTATGCGCGACCTGTATTTCATATCGCATAGTTGCCCAAGCATTAACCGTTAAAAGTATCCCACAAAAAGCAAATATAATTTTTTTCATTTTTTATGTCCCCTTTTGTTTTTTAATACCCGTATTTAGTAAGTGGTTTTGTCCCTGTTTTTCCTGTATATGGATTATAATTACCACGTGTTGAATAGTTGTTTATTCTGGTCTTATCGGCTTTTGTATGGTGGTACCCTGATACATAAGTACCATTACGACGCATATGACCACGCGTATATGCTGCATCTGCATTTTCAATAAACAAACCAATTCCAAGGCACAATATCATTATTTTTTTCATATTTACTCCCTTTTTGACTATATTTTTATTTTAAAAAATTGTTTCAAAAATTTCAACATTTAATATTCGTTTTACACCTTCAATATCCCGTCCAATCTTAATAATATCAGTTCGAGAATTGTTCACCAAGCACGACCAGATTAAATAAAAAAGACCGCCATGTGCGGTGTTCTTTATACAAAAATAAAATTGTTCTAATACAATACTGTGAAAATAAGGTTATATTCATGGCAAAAATATTTATTTCTGGTGGTCCAGGCAGTGGTAAAACAACTTATGCAAAAAAACTTGCTGCCGAAAATAATATACCCCACTTTGATTTAGATGATATAAAATGGATAAACCAGAAAAACAATTTTAATGTTGAACGTCCAAAAGAAGATCGTCTTAAATTACGTGATAAAATTTTATCAGAAAACGACAACTGGGTCATAGAAGGAATATATACGAAAGATTGGATTATACCAATACTGGAACAAGCAGATCGTATCATAATTTTGAAACCTTCAACAACGGTGCGTCAATGGCGAATTATTAAACGTTCTTGTCGCAGAATGTTACATATAGAACAAAAAACACACAAAGAAAACGTCGTCACTTTGTTTAAATTGTTAGTTTGGTCACGTTCTTATGATAAATATTTGCCAGAATTATTAGCAAAAATTCAAAAACTGAACAAAACCCCAGAATTTATAAGATAAAATAAAACCGCCATTAATGGCGGTTTTGTTTTTATAAACCATTTTGGTTGTTAGTCAATCCTAACAACGCCATTGCTTCTGGGGTAAGGTCGCTTAGATCGATTTCTAAACCCCTTCCTATCTCACAGATTAAACCCGAATTAAATTTACTTAAATGTTCTTTGAATTTATTAAATTCTGGGTTTTGTTTTAATTTTTCAAATGCCGTTTTATATTCTTGGTTCATTCTGTCGGCACTGCGACGTACAACCGTATCCAAATAAGGATTGTATTCTTTCAAAGAACCATATATTTTAATTTCGTATCCTGGTTTCGATAACTGCATAGCTTTGGCGTGTCCTTTTAATCTTTCTTTATAATCTTCAAATAATTCCGTATACATATCATAAAAATCTGGCATCTTGTCTTGTAATATATGGTTTATTATGAATTTTTTCACAATTTCCGGATGCATAGTGTCTTCGCCAAAAGGTACTCCTTGTTTGTCGTGTATTAACCAACTGTATATATTTTCAAAATTATTAGATCTTAATAAATGTGGTAATTGACTTAACAAAAAACCGTTTGATTCTATCGTTTTTTCCAATGAACAACTGTGTGCTAATTTGCCGCTATTAGATTGCAAGCCGGATGCCGTTGCAATTTCAGCAGCGCCGAAATCGTTTACTGTGCCATAATTGTATCCCATTTTATTCATGGTTATAGCGACAACCGATCGGCGTAAAATTTGCGTTAAAATCGCGTTTTTTTGTTTTTCACAATAATCATGCACATAGGCATCTTTGTCTTTTTCTTCGTTGAATTCGGGGATGTTGGCCTTTTCAGGTCCATTTTTTAATTCCCCACGAGAATACCTGTTATAATTATAAAGTTCATATTCGAATTCATTGTTATGGGCGGCGATTTGTAAAATTTCTTCGGTTTCTTCTGGTGTATAATTTCCAACTTTATATGTCGAAACATGGTCGCCAATATTAAAAAGTTCTTTGGCGTTTTTATCTGCTTTTACAATAAAAGTATTTTTTGGTAAAACTAAACCTGTGTCCGGATTTGGTGTAAAATAAGTATCTTGTGTTTGAACCATTGTCGGATTGCCGTTAAATTCTACGGTTTCTACATATGGGGCCAATATGATAAATGGCATTTCATCCCAATTACCAGACATATGAGAATACACAATATGGTTTAACGCGACATGAACTGTTGAACGCGGTATTTCATAATCTGTGGCCATCGCAGTAGTTTGTATAAAATAATTTCCGTCTTTATTTTTTTGAGGCATATATTTCGTTGCATGGACACAAACCCAACCAGACATTTTTGTTGTTTTGTCTTTTTGTGTTTCTTGATACATAGAAATCAATTTTCTTTGTCCGTTTTTTAATTGTTCTTTTTTGCTCATAAAACACCCCTTTGATTGTAAATTATAGCACAAAAGTATGAATTTATCAAAAATTTACTTATTCAATCGTTCTTAATCTCTCTTCCAATCTGTATAATTTCAGTTCGCAAACCGTCATCCCAGCACGACCACAAAATTCAAAACTGTTACATTAAGGGGCGGTTTTGTATTTTTATTATGTCTATTTATTTTATTGGACAAACAAAATATATTTCTGCTTTTCTGACAGGTAATTCTTTATTATTTGAATTGTAAAACCATTCATTATTTTTATGAATAATTTCTATCTCTCCCAACCCTATTCCTGAGTTTCTTCTGGTATCGTTTTTATGTAAATAACGAGTGGAATCAATTATATGCAAACACATTTTATCTTTATCTATATTTATAAGTTTATCAACAAACATACAATGCCCGTTTTCATCAGGAAAAACAACCACCATAACACATCCAGCTATTGGTTTATCTACAAAATTCCAATATTTAAAACTGTTTTTATGTTCATGAATAAATTTAAAATCTTTACAAAAGAATCTGTTTATCTTTATAAAGTTATGTTCTTTCAGAAAACTTCTTAATTCAACCAAAGAACGTTTATAACCCATTTGTAATAAACACCAATATACAAAGCCGCTGCAATCAAAATGAAAAAATTCTTTACCATCAACAACATCTATGTAATTTGAATGGTTATATTCAGAATTAAAATCTTTTGTAAATAATTGTTTAAAAAAATCTATTACAGCTTGCATGTTTTTTGTTTTATCTTACCTTTACTGCAACACTTTTCATTAAAGTATAAATATCTTTAAAATCTAATTCAGGAATATAATGAGCATCATCCGGAGATTGTGCGTTTTTCTGTAGATTAAGAACACCATTAACCATACTATATGCATCTTTTGTCATATAATAATTATCTTCGCTAAAAACTATAGAAGAAAATACTGTTGCATAATTTTCACGCAATCTTAGAACTTGTTTTTTTGTCTTTACATCAAATAGAACATAATCTTCAACAGCCGGCCCATCCAGGGTTTGAATTACTAAACCTTTCTTAACAGCACTTATTATAGATTTTTTAATAGATATATTAAAAGGTGTCTGGTTTAACGTTTTTGCCATAAAAAATCCTTTTACTTTTTACGCAAATTCTAATACATGCATATAACTTTGCAATATAAATCATACAAAACACGAAAAACAGGCTTTTTATCAATAAACATAAAAAACGCCACTAAATGGCGTTTTTTTATATACCCGCTTTTATCATTGCTTTTGCCGTTTCTATATCATTATTTAAACGTGCGGAACCTGAACGCAAATTTTTACCTGATTGAAAAGATTTTTTATCTTCTGAAATATTTTTTGTCAATTCTAACTTAGAAGATTTTACCAAAGATTGAGATTGCGCTTTATTCAATGCATTTTGTAAATCTTGTGCTAATTTATTTGCATTATTCAATGCTGATTGTAAATTTTCAAATAAAGCCTGTAAATCAGCAATATCACAACTTCCAGAATAATTTGTTTGTGTATTTACTGGTGCTTTATAATATTCTTTTTGACCATTACCAACAACTTTATAGCATTCAAATACAGAAGTTGCCCCCTCAGCAGAAGAAGGATACGTACCAGGACAAGGGAAAGCCCCTCTAGCTGGAGAATTTCCAGATGTATGATGTGTAACTTCACCATTTTTTATTAAGTAAAAACCAAACCACGTTGAAACCCATGCTTCGTCATAATCATCTGCACAATAAGAACAGCCAGACCTACTTTTTTTACAAGACGAACAAAATAGTTCTTCACTCCAATCACCCCAACTAGGAGTAACCTGTTCTGCAGCCCCTTTTTGGTATGATTGTATACCTCCTCCATAAGGAGTGTATACTCCATTGGAAGCACAAAAAAATCCTGCTGGACATTTTATCTGGGTTGCTGCACCAGCATTACATAAACACAAAAACGATACAAACATACAAAAAATAATTTTTTTCATGGTTAAATTCCCTCCAGCACTGTTGAATTATATCATATTTTTAAGTGCTGTTCAAACTGTTAAAAAGAAATCAATCTAATTACAAATCTCTATAATTTCTCAAGCACACACAAATATTTACATTTATAAAAATATTGTTTTATTTTATGATATCGTATATTATTTGTGCAGGAAAAACACTGGAAAAGATGTTAGCTGTTATTTTTCAATAAACAAACCAATTCCAAGGCACAATATCATTATTTTTTTCATATTTACTCCCTTTTTGACTATATTCTTATTTTAAAAAATGGTTTCAAAAATTTCAACATTTAATATTCGTTTTACACCTTCAATATCCCGTCCAATCTTAATAATATCAGTTCGAAAACCGACATCCCTGCACGACCACAAAATTTAAAACCGCCACTAAGAGCGGTTTTTTTTATTTAAATTTTCTAAATTTAACCATATTCGGTATTCTTATAATAAACAACAAGAACAACACAGTAATCAACAAAATCCATTTATTTGTATCTTTACCAAGATCAAATAATGATAATACTTCGCAAATCATACACACCAAACTGAAAACGAATACTGTTAAACTTATTAAAGTATTAGTTTTATATGGTGAAAAAGGATAAGAACTTAATATTTTTTTATTATCTATTTTTTTGCTTAATACATCCGTTAAAGAATATTTTCTTAAAGACTCTAATTCTTTTATATGCAGTTCCCAATTTTCTTGCCAAAATTTAGAACCACGATTTGATAAATACCAACAAAAAGCCAAAAATGTAAACAACATACTAAATAATAACGAAATTATCGGATTACTTGGGGTCATAGTTTTTATTTTTAAATACCCTGCTCCAATAATACTTATGAAACCAAAAAAATATAGAGCTCGTTGCCAATATATTTGTATTTCTTGGCGCCAATTTAACCACGCAATGTTTAATTCTGTATCAATATCAGTAATATTTTTTGTGGTCATAAAAAACTCCTTTCATAGTGAGAATTGTATCATATCAAAAAAATCTTACAACAATATATAATTCCAGAATCTATTTTATGGACAGAACGCCACAGATAAATATTCCACTTAAATAAAAATAGAACCAACTATTTAGCGTTTGTTTTGTTTTAATTCGTTTGCAATGTATTTCAGCTTATCAGCTGCCCCTGGCAATGCCAACACTTTCGGATTACAACATGTATCAACAGACTGCCAACTTTCAGAATTACATAACGGACACAAAGACGCATCCATGTTCTGTAATGCTGGACAAAGACGCAACATTTCAATCAAAGGATTTTGTTGTGGTCTGTAAAGCATTTGATATTGTGCTTTATCTGTTTTTCTAAGCTGTAATAAAAACACATATGCCGCACAAATCTTTTGAGCCATTTCTGTTTGTTGTTTTAATTTTTGACGACGTTGTTTGTCTTGTTCAACAAGACGTTCTTTGTTTGCTTCGTACCAAGCCCTTTTTCGTTTTTGTACAGCTTCAAGATTTTTCTCAGTATATCTTTTATGATATTCTTTCATATATTTTTTTCGTTGCGGTCTTTGTGCGCGTTGTTTGTCATATTCAGGATGTTCTGCACGCCATTTTTTATTTTTTTCACGAATTTCCGCTTTTCTGGCTGCACGATATTTTTTGCGTTGTTCTCTTATTTCTTCTTTATGCGCAATTTCATATTGTTTTTTTCTTTTTTTAATTTCATCTTGATGTGCTTCTCGATATATTTTAGTTTTTTCTGCGATTATTTCCCTGTTTGCCGCATAATATATTTTTTTCTGAGCCAGCACTTGTTGGCGACGTCTTTTATATCTTTGTCTATCATACTCTATTATTTGGTCATGATGTGTTTCACGATATTGTCTGTAAGACTCTTTTTCTCTTTCTTTTTCTTGTTGTGCTTGTTCTATTCTTAATTTTTGTATTTTAGCAATTACAGTTTGATAGTCGCCTTTGATTAAATATCCATTTTTTACACACGAATTTAAACGACACAATCTGCCCACTGTCAAAAAAAACGGTAATTTTAATGCAACAAATTGTAATAAAACATTGTCAAGATATGCTTTGCCACACATTAAATCCATAAATTGTGTTTCGGTAAACACGTCAGATAAACCTTCGGATTCAAGAAAGGTTTTGATGTTTTTTTCTGTATCAGATTCAAACAAATACCATTCAAGAAAGACTTCTGATAATTTTGAAATTCGTCCAATTTCACAATCGATTGTTGGACGCCATCCAATATGTATTTCTGATTCTTCTGTCGATAAATAATAGCACATATCTTGTGTACTTATATCTTCGCATTCATAAAAAATTTCTTCAAATTCATTCATTATCTGTGTTCTTGTTGTTGCATCAAAGAATTAAAAACTTCGTTTAATGGTCTTTTATTGATTTTTTCCCGATAAAGATAATTTAAAATCGCGTTATCTTCGTTGTCTATCTGTAAACAATCTGTTGTTTTTATAAGACCTGTCCCATATTCACAATTATAAACCTTGGTTTGTTTTGCACGACCCAGATCATATATATTCGATGTGTAATCATTACATACATATATACCACAATCAGCATTTGGTGCATCTATCATCCAATCATTGGCAAGTGTTTTCTGAATATTAAAACCTGATTCTTGTAATTTCTGCTGTAAACAATTTAATGCTTTTATAGATCCAGATGTATTAAAACCAACCAAACAAAATCTTATTGCATAGCATAATTCTGATGATCCCATTATATCACGAATAATCTTTGCAACACCATCCAAGTTATTATGAAATTCATCTACCGAAATATCCAATGTTACCAATTTTTCATATTTATATGCCTTTGCGCTAATATCAGATAAAATCTTCTTTCGCAACGTTTCATCTTGGCCCCATGTGCCATTGGTTTTTATAGTTGGCACATATTTATAAGAATAAACCAAATCCAATGCACATGGAATATAGTTTGGATTTTTATGCATATACGGTGCCATTGCTTCACCACCACCTATACAAAACAATTCATTTGGAATAAATGGCAAAGTTCTGGATTCTGACAAATAATTATCAAATTTTTCCAACGGCATAAAATTTGGCGCACAATGACAATTACTGCATTCACAACAGTGGGCGCAATTTAAATTACACCAATTTGTTATTTTAAAACTGATTGCAAGTTCTTGTCTCATAGCTGCTATATTTATAACACAAAAATACATATTTGTCAATATTATAATGTTTTAAAATTGCTTATGTATGTTGCCCTGCATTGCTAATTTTTATAAAAAACAATATAAACACAAAATCTTTTGTGATATGATTTAAACGAACATGACAGAAATAGATACAACCCAAGTTTATAAACAATTAAAAAAGCAAAACGGTGAAGCTTTTGCTCGTATAATTCGTGATGCTGTTTTATTAGATATGCCGAACATCGTCCTATTATATTTAAAATTAAACAGCCTGTGTTTTTTATGCACAGGCTATATTTATATTGAAAAAAGCCTATTTTTATGATAAAATACACGCATACAAAAAAGGATTTTACAAATGGCAGAAAAAACAAATGAAGCTGTTGCACCATACGTACAAGCCGCTAAAGAATTTACTATGGCGGAATTGGGTGCGCATATAAAGAATTTTGAATTTGATGGTAACTATGTCAAATTGTATTTTGATACAGGTTTAGTAGCAGATGACACAGCAATCCAACAAAAATTAGCAACTATCGGTATAACCGAAATAATTCACAAGCATACAGATATGACTGGTTCTAAAGCCGTTGGTCATGCATTTATTTTAGATTATCAATATTCTAAACAAAAGAAAGCTATTAGTGATTTGCATGATAAATTTATTCGTATGGCTGCTTTGAATAACTTGCTTGCTTATGGTGGTTTTGAATTAACAAAAGCCGAACAGCAATATTTTTCAGAACAAGCTGCTCGTATGGCTGCTGTAAAAATGGCAGGAAAAACAAAATAAAAAAACATTTATTTTGAAAACGCACACTGAAATTAGTGTGCGTTTTTTATATTGATTTTCCAAATAAAAAAGCTAAAATTCCAGAAAAAACAAGGAGTTTATCATGGCTTTTAGAAAAATCCAAACAAAAATTGACGGCGTTTTTATCATTGAACCAGATGTATTTCGTGATGATCGTGGTTATTTTATGGAAACTTATAACGAAAAAGCATTTAAAGAAATTGGTATAACAAACAAATTTGTTCAAGATAACCAATCTATGTCCGCATATGGAACAATTCGTGGTTTGCACGTTCAATTGGGAAAATACAGCCAAGCAAAACTTGTTCGTGCTTTGTCAGGAACCGTATTAGATGTTGCAGTTGATGTACGCAGAGGTTCACCAACATTTGGACAATATGTTGCAGTTGAGTTGTCTGCGGAAAATCAAAGACAATTATTTATACCACGTTATTTAGCACATGGTTTTTCTGTTTTGTCAGATTATGCTATTTTTGCTTATAAATGTGATAATGGTTATTATAAACCTGCTGAATTTGGTTTGAATTGTTTTGATAAAACAATAAACGTTGATTGGAAAATCCCCGCAAGTAAAGCTATTCTATCAGAAAAAGATAAAAACGCGCCATGCTTAGGGGACTTTATGAAAAAAGTTAACCTTAGAGAATACGAATAAAAACAAAAAAATAACCACCAAAAACTGGTGGTTATTTTTTTATGTAATAAATTATTTTTTCCAAAACGCAAAACCACGTTTTTCCTTATGTTCTTCGTGTTGTTTATGATTTTCACGAGCACGACGACGTTCTGCACGACGTTCTTGAAATCTTTTTGCAGATTCTTCATCTCTTTGAATCAATTTCAATGTTGTAACAGATAACTTATCATTGCGAATTTCTTCTTCAAATTCTACAATATCGTTTTCATTTAAGAAACGTATATCTGCTGCTTTCAATGCAGATGAGTGAACAAATACATCATCTGTGTTTCCATTTTCGTTTGGTGTATCTGGGGTAATAAAGCCATAGCATTTTTTACCGTTGTACCATTTTACCTTTCCTTGACGCATAATAGATCCTTTTTATGCTTTTGTTAATGGTTGTCGCCGTATCATCAACAACCTGTATATATTTTACATCAAATCAAAAATAAAACGCAAGTAAATAACAAAGGGATGTAATCTTATACATCCCTTGTTATATTTTTATTTTTTATAATAACGTTGTAATTCTTTCATTATAAAATTAAAGAATTTCCCAGCCATCGTATCTGTTTGAACAGTCCAATCAGCATAAGAATAAGGCATTGCAGCTATCAATATAAATTTTGCCATCCAACGGAAAATTCTTATTTCTTGATCTTTCGTCAATTTTGCAGGTGCATTTTCAACAAAGAAAACTTCGTTTTCTACTGCATTATCAACTTTTTCTAATATAAGATCCGAGATTTTTTGTGGATAATACATTGTTGTTAACACAGGGAACCCATCAAACAACATATCTTCATTTCCCGCACTGTATAAAATATTCCACCCTATTCTATCAAATAAATCTTCAACACAATCACAAATCATCGCATTATATTTTTTTACACCTTCCAGATGCAAAATTTCTGTCTGAGCTTCTATATTATCTGCACCTTTGACACCTTTACGAGATTTTTCATAAGCCAAATGTGTTTGATGTTCAAATTCAAAAAATGTTCTTACTTGGCAAATAATTTCCATTGGAACAACATTTTCATCATCACCAATATTTATAACCAATTTTGCGTCTCTGTACCCACGAGGATTTGTGATGTCACAAAAAGCATCTTTGATATCTAGTATTTTTTCTGGCCACATCTTTGAAACACGTTCAATAAAGGTACGAGCTTGAGGCACCATGTCAAACAAACATTTTATACGCCAAACATCCTTTAATCTTTCATATGGTGTTTCTATTTTATCTAATTCACGAACCATTTGTGCAGATATTTCTTGATGAACAGAACCTATTATTCCTAATACAGTACTGGAAGCATCTGTAATAAATGATTTAGAAAATGTTTCATATATTTTGTCAGATATAGCCTGTGCCGATGCAACACGTCCTGTTTTTTCAACAATTACATCATAAGCAACCTTTGCTACTTCTTTTACATAACTAGAATAATATTTACCTGTGATTTTATCTAATGCACGGTTTATATTTTTCTGAGCAGCAACAATAACAGTAACTATAGACGATACTGCCAAATCTATTTGATGTCCTTTGGTTGATACAAAAAATTGGTTACGCATAGGATCAGCATCTAAACGATGGTTCACCAGATATGGTTCCAACGGATGAATATAAGATATTGTTATAGGTTCATCTATTGCCGTATCTGATTCATAATCATATTTACGAACAGCTGCTTTTGGTGCACCAAAACATTTACCAATTGTCAAAAAAACCTCTCTGAACAAATCCATAGAATTTGTATACAGATTTGTCAAATAATCATGTGTTGCTTCATCTATACGACCAGATTGGAAAGCATCATCTATGATTTCAAGATTTTTTTCATCATGTAATTTTGTTTCCAAAAAAACATCTTTGGTATTTATATTACCAGACATAAAATATCCTTTATTTCATTATTGGGAACAATATTACATCACGCAATGTTGGTTGATCAAAGATAATAGAAGCTAATCTGTCAACCCCCATACCCACACCTGAAATTGGTGGAAAACCATGTTCCATTGAACGAACAAAATCATTATCCGGATTAAAGGCTTCTTCATCTCCACCAGCTATATTTTTTGCTTGTTCTTCAAAGGCCGCCAATTGTTGAATTGGATTTACTAATTCAGAATAACCTTTGCAAATTTCAGCACCACAAACCAACAATTGGAACATATCCAAACATCTATCGTCTGCATCACTGTGACGTGCCAAAGGAACCATATAAGTTGGATAATTATACAAGAAAGTTGGCTTAATTATATCACCACGAATTTTACGTTTATAAACATAATCCACCAACGTTGGTATTGATTTCAAATCATCTAATTCACCTGCAGGGAACATACCATTATCTACGATTTGTTGACGTAATTTATCAACATCATCAAAATCCAATATATTGCACCCAAACAATTCATTCATTTTCGCGGTATAATCCATGGTTTCATAAGAAGAAAAATCTAATGGTGTGCCTTGGTATTCTATTTGCAAGGTTCCACGACATTTTTTAATTAAATTTTGAATCAAATCCCATGTAAATTGCATATTCTTTTTGTAATCCCAATATGCCGCATACCATTCAACCATAGTAAATTCTTGTAAATGCATTGCATCCATACCTTCGTTACGGAAATCCTTTGCAACTTCGTAAACACGATCAAATCCAGCACCGATTGCTTGTTTTAAAAATAATTCAGGCGAAATACGCAACTGAAAATCAGCATCTAAAGCATTGTGATGAGTTGTAAATGGTTTTGCAGCTGCACCAGAAGCAATATTCTGCATTACTGGGGTTTCTATTTCTAAAAATCCATTTTCATTCATAAAATCACGCCAATATTGTGTCATTTTAAAACGACCTAATAAAGCATTACGTGCTTCTGGATTAGAAATTATATCCAAATATCTTTGGCGATAACGTGTTTCTGTATCGGTTAAACCATGATATTTTTCTGGCAAAGGACGCAATGCTTTGGCCAAAATTTCATATTTTGAAACACGAACTGTTAATTCACCAGCAGTAGTATGGTACAAAGTTCCATAGATACCTATAAAATCACCTAAATCAACATTAGCTTTCATAAACTTATAATTTTCTTCACCCAATTCTTCGCGAGACATTGAAAATTGAATTTCGCCTTCTATGTCATAAATACGACCAAACATCAATTTACCCAACCAACGCAAAGCGGTTACACGACCAGCTAATTTCACAGGTGTATCGTCTGCCAATTCACGAGCTTCGCTGATTTTATGAGAACGATCAAATTTATCTTTCCAAACGACACCGTCACGTTGTTTAATATTTTCAACCTTTTGCATACGTGCTTCTAATTCATTTGTAGATATATTTGTATTTTCTGACATAATTTTTTCCTTTTTTACATTAAAAAACGGGTGCATCAAAGTGCGCCCGTCACAAACTTTTGGATGGTCGCACTTTTAATTAAAAAAACGTTTTATATTTAATTTCATTGTTTTAACCACTTCAATGCATAAATTTATAACATGATTCTTGTTATTTTTCAACTAGAAAATAATAAAATTATCGAACCGGCTGATTTGACACAATATATTTATTTATATTTTCTTGGTGTAAAGATTCAGATAAACGTTTAGTAAAATTTTTACCTATAACAATACCTATTCTGGTTGCAGATTTTTCTTCGGCATTAAATTTATTTTCAGAAGAATTTGTAACATACAACTTTCTGCAACAATTATAAACAACAGTATCTTGAAAAACACCTTTTGAAATGTCCAAATTATCTATTGCATGTGATATTTCATGTGATAACTGGGTCATAAAATTATCAAAATTTGTTAATTTATCTTCCTTGAAAAATATTGTATTTTCATCACGATCATAAAAAGCTATCATTTTATCATCATCTAAATAACTTAAATCTTCGTTATATGGGTTTTTTACATATTTTATAAATTTTTCACCAGATTTAACAAATTGTATTTTTGGTCTTTGTGCTATAGAAACGGCACCCATAATATAATTTGATATAAAAGAAATAAAATCTGGAAAAAATTCTGCTCCATATGACTTGTCGCCAAAAAAAGCTAACAGATCTTCAACAGATTTCAGACCATTTTTGTTCATATATTCTTTTACAGCATTTATGTATAAAACATTATATCTTTGTGCTACGGAATTTATCATATCTTCTGATATGTAAGAACTTAATAATCTGCGCAAAGAACAAGATTCTCTATCCAATAAATCTATATTTGATTTATCAACATGGTTTTGTTCCCATTTTTGTATAGCCATCATAATTTCGCTTTTGGAAACGTTAATAAAACCAGACCGAGTTCTTTGAGATGCCTGATCAAAACTTGATACTTTACGCATATTAAATAAAACCTTTATTATTTATATATTACACAGAATATTTTTCAAAAACCTTGTTTAATTGATTGTGTACTTGAATTAAAGTAGCACATTTGGCCATATGTTTTACAGAAGATGCACCAATATATGTACAACAAGAAGCAATTCCACCATTTATATCTTGCAATACTTTATCCAAAGAACCGGTATAAGGTATTTGCAATTCACGACCTTCTGAAGTCTTATAATTACACATACCCCCAGCAAACTTGTTATTAGCATATTCAGAAGACATACCATAATATTGTTTAAAACGTTTTATTTGAACAACGGCTCTTCCATCAATTAATTCATTTGTTTGATATTGTTTTTCTACAATTTCGCCATCTGCTTCATCTGTTCCAGCAAACATCCCACCAGCCATAACAAAATCTGCGTTTAAACAGAAAGCCTTACAAATATCCCCAATATCAACAATACCCCCATCTGCACAAATATGACCGTTTACAGAATGAGCTATATCTGCACATTCTAATATCAAAGTTACCATTGGTGTTCCACATCCGGTTTGTTTTCTGGTTAAACATGCAGAACCGCTGCCTATGCCACATTTTATAATATCTGCATAATCTAGCAATTTTAAACAAATATCTCCACTGGCAATATTTCCAACCATAATAACAGAATCTGGAAATTCATGACGAACTTTTACTAATACATCTAAAGCCTTAGGTATATAAAAATTCGGTGCATCTATACAAATATTTTGAGAACTATTCCAATTATATTTAGATTCTAAATCTTTTAATTTTTGTATTTGTTCTTCAAAATTTCTTAAACCAATCGTTATAAACAAATTTTCTACAGAAACATTTTCTGATTTACATTGATTTAAAAAATTACCAATTTCATTTACAGAATAATGTTTATGAATTGTAGCAAACATACCTTTGGCTAATAATTTTTTAGCAACTGCAAAATTACCAACTGTTGACATATTAGCATTAAAAACACCCAAACCTGTTCTTGTTTGACCATGTTTAAACTTAAAAACTCTTTCTAAAACAACTTCTTTTCTGGAATTCAGATTTATTCCCATTTTTGGTTTAATTAAAATATCTGAATAATCTAAATAAGTTTCTGATAATAATTGGGTCATGTTTGCTCCTTTCCGGAAGAATTATAGACAAATATAAAATATAATTTCAACACAATAAATATCTTGAAAATTTTGTGCAAATTTTATTAAATTCCTATATCAAAAACCATTAAAACAAAAGGGAAAGAAATGAGAACCATCGGAACAGCAGCATTCGGATTGCGTGCACCTATTTTCAAAACTGGTGATGATGTAGCAAATATTGTCACTGATTTAGTATTAAATTCTGGCATTCAAATCAAAGATCGTGACATTGTTGCGATTACAGAAGCTGTCATGGGTCGTACACAAGGCAATTATGCAACCGTAGATGAAATTGCAACCAGTATACAAGAATTAACTAAAAACGCTAAATCTATAGCTGTTGTTTTTCCTATATTCAGTCGTAATAGATTCGCAATTTTATTACGTGGTATAGCACGCAGTGCAGATAAAATAACCGTATTATTATCAGAACCAACAGACGAAGTCGGTAATGTTTGTAAAAACCACCCTTTTACTGGCATGAATTATGATGAATATTATAAAAGTATTATAGAAGAAGAAGGAAAAATTGCCGAAATATATATCAGCAATGATACAAACATTTTAAAAGATAAAAATATTGATGCTTTTATTGCTGCCGATATTCATACTAAAGATGAAACAAAACCAAAATTACAGCAAATATCTGATAATGTCATTGATTTAACAGATATTTTACATAATAAAAGCGAATACGGTTTATTAGGTTCTAATAAAGCAACCGAAGAAAAAGTAAAATTATTTCCAACACGCGAATACTGCATGCCAATAATAAATACTATTCAAGAAAATATTTTCAAAAAAACAGGTAAACACGTTGAAGTCATGGTTTATGGCGATGGTTGCTTCAAAGATCCTGTTGGTGGAATTTGGGAATTCGCAGATCCTGTGGTCAGCCCTGCTTTTACAGATGGATTAAAAGGAACACCAAATGAATTAAAATTAAAATACTTGGCAGATAATAAATTTAATAATTTATCTGGTACTGAATTACAAGAAGCTATAAAAAATGATATTAAAGAAAAAGATTCTGCTTTGAAAGGTCAGATGGTTACACAAGGGACAACACCCCGTCGTATAACAGATTTATTGGGCAGCCTTTGCGATTTAGTCAGTGGAAGTGGAGACAAAGGTACTCCAATTGTTTACATTCAAGGTTATTTTGATAATTTTGCAACAGAATAAAGGTTTATAATATGAACAGTATGATAGGTGAAATAATAGGTATTATTTGTTGTACTTGTACAACTTTGGCATTTTTACCACAAGCAATAAAATCTATTATCACAAAAAATGTATCTGGACTTTCTTTAACAATGTATATTATATATTGTTCAGGATTAGTGTTTTGGATATTGTACGGGATTTATTTACAATCATTACAAATGATTATATCTGATACAATAACATTATTGTTCAGTTCAATAATATTATTTATGATTATAAAATCACGTTTCAAACATAAATAAATTATAAAAACCGCCATTAATGGCGGTTTTTGTTTAAATAATTATTTACAACGTTGATTAACCATTACACGTGCAACAGAATCAGCATATTGATTTATTATTTTCTTTTGCTCTTCTAATTTTGCTGCTTGACTTGCATATTTTCTAGATTCATCTTCTAATGAATCAATTTGATTTATAATATTTCTTGATGGCCACCATTGATGTTTTGCTTTTTTTACAACCACACCATCTTCTACTTCAATATGCACACCACAATCATGTCCCGGGTCAAAACGAAATTCAGAATAATTGCGAGTATTGAATCCTGCATAATATTCTTGAATAGATGTTTCGCCTTTATCTGTAAATACATCGGTATTTTCAATTATGCCTCTACGTGAAGTCTTTTTCACTTGCCATCTGTTATTTTCTAAACGAACTAATTCATATTTTGCTTTTTTATCACCAAAAAATTCTACAGGCAAATTCTTTCCATATACACTTAAAGTTGTAACTTTTATTACAGCCTGTCTTTCTGGATATTCTGTATCTGTATAACCATAATTCCAATCATCTGCTCCATAAGATATAAAAGCAGCATCTTGTCCGTCAATTACTACATAATAATCAGAATATTTACGTTCTATTGATTTTCTGCTTGCAATCAATTTTTGGGTTGTTTTTTTAATCAACACATTGATTTTATTAATAATTTCTTTTTTATGTGTTTTAGCATAATTTGATTCATTAATAATTTGATTGATAACAACCATAAATTCGTCAAATTCCTTACCAGATATATCAGAAAAACCACACGTATTAACACCAAAATAAATTAATGGTTGTTTTAAAACATAATCCATAGCATCATAATTATCTTCTTGTGTATTAGTATTAAAACGCCATAAAAAATCATTGTCTTCTGTTATATAATCCTTTAAAGATATTTGATATGTTTTTAAAATATCAGAAACATTATTTAAAAAAACTTTAAGAATTTTATTAGCAGCACCTTCAACTTCTCTTTGCATTACAGCCCCTAAAGAATTTTCCATAGCCAAAGAATCTGCACGAGATTCAAGCTCTGCCGTTTTTTCCCATAACATATTACTTTTGTTACAAATACTGTCATAACCATTTGCAAAACGAATAGAATCTGCATACATTTTTTCATACTTTTGGCAGATTCTTTGATTTTGTTCTAAATCATATTTTTGTTCTTGTTTTGGCAACTTTGTGTGATCATCTTTTTCAGTAGACGTCAAAGTACTAACGCGCCCACAAGAGATCAATGCACTGCCCATCAAAGCAGATATACACATAAAAAAAGTTTTAAAATCTTTATTTTTCATTTTAAAAACCCACCCTCTATAAAAACTTAATTTCCAAAACATAATATTGCACAAAAAATACTATTTGTCAATATTTATTTTATACCTATTATCTACCCACTTATTTACTCAAATAAAAAACACCCTTTCGGGTGTTAAAACTTTGGTGCGAGCAAAGGGGCTCGAACCCTCGACCTCAACCTTGGCAAGGTTGCGCTCTAGCCAACTGAGCTACGCTCGCATTGCAGGATCTATTCTTACATACTTTTTTTATCTTTGCAAGCTTTTTTTATATGCAGATTCAAAACCCAACATATAAACATTCCAACATTCATTAAAATCTTTGTTTTCTTTACGTCTTTTTTCAATATCTTTGTAAAAAACATCTTTTGTTTTCAACATATTTTTATACATATCTGGTGATTTTATTTTGATACTTTCATAAAAACGTATTTCTTTTAATCTTATACAGACCATATTAAAAGTTGAAAAATGTTTATTTATTGACGAATAATATAACAAATTAAATGCTTCTTTATAAATTGTTTCTATAAACTTATCTTGTGATATACCAAGACTATTATTACCACTAGCCAACAATGGCCAAAACAAAACTTTATTAGCAAAAGCATTATATTTATCACGCATTTTTCAAAAACACCTATTTATATTGGACGAAAAATATTTTAACACAAAAACACTAATTGTCAACTTTTAAAAACACAAAAAAATACCGCCCAGATTTTGGGCGGCTATAAAAAACTAAAACCATTTCCACGGCTGAAACGCTTTTATAATCCCCAACGCCGTACGTTTATCACCAAAAGTATGTCCACATCTTGGACAAACTATGAACGGTTTCAAGAATAATTTTACCCTTTTTGCAACCATCAACCATATTACAAAACCTATTGCCCAAGCTGCAATTACCAATCCCCATGCTACATAATTAAAATATTTATTTACAGTATTAGTTAATATCTGAACAACACCAAGATTAGATTTTTCTAGATCGTTGTATATTTTTACCGCAACAGGCCAAGATGATGGACGCCAAGGATATACATGTTTTATACCATAATTGGTTAATAAAGTTGTTCCCAAACCACCAGAATTCTTATCTAATTGATGTTTGATTGCTTCATCAATCATTTTATCAACTTCTGTTTGAGAAACTTTTACTAATTCAGTTTTTACAGAATCTAATTTTTTATTAACCTGTTCAGCTACAGCATCAACTTTGTTGATATTTTTATCAGCAGTTGCAACAGCTTTATTAGTTTCTTTAACAGCTTTATCAATACCATCAGTTTTTACACCAAACTTATTTGCCAAACCAGTCAAAGCAGAAACTTTTCCTGTTTCTTGTTTAACTTTATTTGTTTGTTGTTTTACTTTTGCTGTCGTATCTGTTACTTTATTAACACCGCCTTCTACAATTTTTACTTTATCAATGGCAATACCTATTGGTTTTTCTAAATTAATAGATTTTTTAATACCAGCCAACAAGCTTTCATATTGTTTTTGTATATTTCTTTGTACATCAAAAAACATTGACACAACCATAGATTTTTTGATTGGACTAGAATAAGTATTCTTTACATACAAAGGAAACCATGCAACAAATACCAACCACACAACAGTAATAATTGCAAACGTTCTTTTTGTTGTTGTAATAAGAGATGCTTTCTTAGCGACAGTTTTTTTGCCACCCATATCAATAACTTCTATTTCTTTTTTCTTTGGCATTTTTACATTCTCCTGTATTCAATATTTGCTTTAATAATATTTTTTATCAAATTTATATGTTCTATTGTATAAAATATACAGCATATTATTATAACACAAAAAATACCCCAAATCACCAATTTATAATATTTATTTCGTTTTGGAAACATTAAAGAAAAAACCAAAGAACTTAATATAAAAGCAGGCCAACTAACAAACCATATAATTCCAGATGGACACGAACATCCATAACACATTAAACATGCTATACCTGCATTTATGTCAAAATCAAAGATTTGATAAATATAAGAAAACAATAAACAAGAAAAAATATATGTTATAAAAGCAGATAAAACAGCATAAAAATATTTTGCTTTATTTGGTTTCTGTATAATTTGTTTATTCAACATTAAAATATCCTTTCCACGGGAATTAAAAATACTTTTACTTTTTCAAGTAATTTTATTTATATTTTTTACTTGTAATTATTCCTTTAACGTAGAATAGATCTCATCCTTTTTTCAACTTCTACTTCTGCAGCAATTTTAGAAGAACCTATTCTTTTTAATTCTGCATATAACATACTATATGTCCTTACAATATTGTTGTGTAATAAAACTTTGTGTCTTTGCAATTTAGAAACATCACAATTGAATGTCTTTATACGCTTAGCATATATATCATTCAAAACGTTTCCTGAATACATAAAATAAACTGCTGTTATTTTGTATTGATTATCATTGATTTTTTCTGTTTCATATTCTGTGTAACATTTTCTTGGGGAAACATTTATTCTCATATTAATCACCTTTTTTAGAATTATATTTTTCAACAAAATCTTTTTTGAATTGCTGAAAAATTCCATTCTCTATACTTTCCCTAATATCACGCATTAAATCTTGGTAAAACCAAAGATTATGTTGCGATAATAATGTAGCTCCTAAAATTTCATTACATTTTACCAAATGATGAATATAAGCACGCGATAATTTACATGCTGGACATCCACATTCTTCATCTATTGGACGTTCATCTTCTGTAAATTTTGCATTACGCATATTCATTGTTCCATGTCTTGTAAAAGCCTGCGCTGTACGACCTGCACGTGTTGGCATAACGCAATCAAACATATCTATACCACGTTCAACCGCACCCAAAATATCAAGTGGTGTTCCAACCCCCATTAAATATCTTGGTTTATCTTCAGGTAATAAAGGGGTTGTATGTGCAATCATATCAAACATAACTTCTTGAGGTTCTCCAACAGCCAATCCACCAACAGCATACCCATCAAAACCAATAGCAGTCAATTCTTTGGCAGATTTTTCACGTAAATCTTTATAATCAGCACCCTGCACTATCCCAAAAATACCATATCCAGGTCTATCTACAAATGCTTCTTTGCTACGTTTTGCCCAACGAGTTACCATATCAACATTTTTTTCGGCTCTTTCGCGTGTTGTTGGCAAATGCAAACATTCATCCAATACCATTGTAATATTAGAATCTAATTGATGTTGAATATGAACAGAATCTTCTGGTCTTAAAAAATGTTTTATTCCGCCGTCAATGTGTGAAGTAAATTCTACACCTTCTTCTTTCATTTTAACCAAATTTGACAATGACATAACTTGGAACCCACCAGAATCAGTCAAAATTGGTCCATGCCATCCACCAAAATTATGCAATCCGCCCATTTTTTCAATCAAATCTCCGCCTGGACGCATCATAAGATGATATGTATTTCCCAAAATAACTTGTGTCCCAGTTGCAGCAACTTGCTCCATAGTCAAAGCTTTCACTGTTGCGGCAGTTCCAACAGCCATAAATGCAGGTGTTTGAAATGTTCCATGTGCAGTTTCAACTGATCCACGTCTGGCGTTACCATCTTTTGCAACTAAAGTAAATTTTAACGACATGTCTTATTCCTTATTTAAAATTATCTTGCCATATTTGTTTTAAATCACAATTAAAATCTGAACCTTGGGTAATTATTGACATATCGCCATCAAAATATCCACGGGTATATTTTATAACATCTTCTGAATTTACCGCTTTTTTCTGCTTTATATTTTCGTTAAAATCATATACACGACCATAAAAACGATAAAAGAAACTTAATTGATCACATCTGTATGTTGAACTTTCCAGAAAATCTGCATCTCCTAAACGACCCACATTAAACATTTTATCTATTTCTTGTTGAGTTATGGGATTTTCGTTATAAATTCTGTATGCTGTTTTAGCAATCAAAGCCATAAGACGTTCAATATTTTCAACAGAAACTTCTGTTCCTATTCCAAAAATCTCATCATGAGGATATCCACAAGAAGAATTATCAACCCCATAGACCAAACCATTTTGATTACGTAAAATTTCCATTAATTCTCGACGAAAAAAAGAATCAAAAACACTGATACACTTATTTTTATATCTATTTTCATAAGTATCTTTGCATAATACAGGCCATAAAATATTTAATTTTACATTATTACTGTTAACTTTATTATTGCCTATAAATGGTGTATAAACTTTTGAAGTATCTTTAACTACTTCTTTATTTGGCAAGAAAGAAAACAAATTATCTAAATGTTTTATAACCGCATCTGTATCTAAAATTCGCCCAGATATGACTATAACACAATTTCTTGCAGATAAATGATTTGAAATGTATTCTTTTAATTGTTTTGGTGTAAAAGATTTTATATTTTCTTCGTTTCCTAAAACTAATAAACCATTTGGTACAAAAGAATTATACGTATTTTTCATTATAAAATTATAAAATTCACGACCAGGCTTATCCATATTTCTGTGTAATTCATCAATAACAACACCACGTTCCAGATCTATTTGTTCACAATCAAATAAAGCATTATGTAACATATCTGCTATCACATTCAATAAAACATTCAAATTTTCTGCTATTATTCGTCCAGAAAAAGTTATATTGGTTAAACCTGTTGCAGCATTACGTATTCCACCATGATTCTCCAAAAAATCTCTTCTTTCTTTTTTTGTAAAAAAACGTTTAGAACCCAAACAAAAAACATGTTCACAAAAATGTGTTATTCCGTATTCATTTGGTCTTTCATCACGTGCCCCTGTATCAAAAGCAACATTTACAGTTGCTGTTTCTATATCCATATTATCTAATATAACAGGGATTCCATTTGAAAGACGATAAAGTTTTGGTTCAAAATTCATATTTATTAATCCTTTTTGAATAATAAACAACAATCACCATAACTAAAAAATCTGTATTGTTCTGAAACAGCATGTTTATAAGCATTTTTCATTTCTTCCAATCCAGCAAAAGCTGAAACCAACATAAACAAAGTTGATTTTGGCAAATGAAAATTTGTTAACAAAACATCAACTGCACCAAATTTATATCCTGGTGTAATAAAAATATCTGTTGTTTGACATATAGGATGAACGCGTCCATTAAAACCATTTTCTTTAGCTAATTTTGATGCACTTTCCAATGTTCGCATAGAAGTTGTCCCAACAGCAATAATACGTTTTGCATTATTTATAATATCTGCCTGCTCTTGTGTAATGCAACACCATTCACTGTGCATTTTATGTTCAGATAAATTTTCTGTTTTTACAGGCATCCATGTCCCTGCCCCGACATGTAAAGTTACTTTTACAATTTTTGCACCAGCTTTTTCTATTTCTTGAAGTAATTCATTGGTAAAATGCAGGCCTGCCGTTGGTGCCGCCATAGATCCCAAAGGTTGCGCATATACGGTTTGATAACGTTCGCGGTCTTCGGTTTCTTCTTCACGTTTCATATATGGCGGTAAAGGCATTTTTCCGTATTTATTCAATAAATCGAAAACATTATCACAATTAAAATGCAATAACAAACCACTGTCATCGTCTTTATCTAATACATTTAATGTTGTGCCATCAATCATAGTTAATGTATCATCAACATTGATTTTATTGAATTTTTTACAAAGCCCCCACCAATCTTTATCGTTCACAGATGTATGCAAGGTTATTTCGTGGCCGTCCGCTTCAAAACGTGCCGGGATAACACGCGAATTATTAAACACAACAACATCACCTGGTTGCAAGAACGATATAAAATCACGAATATGTTTATCAGCTATTTCTTTACCATCAACAACCAACATACGCGAAGCATCCCTTTCATGCAACGGATGCGACGCAATCAATTCAGGCGGTAATTCAAAATCAAAATCAGATGTGTGTAACATTTACTTAAACTCTAATCCTTGGTCAGTATAATTTTCAGCAACATTTTCCCAATTTTCTTCAACACGGACGAATAAATGCAACCTAGCATTTACACCCCATTGATCTTGTATATCATGTCTTGCAGCAGTTCCAATTTTCTTTAACTGTTCACCACCACGACCAACAACTATTTTTTTATGTGCTTCATTTGCAACAACTATCTTTTGGTATATTTCCAAAACCCCTTCTTCATCTGTTTCAACTTTTTCAGTCACTACGTTAATATGATATGGTAATTCTTGATGAATATATTTATAAACTTTTTCACGTGTTAATTCTGATAAATATAACATATCTGGAACATCAACATCATCTTTTGCTTCAAATAAATATGGCGATTGTGGCATAACTTCACTTAAAGATACTAACATTTGTTGAATTCCATCATTTTTCAAAGCCGATATCATAAATATTTCTTTGAAATCAGCCATTTTTGAAATCTGATCCACTATTGGTAACAAATCTAATTTTGAAACAGCATCAACTTTATTAAGTGCAACAAATAAATTTTTATGGTCTTTTATTTTAAAAATTAAATCTGTTATTGTTTGTGTTATCCCTTTTTGAGCATCAACTACCAACAAAACAGCATCCGCATCATCCAGCGCAGACATAGCAGCACCAACCATAGCCCTGTCCAGACGACGTGACGGCTTAAATACCCCAGGTGTATCAACAAAAATCAATTGCCTATCCCCAACCATTTTTATAGCACGCAAACGCGTTCTGGTTGTTTGAACTTTATGAGAAACAATAGATACCTTACGCCCCATAATTTGGTTAATAAGTGTAGATTTACCGGCATTAGTCGGTCCAATAATAGCAATAAAACCTGAATATGTCTTACTCATACAACAAAGAATATCATACTTTTTTCAAAAGTTAACAAAAATCTTGCAAAGTCAACTATTTATATTACAATTTGAACTGAGAGAGGACAAACATAAGGATCAAATATGACACCTGTCTTTTCAGATAAATGGAATTATTATTTTATTGAATTTGCACTTTTTATTGCCAATTTATCAAAAGATCCAAATACTCAGGTAGGATGTATCGTTGTTGGTCCAGATAAAGAAATCAGATCAACAGGATATAATGGTATGCCACGTGGTGTTAACGATGACGTTCCTGAACGTAATATAAGACCACTTAAATATTTATTTTACGAACATTCAGAAAGAAATGCCATATACAATGCTAGCTTATGCGGTGTATCTTTAAAAGGTTGTACTTTATATGTAACAATGCCTCCTTGTGCAGATTGTGCCAGAGCTATTATAAATTCAGGAATAAAAAGAGTATATTATTTGGAACCTTATGGTGATAAAATCAGAAAAGGCAAAAATGGAAATTGGCGTGATTCTCTGCCCTATACTCAAGAAATGTTCAAAGAAGCTTCCATTGAATATATTGCTTTAGATCACAATAAGGTATTTAAAGATTTTTCAAAATTATTCAAACAAAAAATGTTTTCTATCATCGTTTTACAGTTAATAAGAGAAAATCATTTCCTGATAAACAGCGATATTATAAAACTTATGCGAAACTTATTTGCTTTATTGACAAAAAAAATGAAACAATTAGAAGATAAAAACAACGATCTTCAAACAGAAAATGATATTTTATCTGTGTCTTTGCAATTAATAGAACAAATACAACCTTTAATAAAGAAAAAATTAGAAGACAATCAAAAACAACAAGGTTTTTAAACAATGTCCAAAATAAATAAAGAAGATATTCAAACATATATTTTGACAACCTTATTGTTTGGTTGTTTATCTTTGCCTTTTATTTCCGCTTTTCGTAGTTTTAAGAAAGATACAAAATACACCGTTGTAAATAAAAGTGTTAACGATTCAATAAAAACAGATTCTGTGTTTTATTATAAAAAATCTATTGAAAATCAAAGACAATAATTTATGCTTGTTTATTTTTTATAAAACTTCTACAATGTTCAATCATGAGAAGGAAATTTTTTGTTTTTTTATTAACCGTTTTGTTTGCCGGTTCTGCAATTGCAGCCAGCAAAGTTCCAAACCGTTTTATAAATAAATCTTTGTATGAAAATGTGTACCCTTATACATTAAACAACACAAGACAAGATACAACAAATATGACTACTGGTATAAATTTTCAAAACCAGATGAAAACCAGTAACAATTCTTCTACATCCAGTTTTGGTAAACGTCGTGTTATTAAAAGAAATACCAAGGCTCGTTCTGCAACGAATGCCGCAAATATGAACACTAATCGCACAGTTGTTCCACGTTCAAACATTGCACGCAGTGGCGTAAGTGGCGCACGTAACATCGGCAGAAAATCTTCTGCTTCAAATGTTGTTGCACGTGGTGTAACAAAAACGGGATCAAGATATACATCTTCTGATACAAACAAAACTTCTTCTTCAAAAACCGCAATATCATCACAACGCTGTTTTTCTGATTATAAAGAATGTATGGAATCATTTTGTGAACGCGAAGATGCGCCTTATAATCGTTGTTATTGCAGTGCTAAATTGGCACAAATAGATTCCAAATATCAAAATAAAATTGATAATTTGATGCAACAAATTATCAAACTGAAATACAACGTTGATGCAACCGATGAAGAAATCAAAGAATATTGGGATGAAACAATCGGTTCTTATACTGGTGATAATCCTTGGGTTAATATTGACAATGCTTTAAACATAGATTGGTCAACCACAGAAAGTCGTGTTCGGGGTCAAAATGCTTTTGTAACCGGACATAAATATTGTGTTAACCATTTAAAAGCATGTTATTCAATGGCTTCTAATATGCGTGATGCTTATAAATCTGAAATAGCACGTGATTGTGAAGTATATGAAAAAAGTCTGCAAAGAATTCAATCTGCAGCAGAAAGTGTTATAGAGAATTACGATGATTAAATTTATGGGTATAGAATACAGTCGTGGGGCTACTGCCAAAGTTATTGATGGCGGTCCTGCTTTTGCCCCTAAAAAAGTACAAAAAATGTTTCCAAATGCTGATTGGAAAATTTTAACAGCAGATTCTGTCAGTGCGGAAGATTGTATGAAAGACAGATTCGGCGATGCTTTTAATGTTCACAAACAAATATATCCAAATACACCTACAGAAAGACACATTTTTATCGGCGGTGATCATTCCGTAAATTTTTCACATTTTGCAGCAATTTCTGATAAGTATCCTAACGAAGATATATGTTTGGTTTATTTTGATGCACATTTTGATATACATTCGCCAGAATCTTCAAAACGTGAAGCAACAGGTTCACCACATGGAACAAACGTCAGACATTTACTAGGTGAAGGTGATGAACGCTGGTTATCTTTATGTAAAAAGAAACCTTGTTTAAAACCAGAAAATTTATTTTATTTGGGATCACGTTCTTTTGAACCTGCTGAAATAAAATATGTAAAAGAAAACAATATTTTTCATAAAATACCATCACAATTACAAACAGAATCTGATTGGAATAATGTGTTCAAAGAAATACGTGAACGTATTGGAAATAAAAAATTTGTTGTATCTTTTGATTTTGATGGAATTGATCCAAAAGACTTTAAAGATGTTTGGGTTCCAGAACCAAACGGTTTATCTTTAGATTGTGCAAAAGCTTTTGTTAATGAATTCAAAGATGCGATTAATTTTGAATTTGTTGAATATGCACCTTCTGATGATAAAACATGTGAAAAAAATGCATATGATTTAATAAAAATAGTTAGCGATACTTTTCACTGATATATTCAATATATATTGTATCTTGTGCACGTCTATAATTTTCTAAATCAAAATTGTTTTTCTTTTTTGATTCCAGTGTTTGCAATTGTTCATATGTCATATTTTGCATTTGTCGATATAATTTACGAACAGGATATGAACAACCACCATAAACGGTTTTTCGTGTTTTTCCAAAATCTATACGTTTCCCATTACAATAATTTCTTGGTTTATTTTCTTCTTCTGATGTTATATATATAGCATGCTCTCTTTCATCAGGAACTTTTTCATTATCAGTATGATTAACCCATTTATTCAGAGTCCATTGATATTCTGATAAATTTGCCATATATATGGGGTTATTCAATTTTGGTTCACATTTATTTGCTTTAAATGCAGTCGGAATTTCATAAAAAGGTCCCATGCCAACGGTTGGAATAATGTTTTTCTTAAATATCTTTAATGCATAATCAATACCTATTTCTGGGAAAGACAATTTATAAACATCACTTACCGCCCCAGCCCATTCTTTGTAAAAATCTATTTTTTCACCATTTATTATATCAGTTCTGACAAGTTCACTTGTAAACAATATACATTTTGTTTTAAATAAATCTGACAAATTTTTTAATTCATATTCTTTTTTTGTCTTGAATAATAATTCATCATAATTATTAGCAATAAAAAAACTTAAAATATCAAAAAATCTTAACGTAACATCAGATAAATCTTTTTTTTCAATCAAAGCACGCAATTGAATTGGTAAACATCCAACAATTGGTTTTACATCACAATCTGTAATAATTTGTTCTATATTATAAGCATGTCTTAAATCATGCTTAAGCAAAAACTTCTTAAAAGAAGAATGTTTTGTTTTCACATGTATTATATCTGATAAAGATTGTTGTGTATTTTTCATATATTATCTGGTATTTAAATTTTGACTTAAAATTTCATGTAAAACTAAACTGTTTTTATCAGTAATCATCTTCCGTATTTCATATTTTTGTTCGTCAGATAATTTTGTTTTTTTACCATATATACATTGTTCAATGTATAATTCTAAAGCTTGTTGAAAATCTCTTTTTTGAAAATTATCTTTTAATGTAAAGAAAGCGTATATTACAGCATTATAATCTTTATAAAATAATTGTCTGTATATCTTTCTGGCATTATACGATAAATTTCCATAATCACTTTTTCTTGTTTCACCAAAATCTATACGCAAAGAATTTATATAATTAGATTGTCTTTTTTCTCTATCAGAAGTTAAATATATTGCAAACGGACCATCTTCTGGAATTATACAATCTGATTTTTTATCCAACCATTTACTTACAACATATTCATTTTTTCTTAATCTGGCCATATAAACAGTATTATTCAATTTTGGTTCTGATTTACATGCACAAAAATTAGTTGTTATTTCATATATTGGACCATGTCCATATAAAGAATCTAAAGCAAAAACACATTTTTTAAATAATTTTAAAGCATAATTTACTTTTATTGTCGGGAAACATAGTTTATAAACATCAGAAAAAACACCAGACCATTCTATTTTTTCACCATCACATTCTTCATATGTCTGCAAAAAACAATCAGTACTAAATAAATTTTCTAATTCAGGAATATTATAAAACTGTTGTTTTCTTCTGCGTAACCCCCAATTATTATTCAGTATAAAATCATCCAATATTTCATAAAAAGTTAATGTAATTAAGGATATGTTTTTATCATCACGAACCAAATTTAATAATTCTGGAGGCAAAGATCCAATATGATCATTTACATCATCACATTGTTTAAATATGCATTTTATGGTTCCAGCATGTTTAACAAAACCACGCTTTTTTATAAACTTAGTCAAAGAACTGTGTTTTACAGGTTTATAAATATTTTCAAAATGATATATTATTTTATCTGACATGTTTGTCATTATAGACAAACAATAACATATGTCAATATTATTGTTTGCATTTTAAATTATGCTTATAAATATTACGTGCTAAATCATCACTTATTTGTACCCAATCTGATTCGTGACCATATATTATATCACAATCACAAAGCACACTATTCTGTGATTGTGTATTCATCGTGCAGGATGCGACGAATATCATCAGTACTGGTTTTATAAACTTTATCATTTAAAATCCTTTCTTGTTTTTTGGTTTGTTCTGTTACAAATATTTGTTGTTTAAAATTTTTTATTTCACATTTTGAATTACCAACATTTAACCCATAAAAATAAAAAATGGTGCATAAAGCACCAATCAAACAAAAGATATATATTTTATTCACAATAAAAACCTTTTTATTAAAAAAACGCCAAATTGGCGGTTTTATTTATTGATTCATCGAAGAAAAGAAATCATCATTAGTTTTTGTTAAACGCAATTTATCTAACAAGAATTCCATTGCTTCTAATGTTCCCATCGGATTTATAATTCTACGCAAAACATACATTTTAGATAAAGTATCTTTTGACACCAACAAATCTTCTTTTCTTGTTCCAGATTTGTTAATATCTATTGCAGGATAGACGCGTTTATCTGACAATTTTCTATCCAAGATAATTTCACTGTTACCTGTTCCTTTGAATTCTTCAAAAACAACCTCATCCATTTTAGAGCCTGTATCAATTAAAGCCGTTGCAATAATTGTCAAAGAACCGCCACCTTCAATATTACGTGCAGCACCAAAGAAACGCTTTGGTCTTTGTAATGCATACGCATCCACACCACCTGTTAATACTTTACCACTTGATGGAACGACAGTATTATAAGCACGACCTAATCTGGTAATAGAATCTAATAAAATAACAACATCTTGTCCTGCTTCAACCAAACGTTTTGCTTTTTCTATAACCATTTCAGCAACTTGAATATGACGCGTTGCAGGTTCATCAAATGTTGAAGAAATAACCTCACCACGAACACTGCGTTGCATATCTGTAACTTCTTCTGGTCGTTCATCGATTAATAATACTATCAATTTTACATCAGGATAATTTGTTGCAATCGAATGTGCTATATTTTGCAACATGACTGTTTTACCAGTTCTTGGAGGTGCAACTATCAAAGAACGTTGACCTTTACCAGTCGGAGAAATCAAATCAATCACACGTGCAGATAAATTACGACCTTTATCTGTGTCATCAGCAACTTCCATTTTTAATTGTTCATCTGGATACAAAGGTGTCATATCATCAAAAGATATACGATGACGTAATTTTTCAGGATCATCACCATTAACACGTTCTATTGTTTCTAAAGCAAAATAACGTTCAGATTCATTTTGGGGCGCCTGAATTTGTCCTTCAATATAATCACCTGTTTTCAAACCATATTTTTTAATTAAATTTGGTGAAACATACAAATCATCTGGACCTGCTAAATAATTACTTTCTGGTGCACGCAAGAAACCAAAACCATCTGGCATACGTTCTAAAACACCATCACCAATCAACACTATTTTTTCATCTGCAGCATAAACACGCATAACTGCAAAACGTAATTGTTGAACATTTAATTGGGAAGGATTTTCAATCCCCATATCTTCTGCCATCTTCAACAATTGTTGAGGTGACTTTGTCTTTAATTCATTTACATGCATAAAAAAACCTTTTGGAAAATGCAATCAGAGAATTCTGTTGCTTTGTCATTTGTAATTGTATTAGAGATATAAAAAAAAGTCAAGTTTTAACAAAAAAGTGGTCAAAAGACCACTTAAATTTTTGTTGTTAAGCCGCCTTTTCAGTACTGTTTTCCATAAGTACAGAAAGATTCAAGTTACGTGCTTTCCATTTAGCAGCCATATCAACCCTTTCGCCCAATTCTTTGGCAACACTATTTAATCTGGCAGCCTTACTATTTGCAGAAGATGCTTCTAGTTTTTTCTTGCCTTCTTGAAAAGAATTTAATGTTGTATTCATACTATCACCTTTTCAATACCATCTCTCTGTTATTGACAATAATATAACAAATTTATTTTTTTGTCAAGCCTATTTTTATTAATTATATTTCTTCTTCACAATCAGAACATTCATCTGTTTCAGAATATTCTTCAACAACTATTGGTGCAGGTTTAGGTTGTTCTGTGTAATGAACTTCTTTTACAACACGCACACGACGATTTTCAGCATTTGGTGTATTATTTGGTGTTTGAACTTTTAAATCTTCTTCACCTGCAGAAACAGCAACTATCTGAGAAGAAGGGATGCCATATTCTATTAACATTTTTTGAACAGCTTCTGCTCTGCGTCCACCCAAAGCATAATTATAATTGCTTGAACCACTGGTATCAGTGTGACCAACAACAGATACTTTTACATTCTTATTAGCTTGTGTTGTTGCTGCTAATTTTCTGATTAATTCTTCATATTCTGGTTTTATATTTGATTTATCAAAATCAAATCTGATTTCAAATATTTCTTCCATAATATGTTGTTTTGGTTCTAGTGGGATTTGTTGAACTTTTATAACAGTTGTATCAGATTTAGCAGGTTGTCCACTTAAATCATCCAAACGTTTATTAATAGCAGCTAATTCAGAACGCATTGTCATCATCATATTAATAAATTCTTCCCTGGTTACATAATCATCTTTTACTTCTTCCGCTACTTCATCACCTTCTATATTTTCTGTTCCACCATAAATATTTTGGTTAAACACCATTGGTTGTTGTGGTACAGGAACAGGATTTATTAAATTAGCAGGTACATTTACATTATTAACAATTATCACACCTTCACGTGTTCTGGTTGATCCAGACATAGCATTTAAACGATGTGTTTCAGGATAATATTGTTCTGTTTTTTCAACAGGTGCAACATTTTCCGATTTAACATGCGTAGGTGCAACGATTTTGCCATTTGAACAATCAGATAAAGTTTTTAACGCACTGTTAAAACGATATTTACATTCTTGTGCTGTAGCATTTTGACCACTGGCAGCAGCAGAAATCCAACAATCAAATTTAGCTTGTGCTTCAGCTGCTAATTGAGGATTTTCATACGCAGCATCATCTTTTAATTCACCCATTAAATCATTATAAGCTGTATAAATTTTATATCTTTCTGCATCATCTTCAATTTGCCAAGAATCTAAATTTTCAGGGAAAGGAGTTTCTCCAGAAAAAGCACTTACCGCTTTTTGAGCAAACAATTCACCAATATCTGGATACCCACTGGTCTTTGCATTATAAATAGCATAAGAACGATAATTCAAAGCCAATTGATTCAAGAAAGAATCTTTATGAGGAGCATCATTAACATCCAAACGTTCTATATAATCAACAGTTGGTGTGTTATATTCCATACCATCATCATAATTATTTGTACCTGCGCACCCAACCAATGCAATACATCCAATTAAAGAAAAAACAGAACATTTTTTAGTCATAATAAGCCCTTCCTTGTTTATTAATACACTAATTATATATGTTTTTGAAAATCTAGTAAAGCATAAAAAACACAGATTTGTTTATTTATCCAACATTTGTGTTGCAACACCACTTAAAGAAGGCAACAAAGAACCAAGACTGCCAGATCCACCTAATCCAGAAACCGCTTTTATAACATCTTCTGTTCCTGCTGCACCAGTCGTTTTTCCAACACCACTTAATGTTTGATTCAAGAAATTACCGTATAATTCACGCTGTGCAGCTTTGACCTTAGCTGGTGCACATCTTTCATATTTTTCTTTCAATTTAGCAATTTTTTTAGCTTCGCGTTCAGTATAATCTTCTTCAGAAAAAGGTATTTTCGCAAACACTTCATATATATTTGAATATTTTTTGCAATTTATACTGTTTGGATTTGAACAATCCCTACTTCTAGCAGAAGAAGCTTTTGGATAACCTTTCCAAATACAATCTTTACAATCTGGTAACACTTCATAACAAGTATCGTTATAACCTTCGGCAAAATCATTCATATAACTTTCATATGTGGTGCCATAACACAAAGTAAGTCCACTTGTTATTTTATCACTATCAGTATCACCTATTTTCGCCCATTCACGAACTAAATCATTAACTGTTTCTATTTCATCACCGCTTGGTTCACATTCTGCTGTTACTTGTTGTTGTTGAGTTTTCAAATTTTTAACATTTTCAACCAATCCTATAACAGCTGGTAAAAAACTTGTTGTAGAATCCATAACAGATTCTTTTTTTACTTGGATTGGAGATGCTTTTTTTACACTAACAGCACCCCACGACAAATTTATCGCAGAAAAAGTACATATTATAAAAAAAGCGAATATTTTTTTCATTCTCTCTTTGTGTCATTATATCACAAAAAAAATATTATATAAATATAAAAATTGCATTTTTATTTACAAAATATTAAACTTAGCATCATGAAATACAATCATCGTAATTTTATAATAATATCCAAACATAAAAGATTAACACGTTTATGGCAATTTTTCTTTACCGGTTGGGGATTGGTTATGGTTGCAGTATTGGTTGCTGCTTCTTTGTTCACAAAACAAATTTTATGGACACCGATATCGGCAATAAATTTAAAAGACGTTGTTAACAACCAATTCAAAATGACAAACGCTGTTTTTTATGGCATTGATAAAGAAGAAAACCCTTTTACAATAAAAGCAGATATTGGAAGACAAGAATATGACAAACCTGATATAATATTTCTGGAAAATCCATCTGGAACATTCGTTCGTAATACCGCAACAGAAAAAATCACAGATAATATAAAGGCTATTTCTGGTAAATATAATCGCAAAGAACGCACCTTGTTTTTAAAAGGTAATGTAAAAGTTGATTCCAGCAACGGTGACAAAATAAGAACAAAAGAAATGGTGATAAGATTATGATAAAAAAATCTGTATTAAAAGTTGAACATTTATCAAAAAATTATGGTAAACGTGTTGTTTTACGTGATGTATCTTTGATTGCTAATCAAGGTGAATCGGTTGGTTTATTAGGACCAAACGGCGCAGGAAAAACAACTGCTTTTTATTGTATTACAGGACAATTGGCTGCAACAAGCGGGCAAATATTTTTAAATTCGCAAGATATCACACATCTACCTTTTTATCAGCGCTCTCGTTTACATATTGGATATTTACCACAAGAAAACAGTGTTTTTCGTGGGTTATCTGTTGAAGATAATATTATGGCGGTATTGGAAGTTGTAGAACCAGATCGTAAAAAAAGACAAGAAAAATTAGATGCTTTATTAGATGAATTTGCCATAGCTTTTTTAAGAAAAAGCCCTGCAACAGCATTATCAGGTGGTGAAAGAAGACGTGTTGAAATTGCTCGTGCTTTGGCAAACGATCCTAAATTTATTTTATTGGATGAACCTTTTGCTGGTATTGATCCCATCGCCGTTAATGAAATAAGATCTTTAGTATCTCAATTAAAAAACCGTGGTTTAGGTGTTATAATCACAGACCATAACGTTCGTGAAACACTTGGTATTACTGATCGCAGTTATGTTTTACATGATGGAAAAATATTAAAACACGGGACAACAAAAGAAATTATCCAAGATGAAAATGTAAAAAAAGTCTATTTAGGCGAAAACTTTACTATGTAAATCACATTTTTTCTAAAAACATAAAAAGAAAGCAAAAAAAGGAGAAGTAAATATGTTTGCTATTGAAAAAATTCATGCGCGTCAAATTATGGATTCGCGTGGTAATCCAACTGTGGAATGCGAAATAACTTTATCAGATGGTGCTTTTGGACGTGCATCTGTTCCATCAGGCGCATCAACGGGTTCTTTTGAAGCATTAGAATTAAGAGATGGTGGAAATACATATATGGGTAAAGGCGTATTCAAGGCAGTAAAAAACATAAATGAAATTATATGCCCTGCTTTGATTGGTATAGATGCAGAAAAACAAACAGAAATTGATGAAACTATGCTTAAATTAGATGGTACACCTAATAAAGATAAATTAGGTGCAAATGCTATATTGGCCGTATCTTTAGCAACTGCACATGCTGTTGCAAACGCAAAACACATTTCTTTATATGAACATATAGCAAATATTTTTGGCGAAAAAAATCCATGCGTTTTACCTCGTCCAATGATGAACATCATAAATGGTGGAGCTCATGCTGATAATGGTTTAGATGCTCAAGAATTTATGATTATACCAAATGGAGCCAAAAATGAAGTTGAAGCGATTCGTATGGGATCTGAAATTTTTCATAATTTAAAATCTATATTAAAAAAATCTAACCATTCAACAAATGTTGGCGATGAAGGTGGTTTTGC
>JAFXPG010000004.1 GCA_017528045.1 Alphaproteobacteria bacterium | reverse complement strand
AGAGAGTAAAGGGTGGAGCAATAGCAGTAGGGGTTGGTGCCGGTGTTGGTATTTTGGGTAACAGTTTGATTAACGGTAAATTAGGTGAAGCAATAAAAGCCAGAAAAGAAAAAAATAAAGAAGACATGAAAAAATTAAAAGACAAAGAAGAAAAGACAAAGAATATAAATATTGAAATTGGACCGGATTTTGATGAGGCATTAGAAGAATATATTAAGAATTATAATAAAAATAAGAAGAAATAAAGTACATAAATATGAAGAAGCTTATTGTTTTCTTTTTTATGATTTTTGTTATGAACAGCATTGCTTTTGCTGAGGATATAACTGTTATAAATACAAATAAAGATATTGAAGAAAAAACTTTACCTGTTAGTGAGGCTGCACTTAATATAGCAATAGAAAAAATTACTGATAGGTATAAAGATATGTTGTTGGCTAACATAGCTTCTGAAAGTCGTATAACTGTTGGAAAAATGATTTATATTTGTAATGGTGGTATTGCTATACCATTGGACGAATGTTCTTCTTTTGTGCGTGAATATTTAAATATTCTTACAAATAGAACAAATTGTTTTAAAGCAAATAATTTTGAAAAAGTTATCGGTAAGTATGCTGGAGATGCAGGAATTGTACACTCTTTTAGTGATTGTTTTGGTTTGGCAGAAGTTGGCTGGTATGAAAAAGATGGAACACAAACAGGAAGAACCGTAGCAAAAGACTCTAGTGCTGGTCAATGTAAACAATGGATTGAAGCAGCAGAGAAATGTCAGATCTATTTGAATTATTATTATCAAGATAAATTATTAGATCCTGATATAACTAAAAAAGAAAAAAAACAGTATAAATGTATATTAGATAAATTGGAAAAAGGCGAGTTTGAAGTACCAACTTCTAAGATGGAAAATGATTGTAAATAAAAAAACACCGCCCTGATGGGCGGTTGTTTTTTATCTTTTCTTTTGTTCGTATTCTTCTTGTTCTTCAACGGTCATTGTTGCCAATGGACGTGCTAACATTCTTTGCAATCCGATTTCGTCACCGGAAATTACACTGTATCCAAATGTTCCGTTTTCCATACGATCTAATGCAGCATTTATTTTTTGTAATAAATTTGCATTACGTTCAGACATACGTAAATTCATAGTGATTTCTTGTTCTGTGGTTGCTTGGTCTTGTTCGTCACCAACACCAGCTGTTTCATTTTTTTCACCCATACGAACATCATTTAATACAGAATCACGTTCATCCAGCAATTCTTCACGTTGAGCGTTTAACAATTGATAAAAATATGCCAATTGTTCAGGACACATATATTCTTCAGATTTCTTTGGAACATATTTTGGGTCTAATTCAATATTTTTATAATTCTTTTTTGCCATGGTTATGATGCCTTTAATTCTTCAATCCATTGTTCAAGAGTTTCTTCGTCCATTAATCCAGAACGAGCTTCTTTTAATTCCCCGTTTTTGAAAGCTAAAACACTTGGGATACTGCGTATGCCAAATTTAGCAGGTGTACGTCGGTTAACATCATCTATTTCAAATTTTACAAAATTAACATCTTTTATATTGTCAGAAACTGATTCAAAAATAGGTCCGAACATTTGACATGGACCACACCAAGAAGCCCAAAAATCTACCAATGTCAAACCACCAGATATTGCGGAATCAAATGTTTCATCGTTAGCATGTTTCAGTGCCATCTTTTTCTCCTTATGTTATTGATATTTCGTTAAAGTTTATTATAATCATAAAAAAAAGCAAGAGAAAAACTATATGAAAGAAATCGTGTATATGGATGCAGCTGCCAGTTGGTTGAAGCCACAATCTGTGATTGAATCACAGGTTGGTTTTTTAACTAAAAATTATGCTAATGCTGGTCGTGGTATTTGTGCCAGGGCGGGTATGGTTGATAAATTAATTGCTGATTCCAGACGTACTGTTGCGGAATTTATAAATGCAGATGTTGATAAAATTGTTTTTACATCTGGGGCAACAGATTCTTTGAATCGTGTTGTTAATATTTTATCAAGTCAGCCTTGGTATGCGGAAATGTCAACTTTTGCTGTTTCTGATTTGGATCATCATAGTGCAAGATTACCATGGGAAAATTTATTACATGAAGGAAAAATTCGCAAAGAATTTGTTTGTGAACTGGATGAAGATTTTAATATAAAAATAGATTCTGTCCCAAAGGTTGATTTTTTAATTATTACTGCTATGTCAAATGTATTGGGATATAAACAAAATGTAAAAGAAATTATCAATGCGGCTCGTCTTAAAAATCCAAATGTGATAACTGTTGTTGATGCATCTCAATATATTGTACATGAAAAAATAGATGTGAAAGATTGGGATTGTGATTTTCTTTGTTTTTCTGGACATAAAATTGGTTCAGATACTGGTATAGGTGTTTTGTATATAAAAGATGCCGATAAATATTATCCTGATAAATTTGGTGGTGGGATGATAAATAAAGTTATAACTGGTGAAAAATCACAATGGATATTGTATTCTTCCCCAGAAAAATTTGAAGCAGGGACTTTGCCATTAACTCAAATTATTGGTTTACAAAAAGCTGTTGAAAATTTATCAAATTGGGATGGTGGACATGATTTAATAAATTATATGTATGATGAATTATCAAAAATTTCGAAAATAAAAATTTTAACAAATCGTGATGCATGCATGTTATCTTTTGTTATAGAAGATATGCATGTTCTGGATTTTGGTGCTTTGGTTGGTACATATAATATTTGTTTGCGTGTTGGAAATATGTGTGCGACATGGATACATAAAAAATTAAACATAGATGGCAGTATTCGTATCTCTGTTGGACCATGGAATACAATGGATGATGCAAAATATGTTGTTGATGTTATAAAAAAATTGGTGAAATAAATGTCTGATGTTCGTGACGATATTATTAATGAAATAAAAAAAATTTATGATCCAGAAATACCAGTGAATATTTGGGATTTAGGTTTGATATATAATATAGATATAAAAGAAAAAAATATTATCATAGAAATGACTTTTACCAGCCCGACTTGTCCAATGATGGAAGATATTTTGAATCAGGTTAAAGAAAATGTAGAATCTGTATCACATGGAAAAACAGTAGATGTTAAATTAGTTTGGGATCCTGTATGGGATTTATCAAGAATGAGTGATGCGGCACGAATAGAATTAGATTTAACAGAACAAGGTTGGTAAATATGACATATGAAGATATAAAAAATTCTTTATCTTTGATACAAAATCCTGTGGAAAAATTAGAAATGGTAATGGATTTGGGTAAACAATTATTGCCAGTTCCACAAGAAGCTGATTGTTCTGAAATTTTAGGATGTACATCTTTTGTTAAGATATGCAGATTAAATAATAAATTTTATGGTTTTGCAGATTCTGCGATGGTTCGTGGAATTGTTGCAATAATATTGGCTATGGTTGATGGAAAAAGTACAGAAGAAATAAAAAATATGGATATGGTTACAGAATTTCAAAGTTTAAATCTTAATTTTGGTGCATCCAGATTAAATGGTGTTCAATCTATGATTAATTTTTTCAAAAAATTGTGATAATATATAAATACAAATGGGGGAGTGTATATGCAAGACGATGAAAAGATGTTTAATTTGGGTATCGCTATGTTCATAGGGGTTATTGGATTAATCATGTTTTTACAGGTTTGTTATCGTGAACAAAACAGAAATTTGAAATATATACACAATACTATGGAAACAGTTAGACAAGATACAGAAACAGCAGAAACAAGGTTTTCAGCGTTAAATTCTGGTGATTTGTTGCGTGGTTCTGTTGTTGGAAATAATCCGAAAGCAGAAACTGTTTCTTACAGTAAGACAATTCATATAGATGAAATTCCAATGGTTGAACAATGAAATTCAATATAGGCAAAGATATTTTACCACATGAATATAAAGGTTCTGTATACAATAAAAACAGTGCCAAAAGATTGCGTGTTGTAAATATTGTTTTTGGTTGTTTGTGTTTACTTTTTATTGCCAGAACACTTCAATTAGGATTGCAACAAAGTGAATATAAAAAATATGGTATAGGTGGATATGAAATAGAAAGACGCGCAGATATTGTCGATAGAAATGGTGTGGTTTTGGCTAAAAGTGTCAGAACCGGAAATATAAAATTATACCCACCAAAAGTAAAAGAAAAAGATATTGATGCTGTGGCACGTGTTATTCATGAAATTGCACCTATGGATTACAGTGTTATGGATGCTTTGAATTTAATTCGTTCTAAACGAAATGGTTTATATATAAAAAAGAAAGCATCTGAAGAACAAATAAAAATTGTAAAAGAAGCACACAGAAAATATGATTGTTTTGAAATAGAAAACTTTACAACAAGACGATATCCGCAAAGAAATGTTTTTGCACATGTTGTTGGCTTTGCTGGTAAAGATGCAGGATTAGAAGGTATAGAATATATATATGATAAATATTTAACAGAAAATACCGATCCTTTGCGTTTGTCTATAGATTCCAGAGTGCAAAATATTTTTCATGAACAATTAAGTATTGCCATGAATAAATATCATGCAAAGGGGGCTTTGGGTATGTTGATGAAATCTGGAACTGGTGAAATGATAGCAATGGTTCAATTACCAGATTATGATCCAAATAATATTAATTCTATTCCAGTAAGTGCCAGACGTTTTAAATTATTGCGTGATAATTTTGAAATGGGGTCTGTTTTTAAAATATTTAATACAGCCATGGCTTATGAAAATGGTTTAGAAGACAGAGATTATTATGTTGATAAACCTTTGATGATTTATGATAAATTTAATCGACCAGCATTAAAGCATCCAATAAAGGATGTAGATTCTTTTTATCGTGATGTTGTAAAGAAAGCAGGAAAACATAAATTGAAAGCCCCAGAAATCATGCTATATTCTTGTAACGTTGGCAGTGCTAAAATAGCTTTAGATTTACCAGATGGAACACAAAAAGAATTTTTTCACAGATTAAATTTTGATAAATCTTTAAATTTAGAATTTGGAAAAACAGAAAGAGCTTTAACCCATAAATTTTGGGGACCAGCAGAAAAGGCTACTGCTGCGTTTGGACATGGTGTTACTGTTACACCAATGCATTTATTGTTGGCTGTTAATGCTATGACAAATGGTGGTTTTTATTTGTATCCAACATTATTAAAACGCGGTGTTGGATCGATACGTGCAGAACGTGTTTTAAATGAAGATATTTCTGCAAAATTAAGGGATATTATGTTTAATATTGCGGAAAAAACAACGGCAAAGAAAGCGCGTGTTAAAGGTATTGAAGTGGGTGGTAAAACAGGAACTGCTGAAAAACGTAATGCAGATGGAACAACAGATACAAAAAGAAATTCAACTGTATTTGCGGGTATTTTTCCTGTTTCTGCACCACAATATATAATTTTAGTCATGTTGGATGAACCACAAGGAACAAAAGAATCCGGTGGTTGGAAAACTGCTGCTTGGAATTCTGTTCCAACAGCAGGTGCTATATTAGATGGAATCATGCCATTGCTATTTGAATAAATTTAGATTATAATAATACCGACAATAAAAAAAGAGTGATAGAGTGCGTAAGATAGTAGAGAAGTCCATGCTGGGTAAAGTGTGGGCTGTGTCGGATGATGATAATCTGGAAAAAGATTTAAACGATACACAAAATTTAATCAAAAATATTTTGATATCACGTGGCGTGATAGGTGATGAGAATGTAGAAAAATTTTTACATCCATCTATTAAAGAATATATGCCAGATCCATTTGTTTTGAAAGATATGGATGTCGCTACAAAAATAATTGCTGATGCAATTTGTGCTGGTGATAAAATTGCAATTTATGGTGATTATGATGTAGATGGTATTACTTCTACTGCTATATTTATAAAATATTTACAATCCATAGGTGTTGATGTTTCTTGGCACTTACCAACCAGGGAAGGAGAAGGCTATGGTTTGAATGTTTCTGCAGTAGAAGAAATCGCAAAAAATGGTGCAAAATTATTGATTACTGTTGATTGTGGTATAAGCGGTATCACAGAAGTTGATGTTGCAAAAAATTTAGGAATGAAGATTGTTGTAACAGATCACCATTCGCCAGATAATGTTTTACCAAATGCAGATGCGGTGGTTAATCCAAAACGTTTTGATGATGATTCTGGATTAAGTTATTTGGCTGGGGTAGGCGTGGCTTTTTTAACGTTGGTTTCTATCAATCGTGAGTTAAAAAACAGAAATTTTTTTGATGAAAAAGATGTTCATGTTAATTTACTGAATTATATGGATTTGGTTGCGCTGGGAACAATATGCGATACGATGCCTTTGATAGGTTTGAATCGTGCATTTGTATCAACAGGCTTAAAAGTTTTAGGTTTGCAACAAAACCTTGGTTTAAAAACTTTAATGACTTTAGCTGGTATAAAGAATCCATCTGTTTATGCAGTTGGTTTTGCTATTGGACCACGTTTAAATGCAGCAGGACGTTTAGATTCAGCGAATCCTGCACTGGATTTGTTGTTAACAGATAACCCTTTGATTGCAAATGATTTGGCAAATAAATTGCATCAGATGAATCAAGAAAGAATAGATATTCAAAATGCTATCATGTTAGATGCAGCAGAAAAAGCAGAACAATGTTGTAAAAATGGTAAATGCAGTTTATTTGTTTGTGGTGATAATTGGCATGGTGGTGTGATGGGAATTATTGCTGGTCGTTTAAAAGATAAATATAATTTGCCGACTTGTGTTGCAACACGCAGTGATGGTGTTATCAATGGTTCTGGACGTTCTATTTCTGAAATTGATTTAGGTAAGATAATACATGAAGCTTTGTCTAAAGGTATTTTGTCAGAAGGTGGCGGACACGCAGCTGCAGCGGGTTTTACTTTATCTGTGGATAAAGAACAAGAATTTTGTGATTTCTTAGAAGAAGCAGTGAAAGAACAATTACATGGGGAAAAACCCGTACCAGAAATTTTTGTTGATGCCCAAATTGATGCTGCAAGTGCAGATATGAATTTAGTTGAAAAATTGTCTGATTTGGGACCTTTTGGTCAAGCGAATCCTGAACCAACTTTGGTTTTGCATGGTGGTATTTTAAAATTTGCAACTGCTATGGGAAATGGTAATCATTTGCGTGGAGTTCTTAAAACCAGTACAGGTGGTCAACTATCTTTTGTGGGATTTAATCTGGTAGGAACACCAATAGGTGATTTTTTGCTGGACGATGCGAATACAAATACTACAATAACAATATTAGGTAAATTAAAAGAAAACGAATATAATGGTCGTGTAAACGCACAATTTGTTTTGGAAGATATGACATTATGATGAAAAAAATAGATGTTTTTATTGATAAAATTAAATCAGCAAAATCTATTGCTATATTTGGACATAAAAATCCGGATGGAGATTGTTTATGTTCAGCTTTAGCTTTGATGAAAATAATAGAATTAAATTTTGGTAAATCTTCTACCGTTATTTACGATGGAAATATACCATTATTTCTTGAAGAGGTTCCTTTAAGAAAATCTGCTGTTTTTCATAGACATTTGCCAGAAAATTCTAAATTTGATTTGTGTATAATTGTTGACTATGGAACACGTAAACATTTGGCGTTTTCAGAAAATTTTGTTAAAGACGCAGATTATATAATAGAATTTGATCATCATTATAATGAAGATTTGGTTGGTAATTTGTGTTTTGATGATGTTACAAAAGCCGCGACATCCCAAATAATTTATGATGTTGTTCGTAAGGCAAAACTTAAAACTGATAAAGATATTATTGATTTGTTAACTATTGCATTAATAACAGATACAGGTAATTTTAAATTTGTAAGGAATAGTAAAGTTTTTGAAGATGCAGCCGAATTAGTAAAGGCAGGGGCAGATATAAATGCTTTAACTAATCTTTTGGATAATAGCGATAAAAAAACAGTCATTGTTGAATCTGAAGCAGTGGCTAATTCGGAATTTTTAATGAAAAATAAATTGGTTATCGCAACAATCAAAAAAGAAGATTATAAAAAGTTGGACGGCCGTGGAGAATTGGTTTTAAGTATATTGGGTAAAATACACGGCGTAGAATATGTTGTTTTATTAAAAGAACAAAAAGAAAATCAAATAGGTGTTTCTTTGCGCAGCAAGAAAACACCAATAAATCATATTGCAGAATCTTTTGGTGGTGGTGGACATTTGTGTGCTGCTGGGGCCGTGATAACAGACAGTTTAGAAAATGTTCATGATAAGATTGTTGAAGCTTTCAAAGGGATGTGAGAATGAAAAAAATATTATCAGTATTTTTAAGTTTGTTTGTATCTTTTTCTGCTTTTGCTGCGGTTGATAAAAATTTAGTATTAAATGCAGAAAAATATTTAAATTCTATTACAGGCTTACAGGGTGATTTTATTCAAACTGCAAATGGGAAAAATGAATCTGGAACATTTTCTATGTTACGTCCTGGCCGTGTCAGATTAGATTATAAAAATGCACCAATTCAATTGATTGCTGATGGTAAAGATTTATATTTTTACGATAAATCTTTGGATCAAATTACAACTGTTCCTTTGACCAGTACACCTGCTGGAATTTTAGTTCGTAAAAATATAAATTTACAAACTGCAGATATGAATGTTTTTGAAACACAAACTGATAAAAATACATTTACTTTGAAAATGAATTTAAAAAATCAAGAAGGTTTGGGGTATATGAGTGTTGTTTTTGATAAATCTCCTGTTAAATTAAATTCTTGGTCTGTTGTTGATGCAACATCTAATAAAACAGATGTATCTTTTAAAAATTTAGTTAATAAAACAGAATTTGGGAAACATTATTTTCAATTGTCACGTCATAAAACAATTAATACAAATGACGGTGATGATTTTTATGATTAAGGTATAATATGTTAGGAATAAGTTGGGCTGAATTTTTAGTAATTTTATTAGTCGCAATTTGTGTTGTTCCTGTTAAATATTGGCCTGATGTCGCAAAATTTATGGCCAGAGTTTTCAAATATATCAGAAATATTATTTGGAAAATTAATGATGTTAACGAACAAATTCAACAAAGAATAGATTTAGAAAAACCGATAGATGATTTATTACAAAATGCTGTAAATGATACTTTTGGTATAAAAACAGTTAAAAAAACAAGACGTAAAAAAATAAAATGAAAATGACATTAATGCAACATTTTGCAGAATTGAAACGCAGAATATTGTGGACTGTGCTTGTGTTTTTGTTTGCTTTTTGTTTTGGTTGGATTATTGCTCCTTATACAGAAACGTTTTTATTAACACCATTAGTTAACATATGGGATGATGCAACTTTGTTATATACGGGGTTAACAGACGGTTTAATGATACAATTTTCTTTGGCTACATTGGTTGCTTTGTTAATGACTACACCTGTTTGTTTGTGGCATATTTGGGCATATATAGCCCCAGGATTACATAAAAAAGAACAAAATTTTATATTACCAATATTTTTGTTATCACCTTTATTATTTATTGTTGGTGCCTGTTTTGCTTTTTATGTGTTGTTTCCTTTCGTTTTTAAATTTTTTATAGATTTAAATGAAAATGTTTTTGTACCAACGGTTTTAATGCCTGCTATAACTGGATATTTGTCTTTTTCTATTGGGTTATTAAAAATTTTTGGTATCGCTTTTCAATTGCCTTTGGTTGTTGTTTTGTTAAACAGAGTGGGGGTATTATCAAAATCTGTTGCAATAAAAAGTCGTCGATATGTTTTGGTTTGTATTTTTATTATGGCGGCTGTATTAACACCACCGGATATTGTATCTCAGATTTTATTAGCTGTTCCAATGTGGTTGTTGTTTGAAATCAGTTTATTATTTATGAAAAAAGACGTTTAATCAGTTTTTTTTAATCTGTTTTTATGATATAATTCAGTACATGAAAGCAAAATATAATTTTTTGCGTATTTTTTTATTATGCACTGTGGTTATCAGTGGTTGTGATTTGCAACCAAAAATATCTTCCATTCCTGATAATATAGGCATTTTTATTGAAGACAGATATCCTGCGTTGTTGGCTGATCCTGAAAAACAGCCAGAAATATATAATTCAGCAGTCACAGATTATGGTGTTTATGCTTCCCCAGAATTATATGGTTCGGCCAAAACAGATGATTATGTGTTATATGCCAGTGTTGATGATTATGTACTGATTCCAGAAAATCCAGAAACCCAACCAGTAAAATCTGATGAAAAAATTGAACAAGAAATTCAAGAAGATTATTTAATTGTTCCTGTATATGGTGGTAATACAATCATAGATGAAAAATCAGAAATAAAACCAACAACAAAACAAGATGAAATTATTGTTGTAAAAGGGGATACAGTATATTCTTTAGCACGTAAAAATAATATGAGTGTAAAAGATTTTGCAAAAATAAATTCTTTAAAAGAACCATATACTTTGTCTGTTGGTCAAAGATTAAGTACAAAGAAAACAGAATCTAAACCAGAAATACCAAATCTTATTTCACAGGAAAAAGTTCAACAAATCAAATCTGAAAAAGCTGTTGTTAAAGAATCTGTGACACCAAATAATGTTAAGAAAGTAGATTTACAAGAAATAACAATTGTTCCTGGTGATACATTATATTCTTTATCACGTAAATATGAAATTCCTGTAAATGATTTGGCGGTAATGAATAAATTATCTGCACCGTTTAATTTAAGTGTTGGACAAAAAATAAAAGTTCCAAAAATGGATAATGTGAAAACTGTTTCTGTAAATGAAGTAAAAACAGTTGTAAGTAAAAAAACAGATAATGTTAAATCTGTTAAACAAAATGTTTCAACAACAAAACAACCAAATACTAAGTCAGTGGTTGTACCAGATAATAAACAACAAAAAATATCTTCTGATCCTAGAAAACAATTGCCAAAGATATCTGCACGTTCGGCATCTAAGTTTTCTTGGCCTGTGCGTGGTAAAATATTATCACAATATGGTGCAAAAAATAATGGTTTGTTTAATGATGGAATTAATATTTCTGCATCACGTGGAACCGTTGTAAAAGCTGCTGAAAATGGTGTTGTAGCATATGCGGGAAATGAAGTAAAAGGTATGGGAAATTTGGTTATAATGCAACATGCTGACGGTTGGATGACAGTATATGCACATATGGATTCTATGTCTGTAAAACGTGGAACAAAGGTAAGCGTTGGCCAACAAATTGGTAAAATTGGTATGACTGGTAAAGTCGATAAACCACAATTACACTTTGAAATTCGCAAAGGAACCAAGGCTTATAACCCAACACAATATTTGAAAAAATAAGGAAAAACAATGTATAAAAAAGTATTAATATTATTTTCTTTATTGATGCCAATAACAGTATTGGCTGATGAAACAGATGATTTGATAAATAATGCACAACAGATTTTCGAAGCTACACGTATTGTTTGTTCTGGAATTTCAGATGAAATAGGCAAGGTTGCAAATATATCAAAAGCAAATACTGCGGTGACTGCTGTGGGAACGGTTGCTGCCGGTGGTGCTTTGGCGGTCGGTATTGCAAAATCAAATGAAGAAAAAGAAATTGAAAAATTGATTGATGAAATGTGTAAATCTGGTGGTTGTACTGCCGAAGGTGTTGAAGCCATGAGTGATGAACAATTCCTTTTACAAGTTTTACAACCAATGGCACGAATTGCAGAATTACAACAATTACAACAAAAGATAGATAAATCTAAGAAATTGGGTAATTGGAGAACCGGTTTAATGGCTGGGACGATTGGAACTAATTTGGCATCGGCTATAATGTCTGGAATAAATATAGATCAATCTGATTTGATTCAACACATATCAGCATGTAATGAAATGGTTAAAACAATACCAAATATTGAATATGAATTAAAAAAGGCTGGTATTGGTCCAATGCATACACCGGTTGTAAAACAATTAAGTAATGTAAGAACATGGTGTGACCAAATAAATATAAATGATATTGAAAAAATTGAAAAACGTATGAAGGCGGTTATGGGAACATCTATTGCCGGTGGTGCAATAGGTATAGTTGGTGTAGGAACCAGTGCAGCTGCAAATTCAGACAAATATATGGGATTAAAAAATAAAACATTATTATCAGAAGAAGATAAGAAAAAAGAACATGCATTGAATACAACTGCTAATGTTATGGCGGGGGCAAATACTGTCGCCGGTGCAGTTGAAACAGGTTTAAATATATCTTTGATTACTTTGACTAAAAAATTGATGGAACAAGCAAATCGTTGTGAAGAGGTTTTACAATAATGAAACGATTGATTGCTTTTTTGTTGCTTTTGATTATGCCAACATTTGTTGATGCTGATATGGTTGGATATAGTGGTGATAAACGCAGATATGTGACAGAAGAAGAAAAGTTACAGTTTCCATATAATACAGTTGTAAGAATTGTAGACAATGGGAATCCTGGTACTGGTACTTTTGTATCCGAAGATGTGATTTTAACTTGTCGTCATGTTGTTGATGGTACAGACAAGAATGGTGATATAGAATATTATACGTCTGATGGTAAAAAACATATAGGTAAAGTAGGACCATACGAGAACGATGATAAAGATTATCATGATGTTTCGTGGATTATTGATGAAGACAGTTTTTCAGGACCTGTGTTAGAAATTTCACCTGAAGCAAAATATTCAAATAATTTGATGATTATAGGTTATGATAGTTTAAAACCTTTATCTGATGATGAATTAAAAATTGTTAAACAAGTGTATACTAATTGGATAAAAGATAACGGAAGAATAACATCTGGTAATGCTTATAAAGCAATGGGAGAAGTTGATACTGAATTACAAATTCTGTATTCTTGTTCTTCTGATAAACAAACAAATTGTGTTCATTGTTCGGGTGAATATTGTATTTTTGATGATAGTAAAAATATGAAAGTTCGAACAGGATGTAGTGTTGTTAATGTAGATAAAATGTTATATACAGATTGCCCCGGTGCTCCTGGTGCTTCCGGTTCTGCTATTATAGATAAAAATAGTAATCAAATTATAGGTGTATTTTGTTCTGTATTAAGAGCACAAATTGGACAGGAAAAAAGAGCAACAAGTTCAGGAGTTCGTCCAGATATTTATTATAGATCATTAAAATCATGGATAGACGGTTTAAAACAATGAAACACATATTTGCATTTTTATTGTTATTGTTTCCGTTTGTGTCTTTCGCAAATGACATAGCTAGTATGTCTGCTAATGATGTTATTGCTATATTTGATGAAACATTACCGTTTATTGAAGAGCGTATGAAAAAAATAAACCCTGATTTGGTTAATAAAATGACCAATGCCGACAACATGGACAAAATATATGAATATCAAAATTTTATGGTTCATTATGTGTTCGATGAAAAAGTAGCACAATATGTTGATATGTTGTATAAACATTGTGAACAAACTGGATGTAGAATATTACATATCCCTGATAATGCATGGGAAACTTGGAATATTGACCAACCAGATAAAGAAACACCAGAATGCTATAAAAATGGTGATGTTGGTAACGAACGAATATGTCCTTGGCCAAAAGATTATGATTGGTCTACTATGACATTAACAAATGGGGAGTTTATTGGTTTTATAGATGATTTAGATCAAATTCATGTATACAGAATGGTTACAGCTGATACACAAGGACAAGTCATGTTGAGTCTGTATGAAACATCCTGGTCGCATCAAGAACAGATAGAATATAATAATACTACAATATATTGTAATTCCGAAGATCGTCCTTATGTTCGTGCATATAAAGAATGTGTCGCAAAAGACCCCGAACCCAATCTTTATTTCAAAACTTGTAAAGACGAATCTTTGAAAAATTGGGCTATTGCAGAGCATGATAAATGTCTTGGCGAACATCATCTTCCTGCAACGATAGTATCTGGCGGTTTTTTCAGAACTTTAAAAACTTGGTAAGCAATGAAACGAATACTTGCATTTTTATTGTTTTTGATTATGCCTACATTGTGTTTTGCTTTATCGGATGCTTGTACAAACCATTCTGACTATACCATTGATAAACGTTGCTATGTTACAGAAGAACAAAAACAAAAAAAACCTTATAATGCGGTTGTTGCTTTTTTAGATAACACAAATTTTATTTATTGTACAGGAACAATAATTGAAAAAGAAAATGAATTATTCGTTTATACAGCAAAACATTGTTTACATAATAAAAACAAACATAAAATTAGTTTGCAAAACGGTATAAAAATTAATGCTTATAAATTTGAAACAGGAAATTTTTATACAAAAAATAAAGAATTGATAAATATAGATGGTGATTATGCAATTTTAAAGTTAAAATCAGACGAAAAAAACATACCTTATGTTAAAATTGCAGAAAATCATGAATCTGATAATGCACGTGTCACAGGGTATGGAATATTGAAAATCATGAGTGACAAAGAAATTAGATATTTTAAACAACAATATATAACATACTTAAAAGGTAAATTCCCGGATATAATAGATGCTTCTGTGGAAATAAGTAAAAGAAATAAAGATGCTGTTAAATGGATAAAAACGCGTGATTTTAAATCTGAATTTGCAGATGTTTTTAAAGATAAACAATTAAAAGTATCTGTATGTACATATTCTAAAACTGGAAAAATGTCTGATTGTCAAGGTTGGCATGGTGATTCTGGCAGTGGTATATTTGACGTAAATGGCAATATTATGGGAATCGTGTCAAGTGGGGCACCATATATGGATGAAGATGATTATGCAAAATTGGTTAATTCTGTGAATTTACAAACTATGGATAAAGATACTGTCTTGGATTTCATAAGTGATGATTAATCATAATAAATAAAAAAATTTGATAATTGGCTAAAATTGGGGTAAAATAGTAAATAAAAGGAAAAATAAATGAAATTTAATAAAATTAAATTATTTGGTTTGGCTGCTTTGTTGACTGCAAATTTATCTGCCAAGGCGGCTGGTTCTGGTCAATTTGTTTCACAAAACGACAGTATTGCTGATAAAATAGTCAGAATGGATAATTTGACTGTTCAACAAATGGAAACTTTTATTGCGGAAGCAAATGTAATAATAGCTAATTTACGTCAAAAAATAAGAAATCCTTTGACAACAAAAGAAGAACGTTTGAAAGCATATAAAGAATGTGAAAATTTAGAAAACAGTCGTGAAGATATGCAAAAACGTTTGGAAGCTATGCGTAACGGTTCAACGACATATGTTATACCAACTGATACACTTGGTCAAAATATGACAATTGAACAAATGCAAAAATATATAAATACAGCAAATAAAGAACTTCAAAAATTGTTAAAAGTTGTAGATTCACCAAAAATAAGTATGGAAGAACATTATAGACTTCATCATGAATGCAGAAGATTAAGAAGAAATATTGATGCTGTACAAAAACGTTTGGATGAAGCCAGAAGAACAATAGCATATAATTCTGTCAATAGTGTTTCCAGATAAATATAAATGAAACGCATATTTGTTTTTTTTATATTGTTGTTAATACCAACAATGGTTTTTGCTGATTGGGTTGGACAGTCTGATAAGCGCAGATATGTAACTGATACGGAAAAATCTGAATTCCCATATAATAATGTTGTTAAAATAGTTACAAATGACAGTGTATCCACTGGAATTATTATTGCACCACAAATTATTTTAACAAGCGGACATGGGGTTGCGGATGTTGGTTTAAATAATTATATTGCATATTATACTACTGACGGACAAGCGCATACAGGAAAAGTTTGGTATTATAAATACAGTTCTGCAGTGACAGATGATTATGCTTTGATATTAACTAATGATATTTTTTCAGAGCCTTTTTTTAATATCCCAAATTCAAATGTTACAGAATCCAATGCTATGCGTATAGGGTATGATTCTTTGAAAGTTTTATCAAATGATGAAATAAAAGTTGTAAAAGATACTTTTGTTAATTTTTTATCTGGATATAAATTAACTGCTGAAAATGCATATGATGCAATGGACGAAATAGATGAATTATTAAAAAACAAAGATTGTCGCAAAACATCAGATAAAATGAATTGTGTTCACTGTTCTGGTGGTAATGATTGTATTTTCGGGGATTATGATAATTTAAAAGTTCAAGAATCTTGTTCTGCTAATAATTTTCGTTCAGTTGATACTGGTGGAAAATTCTTGGTGACTAATTGTGGTGCCAGTGTTGGTGGGTCTGGTTCTCCGATATTAGATGCAAGTCATAAAAATATCATAGGAATGTCCATAGGGACAACAGGATTTATGATTGGTAATGAAAAAGAAGCAACTTCTTATGCAATACCACCAGAACAATTTAATAAACAAACAAAAACATTAATAAATATGTCAAATAATGGTTTGTTAGAATAAAAAATAGGGTGGTATTAATAAAACCACCCATATTTTTAATTTCTTTTATTAATTTAATGTTCCCCATGCCGCTTTATATCCACCATCACGTGTTAATATCAATTTAGCATTGTTTAATTGGGTCGCTGTTAATCCGCGTATAATATAAGATTGTTGTAAACGAGAATTTGAATTTGTTTTTATTTGTGGCAAATCAATAGACATTGTTTCGGTATCACAGCAAATGCTGTCGTTACATGTTCCACATTGATATATTTGGGCTGTATATGTTTTGCCAGGGCGTAAATCGACTAAATCAACAACCATTTTTAAACCATTATCTGTTTCTTTGAATTGAATAAATCCCATTTCTGATTCCCCACCGTTTGCAGAACGTGTATACATACTGGCTTTTACATTATGGATATCTGAATCAGTATATGTTTGTTGGAATATCACCGGCGCATTTTTATGTTTTTTATGGTGTTTGTTTTTTATGTGTTGTTCATGTTGAGATGGTTGTGGCATGTGGCACATTGTACATCCGCTGATTAACACAGATAAAGCACAAACAGATGTTATTAAAAATAAATTTTTGGTTTTCATATATGTCTCCTTTTGTTTAAGTGGTTACATATATATTTTATAATATTGATAATAATATATCGTCAGGTTTGAATGCCTATGATATAAATGATAAAAACTTGCATTTAATGAAAAAACAAGTATAATTCACTGCACTGGATGCATAGCTCAGTTGGTAGAGCAACTGACTCTTAATCAGTGGGTCCAGGGTTCGAGTCCCTGTGCGTCCACCAAAATAAAAGGCCACCGTAAAGGTGGTTTTTATTTTTGTAGCACAGATGGACGAGAAGCCTTTCGACTATGAGTAAGTGTTTGTAAATGTAATGCGACAAACACTATACGAATGCGGCACAGGCATTTTATGCCGAGCCAGTCCCTGTGCGTCCACCAAAATAAAAGGCCACCGTAAGGTGGTTTTTATTTTTTTATATAGCAAATGGGATTTTTTACTGCTATATTCTTATAGAGTTTTGGAATATGAAAAAGATAGCTTTGATTTTTTCTGTATTAATGTGTTTTATATTTGTCCCAAATAATTATTCTTGGGCTGATAATAAATCTGAAAATAAGAAATCTGGTGATACAAAAACAATAACCATGACTGCGCTGGATGCGGTCAAATTAGCTGGCAATTTAATTGATCGCGGTGATATAGAACATGCTCAACAAATTTTAACAAAAATGCCACAAACTAACAGTTTGCCTGTGGAAATAGAAAGATGGTATTTGTTAGCTCAGATAGAACAAAAATCAGGAAATTATGATGAAGCTATTAAAATGTATCGTAAAATTTTAGATGATCAGCCTGATTTAGTTAAGATAAGATATGAATTGGCTTTATGTTATATGGCAAAGAAACAATGGTATCGTGCAGATTATCATTTAAGATTAGCTATGGCTGGTAAAGATTTACCTGATAATGTAAAACAGATGATGAATTATTATCGTTATGTTATTCGTCAAAATAAACGTTGGAACGTTTGGTTTAATTTTGGTGCAGCCCCGGATAATAATATAAATCAAGCATCGGGTGATACTATATGTGGGTATTATTATAATGGTATGTTTTATGGTTGCTCAAAAAATAAGCAAGAGAAAGTTATTGGTTATAATGCTTTATTGGGTGGTAATTATGAATTTGTTTTATCAGATCATTGGCGTTGGAAAACAGATGCGAATATTTATTCAAATATTTACAATAAACATGATTATGATGATTTATATTTATCTGCATCAACAGGACCACGGTATATATGGTCTAGAGGGGATGTTTGGTTATCAAGTGCAGGTGCCAGACGTTGGTACGGTAGTGAAAAATACAATTATTCATATGGTATGAAATTGGATACAAATTATGATTTTACACGGAAATTATCTGGTGGATTAACGTTACGTTATATGGAAAATAAATATGATGAATATGATTTTTTAAATGGTCAAACATATTCTTCAAATGCTAGAATTTATTATTCTTTTAATGCAACAAAATATATAGTTTTACGTGCTGGTGTTGACAGAGAAACTGCCAAAAATGATGCTTATTCTAATTGGAGATACAATACAAGTATTGGTTTAGGTTCAGAATTACCTTTTGGTTTTCATGTTTATATTGAACCATATTTTATGTGGACTGATTATGACGATGATAGATTTATTATGGTATCAGAAAATAATATCTTAAAATATAAACAAGTAACAGCTCATGATTTTTTACAAAGGTATTCTGTATCTTTATCAAACAATAAATTTGATGTTTGGGGTTTTGTTCCAACCATAACGGTCAGTTATACTAATCGTGACTCAAATATTAAATCACGAGAATATGAAGACTGGACTGCTGAATTCACAATGCAACAAAGGTTTTAATAAGCCTTGAAAAAACAATATTTTCAGATAATATTTATTTTATGAAAATAATAGATGCACATTCTCATATTGATTACATAACACATAAAATTCAACCGAATGTTGTTGGGACGATTTGTTGTGCAAAAAACGAATCAGAATGGAATCTTATGTGTAATATGATTAACACAGATAATAATATATATGGTGCTTTCGGAATTCATCCTTGGTTTTTATCAGATGTAAAAAATGATTTTGAATCAGATTTAAAATATTTGTTAGCTTTAAATTCTGGATATATGATTGGAGAAATAGGTTTGGATAAATATAAACCAAATATGGATAAACAATCAGATGTTTTTATAAAACAATTAGATATTGCGGTTAATTTTAAAAGAACTGTATTTTTACATTGTGTTGGTGCTTGGGATAAAATTTTACATTTATTTAAACAATATAAAAAATCTGAACTGCCGTTGATAGTTGTTCATGGTTTTAATGACAGTGAAAATATATTAAAAAATTTATTAGAAAATTATAATGTTATGTTTTCTGTATCTAATATAAAATATATAAATATGATTCCAGACGATAAAATATTGGTTGAAACAGATGCAAAACAAAATGTTATTTTATCTGAATTGGTTAATAAAATATCTGATATAAAACATAATGCAAATATGTGTGAAATTATATATGAAAATACTTTAAAGGTTATTAATAATGGATAGATTACACAGAATAACTTTGTTGTTTGGTGAAGAAGCAATAAATAAATTACAAAAATCAACAGTTTTGGTTGTTGGTTGTGGTGCAGTTGGTTCCTTTGCAATTGAAGCCTTGGCTCGCAGTGGGGTTGGACATATAATATTAATTGATTTTGATAAAGTCGAAGAATCAAATATAAATCGTCAATTGTTCGCATTAGATTCTAGTTTAAATAAAATAAAAGTAGATGCAGCGAGACAAAGAATTCAAGATATAAATCCAAATATACAAGTTGAAGTTTTTAATATGTTTTTTGATGAAAATACTCAATTAAATATAAAACCTGATTATGTCATAGATGCTATAGATACCGTTGCATCAAAAATTGCTTTATATAAATGGTGTTTTGAAAAAAATATTCCTTTTATATCCAGTATGGGTGCTGCACGAAAAACAGATATAACAAAAATTAAAATAGATAAAATTTCAAAAACGACAGTTTGTCCGTTGGCAGCTAAAATACGTCGTATGGTACGTGAATTAAAAATAAAAGATTTTCCTGTCGTTTATTCTGTAGAAAATGCCAGTCCACAAAAAAATGGTGGTAAAGAATTTGGGTCTGTTATAACGGTTACAGGAAGTTTCGGGTTAATGTTAGCAGATTTTGTAATCAAAAAATTAATTTCTTAAAATCTTTGTATACGGTGGTTTTATTTGCTTTAAGATGTTTTTCCTATGGATACATGCCTATATAAATATTATATGTTGTCTGATAGAATAATCAGTGTTGAGATTAATCAGCAACAAAAGGAGAAACTTATGAAAAAACCTATTGCCGGTTCAATGGCAGTATTATTATCCGTGCCAGCTTTCGCAGGTGGATACAGTTATGAACAACAAACAACCAATTTTATGGGTTGGGATATTTTGCCATATGTTACATTACGTGGTGGTGCTACATACGGTAATTTGAATTATAGATTTAATGATGAAAAGAAATCCGTTGCACAAAATACATATCAACTTCGTGCAGCTTTGGGTTTAGCAATGTATGATACAGCACGTTTTGAAGTAGAAGGTTCTTTCTTTACAAAAGGAAAAGATACAAAACGTTTTGGTGATATAGCTGATGTAGAAGTTACCAGCGAAAATATAGAATTAATGGCAAATGCATATATGAATATTGGTCATTATAAATATATTCAACCTTTCGCAGGTTTAGGTGCCGGTTTAGCTTTTGTTGAAACAAAAGGTGAATCCGCTGCTTATTCAAAAAGCAAAGACAATACAGCTTTCTCAGGTATGGCAACATTGGGGTTAGAAATGCCTTTTGGTTGTTATTCTGTTGATGTTGCAGCACGTTATAATTATATTGATGTTCAATCTGGATTACATAATTTCAGTGGGGACATTGGTGTACGTTATAAATTTTAATAAACTTTCCTCGTTTTTATTTACAAAATCCCGTTTTTATACGGGATTTTTTTATCTTGTTCAAATATTTTTATGTGTGCTAGCATAATATATTATGAATAAATACCTATTATCATTATTTTTAATATTGTGTTTTACATCTGTATCAAAAGCTAAAATTGTTACAGGTGCTGAATTCGTTGATGATTTTAATGAACCAGAAATTATTATTGAACCAGGAAGCAGTGTTTTTTCAAAAAATACTAAAATAGATCTTTTATATGATACCCATTTAATAAATAAAGGTACTATAAATGGAAATATAAATTTGGCCGGTAGAGATTTAATAATAACTAATTCTGGTGTTATAGAAGGTAATATAATAAATACTGGTAATGCAAAATCCGCTGTTTTACAAAATATTTCAAATAATTCAGAACTTCAAAAATTATCAATAGGTTCAAATAACATAGATTTAGTAGTTGATATAAAAAATGTTAATAATTTGTCATTAAGTGAATTACAAAGTTTATCAGCACAAAAGTATATAATTGAAGATTCTAATATTAATATAGATGATTTATCTGAATGGAATAATTGGGATACAGATATAGTTTTTTCCGGAAATAATGTTTTAAAAATTAAAAATGCTAATTTAAATGATGCTATAAAACATATTATTGATATGCAAAATGTAGAGATAGAATTTAATGAAAAAGTAGATGACTTACATAAACTTGAGTATACAAATACAAAAGATGGTGTCATTATCAGTATAGTTCGTGAAACAGAAGATTACACTAAAATTATGAATGATTCACGTGGAATTTTATTAGATAAATTACATAATAATAAAAAAGACAAGCATTTTATGAATTTAATTGATTCTGCTGAAAACATGCAAGAGATAGAAGATATTATGAACAAATCTTATCATTTTAATCAAAAAATATTAACAAGACCTTTATATATAAATAATAGTCTTTTAATGATTGATTTTATAAATGAACAATACGATACAGATATAGCTATTAGTGCAAATTATACTGGTGGAAATAAAATAAATGGTTTTAGTGGTAAAGCAGGTATAGCAAATAAATACAATAATTTATCTTTTGGTATAGGTTTAAATTTAAACAAATTAAATTATAAAGATAATGTTAATGATTTTGATGTTTTAATTTTTAGCCCAGAATTAAAATTTGCATTTAATAAAGATAATTATTGGGTGAAAGCAAAAGCTGGTTTATCTTTTGCAAGATATAACGCAAAAGATATTTATGATGATAAAGATATTGTGAACAATCCACGTGGTAATTCTAAATATGGAATATTAAATTTGGGTTATGATTTTGATGTGTTTCAAGATTTAAAATTAAGTGTATTTTCTGGTGCTGATTTTCAATATACAAAAGTTTTAGATGCAGAAAATAAAAATATTAATTTAATTGCAGGATCTAAGATAAAATATTCTTATGAAATGATTGGTATAAAATATGATTTTGCTGGAATGATAGCAACGGCCAGTAATGTTGATTTAATGACAGGTATGGAAATAGGGTGTTTTTCCGTTCTGGATGAAATAGGTGCATATGTAAAAATAGATGCTTATCAAAATCAATACGATTTTAATTATAATGCCTCTGTTAATATCAAAACAATGTTTTAATTTTTTTATTTAATTATTTCACCACGCAAAGATGCTTTATTAGCATCTGTTATTTTGATTTTTTGCATAGGTGATATTTCGGATTCTGGTTTTTCAACGATGCATTGTTGCATATAAGGTGTTCTGAATATTAAATGTTTACCAGTTTTATCTGGGCCTTCTAATAAACAAATCATTTCTTGACCAATACAAGATGTATTGAATTCTCGTTGATTTTCGTTTAATTGTGAATCTAATCTTTGCAGGCGAACAGATTTAATTTGTTCACTGATTTGATTATCCATCAAAGCAGCTGCTGTATGTGGACGTGGAGAATATTTAAATGAATAAGAATTTATATATTTTATATCACGTGCTATATTCAAAGTTTCTTCAAAGTCTGCATCTGTTTCATCTGGAAAACCAACAATAAAATCAGAAGATATTTGAATATCTGGACGAACAGTTTTTAATTTATTAACAATTGTTTTATATGCATTTATATCATCTGGACGATTCATACGTTTAAGAACACGTGGTGAACCACTTTGTACAGGCATATTTAAAAATGGTAATAATTTTGGTTCGATACCAAACATTTCTATTAAATCATCACTCATTTCTGTTGGATAACTTGATGTAAAACGTATACGTTTTATTTCTGGTAATTTTGCAGTTTCACGAATTAAATCAGATAATTTAAATAATTTACCATTTTCATCAGTATATTTATAACCGTTTACATTTTGACCCAAGAAGCAAATTTCAATTGCACCTGTTTTTGCGGCATTCAAAGTATCTTGCATAACATCTTTAAAAGGACGAGATAATTCACGACCGCGGGTATAAGGAACAATACAATAAGTACAACAATGATTACATCCTTCTTGAATAGGTATATATGCAACTGATGGTGTTTTTGTCATTTGTGGTAATTCATCAAATTTTTCCAAACCACCTAAATCAATATTTAATAATCTTGTATCAGGATTTTTTATAATCTCTGGTAATTTATGATAGCTTTGTGGCCCCAAAACAAAATTTAATTCAGGTATTCTTTTAAAAGCATCACTGCCAGATTCTCTTGCAACACATCCAACAATTCCAAATAATGCAGAATCTTTTTTTGCGCGTCTTATACGACCTAATGCGGAATAAACTTTATTAGTTGCTTTTTCACGAACAGAGCAGGTGTTTAATATAATCAAATCTGCATCTTCAACATTATCTGTTTGTGTTAAACCATGTTTTTCTAACATGGCAGCAATTCTTTGTCCATCATAAACATTCATTTGACAACCAAAAGTTTGTATAAAAAATTTTTGCATTTTTAACATGATATATTCTTTTATTTTCGTCTTGTTCTGTTTGATAAAAATTGTTTACGTATTTGAAGTACTTTATTAAATTCTGGTACAGAAATATTACGTGGAACATATTTTTTTATTTTTTCTTTTTGTATAATTGGTAATTCTGGTGGGTAAATAACCAATTCATATGGTTTTGTATTTAATTTCATAAAAAAATCTTTAATTGCTTTATCCAAATTTTCTTTTTGAATAACAAGCGTTGCTATATCTATATTGTTTGTTACCTCTATATGATTTAGAGATAAAACTTTTATTATTTTATCTCGCATCATATAATCTATGTCCGGTGAAATAAAGACAATAACATTCTGCATTATTTTTAAGCTAATTTTTGTTTTAATAAGTCACTTACCATCGCAGGATTAGCTTGACCATGTGTTGCCTTCATAACATTACCAACAAAGAAACCCAGTAATCCGACCTTGCCAGATTTATATTGTTCAACTTGTGATGGATTGTTTTTTATAACTTCATCAACAGCTGATTCAATTGCACCTGTATCGGTGATTTGTTTCATGCCGTATTTATCTGCGATTTCATGAATTGTTCCGCGTTCACCATCCAACATTTTAATAAATATTTCTTTGGCTTGTTTGCCATTAATTTCATTGGCAGAAATCATATCAACCAATTCTGCAATATTTTCAGGAGTAATAATGCGTGGTGCATCTGGATCCGTGTTTTCTTTGATTTCATTTGTAATATCAAAATTTTCAGGATGTGCAAATAATTCAGAAATCATCCAATTTGCGACAGGTTTTGCACGTGATGTTTTACCATCAACAGCATCATCATACCAATGAGAAATATCTGTTGTTTCTGTTAAACGATTCGCATCATATTCAGATAAACCGTATTCATTGATATAGCGTGCGCGTGTTGCAGCCGGTAATTCTGGCATTGTTTTACGTATACGTTCAATATCTTCATCACTTATTTCTAATTCTAATAAATCAGGATCTGGGAAATAACGATAATCCAAAGCATCTTCTTTACTGCGTTCCACAGATGTTGTTCCGTCATCTTGATGATAACGCATAGTATCTTGGGTTACAGTGCCACCGTTTTCAAGTATTTCAATTTGGCGACGTGCTTCGTATTCAATCGCATTTTTAATGAATTTGAAAGATACCATGTTTTTTGTTTCTGTGCGCGTACCGAATGTTTTTGAACCAACTGGACGTACAGATACATTTACGTCAGCTCTCATAGAACCTTCTTCCATGTTTGCTTTTGAAACACCAAGCGCTCTGGCGATTTCACGAATTTCACGTAAATATCTTTCGGCTTCATCTGGTGATGTTATATATGAGTTGTTTTCTGGATTTTTTGTGTCCAAGAATGTCACAATTTCAAGCAACATAACACCACAACGGTTATAATCAACAAAAGATTTTGTTGGGTGCATATCATGTTTGTTTTTTGCTGCATCTTGTTCCATATGTGCACGTTCAATAAAAATCTTTTTTGGATTACCATCGTCACCCATAATTTCAACCCAACCACGTCCAACAACAGGTGGCTCTTCTGCAGGTTGTGAAATCTGATAACCTTGTGGTAAATCAGGGTAAAAATATTGTTTACGTGCAAATTTAGAATGTCTGGAAATTTCTGCATTTATTCCCAAACCAAATTTAATAGCTTGTTCAACACAATATTTATTCAACACTGGTAACATACCAGGCATAGCAACATCAATCATGCATGCTTGAGTGTTTGGGGCTACGGTTGGATTATAGTCAGCAGATGCACCACTGAATATTTTGCTGTTTGATAAAACCTCTATATGAGTTTCCAATCCAATAACTACTTCCCAATCTGTTGTTTTGCCTTTTATCGTAAACATTTTTATTTTTCCTTGCTTTTTGTTTTTTTATACTATACTATGTTCCTCACGGATGGCCAGATAGCTCAGTTGGTAGAGCAAGGGACTGAAAATCCCTGTGTCAGTGGTTCGATTCCACTTCTGGCCACCATTTTTTTATTGCTATCTTTCCAATTCATTTTTTATTTTCCCATAATTGTTTCAGGTTTATTGTCAATATTTGCCGCTGTTTCAATATGTTTTGCTAATTCTAAAACACGCATGTCAGCAAATCTTGGACCAACAACTTGCATACCAAGTGGTAATCCGTTTTGTGCTAATCCACATGGAACACTGCAAGATGGAACTCCTGCCAAATTCATTGCAACAGTGAATAAATCAAGTGCGTAATATTCAAGTGGTGTCAAATCAGAATCAAGTGGCATTGCTGTTCCTGCACTTGATGGACAAACAATTAAATCACATTGTTCAAATGCCGATTTGAAACTGTCTGCAATCATACGACGGACTCGTGCAGCTTGCATGAAATATACTTCATAAGATTCACTTGATAAAACGGCTGTGCCGATAATCATACGACGTTGTACTTCTTCACCAAATCCGGCTGCACGTGTTTTTTTATAAGTATCATAAGGTCCATCACCTTCAACACGTAACCCATAACGCATACCATCATAACGTGCTAAATTAGAAGAAGCTTCAGCAGGTGCAATTATATAATAAGCTGCCAATGCATCTAAGATATTAGGAATAGAAACTTCTATAATTTCAGCACCCATAGATTTTAAATCTGCAATACGTTTTTCAAATAAATTTTTCATATCATCTGAAATTTTTACATCTTTAAATTCTTTAATTACACCAATGCGTAATTTTTTGCCGTCCCCCAACACAGGTTGCAAATTACCATCTGTTTCAAATTTGGCATTTGGTGAAGATGTTGAATCTTTATCATCGTGTCCCGCCATTGCAGATAACATTAATGCTGCATCTTCTACGGTGCGTGCAATTGGACCTGGGGTATCAAGACTGGAAGCAAAAGCAACACATCCCCAACGTGAGCACAAACCGTAAGTTGGTTTCATACCAACCAAACCTGTCATTGCAGAAGGAAAACGAATAGAACCACCAGTATCAGTTCCTGTGGCTGCAATAGCAAGACCACCAGCAACTGCACTTGTTGATCCGCCAGAAGATCCACCTGCTGTTAATCTTTTTTCAATTTGCCATGGGTTAACAGGTGCACCAAAGAATGATGTTTTAGAAAAAGTTCCCATAGCAAATTCATCTAAATTCGCTTTACCTAATAAAACTGTTCCTGCATCAATTAATTTTTGAGACACAGTAGATTCATATTCTGGAATAAAATTTTCAAGCATACGTGATGCAGCAGTAGTACGTATTCCACGTGTTGCAAATAAATCTTTCATTGCAATTGGCATACCATCCAAAGGAAGAGAATTTCCATTTGCATAACGTTCATCAGATTTTTGTGCATCGCTTATTGCACGTTCTGGTGTTGTGGTAATATAGCAATTTAAATCTTTACCAAATTTTTCGATACGGTCCAGATATGCATGTGTTAATTCTGTCGCAGAAATTTCACGTGATTTTAATTTTTTTAATGCTTCTTTGATTGTTAAGTTTATCATATCTTCAACCTTTATTTATTCATCCATGATTTTTGGTACAGCAAAATATCCACGTGAAACGCCAGCAGTATCAGGTGTATTAGATAATATTTTATCACGCATATTTGGTTCGGTCACAACATCTTCACGTAATGGTAATTTATGTTCTGCTGGGCTTAACATAGGTGTTATACCAGTTGTATCAATTTTTTGTAATTTATCCAACCATTCTATAACACCGTCAATGTTCATTTTTTCTAATTTTTCATCAGATATTTCGATTTTGATTAAATCTGCGAATTTTTGTAATTGTTGCTTGCTAAATGCCATTTTGAATCCTATTATTTAAAACATAAGGAATTATACAATGATTTTATCTGATTACAAGGATTTTCCGCGCCTGGGGCGAATTTTAGGTCTAGATTGGGGATTACGTAGATGCGGTATCGCTATTTCTGATATAAATCGAGATTTTGTTTTTACCAGAGAACAGATAAATATCAAACAACAATCTGAATTAATTCAGAAAATAATTGGTTTGATTCAAGATGAAAATATATCAGGGGTTGTATTGGGATTACCTTTATATGCGGATGGTTCTGATTCAGATACAACAAAGATGGTACGTGAATTCGCAAATACTTTATCAGCACAAACAGATTTGCCAATTATATTTATTGAAGAAAATTTAACCAGTGCTGCAGCAACAGAAGAAATAGGGCATAAAAGCATTTCAAAAATCAAATCCGAATTGGATTCTGTTTCAGCTAAGATAATATTGGAAAACGCAATATCTATGCTGAAAAGACTTTAATCATTTTGTGTTTCGTCTGGTATTTTCCCATCTGTGGATAGTAAAGTAGCAATCCAACGTGTTGAATCAAATTGTGCTGTTGTAATATATACTGCTGCCAATATTGGAACACTGAAAAACATACCTGCCAGTCCCCAAATCATCCCCCAAAAGACTAAATTTATTAATATAGCTAATGTAGAAATATTCAATGTTTTGCCTGTTAATTTTGGATCCAAAATATTTCCAAAAACTATTTCTATAGCTGTTAAAGATATTGCTGTGAATACTGGTAAATGCCATGTATCACCACTTATTAAAGCATAGGCTATAGGCATAGCACATGCAAGTATTGAGCCAATTGTTGGAATATAATTTAAAATAAATATTATGAAAGCCCAAACACTGGCATATTCTAATCCAATAATTTTCAAAGCTATATATGAACTTACACCTGTAGCAGCGGAAATAAATGTTTTTGTAAATAAATATTTTTTCATATTATCGTTTATACTGGACAATATAAAGCGTAATTTTTTTGCTTTTATTTTTGATAATGGCATAGCATTAATTTTTTTATTAAAAGAACTTTGTTCTATGAACATAAATATCAAATATATCAAAACCATACCGGTAGATGTGGCAATTCCAGCTAAAGAAGAACCAACATAACTTGCTATCTGGGGTAAATTAGGCATCAAATCAATATCAAAACCTATACCAATTTTTGTTGATATAAAATTAGAAAACGATAATAACTTTTGTTGTAATATTGGTGTTGCATTATACAATTCTGATAACATTGGTTTGATTTGTGTTGCAAACAGGTATATTACACCAAAAATCGTTCCAAAAGATAAAATATTTGAAATAATATTGAACATTTTTGAAGGCAGTGCACATGCACCATTTTTATCTTTATAACAAGGCATTATTTTTCTGTAATATGCAGAAATAGCATTTATTAAATACCATAAAAATGCAGCAAATAACAAAGGAATGAATATAGAACGTCCAATCCATAAACAAAACATTAAAGATATAAAGAAAACTAAACTGTGCATTGTTTTATCCTTGTGTGAAGATTAACATAATAATTATTATAGTTACGTTTATTAATACGGCACTTAAAGCATATACGCGATTAATATTTTTTATTAAATCTTGTTTGTGTTTTAAATTCCATAAAGCATATATTAACAATAATGCCAAAGACAATATTAAAACAGGTAAACCAGCATATGTGTTTCTTAATAACAAAAATAATAAGAATATAAATAAAGTATTATATTTATTTGCCAAAACAAAATCATTAAATTTGGAATACCATTTAGATTTTATTTCTAAATTTGTTTTAGTTTTTGTGTCTGGTAATAAGTATCCTGGCATCCACATTAATAAAAATGTAAAAGGCATAGAACATATTATTTTCCAACTAGATATTCCAATCGTTTGTGCGCGTTTATATTTAGCATAAACACAAGATAACGCAACACCTGATAAATATAACATTAACAATATCATTAAAATTGCTAAAGTTATAAATAATGTTGGGTGTAATAAGTATAACCATACCATTTTTCTTTGAAACAAAGCGGCATCAGTTCCAATAAAAGCCAATAAAAACAAAGGAATAATAATTGTAATTAAACTGTGTCCATTTGATATTGCTATTAAATCATTTTTTGACATATCAGAATGTGGTAATTTTTTTATTATGAAATAATAGACAGAAATAACAAATGCGACAATCAGTATAAAAGAATATTGATTGAAACTGCCAACACCGAACCATGTTCTGGATGCAGCAAATATACCTGTTGTACATAACATTATAAAAAAGAAATATATTGTAAATAATACAGGTCTTTTAAATAACCATTCAGATAAAGATGTTAATACAGTTTTTTTTGTTGGCATTGTTTTTTCCTTTCTTTGCATAGTTTATTTTATCATAATTTTTCCATTATCTAAAGAAGTTGTTTCTGAAACATTTAACATGTTTGCAAAATTTTCTTGGTGCGATATAAATAAAAAAGTTGTACCAGGCATTTGTTTAATTGTATCAACTATTTGTTTTTGAACATCTGCATCGGCACCAGAATCAGGTTCGTCCAATATAGCCAATTTTGGTTGAGTTAAAATTAAACGCAATAACATTATACGTTTTCTTTCTCCGCCAGAAAAACCAACGTTTACAGAACGATTTAACCATTCTTTTGGAATATTTAATTGTTCACGTGCTGATTCCAATTTTTCCAGAAATTCACCCATTGATAACTCTTTGCCAGTGTCAAAATGTTTATGTGCTGCCATGGAATGTTTTAAAAAACTTAATACTGTTAATCCTGGTATTTCAGGAACATTTTGTCCGCCAAGAAAAATACCCATTAAAGCACGTGTTGTGGCATTTTCTTTTGTTATATCTTTTTCATTAAATATTATCTGACCAGAATCTATTGTATACGTTGGATTTCCAGCTATTGTATTAACTAATGTTGATTTTCCAGAACCATTATGTCCAGATAATCTGTGTATAGAATTATCTTTTATAACCAAATTAATATTTTCTAATAATGGTTTGTTATTCATAGATACATAAAGATTTTTTATTTCTAACATTTTTTATTCTTTTTTTAACGCCATTTGTATTAATTGTTTAGATTCTACCAAAAATTCCATAGGTAATCTTGATATAATAGGTGTTGCCATAGAACCGATAATAAGGGCAATTGCTTCATCTGTTTCTATGCCACTTTGTTCTAAGAACAATAAAGCATCTTTATCTATTGCGCCAGTTGTTGCTTCATGTGATTGTTGATTTGTAGAATTAGAATGAATTATTGTTGGAATTGTGTTGGCCGAAGCATCATTTCCAATGATTCTGGAATCACATTTGCTGGCATTTTTACAATTTTGACCAACAAAAGATACCAAACTGCGAAATGTTTGTTTAGATTTATCTGTTGCTACACCATACGATACAATATTGGATACAGAATTATTTCCAATATGAATCATTTTTGTTCCTGTGTCTGCTTGTTGCAAACCACGAGTTATAGATAAAGAATAAAAATCACTGTGTGAATTGTTACCATATAAAATGGTTGATGGATATTTCCATGTCATGCTGGAACCAATTTCTACTTGGGTCCAATCAAGTCCTGCGTTGTCGTAACATTTACCACGTTTTGTTACAAAATTTATAATACCGTTATTTGAAACTGTTTTATCGTTGGATGCGTTGAAATCTCCTGCATACCAATTTTGTACAGTAGAATATTTTACATATGCATTATCTTTTACGATTATTTCAACAACACCACTGTGTAATTGGTGATTCGGACGACGTGGTGCACTGCATCCTTCCATATAAGATAATGTTGATCCAGAATCTGCAATAATAAGAGTCCTTTCAAATTGTCCTATTTTTGCAGTTTCGATTCGGAAATAACTTGCCAAATCAATAGGGCATTTTGTATCTTTTGGAATATAAACAAATGTTCCATCAGAAAATACAGCAGCATTTAATGCAGCAAAAAAATTATCATTATTCGGAACAACACTGCCCAGATGTTCTTTAACTAGATCTGGATATTGTATAACAGCTTCTGATAAAGGTAAAAATATTATTCCTAATTTTTTTAATTCATCCGTATAAGATGTATGAACAGATTTGCTGTCTATAACTGTATCGGTTGCCATACCAAGTAGTGCTTGTTGTTCAGATTCGGGTAAGCCCATTTTTTGATATGTTTTTTTTAATTCAGAATTATCAATTTGTTTTTGTTCATTATAATAATTCAAACTATCATAATCTATTGGACTATAATCTATTTCAGCCCAATGTGGTTCTTGCATTTTTTTCCAGATATTGAAAGCATCAAGACGCCATTTCAACAACCAATCAGGTTCATTTCGTTGTTGTGAAATATCTTTAATAAGCTGTTCGTTTAGTTTTTTCATTTATCTGATGTTGCCAATGTTTGTGCTTGTGCAAAAAATGTTAAAGATTGTCCTAACAAACCATCTGTGAATGTTGTAGATAATATACCATCTGTATCTGTGTTTGCCATATATTGTAAAAATTGATTTGCGTGGTTTAAATAATGGTTAATGTTATGTGCAATATTTGAATCTAGTTTAATAGCACGACGTAATTTTTCTAAAACAAAAGGGTTGTTTTTATATTCGTCCATAATTCCACCTAGTGCGCGCCATAATGGATGTTCAGAAGTATTTCTTGGCATGACATCTATAGCTGCCATAACTGGAATTAAATCTTGCAGTAAATCTTGATAAATAATTTCTGCTTTATCAGTGGTTTCATTAACAGACATTTTGTTTTTTAATACGGTTTGAATTTTTACCAATAAATTGTATTGGTAAGTTAAAGTCTTAGAAATATTTTGCATATTTTTCGTGTTTTTGAATAACATATATGCAGCAGTTAAACTTATAACAGCAGATAAGCATACCAGTATCAAAATAACAGTATTTTCCATAAAATAACCCCATTTTTTAGCTTTGTTTTGGTTAAGTATAACACGTTTTATCGATTCGTGCGATTTTATCTTAGATTTTTTTTTGAATTATCGTTTTTAAGTCTTGCACAGATTCGGTCAAATTGTTATAATCATACTTATAATAATAAGGAAAGGAAGAAATATGTTCCGCAAAATTTGTGCGTTTGTCTTGGGTTTTAGCACCTTTGGGGTTGCTGTATCTGCAGAAAATTTAAATCAAGTTGTTACTTCAGAAGTCTTTACTGACTTTGTTGAATATGAACAACAAGAAGAACCTGTTCAGCAAGAATATGTTGAAGTTGTTCAAGAACAAATTCCAACTTGGCCAATTGCAGGATCAGAAGTAGACGTTGAAGTTGCTTGTGGTGGGGCAGAATGTGGTAAAAAAGTTGTATCGAAAGTTGGTGACGGTTTGGTCATAGAAAATAATGTTAATGTTTCTGGTACTGGATGGAGTGGTGGCCCAAATATTACAAGCGGAATAATGATTCCTGCTGGGTTTGATTATGAATGTGCAAATGATACCGAAATGCCTTTGATGAATCGTGAAATGATGGAAGATGATGGTGGTTCTGTTTTAGCTATGTCTCGCAGTAGTCATAAACATTGTGCAAAAAGATCAGATGATTATGCAGTATTTGCAGAAAGGGCTGGGTTTAAACCTGTTTCGGGATGTGATGAAGCAGTTTCTGTAAATTCAGATGATATCTCTGACATTGCTGTTAACTCGAACGTTGAAGAAGAAGCCCCAGCGAAAGTCCAAGATCAAGTTCGTTCTTGGGTTGTTACAAATGGCCAAACTTTACGTGAAGTTTTAAAATCTTGGTGTGATAAAGAAGGCTGGGATCTGGTTTGGACTACATCAAGAGAATATCCAATAGAAGCTAGCGCTGTATTCAAAGGTCGTTTTGTTGATGTTGCATCTGCTTTAATACGTAATTTTGAACGTGCAACACCAATTCCTTATGCTAAATTTTATAAAGGAAATCGTGTAATTGTTGTTTCTACAACAGAAGAATAATAAAATAACGTGGATGCGTGTAGGAGAAAAATATGACAACTCGTTTAAATTTTTGTTTAATTGGGGCTGTTTTTGGAATTTTGTTATCAGGATGCACTTTGCATGAATCAGCAAAAGTGTCTTCAACTGTTGATCAAAATTTTATAAATGCTTATGAAGCTTTTGAGATGGCTAAAAATCCACGTGCTAAAGTTGCCAGTGGAGATACTGTTTCTATGTCAGAAGGTGTTTGGTTGGGAAACAAATCTACTTTGTTAGAACATAAAAATACTTTGCCAGCAAAATTTGAAACAGATACAGGTGTCACTTTGGTTTTGAATGAACCTGTGACTTTACAAGTTTTAGCAAACGATATTAATTCTATTACGGGAATCCCTGTAAAAATAGATAGTCAAGTAGATACAGAAAAAATAAAAAAGACAATGGATATTGCTTATACTGGTAAATTGTCTGGATTGCTTTCTCAGATTGCAACAGATTTAGATTTGTTGTGGTATTATGATAAGAATTCCATCGTTTTCTATGAAACAGAAACCAGAACATATACATTATATGCACTTGGAACAGATGTGTCTTATCAATCATCCGTCCAAACAGATGATGGAAATCAGGTGTCTTTGGAATCTACATTAAAAGAATGGGATGAAGTTGAATCTACGATTGGTTCTATTATTAATGGTTCTAAAAATGCTCAATTTACAGTATCCCGCAGTTTGGGAACAATTACTGTGACTGCTGCACCTTCAATATTAAGTCGTGTTGGTGAATATATTGCAAAACAAAATAAACGTTTATCCCAATTGGTGACAATAGATGTTAAGGTTTTACAGGTATCTTTATCTAATGAATCTGCATTTGGGTTGAATTTGGCTGCGGCAATTAATTCTGCATCTGGTCTGAATATTGTTGCAAATCCAAAAAATAATTTGTCAACAACAGAAGCTTCCTCTATGAACGTTGCTGTTTTATCTAATGCTTTATCTGCAACAACAGGGGCAACACATTTGGATGCTACTGGTAGTACTGTTGCTGGTGCTTATACAAATGATCAAATTAATAATGGGTCTATGGCAAGAATGGCTGGTACAAATGCTTTAATTGAAGCGTTGGCAAAGCAGGGTAAAGTTTCTTTGGTTACAAATGTTGGTGTAACTACACGTAACAATCGTGTTGCCCCTGTTACTAATACCAGAACAACAGGATATATTAAACGTTTTGAATCAAGAACATTTACAACTGTTGAATCCAGTACTGTAGATCAAGATGATTTGGAAACAGGTTTTTCAATGCAATTATTGCCAAATATTTTAGAAAACGGCAAAATATTGTTATTGTTTAAAATGTCTGTTCGTGAATTGTTAAAAATGTCAACTCAAACAATTGGTGCAGTTACTTTACAATTACCAGAAGTTGAAGAACGTTCATTTATGCAAGAAGTAATTATGGAATCTGGCCAAATGTTAGTTGTATCTGGATTTGAAAAACAAAAGAGTGATGATACAAGATACGGATTAGGTGATGCAGACTTTATGGCATTGTCTGGTTCTCGTGAAACAGCGGCATCACGTGAAGTTTTGGTCGTTATCTTAACCCCACAAGTTTTGGTCAGCCCAATGGATGCAGAACGCAGTATCCAACAACACTGGGGTGCACCATTAAATTAAATACATGTATATAAATAAAACATCCGCGTTTTAACGCGGATGTTTTTTTTTGTTTGTTATACAAAAAGATATAGAAAATAATAATAAATAAGTTTTTATAATTATAAAAAAACCGTCCAATCGGACGGTTTTAAATTTGATAAAAGTTCAATTAAGCAATTTTAGCAACTTTTTTAGCTAAACGTGAAACTTTTCTAGAAGCTGCTTTCTTTGGCATTGTTTTGCCTGCAGCTTTCATGATTTTGCTTTCTGCTGCACGTGCTGCTGCAACTGCTGATGCTTTATCACCAGATTCAATAGCTGTCAAAGCTTTCTTTGTTGCTGTTTTAACAGCACTGCGACGTGCAGTATTAATTGCGTTCTTTTTAGCTGTCACTAAAATTCTTTTATCACATGATTTATGATTTGCCACTTTATTTTCCTTTTATTTTTTATGGTTTTATGCTATTTTATAGAAAACAAACATAAAATCAAGGAAAAATAACATGATATACATATTTTCATTAATCATTTCTTATTTATTAGGAACTATTCCTTTTGGAATAATAATAACAAAACTTTTTAACAAAGGTGATCTGCGTAAAGTTGGCAGTGGCAACATCGGTGCAACAAATGTTATGCGTGTTGGTGGTTTAAAACTAGCCGGGCTTACGTGGATTTTGGATATGTTAAAAGCTATTGTCGCTGTGTTGATAGGGCGTTATGTTGGTGGCAGTGTTTTTGCAATATGGTGTGGTTTTGCTGCAATTGTTGGACACTGTTTTCCTGTATGGTTAAAATTTCATGGCGGTAAAGGAATTTCATCTTTATTTGGGGTTATGTTGGCTGCTAACCCAATATTCTTTATCATATGTGGTATAGAATGGTTGATTATTGCTTTGGGAACTGGATATTCTTCAGCAGGTGCAATAATGGTTTTCTGTTTTATGCCTGTTTTAGGTTTTTGCATAAGTTTTTATTATGGATTGGCTTTTCTTGCAATATCTTTGTTATGTTTATGGCGTCACAGGGAAAATATTATGCGTTTGATATCTGGTAAAGAATCAAAAGTAGAATGGAAGTGGAAAAAATAATAATTTGTATCATATAGTGTTTGTATTTTAAGCCTTTTTGTGATATAATCACACATAATGAGAGGGATTTTAATATGAAACGTTTGGTGTCTTTATTTGTTTTGTCTTTTATAGCTTTTGATGTTTTTGCTGCACAAAGCACGGGGCGTCGTCCTGCTATGTCTGATAGAATTATGTCTGCACCAAGATATACTGCTTCTGTTAATCAATTAAATGGTATGAGTATGGGAACTGTCACAAAGACAACCACAAATACCAAAACAGAAGAAATAACAGAAGAAGAACAAAAAGATATGCGTGAAGCAGAAAGAAATGCTTGCTTAAACAATAATATTGGTATTGGAAATACTTTTGTTTGGGCTTCAAAATACAGTGATGTTTCTAATTATGCATTAATGAAGGAAGATATTAAAAATCCAGAAAATAACGTTTGTTTTGTTCGTGTTGAATTAAAATCAAATGATGAATCTAGAATATCTGTTTCTGATATAGAACCTAAATATTTTATGTGGGGTGAAGACATAGAATGTGGCAGTTGGGTAAATGAAAAAGAAATGGAAAGACGTATTTTAGAAGCCAGAAAAGGTGCAAGAATAGGTGGTATTGTTGCCAGTACAGTTGGTGGTTTAGGACTGGGTGTTGGTGTTATGGAAGCTTTTGGAAATAAAATGTTTGATAAGGTTTCAGGTGGTAAATTGGAAGGTCAAAGATCTAAATATTTATCAGAAGGAGATACAAAAACATTTTATATAAAACAAATGGAAAATTTAAAAGAAACAAATCCAGCAAAATATGAAGAATACATTGGTTATATAAGAAGTATAAAAGATAATTTAAATTCTTATCAAAGTTCAAAAAATTATGAAGTTTATAAGATATTAGTTGATGAATATGGAAATAATTAATAAGGGGATTAATTATGAAAAAATTTTTATTGTTAGCAGTTTTGTTTATTCCTTTTGCTGTATCTGCTGCACCATCTGTGCGTGTTTTGGGAAATAAAAATGCGGGAACGGTACAAATGGCACCAGCAAAGGCAAGCAATATCAAACAAGCTAATACTGCACGTATAGGAACTTTGAGAACAAAGACTTCTGGGCTTTCTGGTGTTTTAACAAGTAGTGGTTCAAGATTTCCAGTGATTTCTTCCACAAAACCTTACAGTACGGTACAACCTTCTGGTGGTAATACAGGCAGCAATATTGGTGGAAATACTGGAACTAATACGGGGTCTAACACGGGTGGAACACCAAGCAGTACAGGTTCTTGTAATGTATGTACTGATACAATTAACGAGATTGTAGATACTGTTACAGACAGAGTAGAAGGAGATGTTCTGAATAATTATTATGATAAGACAGAAACTTATAATAAAGAAGATGTTTATAATAATAATGAATTTACACAAGCTGTTTCTGATATAATAGAAGACGATCCAAGAATTGATGCAATAAGAACCAGAAATCCTGCTAATTTACATCCTGGTGCTGAATTGCCAAGCGATTATATATATGTTTGGATTGAACAATAGAATCGTTATTTAATTTTTTACTTTCGAAAGATTGTAGATTTGTTCTACAATCTTTTTATTATGGAAGATATATTAAAAAAACTTTTAGTATTAAGAAGTCCTAATATAGGACCAGTGACTTATAATAAATTATTATCAGAACACGGAAATATAGATTCGGTTATAGAATATTTAAATTTAAATCAAGATTTTATAGATTCTGTTAAACGAGAAATTGATAATGCAAATGTTTTGGGAATAACATATATTAGTGATGATGATTCTTTATATCCTGAAAATTTATTAAAAATAAAAAATCATCCAATAATAATTTCTGTTCGTGGTAATAAAAATGTTTTGAATAAAAAATTAGTTTCTATGGTTGGGACAAGACATTCTACATTAGCAGGTATGAATTTTATATCTGATCTTGCAACAAAATTTGCAGAACATAATTTTGCTGTTGTTTCAGGAATGGCTATGGGAACAGATACTGCGGCGCATACTGGGGCTTTGCAGGCACAAGGAAACAGTCAAACTATCGCAGTACTAGCTGGTGGTGTAGATTATATATGGCCATTAGAAAACGAATCGCTTTATTATGAAATATTGGAACGTGGGTTAATAATCAGTGAAATGCCTGTCGGTTCAAAACCAAATGCAAATAATTTTGTTCAAAGAAATCGTTGGATTGCAGGGTTATCTGATTTGTTGATAATAGGTGAAGCTGATGCAAAATCAGGCAGTATGACCACAGCCCGATTCGCTTTAGAATATAATAAAAATATATTTGCTGTGCCTGGACATCCAAGCGATCCAAGAAGTATAGGACCTAATTCTTTGATAAAAAATGGGCAGGCAACATTATGTATGTCATCAAAAGATTTTTTTGAAGAAGAAAAAACACAAAATAAGAAGAAAAATATTGCATCAGAAAATGAAATCTTAGATAAGTTAGGAATGATTCCTGTATCAGAATCTGTATTGGCAAATATTGTCAAAAAAAGTGTTTCGGAAATTAAGTCTGATTTAGTTGTATTGGAATTACAAGGTTTGATAAGAAAACAAGATGGTGGATATGTTTTAAATTGATTTTTTATATGTATATACAATGTATATACAAAGTGCGAAAAACAAAGAAAAAAACGAATCGTTGTCAAAAAATAAATCTTTAAAAATTCATTAACATTTTGTTGCAAACAGAAATTAATCTTATAAATTATTCGTGTATCCAAATGATTGATAACATCAATCGAAAAAGTGAGAGAAAAGAGTAGGGATGCATAAAAATAAATTCTAAATAAAGATTAGAATTTATCGTTTATGTTTGGGGTGTTTTTATACCTTAAAAAAATGTGGTCGTAACTCTTTTGTGGGAAGGAAAAGGAGCAAACAACATGCAGTCAATAGTTACAAAACAAAATGTAAATTCAGAATCAATAATGGGGGCTTTTGCGGCCAAAATAGATTCTGCCGGATTTACAACTTGGATTGCGCCGTTGCAGATAGAGATAGATGGGTGTTGTTTAAATTTGATTGCACACAACCAATTCGCCGCCGACTATGTTAAAAGTGTATATGGAAATACTCTGGAAAATATAGCGGCGGATTTTCTTTTAAATTTAAATATATGTGTTCGTTCTAATAATAATGTTATTCAAACTGCTAATGATAATGTTATTTGTGAATATAGTCCTGTAAAAGAAAAACAAAATATTAATAAAAAAACAGGTTTTGAAAAATTTATTGTTTCTGATGAAAATATGTTTGCTGTGGCTGCTTGTAAAAAAATAGCTTTGGGTGATGCTTCTTTTTCTCAATTATTTATTCATGGATCAGAAGGGTGTGGAAAAACTTTATTAGCAAATTGTATTTGTGGTGCATCTGATAAAAAAGTTGTTTTGATGAGTGGCGGTCAATTTGTTTCTGATTTTGCACGTTCTTTACGTGATAAAACAATATTTTCCTTTAAAGATTTTTGTCGTAACTGTGATACTTTCATTTTAGATGATGTGTGTGCTTTGGCTGGTAAACGTGCAACAACAGAAGAATTTATTCAATTAGTTATGGATTTGCGTAATTCTGGTAAAAATGTTGTTTTAACTGCAAATGTTGCACCAAGTGCATTAAATGGTTTTGACAGACGTATACAGTCTTTGTTTGCTTCTGGTTTGGTCGTAGATATGGTTGCACCAAATGCTTACGTTCGTCGTTCTATGTTAATTAATGCAGGTGTTGATGTAACAGTTGCATCAGAATTATCAAAACATATTTTACAAAACGGTCATTTAGTAAATGGTATAATCAATAAAATCAAAACATATGAAGAATTAATGGGTGAACATGTAAATATGGATGTTGCTTCCCATTTATTAGGTGATGTTTTAGAAAAAAATAAAACACCAATTTCTATGGTAAAATCAATGTGTGAAAAAATGTCAGTATCATATGATGAAATTTGTGGTAATTCACGTACACGCAGATTAACACGTGCACGTCAAATAATGATGGCTGCATTAAAGAATTCAACAAATTTGTCATTAACAGAAATTGGAAACGTATGTGGTGGTCGTGATCATGCCACAGTTGTTTATGCTTTATCACAAATAGAAAAACAAAAATCTATGGATTTGATGTTAAATGCTGAAATTGAAGAAATGGTGAAATTGTGCAAATAAGTTTTGTTCTTTGAACAGAAAAGGGGAAAGAAAACATCCGCAGAAACGCGGATGTTTTTAAAACCATCCTTTTTTATCAGATTTTATTCCGGCAAATTCGTTTAAAGCTTTCTTTTGTTTATCGTTCAGTTTCTTTGGAATTGTAATTCCTATTTCTAAATATAAGTCACCAAATCCACCGCGTCCATTTGGCATACCATGTGAACGAATACGCATTTTTTCACCAACTTGTGTTCCGCTTGGTATTTTTACTGATAATTTTTTATCGTCCAAAGTTTCTATTTCTATTTCACCACCCAAGGCTAGTGTAGTGAAATCTAAATCCATATGCATTAATAAATCGTTACCAATACGTTCAAACCTTTTATCTGGACGAACGCGGACATCAATATAAAAGTCACCAGGTGTACCACCATTTGGTGCAGCTTCCCCCATGCCAGCCATACGTAATCTGGCACCATCCATTACACCTGCTGGAATTTTTACATCTAACGTGCGTTGTTTGTTTATTGTTCCTGTACCATCACATTGAGAACATTTTTTATCAATTTTTTTACCTAAACCTTGACAATCTGGACATGGTGTTTCAACAGCGAAAAAACCTTGTCTGGTATGAACATATCCTGTACCACCACATGTTTTGCATACTGGGGCAGGTTTCCCATCTGCTGTTCCGTGACCACTACATTTATCACATTTAACAGCACTGGTGAATTTAACAGTGTGCGTAGTTCCAAAGTAAGCATCTTTTAAATCTATTACAACTTCGTCTAATAAATCTCGTCCTCGTTGTTGTGATGCAGAACGACTATCTTCACCAAATCCACCCCCAAAACCGAAACCGCGCATGGCTTCGCGTAAGATATCTTCCATGCCGCCCATATCAGAGCCCATATTAAAATGGAAAGCCCCATTTCCAAAAGGATTGCCATTAAATCCAGCACCTGCGCTGGCACCGTTACCACCAGCAAAAGCAGCATCTCCGAATCGATCATATGCGGCACGTTTCTGAGGATCTTTTAAAATATCAAAAGCATTATTTACTTCTTTAAATTTTTCTTCTGCGTTTTTATCACCAGGGTTTCTGTCTGGATGATATTTCATAACCAATTTATGATAAGCTTTCTTGATATCAGCATCGGATGCATCTTTTGCAACACCCAAAACTTCATAAGGATTTTTATTCATTTTTTATACCCATTATTAACTTTGTATGAAATATATAGGTATATTATGTTAAAAATCAAGTGTGTTTTTATATAATTTTTTGGCTTTTTTTAGGCTGAAAATGATAGTTTTACCTTGCGAAAAGTGCGAAAATGTTCTAATAATATTGTGATAAATTTAATACAGGAAGAAAGATTATGAATAAATATGATGCATCTGATATTGAAGTTTTAGAAGGTTTGGAACCTGTGCGTTTGCGTCCAGGTATGTATATTGGTGGAACTGATGAAAAAGCATGGCACCATTTACCAGTAGAAATTATGGATAATTCTATTGATGAAGCTGTTGCAGGATTTGCAAAAAAAATAGTTGTTAATTTAATTGATTCTAAAACAATAGAAATAACAGATGATGGACGTGGAATTCCTGTGGATGAACATCCAAAATATCCTGGAAAATCAGCTTTGGAAGTTATTTTAACAACTTTGCATTCTGGTGGAAAATTTAATAATAACGTTTATAAAACCAGTGGTGGTTTACATGGTGTTGGATCTGCGGTTGTTAATGCTTTGTCTTCAAATATGGATGTTACTATATCCAGAGATGGTTTTGAATGGAGACAAACATTTTCTCGTGGTAAAGTTACCAGTCCTATAACAAAAGGTGCTGAAACCAAATCACATGGAACAAAAATAAAATTTACTTTGGATGATCAAATATTTGGGGAAAATGCTGTATTTAAACCTGTTAAAATTTATCGTATGGCACGTGCTAAATCATTTTTATCACGTGGTGTTAAAATTGAATGGCATTGCAATCCAGAATTATTAACAGAAGATATGAATATACCATCTGATAAAGTATTTTATTATCCAAACGGTGTTGCAGATTTTGTTGCAGAAAAAACAGATTCTAAACCAAAAATTTTATCAAAGATTTTCAGTGGTTCTGTTGATTTTCCAGATGATTGTGGACGTGTAGAATGGGCTTTGACAGTATTAACAGATGAAAATGGTGCCGCATCTGATGATGGATTTTTCGCATCTTATTGTAATACAATTGCGACTATTGATGGTGGAACACATGAAAATGGTTTTAAAGCAGCAATCACAAAAGGCTTAAAAGCATATGGTGAAAAAGTAAATAATAAAGCAGCTGCTTCTATTATCAGTGAAGACGTTTTTGATTCCGTTGCTGCCATTGTTTCAGTGTTTTACAAGACACCACAATTTTTAGGTCAGACAAAAGAAAAACTATCTAATCCTGAAATTGCAAGATACACAGAAAATGCTTTGCGTGACCCATGGGAAATGTTTTTAGCTTCTGATCCAAAAACAGCAAATGCTTTGTTGGATTTTGTCGTTAATTTAGCAAATGCCAGAATAAAAACAAAACAAGTTAAAGACGTTGCCAGAAAGACACCTACTAAAAGAATTCGTATGCCGGCCAAGTTGGCAGATTGTTCAAAACATGGTGTTGAAGGTACAGAATTGTTTATCGTTGAAGGTGAATCTGCTGGTGGAACAGCTAAGCAAGCACGTGATAGAGCAACACAAGCAATCATGCCTTTGCGTGGTAAAGTGTTAAATGTATTATCTAATTCAGATGAACGTTTCAGTGCGAATCGTGAATTAAATGATTTAATAGATATTATTGGTGCAGGTACGGCTAAAGATTGGGACGATTCAAAATTAAGATATGAAAAAATTATTGTTATGACTGATGCTGACGTAGATGGCAGTCATATTGCGTCATTGTTAATGGCTTTCTTTTATCAATATATGCCACAATTAATTTATGGTGGGCATTTATATTTATCTTGTCCACCGCTGTATAAATTAACTTGTGGAACAGAATCTATATATGTTGATACAGATGAAGAATTAGAAGATTTAAAAAATACAAAATATAAAAACAGAAAAATTGAAATATCTAGATTTAAAGGTCTTGGTGAAATGATGCCGAATCAATTAAAAGAAACTACGATGTCACCAAAAACTCGCAGATTGATTCGTGTTGATTTACCTCCTAAGACAGAAGAGGGTCAAGAAGACACAGAAAAAACAAAAACACTTGTGTATGATTTGATGGGTAAAAAACCAGAATTTAGATTTAAGTTTATTACTGAACATGCACAATTTGTAAAAGATTTATTTGTGTAAGTTGTTTTTTTAAACATTAAAAAATCCGCCGTACAGGCGGATTTTTATAATGAGTTTTTTTTTATTTTATTTTCTTTAATTTTTCTGCAAATGTAAATGTGTATTCTGTGGCACTCCATAAAGAAGCAACCAATGCAAACCATAAACAGAAAATACCAATTTGTGGTAAAATATAAATTAAATAAAACACTATACGGCTATCTGTTGCAGGTGTTATTGATGAACCAACTGCGAACCATAATAATAATGCACATGTTGCAACCATTTGAATAGTTGTTTTTATCTTTCCCATTGAAAAACGTGCCTTTGGTACAGGCATTTCAATTTTTTGTGTTCCTAGAAATTCACGTAATCCACTGATATATAATTCACGTGCAATCATGATTATTACAGGAATAACAACAAACCACACAGGTGCCATTAATGTTACAAGTATTAATGTATTACAAACCAAAAGTTTATCTCCGATATGATCTAACACACCACCTAATTTTGAACAACAATTATATTTTCGTGCTAAAAATCCATCAAACCAATCTGATGCTGCACCCAAAACGTACAATATAAATGTTACCCAAAACAATTTTAACATTAATGTTGGTATTATTAAAAAAGCCGCTGTTATACGGAATGCTGATAAAAAATTAACAAAAAATTTCATGTTTTCTCCTTTTTGTATATGTGTACATTATAACACGTCTGAATGAAAATAGGCATATATTTTTTTTGCTGCTGATTTTCCAAGCCCAGGAACATGTAACAAAGATTTTAAATCTGCATCCATTATAGATCTGACTGAACCATAATATTGTAACAACTGTTTTTTTCTAACAGGTCCGATTCCTTCTATTTCATCTATGCAAGATGCTGTTAATTGTTTTGCACGAACGGTTCTGTGATATGTAATAACGAATCGATGTGCTTCATCACGAACAGCACGCAACAATAAAAATAAAGCAGAATCCTTAGGTAATGTTGTATTAACCGATCCATCAGGCATTATAAAATGTTCGTCACCGTTTCTTACTTCACCTTTTGTTACACCTAATACAGGTATATTATTATCAGCAACTTTTTGTGCAATATTCCATTGTGCTGGTCCACCATCAACTATAATTAAATCTAATTTTGGTCCATCTTTTATTGCACGTGTAACAAATTCTTCCATCATGGCTATATCATTTCCAGCACGTTTCATATCATGTAATTTAAAATGACGATAAGAAGATTTTATAAAACCATCATGACCAAAAGCAATCATTGCTCCGACAGGTTGTTTCCCAAATAAATGAGAATTGTCAAAAACACCAACACATTCTAGTTTTAAATTTAACCATGATTCTAATTCTGTAACATTTTTATTCCAATCTAAATTTGATGTATACGGCTGATTTTGCCGTATACCGCTATTTGTTGTTTTTGTTAAAGCAGAAATTTTATCACGAATATTTGCTGCGTTTTCATAATCCATTTGTTCAGAATATTTTTTCATTTGTTCTGTCAGATCAACAATGATTGGTTCACTGTCGCCAGTCAAAATACGTCGTGCTAGTTGAACGTTTTTATCATAATCTTGTTGTGGTAAACAACATGGTGCACTGCATCGACCAATTTGATAAAGTAAGCAAGGACGTGATCTGTTTTTCATAAAAGTATCATTACATGTTCTTAATTTACATACACTTTGAATAGTTTTTATAGTATCGTTCAATGCATAAACAGATGGATATGGTCCATAAACATCTTTTCGTTGTGATATTTTTCCTCGAAATTTTAAAAGTCTTGGATATTCATGTTTAGTTAATGCCAGCATAGGATACATCTTTCCATCAGTTAGCATTATATTATATTTTGGTTTTAATGTTTTTATTAGATGTTGTTCTAAAATTAAAGCATCTGATTCGGTACGTGTTATTTCCCATTCTACGCGTTTAACCAATGAACGCATGATTTGTTTATGGTTTTCGAGTTTAGAAATATCAATATATTGTCTTAATCTATTTAATAAATTTTTCGCTTTTCCAACGTATAACAGATTATTGTCACCATCATACATTTTATATATTCCTGGTGACATAGGGGCGTTTTCTATTAAATCTCTAAATTGAATCTTCATAACAAATATGATATTATATAATTTATAAAAATCAAATAGAGGTGTAAAATGAAACAAGAATCTGGTCGTTCTATGATAGAAATGATAGGTGTTTTGGCTATTATGGGAATTATCACAGCTGGTGCTTTTGTGCTGATTTCTACGGCTATTAACACACAAAAACGCAGTCGTGTCACAGATGATGTGACAGCAATTGTATCAGGTGTTCGTAATTTATTGGGCGAATATGAAGATTTTTCAAATATAGATAATTCAACTATCTTTGGAGCAATAGCTATGAGTAATAAAAACCCATATGGAGGTACTTATGAACTAGCTGTTAATCCTGCTAATTATCGTCAATTTATCGTCAAAGTTAATGGTTTGTCCAAAACAGATTGTGAAGGCTTGGTTACAAAGGCTTGGTCTGATTCTGTAGGTTACATTTCTTCTAATCACAAAGAAAGTGGTGCCAGTGGAAATTGTAAAGACGGAAATGATAATGTGGTATCTATTACTTATGGCGAATAATTAATGGCTGAATTTTTGACGATTTCACAGGTTGAAGATGGAACTCGTTTATTACGTTGGTTTCTGCGTAATTATCCTGGTATGTTACAACGTGATTTTTATAAATTATGTCGTGGTGGTCAAATAAGAATAAATTCTTCAAGATGTAAAGGTACAGAAATCCTTAAAGCTGGTGATATGGTTCGTATACCACCAACTTTACAATCTTTCAAAAAAGTTAATAAAACAGAAACAGGTGAAAGATTTTCTTTGGCTGATTTAGAACAATTAAGAAAATGTATTATTTATAACGATGATGATATAGTTGTTTTTAATAAGCCAGCTGGATTAGCAGTGCAGGGAGGAACAGGTATAAAAAAATCCATAGATAAAATGGCAGCAGCTTTATTTCCTTATGATAAGGTTTCTTTGGTTCATCGTTTAGATAAAGAAACCAGTGGTTTATTAATTGTTGCAAAAAATCAACGTGCTGCGCAAGATTTAGCAAGTCAGTTTCAAAACAAAACCGCACATAAAGAATATCTAGCATTATTAAATGGAACAATTACTGATAAATCAGGAATAATTGATAATTATGTTGTCAAAGGACAAGTTTTTGAAGATAAAACACAAATTCCGAAAGGTGTACAATCACAACGTGCTGTAACAGAATATAAAGTTTTGGGTGAAGCGGCAGGTTTGTTAACATGGATTTTGTTCTCTCCAAAAACAGGCAGAACTCATCAATTAAGATTACACAGTGCGTATTCATTGAAAGCACCTATATTTGGTGATGATTTATATGGACGTGGTAATAATGATATAGATGAAAATTTAAAATCTTTTTTGAATACACAAAAATTATTTTTATTTGCGTTCAGAATAACTTTCAAGCATCCTGGTACACATAAAGTGATTACTTTACGTGCTAATGTTCCAGAATTTATGTTACCTGTATTAAATTTATTGGAACTGCAAATACCATAGGAGCCATATATGTTTTTATACATTTTTTATAGAAGGTATATTTGGTTGTTAAGGATAATAGCTTTGTTCTTTATGGGATTGATAGTTGCTTTAGGAATTGCTTTGCATGAAATAAATTTAGAAACGTTACGTGGAAACATTTTATCTGTATTACGTGATACAACAAATTTACCTGTAGAAATAGATGGACATATTTCTTGGAAATTTTCTTTAAGACCAGAAATAGAATTAAATTCTGTAAGGGTAGCTAATGCTGATTGGGCAAAAGAAAAAAATTTATTTACTGCTAATAAAATAGATGTTCGTTTAGATTTAATTTCTTTATTCAGAAAGAAACCTGTTATAAGATATATAAAAGTTCATGATGTAAAAATGAATTTAGAAAAAAATGCAGAAGGTAAAAATTCTGTAGTTTTTGTTGAATCGTTAACATCAGAAAAACAGCCGGATACATCTATTAATACAATTTCAAAATATCCATTCACAGAAATGCCTTTTTCTGGATTGGAAATACAAAATATAACTGCAAATATATATGGTAGAAAATATGCTTTAAACAGTTTTGGGCTTAATAACGGTCATTATAAAGACAAAATGGAATATACAGGTTGGGTTAAACCTTATAATAACAATTTACCATTTGTTGTAAAATTTAATGAGTATAATACTGAACGCAAAATATATCCTGTAAGAATAGCTATGGCTACTGGTGGTGAAGCATTGATAGCGGACATTGCTTTGGAAGGTACAAGTAAATTACCAATAGATATTATTGTCCGCGGAGATATACCAAATATACAAAAATCTGGTGATTGGTTTAATGTTGATATAATGAAAGTTCCAAATATGAAAGTAAATATAGCTGTATCAATAGATAGAAAAAAATTATCTTTCAGAAAATCTTCTGTGAATATAGGATTATCGGAATTAAGTTTTTTTGGAACTTATGATTGGTCTAAAAACACACCTGTGTTAAATGCAAAGATAACATCTAACAAGATAAATATATATAAATCTTTTCCAGAATGGTTTGGCATAGGAAGAGAATGGATTCATCCAAACAGAGATTTAAATTGTTTTAAAAATATTCCTTTGTTTGGAGATATATTATACGGTATGGATGTAAATATAGATTTATATTGGAAAGATTTTATTATTTTTCATTCATTAGGGTTATCTGAATTAAAAGTAAAATTAAATGTGAAAGATCATAAAGTTCGTGCAGATGTAAACACTGAAATAGCATCAGGTAACGTAAATGTTATTTTGGTTGCCGATATATCAAAAGATGGTGTGTATACAGCAAAATCTGCAGCACACGGGGAACATATTTATGTTGGCGAAATATTAAAAGAAATAGATGTTAATAATGTATTATCTGGGTTACCTGTGAATTTAGATTTTTATGTTCATGCTAATGGTGCAGATTTGTCTGGAATAATGAAAACAATTACTGGACCTGTGATAGTTTATTCTGTTGATAAAGGTTATGCACATTCTGATTTAGTTGAATATATGTACGGAGGGGATTTCCTAACTATATTAAGACAAAATGTTCAAGACTTATTAAGTGGTAATAAACGCGATATGATAAAAATAAATAAAGCAATAGTTAATGTTAAATTAAGAAATGGTTTGATAGAAACACAAAATGGTGTTGCTGTTGAATCACAAGTTATTAATTTAAGATTGGCAGGTTCATTAAATTTGGGTAAAGAAGAAATAGAAATGTCTTTAGCTTCTGTGCCTGTTCGTGGTTTGAAATTATCTTTATCTGGTAATTTGGTTAACGCTTTGCAAATTTCTGGAAATTTGGCAGAACCAGATTTTAAAATCAGCGGTAAAGCAATTGCTGGTAAAGTTGGCTCAGCTGTTGGTTTGGGGTTGTTATTAGCGCCTTTAACAGGTGGATTAAGTTTGGCTGGCGGTATGGTAGCAGGTTTCTTTGCTGGTGATTTATTAGAAAGTTGGTTAGCTGATGATCATCCTTATCAAACAGCTATGAAAGAAGGTGCACCTTCAAAAGAAGATGATCCAAAATGGATGAATTTCCCAATAGAAGTTTTATCTCATACTTTATTTGAAACAAAAGGACAATAAATGTTAAATTGGTTAGATTTTTTGCAAATTGCAATAATAGTTTTTGCGACTTATGTTTTTTATGTAAGTTTTATCAAAAATACTTCGTCTGAAAAATTGGTGCGTGGGCTGTTTGGTTTGGGTTTATTGTGGGGATTGAGTTTTATTTTGCCATGGATGCATTTATATTTGCTGGGACGCTTTTTACACTGGATAGCATTATTCTTGTCTGTTGCTTTAATAGTTATATTTCAACCAGAATTAAGAAAGTTTTTAGCTTTGATGGGAAATATTAAAGGTTTTAAGAACGTTGTTTTTGCTTTTAAACAAGATGTTCAAGGAAAAGAAAAAATTCAAAAATCTGTTGATGAATTAATAAAGGCCGTGTCTTATATGTCTGAAAAACATACTGGTGCTTTGATAGTTTTTGCTAAAGATATAGAAGATGTTAACATAGAAAGATTTGGAACAAAAATAAATGCGATAATATCCAGTGAATTGTTATTAACATTATTTTTTAATAAAACACCTTTGCATGATGGGGCAGTGATTATTTCTGAAAATGAAATTAAATATGCTGGTGCGATATTACCTTTGTCTCAAAACCAATTACAATGGAAATATGGAACCAGACACAGAGCTGCCATTGGTATGACCGAAAATTCAAATACAATTGTTTTGGTTGTGTCCGAAGAAACAGGTGATATATCTATTGCAGAAAAAGGTAACATAAAGAAATATGACGATATTAAAAAATTGAAAACCAAAATTGAAAAAACAATGATAAATTAGTCAAGTTTTCAAATTTTTGTCAAAAAAATAATATTCTATTTTGGTGCGTTTTACTCTTGCACCGAATCGGTGTTTTTTGGTAAACTGCTTATAACTAAAAAAAGTAATTTATAAAAATCACAGGAGAATATTATGGAATTTTCAGTGTTTCGTCAGGTTTTAATACGTGCGCTGGGGCATATGCAATCTATTGTTGAAAAACGTGCAACTTTGCCTATATTGGTTAATGTTAAAATAGAAGTTTCAGATGATTTGATTTTGTCTGCTACAAACGTAGATTTAGAATTAGTTGAACATGTTGCAGCAGATATAACTTTGTCTGGTAAAACAACAGTTCCTGTACAAATGTTATATGATATAGTTCGTAAATTACCAGATGATGCAGAAATAAGTTTTAAACAATCTGGTGATCAGTTGGTTGTTTCAAGTGGTCGTGCAGTATTTCATTTACCAACATTACCTGCAGAAAATTTCCCTGTAATGGCTGGTGGAAATCTTAATACTAAATTTCAAATGACTACTGGTGATTTGGCTCATTTGATAAATCAAACTAAATTTGCTATCCCAACAGATGATGTTCGTTATCATTTGGGTGGTATTTATTTCCATATTTCTGAAGATACTGGTAAATTAACAGCTGTAGCGACAGATGCTCAAAGAATGGCTTTGTGTGCAATAAATGCACCTGCTGATAGTACCGGAATGCCATCTGTGATTTTGCCAAGACGTGTTATCGGTGAATTGTCTAAGTTATTAGAAGATGCAAATGTAGATGATGTTTTGGTTGAATTATCTGATACAAAAGCTCGTTTTACGGTCGGGGCAGCTACTTTGACCAGTAAATTAGTTGATGCACAATATCCAAATTATCGTGTAGTTATACCAAAAGGTAATGATAAAATTGCAATATTGGACAGAAAACAATTTATTAATGCTGTTGATTTGGTTTCTGTTGCCAGTGTTGATAAAACAAAATCTGTTCAATTGTCTTTTTCAATGAATAAATTGGTTATTAATGCATCCAGTCCAGATGCGGGAACTGCAACTCAAGAATTAGATATTGAATATAATGGTGATACAACATTCACAATTAATTTTAATGTTAAATTCTTATTAGATGTAGCAGGCCAAGTTGAAGGTGAAAAATTCCAAATAGAAATGCAAGAATCTTTATCACCAACAATTATTAAATCTACAGAAAAAGATACAGATGCATTGTTCGTATTGATGCCAATGCGTATGTAAAAATACAAATTATAAAAACCGCCTGTACGGCGGTTTTTTTGAGCTTTAACAAAAAAGGTTTTTATATGTTTATTCAAGATATTACTCCTGGAAAAGAACCACCAAAAAAGATGAATGCCATTATAGAAATTCCAGAAAATGGTGTTGTTAAATATGAAATCAGTAAAGAAACAGGTATGTTAAAAGTAGATAGAGTTTTACATACTCCTATGGCATATCCTGCAAACTATGGTTATTTCCCTGGCACATTAGGTGATGATGGTGATCCACTTGATTGTGTTGTTGTCTGTAATGCACCGTTAATGCCTGGTGTTTTAATTGAGATTCGTCCAATAGGTGTTTTATTAATGGAAGATCAAGCTGGTGGGGATGAAAAAGTTATTTGTGTTCCATTGGACAGAATTGATCCTTATTATACAGAAACAAATTTCATAGAAGAATTGCCTTCTATATTAAGATCAAAAATAGAATATTTCTTTCAGCATTATAAAGATTTACAGCCTAACTCTTGGTCTAAGGTGATAGGTTGGGGGGATCGTGCTGTGGCTGATAAATGTATATTGGAATCAATAGACAGATATTGGCAGCATAAACGTGAAGAATCGCAATAAAATGTTGCGAATGATAAAAGTTTATTATATTCTTACAAGGTGAAAATATTAACAAGAGGTAAACAAATGGCATCTTATATTGCTAACGATATGCGTGTGGGTTGGGTTATTTCTCACAATGGTAAACGTTATTCTGTAACATCTATTACAAAAGTTAAACCAGGTAAAGGTGGTGCTTTTGTTCAAGCAGATTTACGTGATATTGATTCTGGAAACAAAGGTGGAGATCGCTGGCGTGCAGAAGATAAAGTTGAAAAATTGATGGTTGAAGATTTAGAGTGCCAATATTTGTATTCTGATGGAACAGATGCTTTCTTTATGAATTTATCTGATTATGAACAATTTACAATGCCAAACGATTCTTTGGGGGAACAAATGAAATTCTTGGCACCAGAAATGTTGGTAAAAGCAAACTTTGTAGAAGGACATCCTGTATCTATCACTTTGCCAAAAACGGTTGTTGCAACTGTTGAAGAAACAGAACCTGCATTGAAAGGTCAAACAGCAACCAGCAGCGGTGGTAAACCTGCGATTTTAGATAATGGTGTTCGTGTTCAAGTTCCAACTTTCATTGAACAAGGTGAAAAAATTGTTGTTAACACAGAAACATTAGAATATGTTGAACGCGCAAAATAAATAACACAATAAATATAAAAAAAACCGCCATCAATGGCGGTTTTTTATTAAAATTTATACCCAGATCCCATAATATTTTGTATTTCATCAATACAATTTTTTGTAATTTGTTCTGATGCATAGGATAAATATTTTCTTGGATCAAAAATATCTGTGTTTTTTGATAGTGTTTCGCGAATTGCAGCTGTGAATGCAAGACGTGAATCAGAATCTATATTTATTTTTGCAATATGAAAAGAAATGGCTTTGCGTAACTGGGCAGGTGCTATTCCATAAGCATTTTTTATATCTCCACCAAATTTGTTTATTTGTTTGATGTATTTTTCAGGAATAGTTGATGCTCCATGTAAAACTAATGGAACAGATGGTATTGTTTTTGCTATTTCTTCAAGAATATCAAATCTTAAAGATTCGTTTTTGTTTTTTCTTTTATATGCACCGTGTGCTGTTCCAATTGCTACGGCCAGCGAATCGGTTTTTGTTTGCTTTACAAAATCTTTTACTATCGTTGGATCTGTGTAAGAATGTATTTTAGATTTAGTGTTTTTGTCTTCTGTGCCTGATAAGATACCTAATTCTGTTTCAACTGATACATTAAATTTATGTGCATAATCTGAAACTTGTCTTGAAATTTTGATGTTTTCTGATAAAGGCAAAGCACTGCCGTCAAACATGACAGATGAAAATCCAATATCAATCGCAAGTTTACATATTTCAAAACTGTGACCATGATCCAGATGTAAAGCTATTTGATTCTTTTTATATTTTGCACCACGTATCATGCCCATAAGAATATCTTTATCCATATATTCAAGTGCTGATTCTGAAACAGCTAATATAATTGGACTGTTTGTGATTTGTGCGGCTTTTAATATGGCTTTTAAAGTTTCCATATTATAAAAATTAAATGCTGGAACTGCGTAACTACCACGCATTGCGGACATTAATAATCTTTTTGTGTTAGATAAGCCAAAATCAGAATAGTGCATATTTTGTACCTTTTCGTTGTTTTTATAAATTATATCATAAAATTGTGTTTTTTGTTGTAATTATTAAAAAACTTGACAATCAATGTATTTGTGCAACAATTTGACTAACGAATCGGAATAACCGAGAAAATAAAAAATAAAGGAAAACAAATGAAAAAAACTATTTTATCTTTATTAAGTTTAACATTATTGGCCGGATGTTCTGGTTATGATTATTATAAAACAAACGTAAACTATCGTCAAAAAGGCGAAGATTGTGTTTATTATTATAATGAAAAAGGTAAAAAATTTAACGAAGATATTCGTTCTTTAAAAGACACAAAAAAGATTGTGTATCGCAACACACAATGTTCTGATTTGTATATGCAAGACACTTTTGGTTACGCAGAACGTAATGACAGAAAAGCAATAGTTCCTGTATTTCCAGAAGAAAAAACAACTTCTTCTTGTGGTTGTAATAAATGTGGAAAAAAGAAAGTTTTAAAAAACAAATATATTATCGTTCCTGCATATGCTGATTAATTTATGTTATTTTGATATTTAAAGTGTCACATTTGTGACACTTTTTTATTTGTTTATACTATTTTTTATGATATAATACAGCCATAAGAAAGGAGTTTTTATATGGATTGCGATTTAATATTACGTTTGCAAAGTGTTTTTAAAGTTCTTAGAACCGGCGCTTTGATAGGTATGGCTTTCTATTTAGCAAGTTGGGCATGGACTTATATTTCTAAAGGTGAAGCAAAAGTAGAAGATGTTAAAAAACAAGGTATAGCTGTTATTGTTGGTATTGCTATGTTGTTTATGATATCTGTTATTTTAACATTTGTTTTAAGTTTGCCATTTACAGATGCAAATGGTGTTGAATGTGCTACTCAGTTAAGAACTGGCTGGTAAAAGTTTGGTTATTAAAAAACGTCCCGTTTGGGACGTTTTTTTATTATTGTTATAATCGTTTTAATCTTTTTTTGAATCATCTATATTTGCCAAAGAAAATAGCACAGAAGATATTAGGGATTGATAGGGTACATGTTGTGTGTCTGCTAGTTCTTTAATTTTTTCCAATATTTGATGAGGAATACGCATATTTATAACGCAATCTGATTTATTAAAAGCACGATATGCTGCGTATTCTTTTAATAAAGATTCAATGTTCATCACAAATAATTGTTGCATTACATTAGGCATTGACAATCTCCTATACATCAGTAATTACAAGTGACTATATCATTGTATTTACATTTGTCAATACATTTGTGTATATCTTTGTAATGGCGGAAATATAGGCGTTTGTGTTGATTAAAGTATTACAATTATTTTGATTTTGTGTTTGTATAATAAAAAATTTTTGATTATCATAATTCAGTATTTAAAGGAAAGGATTTTATATGCGTAAATTTATATATGTTTTTATGACATTTTTATCTGTTTTATTTATTAGTAATGCACGTGCAGAATTACATGTCGATGTTGTGGCTGGTGGTGTTGATCCTATTTCAATAGCAGTTCAAAAATTTGAAGTTGTTGGTAAAGTTTCAAATTCTGATGCAAAGATGTTAAGAGAAGTTGTTGAAAATGATTTGAAAAGAACTGGACTTTTCAGAATAGTAAATCATGATGCTTTTCCGGAATTTGTAAAAATGAATGATATGCCAAATTTTAAAAGTTGGGCTGCGATAAAAACACAAAATTTGGTTCAAGCTTCTTTGAAAGCAGAAGGCAAGGATGATTATAAATTAGAATTTTATCTTTGGGATGTTAATGGCAAAGAACAGATAGAAGCGCAAAGTTTAGTTGCTTCTAAAAAATCTGTACGTCGTTTAGCGCATATTATGGCGGATGCTATATATGAACGTTTAACGGGTGAAACGGGATATTTTGATACACAAATAGTATTTATTGCGGAAACAGGTTCTGTAAAAAACAGAACTAAACGTATGGCTATTATGGATCAGGATGGTTATGGAATGCGTTATTTATCGGATAAAAAAACAATGGTTATGTCACCACATTTTTCACCAAATATGTCAAATGTGATATTTTTATCTTATCGTAATGATGATCCTATGGTTTGGGTTTTAGATTTAGATACTGGTGATCAAATGAAATTAGGTAATTTTGGTGGAATGAGTTTCGCTCCACGTTTTTCACCAGATGGTAATAAAGTTGCTTTGTCTTTGGTTAAAAACGGTATAACAAATATATATGAATATAATATTAATGACAAGACTTTGAAACAATTGACTTTTGGGAAACATATAGATACCAGTCCTTCTTATTCACCAGATGGAAAATATCTGGCATTTAATTCAGATAGTACAGGCTCTCAACAAATTCATGTTTTAGATTTAAATACAGGTAAACAAAAACGTATAACTTTTGGAGCAGGGCGTTATGCTACTCCTGCTTGGTCTCCTGATGGTCAATTTATTGCTTTTACAAAAATGGCGGATGATACCTTTTATGTTGGTATTATGAATCCACAAGGCAGACATGAAAAAATATTGGCTGGTGGTTGGTATATGGAAGCACCTTCTTGGGCACCTGGTTCTCGCAGAGTTGTTTATTATGAAACTGAAAAAACAGATGATGGTATGGAACGCATAAGTCATATTCGCAGTGTGGATATCACAGGTCAGAATATTTATGATATTGATTTGCCAGATGGTGTTAACGGAACAGAACCAACTTGGTCTCCAAAGTTACCATAATTGATTTATGAACAGATATTTATTTGTATTTTTATCTATTATATTATGTCAAAATTGTTTGGCTGTGCCAGTTACGGTTAAAAAGATAATAGATGGAGACACTTTTGTTGCTGATGTTAAATTATCTAGAAATTCAGAAGTTATGTCTGTAAAAGTCCGTTTAAATAATGTTGATACGCCTGAAATGAATGGACAATGTAAAGATGAAATAATAAGGGCACAATATGCCAAACAAAGATTAAGTGAATTAATACCTGTTGGGTCTGAGGTGGAAATCAAAAATATAAAAAATGATAAATATGTTGGCAGAATAGATGCATCTGTTTACGATTCTGCTAATCGTGATATTGGATCTGTTTTGATTAAAGAAAAAATAGCTCGTGCTTATTCCGGCGGAAAAAGAAAAAGCTGGTGTTTAGATAATAAATAATCTAACAGCTGTGTTTGTTTATAGCTTGTCTGATTTCTTCTAAAGATGCAGAAGAAGGTATTTCTGGTTCAAAGTAAATATGTGTTGTTCCAGATTTAATTTTTCCACGTTTTGGCCAATATAAACCAGTATCTACTCCAACAGGCATGATAGGTAATTTTAAATTACTGGCTAAAAATAATAAGCCTCTTTTCAAAGGAACGTTTTGATTAGGGTAAACTCTTGTCCCTTCTGGGAAAATAATTAAAGTCATTCCTTTCATAATATTTTTTGTCACTTTATTAACTAAAATATTCATATTTGTAGCACCACGTTTACGGTTTACACCTATTAAACCAATTCTGGCAAAAGCCCAACCGTATATGGGTATCCATAATAATTCTCGTTTCATTATAAAAAATGCGTTTGGTATGTGGGTTACTAATATTCCAACTTCTAATACAGACATGTGTTTGGATGCGATTATTGCGCGACCATCTAAACGCGAATTGACATTATGTTGTAAAGGAATTCCGTTTTCATTATTAACAGGGTAATGTATTTCATATTTTATACCCGCTATTATTCTGGCAAGAAATAAAACCCCCCAAGCATCGGCTAAAATAAAAGAACGTTCTAATTTTGAAGATACCAGTCCAACTAATAAAAAAGGTGTCCATAAAACAAACCATATATATATAATAAAATTGAAAAAAATAGTTTTTAACATATTAACCTTCTTTGATACCGAACATAGTAACTATATATTTTATATATTCTATTGTCCACCGTTTTAATCTTGCAGGTGTTGACATACCTGTTAATGAGGCAGGGCAAGCAACGATATCTATGTTTGGCATTTCATTACGCAATAAATATAAAGCACGATTCATATGATCTTCTGTGGTGACTATAACGATTCGTTCTAATAAATTTGTTTGAACAATGTTTTTTATTGCTAATGCATTTTGATAAGTTGATTTTGATGCTGATTCTATTATTGTATGTGGACTGTTAATAATATTATTTGCACCAGCACCTATTATGTATAATTTACCATATTTTATATTATCTAATTTTTTTAAAGCATAAGGTATTCTGCGAGTATCGCCAGTTAATACAAATATGTTATCGTTTTCAATTAATGAACCACATCTTGGCGGTGTCATGGACTTAAACATTAATCCACCGAATATAAAACAAAATATTAATATCAAAGAAGCGGGAATATATTTCATTAATTTCCAGATAATATTTTTAAAGTTGTTTTTTTAGTTATATACACAGAATATATTATTATAGAAACGGATAATATTAATAAAGCAAACCAATCATAACCAGACAAAGATAAAGTTGACATCAAACCAACACGTGCAGAATGTGCGCTGGATACAATTAATAAAAGAATAGGAATCGCAAATAGAAAACCTGTAAAACATGCAATTGTGCTTATTTTTCCAACAATAATTTGCATTTGTTTTGCAATAAATTTATCAGAAGCACCAACTTGATTTAAAATTTCTAGTTCATGTTTGTGTAGCATAGCAATATTTTTTGATATATAAGATACACAAATACCAATAGATGCCAGCATAATGAAAAATATCAATGTTGTTATACAAACCAATTTCCAACCTGCAGATACTGATGTTTTTAAAGCAGATGTATGAGGTAAGAATTTTGCTTTTGATGAAAATTCGTTTTTCATAAATTTCATATAAGAAGCATCTTTTATTTTTACTTCATACATTTTTGGTAAATAATCATTTAGTTTTGCGTTTCCAGAAATCCAAGGCTTTATCATTTGAGTCATTTCATCTTTTGTGATTTCTTTTGTGTATTCTATTTTATCTTTATTTTGTAAAAGTATATTTTTTACTGCTTCTGTATTTTCTGGTTTTGTAATTTGAATTGTTGCGTATTTATCCCATTGTGTATTCCAATGAATTACACCTGTTGCTACAGACAAAGATAATCCAAAAGCCAAAACAGATATAAAAGTCAATATAGACATAATAACAGTCATAAACATTGATTGATCTTTATTTAGTGAAAATACAAGAGATGTTTTTTTCATTTATGAATTCCCAATATCTTCGAATTGTTTAGACAGTTTTGAAAAATCTGTTTGTGATTGAGGTTTTGGTCCTTTCCATTTTCTAGCATTTTCAAACATTGGGTTGTTATCATTAATTCCAGAAAATGCGACATGATGATTTTCAACCAGAATTAAAGGAAATCTGTATGTTTCTAGTAGTTTTTTGTTATGGGTAGCTAAAATAACAGTTGTTCCAAAAACTTTATTCATTTGAATAAATAATTCCATTAAACGTTGTGCGTTATCATCGTCTAAATTTCCAGTTGGTTCGTCTGCTAGTAAAATATTTGGTTGAATAATTATCGCCCTTGCAACAGAAACACGTTGCTGTTGTCCGCCACTTAATTCCATAGGATATGCATTTGCATACTTACCCAGTCCAACCCATTCAAGTGTTTTTGTAACCAATTTTTTTATTTTATCTTGTGTAAAACCGCGAACACGCAAAGGCAGAGCAACGTTATCAAAAACGGTCATGTGAGATATCAGCGAATATTCTTGGAAAACTATTACCATCTTATGTCGTAATTTAGAAATTTCATCACGATTTATAGAAGAACAATCTTGTCCAAATAATTTTATATGACCTTTATTTGGTTTATGTAATTGATATATTAAACGTAACAATGTTGTTTTACCGGCACCACTGGCACCAGTTAAAAAATAAAAAGAACCACTGCTTATATTGAAAGATACATCAGTCAGTACATCTGGTCCTTTGTCATAACCAGCAGACACATTAGCAAAAGATATAACTGTTTGTCCTTCCATAATATTTGAATATTAGTAAAAAAAATTTTTTTGGGCAAGGCTTATTTATTTAAATAACTGTTATTATTAATAAACCTAATAGAGCAAAAACAACTGCCGCAATAATTAATTGCCATGAATATTTTTTTACAATGTCGTTTGCTTGCTTTTGAAAACGCCACAATAAAAATCCAACAATACCAAAACGTCCTGTTCTAAATATTGCAGATACGGATAAAAACAATAAAACAGGGTAATTTAAAAAGCCGGCACATATAGCCAACAGTTTATAAGGTATAGGTGTAATGGCTGTTCCAATAATTATCAATACCCCATATTTAGTGAATAAATTTTTTGTTAATTCAAATTTTTCAATACTGGCAACATGTTCAATTAACCATATCCCAACTGTATCAAATAACCATAAACCAATCATATATGCAATTGCACCGCCGACTAATGATCCAAATGCTGCAGCAATTGTTACAGGCAGTGCGCGTTTTTTATTTGCAACTATTGCTGGGGTCATAAAAACTTCTGGTGGTATGAACAAAAATATAGATTCAAACACCGTCATAACAAACACAACCCAAGCGTACCAAGGTTCTGCAGATTTATCCAAGACTTTATTTATTATTTTCATGATCAGAATATAAAATATTTATAAAAAAGGTTCAAGTTGAATTAAATATTTTCTTGTGTTTTTTTATATACCAGTGTATCATTGCCGCAACTAAATTTTATCAAAAGGCCGTATTATGATGAAAAAGCAAATCAATTCTAACAGGTCTGAAAAAATATCAAGTAAAGTCCAAACTTTGATATCAGAGATTTTACAACATGATTTTTTTGATGATGATTTGATTCGTGGTGTTTCTTTGGTTGGTGCAGAATCACATGGTGGAATGCAATTTGTTAAATTGTTTTTTTATGCACACGATAATAAGGAAGCAACACAAAAACGTTTAGATGAGATAACAAAAATGGTGCGATTCGCTTTGGCGCAAAAAATGAATCAAAAATATGTTCCAGAAATAAGATTCGTTTATGATGATACATTAGAACGTGCAGATAGAATTGAACAATTATTAGATAATTTAGATATGTAAAATAAAGAAATACAAATGAAACAGAGTCATATAAGAAATTTTTCCATAGTTGCACATATAGATCATGGTAAATCTACTTTATCAGACAGATTGATAGAATATACGGGTGGTTTAGAATCTCGTGAAATGAAATCACAAGTTCTGGATTCTATGGATATAGAACGTGAACGTGGAATAACAATCAAAGCACAAACAGTAAGATTAAATTATAAAGCAAAAAATGGTGAAACATATCAATTAAATTTAATGGATACACCTGGGCATGTTGATTTTTCTTATGAGGTGTCTCGCAGTTTAGCTGCTTGTGAAGGTGCTATTGTATTAGTTGATGCCACCCAAGGAGTTCAAGCACAAACTTTGGCAAATGCATATCTAGCTTTAGATAATGATTTGGAAATGTTGCCTGTGTTAAATAAGATAGATTTACCATCCAGTGATGTTGTTGCAACACGTGAACAAATTTCTGATGTTATTGGTATGGATGCCAGTAATGCTTTATGTGTGTCTGGAAAAACAGGGGCTGGTGTTCCGGAATTATTAGAAGAAATAGTAAATAAATTACCAGCACCACATGGTGATGAAAATGCACCAACACGTGCGTTGTTAGTTGATTCATGGTATGATTCTTATCTTGGCGTTGTTGTATTGGTTCGTGTTGTTGATGGAAAATTGCAACGCGGTCAAAAAATAAAATTTATTGCAACTGGTGCAGAATACGTAATTGAAAAAATAGGATATTTTACACCTAAAATGGAAAATGTAGATTCTTTATCTACTGGTGAAATAGGTTTTATAATAACAGGTATGAAAACAATTCATGATTGTAAAGTTGGAGATACAATTTGTGATGCAAAAAGTACTGTTGAAATGTTGCCAGGTTTTAAACCATCTGTACCTGTTGTATTTTCTTCTTTCTTTCCAGTAGAAGCAAATGATTATCCTGATTTACGTGAAGGTGCTGAAAAACTGGCTTTGAATGATGCATCTTTTGTTTTTACTACAGAAAAATCTTCTGCTTTGGGTTTTGGTTTGCGCTGTGGATTTTTGGGACTATTACATATGGAAATTATCAGTGAAAGATTAAATCGCGAATTTAATTTGTCATTAATAAATACTGTTCCAAGTGTGTTATATAAAATTCATTTACGTGATGGTTCAACAATAGATTTGGAAAATCCTGCGGATATGCCGGATATTACACGTATAGAATCAATAGAAGAACCTTGGGTTCGTGCAACAATTATGATGCCTGATAAATATTTGGGTGCGATTATGGAATTGTGCGCATCACGTCGTGGTGTCCAAGAAAATATTTCTTATGTTGGTAATCGTGCTGTGTTGGTTTATCAACTACCTTTATCAGAGATTGTTTTCGATTTTTATGATAGGGTTAAATCTTTATCTTCTGGATATGCATCTTTTGATTATGTTTTGTACGATTATCGTGTAAGTGATTTAGTAAAAGTTTCCATCTTAGTCAATGATGAAAATGTGGAACCTTTATCTTTTTTGTGTCATCGTGGTGCAGCAGAAAAACGTGGACGTCAAATTGTAGAAAAATTAAAAGATTTAATACCTCGTCATCAATTTAAAATTCCATTGCAGGCTGCGATTGGTGGAAAAATTATTGCACGTGAAACAATCGCAGCATATCGTAAGGATGTTACGGCTAAATGTTATGGTGGTGATATTACGCGTAAAAGAAAATTGTTGGAAAAGCAAAAAGAAGGAAAAAAACGTTTGCGTACTTTCGGTAATGTAGAAATTCCACAAAGTGCATTTATTAATGCTTTAAAGGTAGGTGAATAATGGCACATCAATTTTTCTTTAATAATTATATTTTAGACAGTTTACCTGCACCAGAAAAAGGTTTTGATGTTGTTCAAGATTTATCAGAACCAAGATTACGTATGTATATTACTCAACGTGGTGTAAAAAGTTTTTTTGTTCGTAAACGTGTTAATGGCAAAGATAAAAGAATTATTATAGGAAAATATCCTGATATAGATATAGAAGAAGCACGTGAAAAAGTCACAGAAGTTTTAGATAAAGCATGCAGAAAAATTCCTGTAAGAAGGAAAAAAATATCTTTTAAAGATTTTATTAATTTATATTTAGAAAATAAAGTGCGTCGTGGTGAAGATTCTTTCAATAAATTAAAACGTTCTATAAATTTACATTTTAAAGAATTATCAGAAAAAAATATCCAAGATATTACACAATCTAATTTATCTGATGTTTTAGATAGTATTCAAGGGCGTGTAATGGCTTTGCGCATGCAAGAATTATTACAAAGTATATTTAATTATGCTGTAGATATGGGGTATGTGAAAAATAATCCTTTGGAAAATATACCAAGAATTATTGTAAAAAAACGTGAAAGAAAATTAAATAAATATGGTTTGCAAAAATTAGTATCTGCAATTAAAAAAGAAAAAAATCTTAATTTACAATCTGCGTTTTTAATGTTGATTTATGGGTTTGCTACAAAAACACAAGTATTTAAAATGCGATGGGAAGATTTAGATTTTAATCATGATTTATGGAAAGATATGCCATTGTCAAACAGGGCAATATTATTATTGCAAGATTTACCACAAAATGGAGAATGGGTTTTTATGGGGCGTGGAAAATTCCATTTAACAGATCCAAGATTTGCATGGCATAAGATTGTTACAAATGCGAATATGCCAAATTTGACAATGGATGATGTGCATAAATTCATGATGCATTCGTTAATTTGGAATTCAGATAAATACATATTACGCGAGAATATGAATGATTTATTAGAAGATTTGTTCGCATAATACTTTTTGATATAAAAGTCAACACTTTGTTATAGTTTGTTATAATTCCTTGACACAAGTTATATAAAATGATATTTTTTAAGAAACGGCGCTTTAGTAAAAACAGGCCTCGCTTATTAACCTAAACAAAGGATAAAAAATGACAATTGATATTGAAAAGAAAGTAAAAGAAATTGTAAGTGACAAATTAGGTGTAGATATAAATAAAGTCGTAGATACTGCTTCTTTTGTAAATGATTTAGGTGCAGATTCTTTGGACATCGTTGAATTTGTTATGGCAGTTGAAAAAGAATTCAAAATTTCTATTCCTGATGAAGCTGCAACACAATTGGTAACAGTTGGCGATGCTATCAAATATATTAAAGATCATGCAAAATAATTGATTTTTATTATTTATTTAATACCACCTTTGATGGTGGTATTTTTTTATATTAATTGATTTATTAAATATTTTGTTGTATGCTTTCTGCGTTAATTTATTAAAAGGATTGTTTATGAAAAAAGTTGTTATCACAGGTATGGGTATAGTTTGTCCAACAGGAACAGGAATAGATTATGCTTGGAAAAACATTGTGGATGGCAAAAGTGGTATTCGCCAAGTAACTGATTTTGATGTATCTGATACACCTTCAAAAATTGCTGGATTTCCAATATGTGGTACAAACCCTGGTGAATACAATCCTGATTCTGTGATAGAACCACGTGAACAACGTAAAATGGAAAAAACAATAATGTATGCTATGGTTGCGGCTGATGAGGCAATCAAAGATGCAAAATTAGAAAATTACACAGGTGATAAAAACAGAATAGGTGTTTCTGTTGGCAGTGGTGTTGGTGATTTATCTACTATATCTACAACAGATGCAGATATTATTGAAAATGGTGCAAAATATGTAAGTCCATTTTTTGTGCCAAAATCAATTATTAATATGCCTGCTGGATATATTTCTATAAAATATGGTTTCGGTGGACCTAATATTGCTATGTCAACTGCTTGTGCAACTGGCGCACATTCTATCGGTGAAGGTGCTGAAATTATTGCACATGGTGATGCAGATATTATGATTTGTGGTGGTTCAGAATCTGCTGTGTGTCGTTTAGGAATTGCAGGCTTTTCTGCTATGCGTGCTTTAAGTACAAGAAATGATGATCCTGAACATGCTTCTCGTCCGTGGGATAAAGACAGAGATGGTTTTGTTATCGCGGAAGGCGCAGGTATTTTGGTATTAGAAGAATATGAACATGCAATAAAACGTGGTGCAAAAATTTATGCAGAAGTTGCGGGTTTTGGAATGAGTGCGGATGCTCATCATATTACTGCACCAGCACCAAATGGCGAAGGTGGAAAACGTGCAATGTTGATAGCTTTGGAAAAATCTGGTCTTAAACCAGAAGAAATAGATTATATTAACGCACATGGTACATCTACTGGTTTGGGTGATGTTGGAGAATTGATAGCGGTAAAAGAATTGTTTGGAAATGGTAATACTTGTATGTCATCTACAAAATCTGTCACAGGACATTTGTTAGGTGCTGCAGGTGCAATAGAAGCGATATTTAGTGCTTTATCGATTCGTGATAATATTGTACCACCAACAATGAATTTGGATAATCCAATAGATGAAGTCGGTGATTTTAATTTAGTACCAAATAAAGCACAGAAACGTGATGTAAATGCTGTTTTAAGTAATTCGTTTGGTTTTGGAGGGACAAACGCCAGTTTAATTTTGAAACGTGTTAAATAATATGTTTCTTAAAAAAGGTGATGGCTATGTCTAAAAATTTTGGTTTATCTGTACAAGAAGTCAGAAGCGCAATTAAACAAATGTTTAAAGATAAATATTTTTTATCTTCTGTTTGTTATAACAGTTTGTATTTTTATACGCATGATAAAGTCCCTGTGGCTGTATTATCTGAATATACAGATTTTGATAAAAAAGCAAATACGGAAAGTTTTTTAGAAGTGTCAAATATCCCAGATATATCTGCGGTAAATATTCACCCAGATTTTTATAAAGATTTATGTGTGGCATTGGGTGGATATTTTTACGATTTACAGAATAATGTTAAACCACAAAAAAATGTTAATATATCAGATGCCATAAATTTCTTTGAACAGAAAAAACATTTTGGGGAACAAGAAGCGGTTGTGTTTTTACTTAAATATTTAATAGAAAATAAATGTCCGATAAATGTTATAAATCGTACGTATTATTTATTTAATGCAACAAAGAAAAAACCAAACCCAATTTTAGCAAATGAAAAAAATAAATTGGTTATGTATGATACTGCAAATGGTCAACAGTGGTTTTTTGTGGGTGATGCGGGAACAAGAACTTTTTCTGCATTAAATAATACAGCGCAAAAAATATTTGATAATGTTGATAAAGCATATCAAAAACAACGTGTTTAAAGTTTTCGGGGCATAGCTCAGTCTGGTAGAGCGCCACGTTCGGGACGTGGAGGTCGCAAGTTCAAGTCTTGTTGCCCCGACCATAAAATAAATATAGAGAAACATTATGATCAATAATGATATAAAAAAAGGTATTGGTGTATGGATGTTTAATCCATCTGGTCAATTGTTGTTGGGATTACGTTTATCAAAGCATGGTAATGGAACATGGGCACCCCCGGGTGGAAAACCTGAAATAAACGAAACGCCAATAGATACTGCAATTCGTGAAACTAAGGAAGAAACAGGGATTTTATTAAACAAAAAAATGTTAGCATATATTGGAACAACAGATGATTTTTTCCCAGATAGTCATTATATAACACAACATTATCGTGTAGATAACGTAAAACAGGAACCGGTTGTATTAGAAAAAAATAAATGTGAAAAATGGCAATGGTTTGATATTAATAATTTACCAAATAATTTATTTTTGCCTGTGCAAAATTTATTAAAGAAAAAAGTATTCGGGGTGTAGCGCAGTCTGGTAGCGTGTTTGTCTGGGGGGCAAAAGGTCGCGGGTTCGAATCCCGCCACTCCGACCAAAATAAATAGGTTTAAAATATGGCTGCAATTCATTTAATGGTTGGTTTTATTGGTTTTGGAAAAACAACAATTGCAAAACAATTAGCAAAAGATTTAAATGGTAAATGTTTTACACATGATGAATTAATGGTTGAACGTTATGGTAATAACCCGGACGATTTTAAAACAAAGTATAAAATAGTGGATAATTATATAAAGCAAGAAGCATCTAAATGTATATGTAATAATCAAGATGTTATTCTAGATTATGGTTTTTGGGATCATGCAACAAGATATGAATATTATAACTGGGCAAAAAAATTAACTGATGATGTTATTTTTCATGTTGTAGAATGTGATTTAAATACAGCAAAAAAACGTGTATTAAATCGAACAAAAACAGATCCAAATGCTTTGTTTATTGATAAAAATATTTTTAATGTTTTATTAACACAATATGAACCTTGGTCTGATAAAGATAATTTTCCATTTGTATTTCATAAATCTTTATAGATTATAATCCATAAAATTTAAATCACCCTTTGATTCTCATTTGTTAAAAACAACAAAACAAGATTTATTATTAGGAATAAAATGCTTGAATCAAAGGGTGGTTTAATTTAGAATAAGAATATCTTTATTTCTTACAAAAGGATATTCTATGAAAAAATTTGCTGTTTTAACATCTGTATTAGCTTTAGCTGCATGTGGCGGTGGTTCTGGTGGAAGTGGTAAAAATACAAATTTAACATGGACAAATGATACTGTTATTACACAAGATATGATAAATAAAGATAGAAGTGCCCAGTCCTTAGAATTACAAAAAAAATTAAAAACTATAGAATATGTTGAAAATAATCTTGGTTCGATATTAGAAAATGGTGAATTACATGGAAATACTGCAAATATATCTCGTTCAGCAACTACTAATAAAATAGGACTTTTGACTTTAGCGGAAATAAACGCAAGATATGAACAGGCTATTGAATATTTTAATATTTTGAAAAAAGTTTTAAGTGTTAAAGAAGGTTCTGATACATCTGTGACTGTGAAAGATATAAAGATTGCTTACAGTTTGTCATCAAATACTAAATATGATGATATTGTTCAAGAAGATATTCCTTTTGTAGATTTAAACCAAAAAGATGATATTGTTATTTCTGTGAATGTTATTTTGAATGTACAAGTAACAATAAAACAAGAATGCAGTGAAAATGAAGAATTGAAACAAAATGTTTCAGAAGAAATAGTCCAAGAAATATCTGTAATTACATCAAATACAGTAAATGAAAATAATGGTAATGAAAATAATCATAATATACCTGTTTTGGATATTTCTTCTTTAACATCTTTAGATGCAAGTGTGGATAATACAGCAAAAATAAATTCTTATGTTGCAGAACGTCTTGGTGAAAACGTTGATGCTTTGAAAGCATTTGAATCTGCATGGAAAATATATAATGATGAAAATGACAATCCAAGTGCAGATGAATTAAGGCAAGCTTTCCTTTTGGTGGATTTTGATGATTTTGACACTGTTTCAAAAAATGGTGAAGATTTACAAAGTGCTATTGATAAATTTAAAGGATATAATTTGTATTCTTTGCTGGATAAATTTTTCCCAATAACAGAAGATGAAAACTATGATTTTTATATTTTTAAATATAAGGAAGATTTATCTGATATTCTGTTCACATCTTCTGGTGATTATCTTATAAAATTTAATATGGAAGATGGAAATATTGTTTCTATAACAGAAGATTTTGATGAACCAACAGAAATGACTTTAAAACGTACAGGTGAAAAAACTTTTGCGTTGCAAAATAAAAAATATCTGTATAAAACTAATACTGAAGAATTTATTAAAGATTTGCATAGTATGCCAGACACTTTTGAAATCTTAGAGAGATATGCTTTCTTTGCTTCAAACGATGATTTTAATATAGATACATTAAAACAAGAAATTATCAGTAAGTTAATTACTGAAGGACAGGAAGGTGAAATTATAAATAAAATTAGTAATGATTTAGAATTTAAAAAAATAACTGTTGATAAAGCAGAAACAAAGGTAGAATCAATTGGTAATTCAGTTGGTTTAAAATATTCTGATTTTGGATATTTAGAAAAAACTTTTGTGTTTAAAAATGAAAATAAAGAAATTCATGAAAACGGATATGATGTGTATGCTGGTGGATATTTTACAAGAAAAGTAGATATGCCAGATACAGATATGGTGTTTAACGGTAAAGCGGTAGCAGCTATTACAAAAGACAACGGTGAAGGAGTTGCTGATACAGGAATGTTGGCAAAAACTGATTCTGCAAAATTAACATTGCATGATGGAACAGAAACTTTAAAAATGGACTTTTCAAAAGGACCTGATGGACATAAATGGTATGATATAACAGCTGAAAAATCTGAGCCAGATAACTTTGTGCCTGGTTCAATAACGGTTGCTTATGACAACGAAGCTGTTAATGAAAAAATCCCACAAGAATTCCGTGTTACATCGGAAATGATGACGCAAGCACAAGATAATGATAAATACTTTGATGCACAATATTTTGGTGATAATGACAATGCAACAGAAGCAACAGGTGTTGTTGGTATTGATTTTGATGACCTTAGTGTTTGGGCATCATTTGGTGGTAAAAAGGAACAAAATTAAAATTTATTATTTATATTTAATCCCCCGATTTTTCGGGGGATATTTTTTTGGAATTCTTTCTTTTTTATTTTTTATTTATT
>JAFXPG010000001.1 GCA_017528045.1 Alphaproteobacteria bacterium | reverse complement strand
TTAGAAGAAATAAAAAAACAGGAAAAATAAGACCTCATGGTGGTATAGATTACAGTACTAACCATAAAATAGGTATGACTGTATATGCACCAGCAGATGGAATTGTAACAGCCGTAACAAACGGTGGTGGATGTGGAAAAGGTTTGTATATATCTCACGGAGATGGACTTGTTACTCAGTATTGCCATCTAAGTGAACAAATGGCTAACAGAAAGGGTTTAAAGGTGGCAGCAGGTTGTCCAATAGCAAAAACTGGAAATACAGGTCACAGTAAAGGCCCACATTTACATTATGGTATAAAAAAGAATGGGTGTTGGATCAATCCTGGTATATATACAGGTAGATCTCGTTAGTTTTTACGAAAACGAACAAAAAAACTTCCGTTATTTATCGGTTTAAAAGATATTATATGTGGGCTTAAAATACTTTCTGTTGCCCATTGTTGAAATTTGCTTTTTAATATACCGCTGGCACCGGTAATAACAGTGGCGGAACGTGTTTTGTTTGTGGCAATGTGTTTCAGCATTTGCCAGGCTTCTTCTTCTGTATGATTATGAAAATCTATAATAGTATTTTCTGAAATTTGAACATCTGGTTTTGGAATTCTTGTTGATAAATGCAAAGACTTACGAACAGATTTTTTTACGGCTTCATCATCAATTAAGATGTCTTCACCAATCATATTCGCAATATCTTTATCATTTAATTGTTTCATTTTTATTCAGCCAAAGAACCGACAGACATTGTTATACGTCTTATACCAGAACTGATAGATTTTTCTTTATTAATTCTGGCTTTTATAATTTCACCTGTGTGATAAATATGTGTTCCACCACATAATTCACAAGATACATCTCCTGCGGTAATGACGCGTACACGGTCACCATATTTTTCACCAAATAAAGCCATTGCATCACGAGCTTTGGCAGATTCTATATCCATTTCTTCGTGTGTGACAGTCAAATCTTCGGCAATCCATTTGTTGACTAAATCTTCAACAGCTTGTTTTTCTTCTGGTGTCATTGCTCGACCAAATGAAAAGTCAAAACGAACAGAATCAGGAGCAACTTTTGAACCACGTTGTTCAACGTCTTCATTTAAAACTTGGCGTAAAGCAGCTTGTAATAAATGTGTTGCGGTATGTGCACGTGCTGTTTGTTGACGAATGTTTTGATTTATTTCTGGCATAACATTATCACCAACAGATAAATCAGATAACAAAACACCTTTATGTATAACAATAGCGCCAACGCGATTTGTTTCGTTAACATTCATAACAATGTTTTCACCAATTTTAAATACCCCAGAATCACCAACTTGACCACCTTGGGTTCCATAAAAAGGTGTGTGATCTAAAGCTATTTCAACTTCATCGTTTGCGTTTGCAGATTTTACAAATTCTTCACCACGCAATATTGCTAATACTTTTGCATTATTTGATGTTTTTGTTTCGTATTTTTCTGTGTCTTTTGTGTCTGGTAAATCTGTTTGAGATTCCCATAATACGCGTGTTCCACGAGTATCTGCACGAGAACGTTCTTTTTGTTCTTTCATGCATTTTTCAAAACCTTCTGTATCAACACTGATGTTTTTATCGCGCAAAATCATCTGGGTTAAATCAACAGGAAAACCATACGTATCAAACAATTTGAAAGCGATATCCCCAGGTAATACATTGTTGTTTATCTTTGGTAATTCGCTTTCTAACAATTTCATACCATTTTGTAACATGTCTGCAAAAGAGTTTTCTTCATTTTTAATAATTTCAACAACATGTTGTTCTTGTGTTTTTAATTCTGGATAAGCATCACCCATTTCTTTAACCAAAGCAGGGTATAAAGCAGATAACAAAGCACCACGATGTCCCAGTATTTGCCCATGACGCATTGCACGGCGTAAAATTCTGCGAATGACATAACCGCGATCTGCGTTGCTTGGTATAACACCATCAGCAATAGCAAAACCAACAGCACGTAAATGATCTGTTATAACTTTAAAACTTGCTTTGTTTTCTTCCGTTTCTTTTACACCAGTCAAATCGGAAACAGCTTGCTTTAAATTAACAAATAAATCTGTATCATAATTATCTAATTTATTTTGCATAATTGATGCAAATCTTTCCAAACCAGCCCCGGTATCAACGTTTTGTTTTGGTAAAGGTGTTAATACACCATTTGCATCACGATCATATTGCATAAATACATCGTTCCATATTTCTACAAAACGGCCACCGTCTTCTTCTGGGGTTCCTGGTAATCCACCTGGGACATCTGGACCAAAATCGTAATGCATTTCGGTACATGGACCACATGGACCTGTTTCGCCAGCAGACCACCAATTATCTTTATCTAAACGAATAGCGTCTTTACCAGTAATTTTTTTCCAGATAGCTGTTGCTTCATCATCGGATACATGTGTTGTTACAACTATTCTGTTTGGATCTAAGCCGAAAATCTTGGTTAATAATTCCCAAGACATTTCTATTGCGCCTTCTTTAAAATAATCACCAAAGGACCAATTTCCCATCATTTCAAAGAAAGTATGATGACGACCGTCAAAACCAACATCTTCTAAATCATTATGTTTTCCCCCAGCACGGATGCATTTTTGAACATCTGCAACACGTGGAGCAAATGCTGGTTCTGTACCTTGTAATATTCCTTTCCATGGAACCATACCGGCAACAGTGAACAATAAAGTAGGGTCATTTGGTATCAAAGATGCAGATGGTACAATTTTATGTCCACGAGATTTAAAATAGTCTAAAAATAATTTTCTTATTTCATTGTATGTCATAATGTTTTGTCCTTTTGTCGCTATATAATAAAATTAAAGTGAATAATATTCAATCATAAAATTGCAAAAGCTATATATTTTATGTTATAATGTAAATATATAGGTGAGGGACTATGAACAAAAAACCAGGTTTATTTTTAGCTGTATCTTTGTTGGCTGGTATTATTTTAGCCACAGGTTTTGGAATTCATCTAGGTGGATCAAAAGCTATTCATTTACGTGCAGGTATTAATCCTGGAAATGTTTTATATGTTTGCCCTGTATCAGATACGATGTTTGATGCTTTATCAAAATCTTTTTCTATATTATCACAACAAGTATATTTATTATTTGCTTTTGCTTTTATTGTTTTGTTGTTTAGTTGGGGTTGGGCTTTATATCAAAATTTATTAAAAGATAAATTCAGTGCAGATGTTTATAAAAATCCTTGGTCATTAACAAAAATGTTTTTTTGGGCTATGGTTGCAATTACAATAATAATGACAACACCTAATTATTTCAGAAAAGTTCATGTGCATTTTAAAGGACATACATATGATTATGTTCTTTGTGAAAATAATTCTGCAAATGCCAAAGCTGTAAATGAACGTGCAGTAACTTTTAGATAATAATTTTTTGTCAATATTCAGGTTTTTTGCACCGTTGAAAGAATTGTCTTGACTTAAACCGCAGTTTTCTCTACGATTCGGGTAAGCAGTTAGGACAATGTCTTTGGAAACCAAGATATTGTTGTTCCAAAGGCAAAACTTTGAAGACTGTCGGACAACCTTAAAACTCTATATGAAAGGAGAAACATATGAACAAACAAGAATTGATTGAAGCAATTGCAAATGAAGTTGAAGTTACAAAAGCAACTGCAGCTGGTTGTTTGGATGCATTCATCAACACAGTAACAAAAGTATTAAAGAAAAAAGGCGAAGTTCGCTTGGTAGGCTTTGGTACATTTACAACAGCAAAACGTAAAGCAACAACAGGTCGTAACCCACAAACAGGTGCACCAATTAAAATTGCTGCTTCCACACAACCAAAATTCCGTCCTGGTAAATCCTTGAAGGAAGCTTTGAACTAAACTGTGGTTTGTTTAAAAGGTTAAAAACATCCGCAATTTGCGGATGTTTTTTTTATACAAATATTCCGCTTTACTTCTGATTTTGAATTGTTAAAATACATTTGTATTAACAAAGGAAGGACAAAATGGCAAAACAAACAAAAACTACAACAAAAAAAACGGTTGTTAAAAAAACAGCTGTTAAACCTGCACCTGTTATGGAACAAACTTGCGCTTGTGGCAAAGATTGTCCTTGCGGATGTCATAAACATGGTTTCGCACATGCATTGAAACATATCGTTATTTGGGCAATTATTTTTGCTTTGGGTATGTTTTGTGGAAAAATGATGAATTGTGATGCTGCACATAAAAAAATGCAACAAAGATTTCATCCTGTATTCACAAATGGTTGTTTAGATATGCAATCAATAGATAATAAAAAAATGCAAGAAGCTTTACAAAAAGCAGATGTTAATGCAGATGAATGTATTTCTGTTGAAGAATATAGAGCTGTAAAAAAAGAAATGAGACCAATGAATAAGAAAGGTCCACGTGCTCAAAAATCTAAATAATATATTTATACTAATAAAAAAGTCTTTGAAAACAAATCAAAGACTTTTTTATTTTTTTAAAATTCTTGCTTTGCTTCGTTCCCATTCACGTTGTTTTATTGTTTCTCGTTTATCAACTTTATGTTTACCATAACCGATTCCCAATAAAACTTTTAATTTTCCATGATTATTAAAATATAATTTTAAAGGAACAATTGTTGCACCTTTTTCTTGTAATTTTCCAATCATGCGATTAATTTGATTGCGGTGTAACAATAATTGTCTTGGACGTCTTTCATCAAAATTTAATATACGATTAGCCGTAGGTAATTTTTGAATTTCTATTCCTGCTAAAAATAGATTATTATCACGTTTTTGAACGAAACCATCAACAATAGTCACCAATCCGTAACGAATTGATTTTAATTCTGCACCAGTTAATGAAATACCTGCTTCAATAGTGTCTTCTATTGAATAAGCAAATCGTGCTTTGCGGTTTTCAGAAACTTGACCAAATTTTATAATTTGACGTGGCATTTTGGATATAATCTCTTTGTATTTTCAAACAGTATAGTTTCTAATTCAGCAATTTGCAAATTTTTGATTTGTGCTAATACTTTTGCTGTTTCTATAACCATAGATGGTGTACATTGTTTACCACGATATGGCACTGGTGCACAATATGGCGAATCTGTTTCAATAACAATTCTGTCGTTAGGAATTTTTAAAAATGTTTCACGTATACTGTCAGCGTTTTTGAAAGTTAAAATTCCGCTGGCTGAAAAATAAAAACCACGATCCAACATGATTTTTGCTAAATTCCAACTGGAAGTAAAACAATGCATAACACCTTGAAATTTATCTGTTAAAATCGAAGCAGTATCTTCTTCTGCTTCGCGTGTATGGATAGCAACAGGTAAATTATGTTTTAATGCTATTTCTAGTTGTTTTTCAAACAATTCTATTTGTTTAACACGTGTTTGAGGATTGTAGTGATAATCTAGACCGATTTCACCGATTCCTATGACAAAAGGATTGTTTAATATTTCTTCTGTTAAATATTGTGTTGGATTAGAATCTGTATAATCAGGATGAATACCGGTTGTTACAAAAATGTTTTTATATTTTTGTGCGATTTCTAAAGCAGGTTTTATATCCGCAGGATCAGCAGTAGCACAAATCATAACGCCAACATTTACATCATGTGCTTCTTTTATAACAGTATCAATTCCTTTTTCATAATCGTCTGTTAAATGACAGTGTGTATCTATAAACATTTTTTTATTTCCGCGATAATTTTGAATATAGCAATATCTGCTTTTAAATTTAATCTGTTTATATCGGATATTGCACGTGTGGCTTTTGGATATAAATCTGCTAGACCAAAATAAGCAATTGCATCTAAGACAATTCCATACAAAGAAGAATCTGTCGCAATTTGTTGAGATATATTTAACATATCGCTGGCATCAGAATGTTTATCTTGTAATATTTCAAGCAATTTTTCGTATATCTTATCACCACCAGATGCTTTCAGGTTTGCAATTTTTCCAAAACTTCCATTTGCAAGCTTTAATATTTCAGAACTGATTTCTGTATCCCCTATAAACTTTATGCATAATTCACGTAATTCAGATATGGATAACGGGTGTAATTTTTCAACACGTGCACGCGAACGTACTGTTGGTAAAACATTAGATAATTGATGTGTTACTAATAAAAATAATGTTTGTGCTGGTGGTTCTTCTAATAATTTTAAAATTGCGTTTGATGCAGCAGTCGTTAATTCATCAACAGAATCTATTAAAACAACACGCCATTGACCTGACATAGATGACATTTGCATACGTTCTATCATTGCACGGACTGTTGCGACAGAAATGCTTTTTGCATCTGATTTGGAATTTCCACGTTCATCAATATTTTTGGATAAATCTATGATAAAAAAATCCCCAACGTTACCATAAACCATGCGTGCAATTTTATAAGCAAGTGTTGCTTTGCCTATACCACGTGGTCCACATAACATCCATACTGGATGAATAGGGTGTTTGTCACGATTTTGCCATGCTTGAATAAATGTATTTAAAATATCTGTGTGTCCTATTAAACAATCGTTATCCATAGGATTAGGAAATTCAAACAATTTTTCTTTTTTCTTTACAACCATTATCTTCCCCATATCATAACAGATATATTTTTAAAGATTCTGCCAATAAATTGAATTTTTCTGTCATTATCTTTTGCAATCAAAGGTATTCGTTTTACAGGATTTCCGTTTTTTTCAATAATTATTTCACCAATGTTTTGACCTTTTTTTACTGGTGCAATCAAAGGTGAATCGTATCTTGCCAAAACTCTGACATCTTTAAAAGAATCTTTATTTGATATTGTTAAAGCGATATTTTCGTTTGTCGTTGCATCAATTGTTTCGTATCTGCCATACCAAACAGGTATTTTAAATAAAGATTCATTTTTGTGTGAAAATACTTTTGTTTGGGTCGTCGAAAAACCATAATTTAATAATTTTTTCATTTCTTCAGCTAATGCGTCATGACCGTTACCGTTAAAGCCATTTATAACACCAATTAATCTTCGACCACCGATTTTTGCGCTGGCAACCATTCCATAACCACCTTCGTTTGTATGGCCTGTTTTTAACCCATCTGCACTACGCATAGAAAATAATAATTTATTGTAATTCATAGTATGTGTTTTGTTCCATTCACGACACCAATCTGTTTTGGCATCTTGAAATTCAAATCTTTTTGTAGAAAACATAGGATATAAATCCGGATATTCTGAAATAATATATTTTGCTAAAACAGCCAGTTCTTTAGAAGTCATTAAATTATTTTCATTAGGCAACCCACTGGAATTTCCAAATTGTGACATGGGCATTCCTATTTCCTGGGCTTTTTTCTGCATTAATTCTGTGAATTTATTTTCTGAACCTGCTATTTTTTCTGCAACGGCAACGCAAGCATCACCAGCAGATAACACGATTATACCCAAAATTGCATCTTTTACTGTTATTTTTTGACCAGATACTAAACACATTTTACTGGCAGGGTACCACAAAGGATTTTTAAAATCAGAATTTTCTGATGCTTCGATTGTGTCTTCTAATTTTATTTTGTTCGCTTTTATTTCATCAAATAATACAGATAAAGTCATTAATTTTAACATAGAAGAAGGTGGCATTAAAACATCTGAATTTTTTGATACGATTTCTTTGTCACTGTCATAATCTATCAGATAAACGGATTTTGCACGTGTTGAAAAATCTGCAGCATTTACACATGTTGTGATTAGAACCATAAATAAAATCAGGAACTTTTTTATCATGCTTTGTATCATAGCAACAATATAATGCGATGCCAATAATTTTTTATAAAAAAAACACGCAGATTTTAACTGCGTGTAAATTTTTTTTGTTTTTATTGTGTTTATTTTACATTTTGATTCTGCTTTACAGGATAATTATAAGAAGCACGTGCCATTTCTACAAGAATTTTGTTCGTAAAATCAAAATCAATTTGTTCGTGTTCTTTGATTATTTGTAAAATATTTTTTTCCATATCCGCTAATGCTTGTCTGTATTGTTGTTTTGTTTTTGTTGATGTTTTATCAAATTTTTTAACTATATTTGTGATTGCTTTAATTTCTGAATTAGTGAAATGTTGACTTAATACAGATGTGATGTGTTGTAAAGCCTGTTCGTTTTGTAACAAATATTGATAATCACGTAATAATGTATTGTTTTCTTTTATTTTTTGATTTATATATTTTTTTGCAATGTGATTTGAATATTTATTAGAAGATTTAGGTATTGCGACAGCACTGTAATAAACCATAATGGTACAAAACATTATTAAAAGTACAGATAAAGCATCTAAAGAATTATCATACCCCACAGATCCATCTTCATAAACAACAGGTTCTTTTTCAATTCCTGAATATTTGTGTAACATTCCGCCTGTAAAGATGGCAATAGCTGTGTAAATAACCGCACCATAATAATAAGTTTTTGCATAATTATTAACAATTTTGTTTTTGTACATACAAAACTCCCTTGATTTATTTTATGTTAATAATATTAGTATAAAAATAAAATTTGTCAATATTTTTATTAATAAATCTTGACAAATAAAAAAGTTTGTATTATAAGTATCGTGTTCAATGAATAATATTTGAGGTTTATAAATGAAATATGAAATAAAAACACAAATACCAAAACTTTTAATTGCATTAATGACATTAGTTCCGACTTTTAAAACAGCTAATGCAAAAGATAAATCTGATTATAAATTAGATTCTCAAGGTGAAAACGCGGTATGTATAAGTGCTGGTTTTGAATTTATTTTGCCGGCCAGGATAGTTAACGACAGAATAAACGCTAAAGATTTAGAAGGCTTTAATCATGGTGGATTTTTAGAAATAGGTTTCCAAAATTGGTCTGGAAAACATGGTAATACTAATTATGAAATACATTATGGAATTTCTGGTCGTGCTGAATTACAACATTTCCATTCTCGTGCTTTTAATATACTTGATGCTGAAAATGCACGTTTAGGTGCAGGAGAAACAAATGTTTGGATTGATCCAACAGATTACGGTTGTGCATCAGTTACAGAATGGATGGGGTTATTGAATATTAATTCTGGTTTAGGATGGTCTGGTTTTACATTTGATGCAAATCTTGGAGTAGGTATGCACGCAGATAATCATAATAATTATGGACCTGTTATTGCTGTTGGTACAGGTATTGGTGTCCGTGCCAGCAAGAATATAAAAATTACAGCGATGTATCGTTTAAATACATTTCCTTTTGAAAAATTCAGACGTTCTGTTGGTGGTGGGGTAACTAACCCTGGATTACGTCATAATTTTGAAATAGGTTTGATTTATAATTTTCAAAAAAGAAAAACCGGCAATAATGGTCGTTAAAAAAACACCCTTTTGGGTGTTTTTTTATACAACAAATTTAAATCTGTTTTTGTTTAATATTATCCATTAATAATATCACTTCGTTTTTATAATTAAAATATATCCAATAAAACAGTTTCTTTCGTTGTTTTTCTGTTAAATTGACTATTAACATATTAATTTTAGTAAATTTGTTTTCCTTGATAATATTTTTTGTTTTTATTGATTTTGTATGTTGTTTTTGTCCAGAATTATCCCACATGCCTGGATAATAGAAATATCTAACATATTGTGGGATATGTCTATAATTTATCATGATAGTATCCTTTATCTATCTGTTTATTTATTGTTTATGTAAAGTTTATAAGAAATATAAATATATAAAATGTATAAAAATCAGCCCCGTATTACAGGGCAAAAAATAAATTTAAAAAGTTACGTTTCAAATAAATCATTGTAACTTAATATCTCTGGCGGAGACGAAGGGATTCGAACCCTTGATACCCTTGCGAGTATACCACATTTCCAATGTGGCGCACTAGACCAACTATGCGACGTCTCCGGATTTTTTTTATTATTCTTCAGTATTTTCTTCTTCGTCTGGTGTGTCATCACCAGCGTCTTCAATACCGTCTGTAGAATCTTCAATTAAAGAATTTTCTAATTCTGCATCAATTTCACGTAACATTGGATCTTCTGATGCAATTTCCAAAGATGCTTCTGAATCAGAAACAGCAGGTGTTTCTTTATAAGATTCCACAAATTCATGACGAACATCTGCGACATTTAATTTGCCACTGGCAATTTCACGCAAGGCAACAACTGTTAATTTGTCATTGTTCTTTTCTACCACTGCTTCTGCACCACCGTTCAAATCACGAACGCGTTGAGATGCCAACATTCCCAATTCATAGCGGCTGTCTACATAAGGTAAAGTGTCTGAATTTGTTACACGTGCCATAATAAAATCCTTTGTTGAAATCTTTTATATCCACGATATAATGCCTTATGAAGTATAAAAATGCAAGAAAAAAATGAATATTAAAACATTATCTTTTGGTTGCAGATTAAACGCTTTGGAATGTGAAAAAATTTCCAAAATGTTATCATCTGTCATAGACACAGCAGTTTTGGTGAATACTTGTTCTGTTACAGGTGAAGCAGAACGTCAATGTGCTCAAACTGTTCGTAGAATATCGCGTGAAAATCCGAATGTTGTAATTTTTGTTACAGGGTGTGGTGCAACACGTAATCCTGGTTTATTTGCATCAATTCCTAACTGTTTTGTTATAGACAATAAAGATAAAATGAATTTACAGGTGTATATTGCCGCATTACAAAGTACAAATATGAATGTAAAAAATTCAAAAATAGATGTTTTTAAAGATACGGAATCTAAATTATCCAAAAAATTTGTCCAAGTGCAAAATGGTTGTAATCATGATTGTACTTATTGTGTAACACGTTTGTTGCGTGGGCCAAATGTATCTTTTTCGTATGAAGATATTTTACAAGATGTAAAATCTGCAATTGATAAAGGTTTTTATGAAATTGTTTTAACTGGGGTTGATACCGCTTCTTATTTACGTATAGAAAACGGAAAGCCTTTTTTATTGGCTGATTTATGTGAAAAATTATTAAATGATACCCCAGAAATAAAACATTTCAGATTATCTTCTATTGATCCTGCATCACCAGAAGTTCCAAAAATAATAAATTTAATGAAGAAAGATTCTCGTTTTATGCCTCATTTACATTTATCTATGCAATCTGGTTCAGATACGATTTTAAAATCTATGAGACGCAGACATAATTCAAATAAATTACGTGAATTAATTTCGTTGGCGAATAAAGATATAAATGTTACTTTCAGTGCAGATATAATATGTGGATTTCCTGGAGAAACAGAAGATTTATTTCAAGAAACAGCACAAATGGTTAAGGATATGAATTTAATACATGTTCATGCTTTTCCTTATTCGCCCCGTCCTGGCACTGTTGCAGCACAAATGCCAAATCAAATTAATCGTTCTGTGTCTAAACAGCGTGTAAAAATTATAGATAATATTGCCAAAGAAAACCTTAAACAATTTATGAAACAACAAATTGGCAAAAAAGTTTCTGTTTTAGTAGAAGAAGATAATATAGGTCGCACACCGGATGATATAAATATAAGAATCATAGGCAAACAAATACAAAACAAAACAATTTGTGATGTAAAAATCACAGATATAGAAAATAATGCTTTTGTTGGAACTGTAATATAAACTAATAAAAAAAACGCCCATACAACAGGGCGTTTTTTTATTTTTTTACAACAAAATTAACCAATTTCTTTGGAACAACAATAGTTTTTATAATGGTTGCACCTTCTAATTGTTTTGTTGCGTTTTGTTTTGCTGTTTCTATCAAATCAGATTCATTTATATCAACAGGTACGATAAAATCTTTTGCGCGTTTACCGTTAACAGAAACAACAATAGTCATATCATTTTCAACCAACTTAGATTCATCAAATGTTGGCCAAGGTTCAAAGACTAACATGTCTTTGTGGCCCATTTTTTCCCACATTTCTTCTGTTAAATGTGGTGCAAAAGGATTTAACACTTGAATTAATATTTCATAAGCTTTGCGTGGCATTTGTCCGCCAGGAAATTCATTTATAAATTCCATCATTGCAGAAATAGCGGTATTAAATTTCATGTTTTCAATACGGTCTGTCATATCTGCAATCAATTTATGAACTAATCTTTCTTGTTTTTGTGTTAATTCTGTATCTGTCAAATTATTGCCAAAACTTTCAACACGACTTAAAAATCTTTGAATACCACGTAAAGTATCTTCTGACCAGTTTGCACTTTGTTCCCATGGTCCTAAATATAAGATGGACATACGACATGCATCTGCACCTGCGCGATTAACAACATCAGAAGATGGTACGGTATTACCACGTGATTTTGACATTTTTGTTCCGTCTGCAGCCATAATCAGACCGTTGCTGGTACGTTTTTTATAAGGTTCAACACCAGGAACAAAACCTAAATCAGATAAAGCTTTATACCAAAAGCGAGAATATAACAAATGTCTTGTTGTATGTTCCATACCACCATTGTAATGATCTACAGGCATCCATCTATCCATTTTTTCACGGGAACAAAATTCTTTGTCGTTTTTAGAATCAAGATAACGTAAGAAATACCAAGAAGAACCAGCCCATTGAGGCATTGTATCTGTTTCGCGTTTTGCAACACCACCACAACATGGACATTTTGTATTAACCCAATCTGTTGCTCTGGCCAAAGGACTTTCCCCATCATCAGTTGGTTTATAATCTGTCATATATGGTTGTAATATAGGCAATTCGCTTTCTGGTACAGGTTGCCATCCGCATTTTTCACAATATACTAAAGGAATAGGTTCTCCCCAATACATTTGACGTGAAAATCCCCAATCTTTTAATTTATATTTTGTAGTTCTGCGTACAAAACCATGTTCAGAACCAAATTTTATAGCGGTATCAATAGCTTCTTGTTTACCCATACCATTTAAAAATTCTGAATTAATATGTTCTCCATCTTGTTCCCATGCTTCGTTTTCAACATCTCCACCTGCTAAAACAGGTATAATTGGCAAACCAAATTTCTTTGCAAAAGCCCAATCACGTCCGTCATGTGCAGGTACAGCCATAATTGCACCGAAACCATAATCTGCTAATACATAATCTGATATAAACACAGGCGTTTCATGTCCATTAAAAGGATTAACCGCTTTAATGCCCTTTAATTCAACACCTGTTTTTTCTTTTGTTGCATCTGTTCTTTCTATTTCAGATTTAGCACGTGCGGCATCTATATATGCTTTTACTTCATCTGTATTAGAAATTTTTCCTTCGTTTATCCATTTTTGAACCAATTTATGTTCTGGTGCTAAAACACAGAAGGTTACACCAAATATAGTATCAACACGTGTCGTATAAACAGTCATGATATCATCATTAACGCGAAAATCTACTTCTGCACCGTGTGAGCGCCCAATCCAATTTATTTGTTGAATTTTCACTTGTTCTGGATAATCAACCAGCGCTAAATCGTCTATTAAACGATCTGCGTATTTGGTAATTGCCAAATTCCATTGTAATTTCATTTTCTTTTCAACAGGACCATGACAACGTTCGCATTTACCATCTTCTAATTCTTCATTTGTTAAATTTGTTTTACAATTTGGACACCAATTCATTGGTAATTCAGATTTATATGCTAAACCAGCTTTGAAAAATTGTATAAACATCCATTGTGTCCATTTTACAAATTCTGGATCGGATGTTGCTAATTTAGAATCTGGATTAAAAGATAAACCCATTATAGAAATATCGTTTTCAAAAATTTTTATCAATTCAGCCACGGATTCGCTTGGGTGTTTGCCGATTTTTGTAGCATATTTTTCAGATGATATTCCCATGGAATCATATCCGATTGGGTATAAAACATCAAATCCACGCATACGTTTATAGCGTGCCATAACATCCATACCTGTATATGGTAACATATGGCCAACATGCAATCCTGATCCACTTGGAAAAGGAAATTCAATCAAATTATAATATTTGGGTTTGGAACCATCATTTTTTGGAACAAAAGCTTTTTCTTCACGCCAACGTTTTTGCCATTTAGATTCTCGTTCTATGATTTTTTTTATATCATCTGCCATATCTTTCACCATTTTTTATTAAATTTACCGAACAATTTTATATTTAAAACATTGATAATTCAAGTGTTTTTAAGCGTTGTTTCCAGCAATATAACCACTGCTGAAAGCCCATTGTAAATTATATCCGCCTAAATCACCGGTAATGTCCAATACTTCGCCTGCAAAAAACAGGCCTGGACAAATAAGAGATTCCATTGTTTTAGAAGATATTTGTTCTGTTGAAATACCACCATATGTTACTTCTGCACTTTGCATTCCAATTGCACTGCCATCTGTTATTTCAAATTTTGTTATTTTGTTAGCGATTTGTTGTAATTCAGCGTCTTTATAATCAGCTATGTTTTTAGTTTCTTTACACAAAAAATGTGCAAGTTTATTTGGTAATATTTTGGATAATATGTTTGCAACCGATTTTTTACCATTTGTTTGTTTTGCAGATTTCAAAAATTCAAAAACATTTATATTTGGCGCAAAATTTATGTGCATTTGTTTGCAATCTAATAAACTGGCACGATATATTGCTGGACCACCAATTCCAAAATGCGTAAATAATAAATTATCTTTAATTTTATGTTTGTTAATGTTTATTTCTACCATTAAGGATATACCAGATAAATCAGGTGAAAAACTTTTTGTTTTTATTGCACAAAGACCAGGGCGAACAGGTTCAATTTTATGTCCGAATTTTTTTGCAATTGTATATCCTGTTTCAGATGCTCCTAAGTGTGAATAAGACATTCCGCCTGTTGCAATAATCACAGATTTACACAGAAAATTACCGTTATTAGTTTTTAATGTGAAAATATTATCTGTTTTTATTATATCCGATAATTTTGTATCAAATTTTATTTCTGTATTTTTAATATCTGTTATAAAAGCATTGATTATATCGTAAGAGCTTTTTGTACAAAAATAACGTCCCGGTTCTTTTTCGTAAAAATCTATATTATGTGATTTTACCCAATTTAAAGTATCTTGTGGTGAAAATTGTGATAAAGCAGAACAAACAAAACGTGGATTTTTACCAAAATAATGTGAGTAATCTGAATGTGTGTTTGTAAAATTACATTTACCGCCACCAGAAATTTCTATTTTTCTGCCAAGTTTTTTCCCCATATCAATGATTAGTATATTTTTTTTACGTTTTGATAATTCAACTGCAGACATTAAACCTGCAGCACCAGCGCCAATGATAATAACATCATATTTTTTCATGACTTAATTTTACCTTAACGATAGCAAATATCAAATAAAAAAGCCGTCACAAGGACGGTTTTTTATTCGTGGTGGGTTAAGTAGGACACCCTCGGCAAAAGCCTGCGGGGCAATCGTAACGATTTCACTGCACTTTGTTTGTGAAATCTACTGCTTGTCGAACCGGGTTCTCGTCCTGCTTACACAAATAAAAAAGCCGTCACAAGGACGGTTTTTTATTCGTGGTGGGTTAAGTAGGACTCGAACCCACGACCAAAGCGTTATGAGCGCTCCGCTCTAACCAACTGAGCTATTAACCCACAGCAACGATTATTATATAAATTTTATTTCATCTTGCAAGTTAAAAATGAACTTATCTTGCTTTTTATGTTATTTTATGCGAATATTCGCTTATGTCAGAACTTGTTTCTATTTTAAATTCAAATCAAATGGCGGCTTTCAATACAATAGAACGCACGCGTTCTAATGTTTTAATACTAGGACAAGCAGGAACAGGAAAATCAACGTTTGTACAATATTTAAAATCTGCATCTGCTAAAAGAATAGTGTGTGCGTGTCCAACTGCGGTATCAGCATTGAATATTGGGGGGCAAACAATACATTCTTTGTTTCAAATCCAACCGCGTGATTTTATTTTGCCTGAATTATTGAAATTAAAGGCTAAGCCGCGCAATATATTGAATGCTACTGATGTTTTAGTCATAGATGAAATATCTATGGTTGCTCCTGATTTATTGGATGCTATTGATATATTGGCACGCATGGCGCGACATAATAATGAACCTTTTGGTGGTATTCAAATAGTTGCTATTGGTGATATGTTTCAATTGCCACCGGTGATAACTCGTGATGCTATGCAATATTATAAAGATGCTTATGAACATGAAAATGCATATTTTTTTGATGCAAATGTTTATAAAAGGGCTGATTTTTTTAAATTTGATTTTAATACAGTGTATCGTCAAAGTGATGACGATTTGTTGAATAATTTAATTCGGTTGCGTAATAATGATACCGCTGTATTAGATTTTTTTAATAATTGTAAAATACCCGATGAAGAAATTCGAAAAAACGCCGTAATAATAACGCCGTTTCGGGCTGTTGCAGAAAATATAAATACACAACGGCTAAACCAAATAAATGAAACACCTGTGACATATACTGGAAAAATAGAAGGCAGTTTTAACCCAAATGATGTTCCTGCGCCTGTTGATTTAACTTTAAAGCAGGGGGCTTTGGTTATGTTTGTGAAGAATGCAGATAAATGGCATAACGGTTCTTTAGGAATAATTGAAAATTTAGGTGCTAAAGAAATTGTTGTTCAATTATTAGATGATGAAAAAAATATTGTTGTTGTTAAACCAGAAAAATGGTCGAAGATAGAATACTCTCGTGACGAAAATGACAGAATAATTGAAAATGAAGTAGGTTCTTATAAACAATTTCCATTAATATTAGGTTATGCAATGACTATTCATAAAGCACAAGGTAAGACTTTAAATAAAGTTGTGATTGATATTTCACGTGGTGCTTTTGCTCATGGACAAACGTATGTTGCTTTATCAAGAACTCGTTCTGCAAAAGATATTCATATTGTAAAAAATTTAACACCCAAAGACGTTATTTTTGATAAAAGAATTTTAGATTTTGTTAATGAGAATTTATAAATCTTTTGACATTAAAATTGCATCAATACCATCGTAATATTTTGGACGCAATCCAACAGCTTTAAACCCAGTGTTTTTATATAATTCTTGTCCGGCAATATTGTTTGAAGCTACTTCTAAAAATATTTTTTTAACACCTTGATTTTTAATTGTTTTTTCGATTATTCCAATCATAGCAGATGCTATTCCTTGACGTCTAAATTCTGGGTTGACACCTATGGTTATAATCTCTGCTTCATCACATACAATTCTGTATACAATAAATCCATTTTGAGACATAATAATTTCGCATCCGGATTGTTTTAAATCACGAAAATCATCCGCCGACCAAGGCTTATTTGGAAAACATTTTTTATGAAGATTTGCTAATTCATTAAACATTATTTTTAACGTGTTATATTATTAACAGGCATACCGTTTTTTGCAACGTAATACCCAAACATTTTTGAATACATTCTTGCTACAAATGACTTGTCAAAGAAAGATAATTGACATGGTGGTAATGAATATACTTCACCGCCTTTAAGGTTATATGTTATACCAAAATTTGTGTCGCCCCAATGGTTGCGATGCATTTCTATTGAAACAGATCCTTTGTTTTTTATCTTTACACGGTGTATCCCTGTATAAGTACCAATATCGGAATGATAACCATATTCGACTTTGTCTTTATTGTTTTTAATATAATGTAAAATAGCGATTTTTTGAAAAATATTCATGTGGAATCCTTTTTATTTTTCTGCATAACTTGGACGCAGATACATTGGTATTACAGGTTCCAGATTACCATTTTTAATTTTGGTTTCAACGATATCTTTTGCACACATAAAATTATATGGTTTATGACCAACGGTTAATGGGCATTTCATTTGTTCTGTTTCTACTTCTTCTATTGTCATTGTTCCAGGTTCGTGTATTTTAGAAGCAACAAAAAAATCCCCACGTCCAGAATCAATCGCAACAAAGGCATCTGGGTTTTCGTACATATATAATTCAAATATATTTATTCCAATCACAGGTATATTCAAAGCAATTCCTAAACCTTTTGCATATGCTATTCCCATGCGGATGCCTGTAAAACTACCGGGTCCAACAATAACACCTATTGCTGTTAAATCAGACATTTGGACATTGTTTTGTTTTAAAAAATCTGTGACAGTTTGTGGTAAAGCAACAGCCTGTTTAACCACTTCTATTTTTGTGTGTTTGTTATCCAATAATAATTCAATACCATTTCCAGAAGTATTTATAACCAAAATCATAATAATTGCCTTTTATAATCTTGCACTAAAACCAATTTTGTTATTTGTATTTGGATTATGATGAACAGATAATAATTTATCTATTTTATCAATAGTAAATTCTGTCTTTATATCTTCACCATTATTTTCTAATAAAGTACGACGTAATAAAGATGATATTTCACGTTGTAATTCACGAACACCTTGTTCTGAAGTATATTCACGAATAATATGTAAAATCGCATCATCAGAAATAACAATATTATTTGGGGCCCAACCGTTATCATCAGCTGCACGTTTAATTAAATGTTCACGTGCGATATTTATCTTTTCTGATTCAGAATAGGCTGGAATTTCAATAATTTCCATTCTGTCTTTTAACGCGGAAGACATATTTAAAGAATTTGCTGTTGCGATAAATAAAACATTAGATAAATCAAAATCTACTTCCAAATAATGATCGCGGAAAGTTTTATTTTGTTCTGGATCCAGTATTTCTAATAAAACAGCTTCTGGATCACCACGCCAATCTCGACCCATTTTATCTATTTCGTCCAATACAATCACAGGATTATTTGTTTTACATCTTTTTAACGTGTCCATAATACGTCCGCATTGTGCGCCTATATAAGTTTTTCTGTGTCCACGGAAATGAGATTCATCAGATATTCCGCCCAAAGAAATTCTGGCGTATTTACGAGATAATGCATTTGCAATTGATTTGCATAAAGAAGTTTTACCAACCCCAGGTGCACCAACAAAACATAAAATACTGCCACGGTTTTTACCTGTTTTTTTCATAACAGCGATATGTTCCAGAATTCTTTCTTTTACAGAAGACATACCAGAATGTTCACTGTCTAATGTGGCGCGTGCTTTCTGTAAATCTATTGGCATAGTGTCTGATTTATCCCATGGCATAGCTAATAATTCATCAAGATATGTTTTTAATAAACCACCTTCTTGAGACATTGGGGACATAGCACGCATACGTTTTAATTCAGACATCGCTTTTTCTTTAGCTTCTGCTGGCATAGCAGATTTTTCTATTTGTTTACGAATACTGTCTGTATTAATTTCTGTATCTTCGCCCATTTCCTTTTGAATAGCGCGCATTTTTTCTTGTAAAATAGCTTGTTTTTGGCCGTTTTCCATTTGACTTTGAACACGGCGATTTATACTGGCTTCTATTTTTGCGGTTTCAATGGATAATAATATTTGTTCTAACAAAGCCATCAGTTTTGTTTGCCAGTTGTTCATTTTTAATATTTCTACAGCTATTTCTGTATCAATATTTGCCATTTGAATAACAGAATCTACGAATGCTGGCAAAGGATAATTTTGCATAATTGCATGCAATTTTTCCATTTTGAATTTATGGTGTACAGACAAATTTTGCATAGCTTCTGCAACTTTATCACGTAAAGCTATTGTTTGTTCAAAACCAGAATCATCATTTATTTCAACAGGTGTAATTTCTGCGGAAAACAACCCATTATTTATTTCTATATTTGATAAGTTAACAATATGTGTTGTACGAATTACCGCGTGAATAGCGCCATCTGGCATGTGTAAAACTTGTGCTATTTCACCAATTGTTCCGGTTGTAAATATATCGTTAACACTAGACGGGTAAGCCCAAACATGTTGAGGACACAAAATAATTTTTTGATTGTTTTTAGTAGCAGCTTCTATACAAGCTATAGATAACGGATTATCAACATACACCGGAACAGCCAGCCCCGGATGTACAACCAAATCACGAACAGGTAAAATATATTCTTTCATAGCAGATTAAATATAGAATATTTTATGTTTTTTTCAAGATATAAAAAAATCCCCAACATTTGCGGGGATTTTTTAATGATTATTTGTCAATTTAGTGACGACGGAATCCATTACTGTGAGATTGAGCATTGTTGCTGGATCTTTTTGATAAATAACGAGCTGCAATCAAAACTAACCATTCAACAGACAATAATGCTAAACCAATAACTTTGTTTTGGCATCCTTCTACTTGTGTTAAAACAAATACGAATTGAGCGATGTAAGATAAATATAAAACACCGAAAATACCAGTGAAGAATACTTTTTTGATTTTTCCGAACATTTCTTTTCCTTTTTATTTTATATCATTATTTTATCTAAATATCGGGTTTCTGGTGCCAGGTACCCGACAAACCCCGCAAAAGCTAAATGAAATACATCAACAATTGCCAACGTATTTCTATGCTATATTAAGCAGCCATTGCAAAGCGAACGTTGTCGTTCGCAGCGATTGTTTCGCCATTCATTTTTTTATTTGTTTTTAACGGAACAACCCGGATTCAAACGATTTGCCTTTACTTCGCCTGTCGAAACTATGTCAGCCCCGTAAATAAAGTGGTGGAGCTGTGGGGTACCGCCCCCCAGTCCAAAACGATTATTCAGCAACGTGTTCAGAATCATCACTGTTATCACAGCACTAAATATTATAAATATTCGTACTGGAAATTGCAAGTTTTTAAGTTATAATGGTGGCAAAGGTTAAAAAATGAAATTCTTAGATAAAGCAAAAATTTATATCAAAGCGGGTGATGGTGGTAATGGTGCTGCATCATTCAGACGTGAAAAGTATATTGAATTTGGTGGACCAAACGGTGGTGACGGTGGTCGTGGTGGTGATGTTGTTTTTCGTGCTGTGCCAAATGTGAATACTTTGATAGATTACAGATATAAAACAAAATTTGTTGCCCAACGTGGACAAAATGGTATGGGAAAAATGCGTACAGGGTATTCTGGTGAAACATTGTATTTGCCGGTACCAACGGGAACAGTTATTTTATCTGAGAATGAAGAAATAGAATATGCAGATTTAAATCAAGACGGTATGGAATATCGTGCTGTGCGCGGTGGAAACGGTGGTTGGGGTAATTTGCATTTTAAAAGTCCTACAAATCGTGCACCTCGTCAGGCAAATGATGGTTTGCCAGGTGAAGAAAGAACGGTTGTATTGCGTTTAAAATTGATTGCAGATATTGGTTTGGTTGGTTTTCCAAATGCTGGTAAATCTACAATATTATCTGTTGTAACGGCTGCACGTCCAAAGATTGCAAATTATGCGTTTACTACATTAAATCCGCAATTAGGTGTCATGTATGCTCATAATCGTGAATTTGTGATGGTTGATTTGCCTGGATTAATAGAAGGTGCACATATGGGTGTTGGCCTGGGGGACAGATTTTTAGGGCATGCTGAAAGAACAAAGCTTATATTACATGTTATTGATGGTTCTGAAAACGATTGGGCAACTCGTTATAAAGCAATAAGACATGAAATGGATTCTTATGGTGGTGGTTTGTTAAATAAACCAGAAATTGTTGTAATAAATAAAATAGACACAATGAACGAAAATGAATTGAAAGAAAAATTATCTGAATTCAAGAAATCTTTTGGTCGTAAAAAGAAACCAACGATTTTAACAATTAGTGCCGCTGGCCATATGGGTATAGAAGAAATGATAAATGCAATTGAAAAACAAATGTTAGGGTTGGAATAATGCAAACGGTTACTATAAAAGATAATGTCTATGTAATTAGAAAAGAATGTAAGGTTGAAAATTTTTGGTCACAAGGTGATTTTAAGCGCAAAGTTAGATTTTTTGACGCCATAGGTTCGTGTGGAAATGGTCATTTTTGTTTGGCAAATTATGGTAAATATTGGGGGGTTGGTGATCATTATTATGATTCAACTGAAAACTTGTATTCACAAATGTTTATTGCAAACCAAAATAAATTTATGCAAATAATAGATTCTGATCCGGAACAACAAGCCGTAATACAGAAAACACAACATTATTCTCAGATTTTACCATTATTGTTTCCTTTGTTAAAATCAATAAAATATGCGAAAGACAGCAGATATGTTCCACAACCAACTGATACAATAACAAATCCATTGGCTTTAATTAAAAGTTCTTGTGCTGGTGTAAGACTTCCGACAATGGCGCAACAAATACAAAACAAAAGAGAAAAATTTAATGCTGCGTTGGATGCGGGTGCAGTTGCTTATAAGCGTAATGGTGAAACAATCCCATTGGGTGCACCCGGGGCAGATTTTAATAATGTGGAATTATTCTATGACAGATGGTGCATTCAAGAAGAGTTGAAACAACAAACAATAAGAAGTCGTGATAATCTTGAATTTGTTATTTATGAACAATTACCACGTCAAGAACATACAAAATTTGAATTTTACAGGGCAGGGCTTGTAAATAATGATTGGTATGGAAAAATAGTTCAGAAAGACAGTTGTATTTGTGCAAAAATAGATACAATCAAAGGAACTTTTTGGGCATATGGAGAAACAATTGCAAGGGCTCGTGCGTTTTTAACTGCAAAACTGTACGATGTTTTTCAAAATGTTATAGAACAGGTTGGAAATATATCAAACATACCACAAAAATAATTTTTTTGATTTTACCATGTATCTTTGGTAAAATTAGTGCGAAATAAAATTAAAACTAACAAACAAGGAGAAAATACAATGGTATCATTGAAAGGAACACAAACAGAAAAGAATTTATTAATTGCATTTGCAGGTGAATCCCAAGCTCGCAATCGTTATACTTTCTTTGCTTCACAAGCAAAAAAAGATGGATATGAAGCTATAGCAAAAATATTTTTAGAAACGGCTGACCAAGAAAAAGAACATGCATCTCGTTTGTTCAAATATTTGGAAGGTGGCGACATAGAAATCACAGCTTCATTTCCTGCCGGCAAAATAGGTGATACATTGGAAAATCTGAAAGCAGCAGCATATGGTGAACATGAAGAAAATACAGATATGTATCCACGTTTTGCACAAATCGCTGCCCAAGAAGGTTTTACAGCTTTGGCGGAAGTATTGAAAAATATTGGTTATGCAGAACGTTATCATGAATCTCGTTTTAAAGCATTGGCTGAAGCTATTGAAAACGGAACATTGTTTAAATCTGATAAAATTGTAATGTGGCGTTGCACAAATTGTGGTAATTGGCATATCGGTACAGAAGCCCCAGAAGTATGCCCTGCATGTTTGCATACCAAAGGATATTTTATCAGCGAAGGTATTATCACTCGTTGTGATACAAACGAAGGTTTCTGTGAATATACAAATATTGATTAGTTTTTATATTGTATTTGTAAAAAATACCGCATCTGCGGTATTTTTTTATTTTATTCAGATTTTTCTGTTTTAATTTCCATTTGATCTAATATTCTATTTAATCTTTTTATAGAACTATTTGCACAACCACGTCCACGCCAAGATAATATTTCATCATTATTAGTTCTGTCTATGATAGAAACATTAAAATTCCACCACCAAAAACCATTAAATACACACCATATTGGTCGTAATGTTTCTTTGCGTTCAGAAACTTTCACAGCATATTTTGAATCTTCTGTGATTTCGTATATTTCTTTGTCGCCAATTTCAGATACACGTTTTAACTTTCCGGTGCTTACTGTATATCCACGTTTTTCCATTGTTTCTTTGATGGTTCTTTGCATGCTGTATCCACCGCGTTGAGTGTAAATCATAGCCTTTGTATCTAAAGTATTTGGTTTTATGTATGCGGTATTGCAAGCTGTTAAAGATAATGATAATAAAATTAAAATAAACAAACGCATGAAAATATTCCTTTGTTTGATTTTATACTATCAGATTTCTATAAATCAAGAATAAAAAAAACCGCCCAAAAGGGCGGTTAAAATAATTTGTATCTTCAATTAAATGCTGTCAGCGTTTACCCATTTGCCAGATTTTAATAAACCTGGGGCCATACCTTTGTCGCTGCGTAATGCATCAATTACACGACGTGCGTTTGTCGCATCTAAATCGATAATACGGACTTTATACATATCAGCTTCATGAACTACAACGGCATGACCGTAACTGGATAATTCGTTTGCTAAAGAATTTGCATTTTCTTCACTGTAAACAGCTGCAACTTGAACGCTGTAATCACCAGCAGGTGCTGTTGCAACAGGTTCTGCTGTTACTGTTGTTGTTTGTTCAACAGGAGCTGTTGTTGTTGCTTTTGTTGTTTCTCCCAACGTTGCGTTTTTTACAGCCATAGATTCATTAGCTAATACTTGAACCTGAACTTTTGCTGTGCTGTTTAAACCAATTTGTTGAGCAGCAGCTGCAGATAAATCCATAATACGTGTGTTTACAAATGGGCCACGATTGTTCACACGAACAACAACAGATTCGCCATTATCCAAATTTGTTACACGAACAATGGATGGTAAAGGTAAAGTTTTACTGGTTGCAACCAATTGGTTTGAATCAAAAGTTTCACCATTGCTGGTTTTTGAACCATTTAATTCAACAGGAACAATACCTGCTATACCTGTTTGATTATATGTTAAATCTTCGCCTGGAATATATTGAACATCTTCAATTTTATATGCAGAACCAACATAATATTTTGGTGCTGCAGCCATCAAATAAGCATTGCTGTTAAGTGTTTCTGTACCAGAAGATAATTGTTCTTCTGCGAAACCTTCATATCCATATCCTGCAGGATTATTGTTGTTACCAGTATCCATACATCCGGCAACCAAAGCAGTTAAAACCGCCAAAGATACAAATTTTTTCATATTCTCACTCCTTTTATTGGGGAAATCCCAATTTATTCTCATACCGTAATTTTATCATAAAGTAAGAACACTTGCAAATTTTATTTTATAATACGTCTGTCGATAATATATGCAGTTGGTAAATATACAATACCAAACAAAGATATTGCAATACCTAATTGAATAATATTATTTACAGGTAATACAGATAACACGATTCCTAAAATAACAGATACCAATAAAAACACAAAAAATGAAGATATTGTTTTTGTATCTATTTTTACCAAAGAACGTTTACGGCAAATGTGTCCTAATAAATAATTTTTTACATATCCGCTTATTACAACGCCGGTTGGTATAGATAAATATCCAATTAATGGGAATAAAACTAAATAAATTACAGATGCAACCCCCAAAGAAATCATACTGGTTCTGACAGGTGTATTAACATCTTGTGATGCATACAATGTTTTACTGTAAATTTGACTTATTAACATAGCAGGTAACACTAAACATTGAATTTTGATTGCTAATGCAACAGCATGCGTAGATTCTGCTGTCCATGCACCATGTTGAAACAATACACGTATAATAGGTTCAGCCAATACAAACAAACCAACCATACATGGTATAATTAACATCATAGAACGACGCATAGAAGAATTTTGTTGTATATATACACTGCGCATGTTTTTTTCAGCTAATGCATTAGATATGGAAGACATTAATACTGTTCCTACGGCTAAACCAATCATTGCAAATGGTAATTGAACCATACGATCGGAATAATATAACCAAGATACAGCACCTGATTCAAAACTGGCAACCAATGTACCAATAATAATGGTTATTTGATAAAAACCAGAGCCTACCAAACTGACACAGAATCTTTTAAACAAGTTCTTAATTTGATCGTTCCAATGTGGGATTATCAATTTTAATCCAAAATGTTTTTGATGAATTCTGGATAATAAAACAAAAAATTGAATAATACCGGATAACACAACAGTAGCAGCCATTACATATATAATATATTGATTGCCATATAATACAGATGAAGCCAAAGCACATATTAACATTATATTTAACATAACAGGCATAAAAGCAGCTAATAAAAATCTGGAATGTGCATTTAATACCGCTGATAAGAAAGCAGAACCGCATACAAATATAACATAAAAGAACATTATTCTGGCAATAATAACAGTTAATTGCATTTTTCCAGGGTCTTCTGAAAAACCTGGTGCCAAAGCCCATATAACAATCGGCATAAATATTTCAAATATTATTGTTATACCCAGTAAAATAACCATCAACCAAGAAAAAACGTTTTTAGCAAAACCTTCATCTTTCTTCATATCGGTATACATAGGAATAAATATAGCAGACAGGGCACCTTCACCCAATAAATCCCGAAATAGATTTGGTAATTTAAACGCAGCTAGAAATATATCAGATAAACGTCCTGCGCCTAGGAATCTAGCTATTAACATATCTCGTATAAAACCGAATATGCGGCTTATCCCAGTCATTGCACCAACACCGAATATATTTTTTCCTAATTTCATAATAAACCTGTTTTTTTTCTTTTAATTTTTATTGTGTTTCATTATACTGCGAATAGTTAAGGAAATTCAAGTATGAAAAAGTTTTGTTTGTTATTTTGTATTTGTGGAATATTGGCTTCTTGTGGTGGCGGTGAAGAAATTAAACCTGAACGCCCATTGGAAGATATTTATCAAGAAGCATATAAAGAATTTAATAAAAAGAATTATGAAGAAGCTGCCAGCTTGTTTGAAAACGCAGAATCTCAATATCCTTCTTCACCATGGTCTGCAGATGCGCTGGTTATGATGGCTTATTCTCGTTATTTGGATAAAGATTTTGCTGGTTCTATATTAGCTATTGACAGATATATGCGGTTTCATCCTGGTCATAAGGATGTACCTTATATGTTATATTTGCGCGGTATGTGTTATTATCGTCAGGTAAGTGATGTTCGACGTGATCCTGGTATGTCTGCATATGCTTTACAACAATTCCAACAACTAGTTGAACGTTTTCCAAATTCTGAATATGCAAAAAATTCAAAAAATAAAATAATTATTTTGAAAAATTATATAGCTGGCAAAGTGATGTATGCTGCACGTGAAGATATGCAAAATAAAAACTGGACTTCCGCTATATCAAGATTTCAGTCTATAGTTTCTACTGCCCAAGAAACAGTTATGACACCTGAAGCATTGTTTCGTTTAACAGAATGTTATAATGCAATTGGTTTGCCAGAACAAGCCTCTGGATATGCCGAAATGTTGCGAAGAAATTTTCCAGACAGTGAATGGACGAAAAAGCTGAAATAATTATTTGTCTTCCCCATGTGCCATAGGGTGTGCATTATTATAAGCAGACATTATTTCTGCCATGTTTACTTTTGTATATAATTGAGTTGTAGATAAAGAAGAATGCCCCAATAATTCTTGTAAACTACGTAAATCTGCACCACCTGCCAGTAAGGCTGTTGCAAAAGTGTGTCGTAATGCATGTGGGGTTACGTAATCTGGTAATTGTAAATAATGCCGAAGATTTTCAACTACTTTTTCAGCCATTCTTGCAGACATGGGTAAACCACGAACACTGCGAAACAAAAAATCATCAGGCTGATTTCCATATGGTTTTATTTTTATGTATTTATTAATTGCTGTATTAACAGCAGGTAAAACAGGAACAATCCTTTCTTTATTTCCTTTACCTACAATACGTAAAGATTCTGGATTGTTTGTAATATCTTTGTTTTTTAAAGATAATGCTTCGCTTATACGTAATCCACAACCAAATATCAAAACAACCAAAGCCCAATCACGTGCAGCCAACCATGGTTCATTGTTATCTATCGCACGTATGGCATCGTGCATATCAGCTATATCTGTTGTTTCTATTGCTTTAGATAATTTTTTTTCTATTTTTGGTGAAGAAATCAAACCAATAGCATCGTTTTGTAAGTTTTTGTGTATTGCCAACCATTTATAAAATGTTCGTAAAGAAGATAAAGCTCGTGCTGTTGATTTATGTGATAATTCCCGTTTTGCACGATTTGCCAACCATGCACGAAAAGCAAAAGTATCTGCTTTAATTATGTCTGTTAATTCTGCTTTACCGTCATTAAAATGTGCAAAAAAACTAACAAAATCACGAATGTCTGTATCATAACCTAAAACAGTATGATTTGAATAGTTTTTCGTATTCAATAAATAATCATTAAATTCTTCTATTATTTCATTCATTTTATTTCAAATGTTGCAGACACTGTAACTGTTATTTCTGTGTCTTTAGAAACCAAACTGCCACCAGTATCCATTGATTCTGCAGATGCCATTTTCGCGTTCATTAATCTGAAATTAGAATATGGACGTTCATTATAAGAAACATTATTATATGATACAGATAATAATTTTCCTGCTTTTAATCCATTTGTTGAAACTAATGCATTTGCACGTGTTCTGGCATCTTCTACAGCAATACCTAGACATTTTTCTAAAGCAGGTTTCATTGTTTCAGAACTGGTAAACATGCGTAAATTTTCTGTAAATATATCTTGTTGTCCGGCATATTTATTTAATACGGATTCGATTGTTTCAGGACTATTTGCAGATACTTCAACAGCAATACGTGTTTCTATGCCCAAATTTTCTGATTTTTGTAATTCATGATTCCATTCTGTTTTTTCATAAGAATCAAATTCTGTTGTTTGCATTTTTACATCTATGGTTTTTAAGTAATCTGTGATGGTTGCCATTTTCTCTGTGGCCATTTTCATAGATGTTGCCGCATTTTTATCCAAAGTTGTAACACGTAAAGTTATTGCGGTTCTGTCTTTTGGAACAGATGTTAAACATTCACCATTTACATTGATTTTGCGGATTTCTTTTTTTTCTGCGATATTATTAGCTGTATCCCAAAACAAAAAACCGAAAATTAAACAAAAAAATAAAAGATATACTTGTTTTTTCATAATTTCTCTCTCCGTGCTTTATTTTATAATCCCAACATTTTCTTTTTTACTTTCGCAATTGTTTTTGCAGCAACCATACGTGCTTTTTGTGCGCCAGCCTCTAAAATCGCATCAATTTCATCGGTATGTGACATTAAATATTCGTATTTTGCACGTTTTTCAGCCAAAGCAGAATCTATCTTTTCAAATAATATTGTTTTTGCAGTGCCATAACCCATACCGCCATCCAAAAACATCTTACGAAAACCCGCAATTTCATCAGGTGTCGCGAACGCTTTATAAATTTGGAATATCGTTGATTCATCTGGATTTTTTGGTTCTTCCGGGGTCTTAGAATCTGTGATAATACGCATAATTTTCTTTTTTAATTCGTTGCTGGGGGCAAATAATGGAATTGTGTTATCATAAGATTTACTCATCTTACGGCCATCCAAGCCTGGCAAATATCCGGTATCTTCACCAATAATTGGTTCTGGTAATTTAAAAGTTTCACCATAAATATTATTGAAATATCCGGCAATATCACGTGCAAATTCAACATGTTGTTTTTGGTCTTTGCCAACCGGAACTATGTCAGAATTATACAATAAAATATCGGCCGCCATTAATACAGGGTATGTATATAAACCCATATTAACCCCGGAATCTATATCAATGCCGGCTTCTGTATTCTTTTCAACAATTGCTTTATAAGAATGGGCACGGTTCATTAAACCTTTGGGGGTCACATTCATTAAAAATTCTGTTAATTTATAGACTTCGTCAATATCAGATTGGCGAAATAAAACTGTATTTTCTAAATTCAACCCACACGCAATCATTAATGCGGCTTCTTCATAAGTATGCTGTCTGATTTCTTTTGCATCATGCATCGCATTTAAAGCATGTAAATCAGCAATAAACATAAATGTTTTATGGTTTTCAGACATTTTAATCAATGGCAACAATGCCCCAATATAGTTTCCAATGTGTGGGGTACCAGTAGGTTTGATTCCAGTTAAAATAATTTTATCGTCCATAATTTATACCTTTATATTTGAACAATATGATAACACAATAGTATTATAAAAGCAAGATTTTGCAATAAAAACCGCCCAGAAAGGGCGGTCAATTTTCTCAATCTCGTATATCTATTAACGAGAATAGAATTCAACGACCAATTCTGGTTGCATTTGAACAGGATAAGGAACTTCTTCAAATGCTGGAACACGAGTAAATGTTGCTGTGAAATTGGCACTATCTACAGAGATATAATCTGGGAAATTACGTTCGCCAGATTCCAAAGCTAATACTACCAATGGCATTTGTTTTGCTTTTTCGCTTACTGTGATAACATCGCCTGGATTTACACGATAAGAAGCAATTTTTACACGTTTTCCGTTAACATAAATATGACCGTGGCTTACCAATTGACGTGCTGCAAATACTGTTGGAGCCAATTTTGAACGATATACAACAGCATCCAAACGTCTTTCCAATAAACCAATCAAATTTTCAGGTGCGTCACCTTTCATATTTTCTGCTTCTGCATAATAAGCATGGAATTTCTTTTCGCCAATATTACCATAATAACCTTTCAAAGTCTGTTTTGCGCGCATCTGTTTTGCGTAATCAGATGAAGATGCACCACGGGAAGTTGGTCCATGTTGTCCTGGTTTATATTTGCGTTTATTAAATGGGGATTTAGCTTGACCCCAAAGATTAACGCCCAAAGAACGTCCAATCTTTAATTTACGTGTGCTACGTTTTGCACCAGCTCTTGCCATAATATTTTCCTTTTGTTTTGGTTTTTTATTGTGCCGGACTTTTGACAGAATCCTTATTTCAAATGGGACCAAAGACACCATTGATTATTCAGTTCTGGCTATCCAGCGATGCGTATTTTATATTGTTTTTTTTGAAAAATCAAGCTTTTTATTGGTTTACAGATTCGTCATATGCATTATATATATTACCATCAATATAAACATGCATTTTTATATCAGATTTATTGTTTATCTTTAAATTCTGGTCTTGTGATAATAATATGTAATAAGGTTCTTCGCCCGCATTTGCAAAAGCAATAGCAGGAGATGTCTTCTTTTCAGCATACAAACATATTTTATCTTTATCATCAAATCCAATATGGTACCATTTACCAGATTCACATATAAATTCTGCTTTGTTCCAATGTGCATATAATGTTATATTGCCCGTTGGTGTATATGGACTAGTTACCTTATTACCGCCATTTGATGCTGTATACCAACCATCAAATGTATATCCTGTTCTAGTTACTGTTGGTAATGTTATTGCATTCCCACCAACTATGTATTCTGCAGTACTTTGGGTTAATGCATTACCACCATTTACATCATATATTACTGTATATGTGTTTGGTGAACATGTTTCCCCATTTGATGTATAGCCTTCATCACAATCTTCTATTCTTATCTTACAATGTTCTTCTGTGTTTCCTGTGTCTATATATTCTGTCCATGTCGTTGCTCCTATATATGAACATGTAGAATGTTCCGGACATACCAAAGCAGGGCAACTCTTTTCTATCGAACATACCCCATTTACAGAATTCGGATATTCTGCTGGACATTCTATACAACTGTTTGTTGTTTCATCAAAATACTGTGTGTTATCACATATTATTTCTGTCCAATGTGCATATAATGTCGTATTAGAATCTGGTGTATATGGATTGTTGATTTTTGTACCACCATTTGATTCTGTATACCAACCGTCTAATGTATATCCTGTTCTGGTTACTGTTGGTAAGGTTATTCCACTTCCACCAACTGTATAACTTGCAGCTTCAGGATTTGTCCCACCATTGTAATTTATGTCGTATGTTACTGTGTATGTGTTCGGGGTATAAATACATGTGTCAGTAACATCATTTCCATAATAATCTATACCAGATACGGTAAAACCAATTTTTTCGTCACATGCTTTGAAACAATATGATATGTTTGTTGCGTTTTTATCAGAATCGGGATATTGTTCTGGACATTCAAATTTATTGTTATAAGAATCTGGCATATTACCATAATTAATAGTTATAGTGTTTGGACAATAATACCCGGCAGGACAATCTTCTATTTGTAAAGCAATAGTAGATAAAGCATTAGAACGTAAATATTCATTTTGTTCCATTGCATTTGCACATTTGCCAGCACAATCTTGCCAACAACGATTATCATCAACATACCCAAATGAAACCCATTTTGATTTGGTTGTTATTGTTTCAGTATCAGAACAATTTTGTCTGTTGTTTACGGTACAATCTCCATATTCTTCTATATCGCACCAACAATTATAACCATACCAAGTTGTTGGGCTGAATTCTGTGTCTTGGTTTACAGAACCGTATTCTGCCCATATGTCGCTGCATGCTGCACGTCCGCTTAAATTTCCATAATCAAAGAAAACTTTCCAAGAGTTTTGTTTCGCATTTGTAAATTCTGGTTGTTGTGTATAACCATCCCCATCTTTTATGTATGTATAACCACCAGTTATGCTTTTGTCTATGTTATTTGGATTTAAATATGTTCCAGGATGAGCAATTATGACACAGTCAGCAATACTTGTCGCATCAGCAGTTGGGGTAAATCCTGTCGGACAATACATACAACTGTTAGAAACAGTATCAAAATATTGGTTGTTGCCACATTCTATAGCTGTCCACTTAGCAGTTAATGTTTTATCTTCTGTATAATTCCATGTAAATGCAGTGCCTGCAGCTTTGGTTTCAGAAGGGTTAGTATTTGAAACCACCCATCCAGCAAATTCATAGTTGGTTTTTGAACAAGTATTTGCTGCCGGTGTAAATGATGCACCATAATCCACAGTTGTTGCCGATGGGGCATCCCCAGTTGCACCATCCCCACAAGAATATGTAACATCATACGTTTCAATTTCACACATCGCCGGTCCAGCATCAACAGTATTGAAAACGGCAGTACGGAACGCAATGTATTTCAATGCCGAAATACTACTCAGAGATGTTGCACATTTTTCTGCACAGAAACTATCACAACCGTTAAGACCGCCAACGAGACTGTTAAGCACCCATGGAGTGGACAAGCTTATGGTATTAGTATCGCCACTTGTTTTATAATTATCCAATTGACAATAGCAATAGTCTGCGCCATATTTCCCAGTTTCATCTTGTAAATTAGATACAAAGTGGTCGGATTCGAATATGTTATTATTACCGTAATATATATTGTTTACACCGCGTGTAGAACATATGGCGTACCCGTGTACTTTACCTTTGTTGCCGTAATCTGTTACAAATTCACCGTTGTTTGTTATGCCGTATGTTGATTCATTAGCGTTATTGCCTGTACCACTGTTGGATTTATAACCCACACCTGTTCCTGCTTCGCTTGTACCGATTAGTGTCATAAGGTCTGGTGTGCCTGCCTTTGGCGCGTATCCGGTATTGCAGCTGGTTGGTGTACATGCATTTGTGCCATTTTGATATACATAACCGGTTATTGCGGTTGAATGCTGTATATCTGTGGTAATACAATCACGATAGCAATCAGCAGTTGATGTTGCGGTTGAACCATCGGATGTATATCCACTGTCACATGCATTACATGTATTGTTCGCAAAATAATATCCATTATTACATCCAACATATGTCCAGGACGCAGTTAAATTCAAATTGGTATCTGTGACGGATGCCCCACCACTGTATGTATTTGATGTATTGCTGTCAGTCCAACCATTAAATGAATATCCGGAACGATTTGGTGTGCAAAGTGTTGTTGTTCCGGTATAGGTTGTATTTGAACATCCAGAACCGCCATTCAAATTATATGTAATAGTATAATTTATAGGTGTACATGTAGGCACAGATGTTCCATTGCCGGAAATATTATAACCGCTTGGACAAGAAGTTGTATAAGTACAAGTGTTATTTACAACAGATAAAGAGCAAGTTGCATTTGTACCTGCATTACAAGAATTACACGTTGTCCATTTAGCATATAAATTTCTGTTACCTGTTGAACCGCTGGATATTTTTGTAATAGTATCACCATTAAAACCTGAATTATCATACCAACCAGCAAAAACATTGTTTGTTTTTGTCGGTGTACCCAAAGTTATAGTGGCACTTGTTATATTATAACTGATAGGGGCATTTGCATAATTTGTTCCACCGTTCAAATTATATGCAATAGTATAATTTATGGGTGTACATGTGTTGTTTATGTTTTCGTATCCCGGATTACAATTTACTACAGCGTTTCCTTCACATGTTTCTCCGTTCATTAATATGCCATTGGACCCAAAAGTACTTGGTACAGAAGAACTGTTAAGTTTCGCAATACATTTTGATGCACAACTTGTCAAGCTATCGGCAGTATTTACATATTTCCATATTGTTTCAAAAGGTTCAACAATACGACACCAACATTTGTTGCTGCCGGTATCTGTCCCAGGTACAGGTTCTACATCCAAATCCGAATTGCTACTAGAACTTAATAACATAACCTGACCTGTGATTTGGGTATCTTGTTCGGTTAATCCTGATAAAAGAACAGTATATTCATAACCATTGCTAGCTAATGTGTAATTGTTTTTATTTACATTAGTAACTTTGGTGTTGCTGTTAAAAGTATAGTTATTGTTTGTTTGGGTGAATCCTGTATTACATTGACAAGATGAATTTACATAGATGGCATTTTCAGGACAATCCCTAGAAGGTGTGTATGCTGAATACGCTTTTTCAGAAACAAAAGCAAACAATGTGCAAAAAGTAATTGCACGTAACAAATACAAGAACCACAAAAATACTGGCTTTTTGTTCATCTCTTTCCTTAACACATTTTTAGTGTAGAAAATTTTTGGTATTCAAATCAAGTATTTTTATTAAAAAACCGATACTTGTCGTACCGGTTTATAATTTTTTGCTTACATTTTTTATTTTAACACAAAATGAACGCTGTATTGAGGTTTCTTGTCTGCACCCAAAGATGCACGAACAACCTTGTTAGAAGCCACTTGAACCGCTTTATATAAATTATCACGATTTTTACGTTCTGTTTTTGTTAATTTATCAATTGCTTGAGTGATTTCTATTTGAATTTGACGTTTCATAAAACCTGTGTCATCAGATTCAAATATACCTGCGCTGGAAACTTCAGGAACACCTTTTAAGAAACCGCGTTTATCAATAGGCAATGTTACAAATATCGCACCATTTGCTGCTATCTTTTTACGGTTCTTATATACCTGATCGTCAGCACTGCGTTCTGTTTCGCCTTCCATAACAACAAAACCTGTTTGGATTGTTTCTGCAACATACGGTTCTTCACCGTCACGTAAAGCAATCATATCGCCATTGTGAACAATCATCATATGTTTAGCACCGCCACGTTCCATTGCCATTTTTCCGTTTAACATTTCTGATATAAATTCACCGTGCATTGGAATTGATACTTGTGGGTGAACCATATCATAAAAGCGTTCAAATTCTGGACGGCCTGCATGACCGGAAGCGTGTAAATTATCCGTATCAAAGATTGTATAAGTTTTTATACCCATACGTGCCAGTTTATTATAAAGATAAGATACGTCTTGTTCACGACCAGGAATGATAATAGCACTGAATATAACTGTATCAGTTGGTAATAATTTTAATTCTTTTACATGACCATTGCATAAACGGGTTAACATAGCGAATTTTTCGCCTTGTGAACCAGTCAAGAATATAGCTTGTTTTTCAGCTGGCAAATCTTTGATTTCATCAAAAGTATAAACATCGTCTTTACCCAGATATCCGTATTCTATACCAATTTCACGAAATTCAGGTAATCCAACATATGGTACAGGGTTTGGATTGCTGCGTTCTTTGATACAAGCAATGCGTCCTGCTGCGTGAGCAGCTTCTGAAAACATTTTTATACGAGCTAAACTGCGAGAATAACCCGTGACAAAAACACGGCCAGGTGCTTTTTTCATAATTTCTGTCAAAGTTTCACGAACTTGGGTTTCTGTTGTTTGTGGTGTTTGACGTTCAGAAGATGTAGAATCACAAACGCAAGCCAATAATTTTGGATCAGAACCAATTTCTGTTAAACGTGCATAATTTGTTGGGTCTTCAATCGGATTATCATCATTAAATGTCCAGTCGCCAGTATGTAATATTTTTCCGGCATCTGTTTTTATAATTAACATTTGAGCTTCTGGAATAGAATGTGAAACGTGAAATGTTTCAACAGTAAAAGGATCCAGTTTTAATTCTGCACCATGATAATCAAATTCTATAATATCTTTTTCTGGGTTATAATCCATTTCCAGACCATCAAAAGTTCTGCGCAAAATTTCAGCAGGGAAACGGGTGCAATATATAGGTTTTCTGAACTTTGGCCAAATATATTTTAATGCACCAATATGATCTTCATGTCCATGTGTCATAACAAAAGCAACAACATCTTTTTTATGTTTTTCTAACCATGTTGTATCACAATATTGAACATCTCCTGCGCCAATTTCTTCTTCTAAAAATCCCATACCACAATCTACAACTAAATATTTACCACGATATTTATAAACGTACATATTTTGACCGACATGTTCTAAACCACCCAATGCCATAAAATACATTTTATCATCGTTTTTATCGGATTCGTGTGCTGGTTTGTCTGCAATTTTTACAGATTTTTTAATTTCTTCGTTTTTTTCTTTCTTTAATCTTATCATTTAAAATCCTTTTTTATGTTTTACATTTACACACCCCGCAATTCATTGCGAATAAAGCATAACTTTATTTGTAGTGAATCTTTTGGGTGTGTGGTTTGTTTTTGTCCCGATTTTGTTAAGTTATCATTTTGGGACACAATAAAGACACAAGAAAAATGTCTTAAATTGTTTTTCACACAGTAATAGTATATTTTTTCATGTCTAAAATCAAGGAAAAACCATTTATTAACAATACCTTGACATATATAACATGTGTGCTACATTTATTCCTATACAAAAAACAAGGAATGTCAAATGTATACTACAAAAGAAAAAAGATTGATAAATAAATTCAGCAAGGAAAATGATTTGATATATCCAAATCATACATCTGATTATGATAATCCTGTGCGTAAGGATTTTATTACAGATTTATTGAATAATGAAAAGTTTGTTCCTGCAAAAAATAACGCCGAAGAAAGATATAAAACACCTGTATTAGAATTTGTTAAAAACTTCAAGGTCAAAGATTATGTTTCCGCAGTGTTGTTGACCACAATGTTAAGTAGTGTATATTATGGTTTGTTTTCAGATTCTTTATTCAAGCACAAGGGTGCAACAACAAAAAATCAAAAAATTGCGATGAACCTTGTAGATGCTGCTTCTGTTTTGTTGTTTGTTTTATCCGCTATGCTGTTAAACAGTTTATTTCTTGGTTCATTCAAACAAACAAATCAAGAGGTCGCAGTAGATAATTTATATAAACGTTTGTCTGTTCGTTTGTTTGTGGAAATAAAAAAAATCTATCCATCATTAAACGAAGAAGTGTTGAAACAATGCAATCCAGAATTGGCACGTGTTATATACACTTTGTTGATTTCCAATATGCCTGAAAAAGATACACGTAAATTGTGGCAGATTGCAAATTCTATTTCAGAACACAAATACAATAAAATGTACAAGGGCGAAATAGGCGATTTGAAAATTCGTGACAAGGCTTTGCAACAAGCTATGACAATAGTCGAATCTTGGTTGATAGATAATCCAGAATTGGTACGTGTAATAACAGATGTTTATCGTGGTAATGTTCCGGCGACTTTTGTTATAAAAGAACAAAATACAAAATAATAAATAAACCGCCAATTTGGCGGTTTTTATTTTGGTGCACCCAGCGGGACTTCCTCGGTTAAACCTGCGGGTCAACCGTGACGATTTTGGATCGTTAACACTTCCAAAATCTACTTGTTGTCGAACTTAGGTTCTCCTCCCGGGGAATACCAGATAAAATAAAACCATCAAAACGATGGTTTGATTTTATGGTGCACCCAGCGGGAGTCGAACCTGCAATCTTTGCCTTCGGAGGGCAATGCATTATCCAGTTGTGCTATGGGTGCTTAATATGCGTATATTTTATATGCCGCTTTTTTGTTTTTCAAGACATTGTTTAAAAAACAAAGTTCTTTGATTTAATTTTGCATATGTTATAACAATTAAACTATATAAAGATATTTGCGCTTTCGTATTCCACAAACTGGTGCCAAATTTGTACTTTTCAGGATATATCTCAAACAGTTTGTTATCAAAAATTCCGTATTGTTTAGCACACAAGCATAATCTTGAAAAAACTGTATTAAAATGTGATGGTGTTATGGCATCTAAATCTAATAAAGCAATAACATTATTATTTTCATCCAATACTACATTTTTAGCATTTAAATCTGTATGACATAATACAGGTTGCATCTGTTTAAAAAATTGAAAGAAAGAACTTACCCAATCAAAATGTTTGTTTGGTAAAGTAATCCTATGCAAATCTGCCATAGGAATATCAGAAATTTTGATAGAAATATCTATTAATTGTTTAAATACAGTATATATTTGAGGAACAGATATTTGTTGGTTTAATATTTTTTCGTGTAATGTTGTACCTTCTATGTATTTATAGGTCTCACAAAACACATTATCAAACTGATATAAAGAAATATCTGGTACTTTTATATCGTATTTTTTAAGAAGTTTGCTTGCATAAATATTATGTTCTGCTGTTTTTTTATCTGAAAATCTGCAAATAAATTTTTCGCTATTAATATTTTCTACGATATATATGTCATGTACAAGACCAGCTATTTTTGGTTTGCAAATACTGGTAGCCAAAGGATACATTTGTTTTATTTGTATAAAATGTTTATCTTGTTTGTTCATTTTTTATAATGCCAACATTGCTAACATAAAATCGTCCAAATCACCATCCAAGACAGCGGCAGAATCTGTTTTTTCTACATTTGTACGAACATCTTTAACTAGTTGATACGGATAAAGAACATAATTTCTAATTTGGCTGCCCCATTCAATTTTCTTTTGTAAAGCTTTTGCTGCATCTTCTTCTGCAGCACGTTTTTCCATTTCTAATTCATACAATTTAGAACGTAACATTTTCATAGCCATTTCTTTGTTTTGAATTTGACTGCGTTCATTTTGACATGTTACAACTGTATTTGTAGGAATATGTGTTATTCTGACGGCAGAATCCGTTTTGTTAACATGTTGTCCGCCGGCACCACTTGCACGATAAGTGTCAATTCGTAAATCTTTTTCATTTATCTCTATTTGAATAGAATCATCTACATCTGGCCATACATCAACGGAAGCAAAACTGGTTTGTCTTTTTCCGTTTGCATTAAATGGTGAAATTCTGACCAGTCTGTGAACACCTATTTCGTTTTTAAGCCAACCAAAAGCCCTTTCACCAGATATACGAAATGTTATACTTTTTATACCAGCAACATCCCCAGGGTGTTCTTCAACTGTTTCTATGCTAAAACCATGTCTTTCACACCATCTGGTGTACATTCTTGATAACATTTGAGCCCAATCTTGTGCTTCTGTACCGCCAGCACCAGATTGGATAAATAAGAAAGCCCCATTGTTATCCATTGGATTATTAAACAGTGTTATAAATTTTGCTTGATGTGCCAATTTTTCCAAATCAGAAATAGCGGTGTTTATATCTGGATCTTCTGGTGATATTTCGTATAATTCTGATAGATTTTTATATTCATTTTCCATATGATATAAATCAGAAAGTTGTTTTTCCAGATTGGATTTTTTTTGTAAAATTCCACGTGCATAATCTGGTTTATCCCACAAATCAGCTTGGTTAGATATTTCTGCTAATTTATCTATTTCTGATTGTATTTTTTCATGGTCAAAGAAACCCCCTTACGGCAGATATGTCGTCATGTATTTTGGATAAAATTTCGTTTTTTATAACAACCATATCAAAAATATAGCAGTTAATTTTATCAAATCAACTTTTTTCACATTTTTTAGCAAAGTCTTATTGCGTTTTTTTTATCAATATGATAAAATGAGATCAACGAGAGGGATGTTTCATGAATAAATTTTTGACTGTATTTGGATGTGTCAGCGCATGTTTGTTTGGAAATACTGCTTTTGGTGTTTCTGCAGGAACTGTCAATAATGATGGTGCACGTGCTGCGATTTATACCGTATCTACGGGTGCTTCTAATGCTGGTACACGTGGACAAAAAGGTGTTGTTGATGCATATATTCAAAACCAACGTAATACGTATTTTATGATAACACAACCTGATGTTGATACGGCTTGTCGTCAAAAAATTATGGCTTGTTTAACAGATTATTGTGGTGATACTACTATTGTTCCTGGAAAGACATCTGGGCGTTGTATGTATGCAACAGAAGTAGAATTATATAATTATACATTGTTATGTTTACAAAAAGATACTTCTATATTGTTGCCACAATACAACACGGTTACTAAAAATGGCACAGGTGGAATGAATACTGCTGCCAGATTATGTCCTTCTTATGTTCAACAAGAATTATTGTCATATTTATCAATGGCTAATATGGCAGATAAATTGACTAAATCTCATTCTGATTTGTGTACACAACGTCGTCGTGAATTAGAAGCTGCAATGGCTTGTCATTCTGTGGCTTTGGCTTATGGAAACGAAACAACCAGTATGTTAACTAGTTATTTAACAGATTATTGTGGTGCAGGTGTTGCTGGTGGATCTGCTGAAATGGTTACTCGTTTTGTAAATGCAGGTAATGTTGGTGCAAATGTTTGGGGATGGGCAGATAAAATAGTTGGTTTGGAATTGAATTCCAAAGGTAAAAATTGGGAAGCTGCAGTCGATGCAGTTTTGGCCAGCTATACAAATCGTATGAATTTAGCTTGTGGTGATGATTTAACATTGAACACTGTTTCGCATGTTCCTTCTAATGAACCAAGTAATTTGCAAAAAGCAATTTCTGTTGCAGCCCAGGTTGCATTTCCAACAACTCAAACAAATTCTGTAAATCCTATATCAGACTGGAGTGTTTATATGGAAGTAAGATCTATGTCTGAAATATATGATTATGCAACAGCTGACAATGTTATTCAGGCTGGTTTAACAAATAGTCCTTTGACACAAAATTCGTTTTTAACCAGTTCACAAATGGATGATATGCAAAAAGCTTATAAAAAAGGAACAAAAGTATTTATTATCAGAGATTCTTCAAGATGCTATACCGTCCCAGTTGCAAGTTTGACACCAACAGAAACATCTGTTATAGCACAATCTTTCGCAACATGTGTAAGTAGATAATTTTATCGTTTGTAGATTAATAAAAACCGTTGCAAACAACGGTTTTTATTTTTGAAATATTTCACAGATAAACTTGATAATTAAACTATTTTTTGATACAATATTTTTTATGAAGTTTACCAGAAGAGATTTTTTAAAAACAACCAGTTTTACTGCATTAATTGTTGGATTTAGTCCACGTATGGTAATGGCTGTACCTAATTCTTTGCATTCTGTCAGAACAGGTTTACAACCCGGTGGAAAAACAAGATTAGTTATAGAAACAACTTTGCGCCCATCATATACTTTATCTTATGCTGATAATCAATTAATTGTTAATTTATCTAATACTAACGGTAAAAGTGATGCTGAAACAAAATTGGCAACTGGAACCTTGATTAAAAGAATTACTCAAATACAAGATGGCAGTGTGTTGCAGATTTCTTCTGCCTTAACAGGTGCTATTGATGCAATAGAAAAAAAACAAATAATGATTCTTGAACCAAATGGTGATAACAATTACAGATTGGTTATAGATTTTGCATCAGGAACAGGTAAAGGAATAAATAAAACAACATCTGTTGCAACAACTTCGACAGTATCTAAAAAAGAAGTGCAAACATCTAATAATAATCAAAAACAACATATAATAGTTATAGATGCAGGACATGGTGGAAAAGATCCTGGATGTATAGGTAAGGGTGGAACACAAGAAAAGACAGTTGTTTTATCTGTGGCTAAAAAATTAAAATCAAAATTGGATGCTAGTGGATATAAAACATTTTTAACACGTTCTGGGGATACATATTTGAAATTGGCAGAACGTGCAGAAATTGCAGAAAAAAAACATGCTGACTTATTTATATCTTTGCATGCAAATGCTAACCCTAGTAGAGATATGAAAGGTTTTTCTGTTTATACTTTATCTGAAAAAGCTTCTGACGAAGAGGCAAAAAAATTGGCGGAATCTGAAAACTCTGCAGATAAAATAGATGTTGATGGGTTTGAAAAGTTTTCTAAAGATATACGTGTAGCTTTATCTGCTTTGCAACAACATGCTGTTGCTGAATTAAGTGAAGAATATGCAAACGGTTGTGCTAAAAGTTTGAATCGTGCTTCTATTGAACAACAGCGTGGACCTGCTGTTCGACATGCACCTTTTGCTGTATTGCGTTCAACTGTACCTGGGGCCTTGATAGAATTGGGGCATTTATCTAATAAATCAGAAGAAGCTTTATTAAAATCTGATGCTCACCAAAACAAATTGGCTGATGCTATATTAAAATCTATAAATTCTTACAATTTTGATGTTTAAAATTAAAAAATAATTTTTTTATTCAACCCAAATAGGTGTATATGATGTTGAAGATCTGCTGCCCACAGGAATTTCAACGTTGGATTTTTCAACGTGTATCTGATTATTAGCTGTCACTGTTATATTTTTTACAACATTTCCAGAACCAGAATCAGCATCTTTAAGGGCGGTCTTAGTCACTGTTATTTTTTTGTCAAGTCCTTCGCCTGTTATATCTACATCAGAAACGAAACCTGTATTTTGAACGTTATTTGAACCATTTTTCAAAACACCTTCGGCACTTACACGTGTTTGAACAGCGGTAGAAACGTAAGATGTCGCTGCAATCTTTGCTACGTCGTTTACCACAGTATCAGCGTTTGCTATACCAATAAAAGACCCCATTAACACAGAAGCGACTAATATTTTTCTCATACCTTTCCCCATCATAATATCAGACATATTATACAATATTTTGGTGTTCATTTCAATACCAAAAATAACAATATTTTTTGGCGGAGACGGAGGGGTTCGAACCCTCGATACAGTTGCCTGTATACACGATTTCGAGTCGCGCGCATTCAACCAGCTCTGCCACGTCTCCTTGTTTCTTGTGTCGTAATTGTATATATTTTAGATGAAAAATCAAATGCTTTTATCTATCTAGTATGCTGATTTTTTGTTGTTTGTACAACATCTAGTAACAAACTTGTTTGGTCAATTAGTTTTAAGAGTTGTTCAATTTGATTATTGTTGTTCAATTTTATAAGTGTGGATATCCATTCGGTGTGTTCAAGTTTCTCAGCTAGCTTCATTATTTGAGAGATATTTAATTTATTCATTATCTATCCTTTGTGTTATGCTATAACAAGTTTTAAGATTTGGCAAATAATTCTTTTTGCATATTTTGAAATAGGGGCTATAATAAAAAACATGAAAGGTTTTTTTGAACAAGTTTATGATTTAGTTGAAAAAATTCCGGCTGGATATGTGTTAACATACGGTGATATTGCTAAAATGTTGGGACGTCCGCATGCTTCGCGGTTTGTTGGTTTTGCGATGAGTGCAGTATGTGAAACAGACAACAGACCTTGGCATCGCGTAACTTTTTCGGATGGTCGTTTATGGGATGGTCAATGGGCAAAAGTTCAACATAATTTGCTTAAAAATGAAGGTGTTGGTTTTACAAAAGATGGTAAAATAGACCTTAAAAAGTATCGTTGGAATCCTGATGTTGTACCTGTTATGGCTGATTTAAAAGATTTTCCATTAAAGTTTTAATTTGTTGCACATAGGAATAAAATACTTTATCATAATACAACTGTGAAATATAAAGGATAATTAATAATGAAACGTTCTGATATTATTACGACTTTGCAAGTACAATTT
>JAFXPG010000003.1 GCA_017528045.1 Alphaproteobacteria bacterium | reverse complement strand
ATTTAATGCACTTGTTGCATCTGTTTCTGCATGCGCAACTAATGGCAATAAACCAAATATCAATGCTATTTTCTTCATATTGAAATACCCCATATTCTCTTATATGGGGTATTATATCATAAATCATATACCAAAACAAAACATTTATTATTGCCAATGGCAAATCACTTTCGCGTGCTCTGTTTCATCTGTCATAATTTTATGACGTGAAATATTATCTTCTATCGCAACTTCTATTCTGACAGTTGGTGTATCAGGATTTATTTCATGTTCAAAATAAATATCCATTCCACGCAGTTTATGTTTGTTTCTGTATTCAAAACCAACGGATTCTGTTGCCCATACAGCATACACAGCATTATTTATATGCTGATTAACATCAATATCGTCAAAACGACAAGCCATAACGTGAGATTTTGTTGGTATAAAATCCGTACATTTATCAAAGTTTCTGTCCCAGATACGTTCTGGTAATCCTGTCCATTCTGGGAAATAATCAGATATACGTGCCGGTCTGCGTGTTTTCAAATCTAATAAAACCCATTGAGATATGACACGTATTTTCAAATTACCATGTTCATCACGAATTTCAAAATCACGTTCACTGCGAACCGCACCAGACACAGAAGGCCATGTAGAATAAACCAATTTTTCTTTGGCTTTTGGCATATCAATAATGTCTATAAACATATGGGTAACAACCCAAGCAACACCTTGTGCAAAACATGCTTCACGACCAGCACCTAAAATATCAGCATGTTTAGCCGCCAAACCTTGTAATTCGTTCATTAACGATATTGGTCGCATAAAGCCATATCTGTCACATTGATATGATTTTAAAATATGTTCTTCAACCATTTTGGATACCATATCTTCCTCCTATGCAAAAACAGGTTTATTATCCGTTATTTTGAACAACCACAAAATCGGTTTCTTTTCCTAGAATTATTTCATTTGCACGTGCCGCAGATTTAATAAGCCCATGCAAAATTTCTGGTGTGTCACTTGGGATAGTCAAAGTTTCCAATTTTGCGCCATTGCCGATTTTGCGTTCCGTACGAAGACCGCGAACATTTTTCAAAATATCCAGCGCAATACCCATTTGTGAAACATCCGTATTGTATTCTTCTTTTACAATTGGATATTGGGTTAAATGTAATGTGTTGCCCCCTTCGACATCTTTATAAATTTTTTGCCATAATTCTTCGGTAATAAATGGAATAAATGGTGCATAAAGTCCGATGATTGCACGCAATACTTCGAACAAAGTCCATTGTGCAGATAATTTTGATTCCACACTGTATTTTTCAGGCGCCCAGAATCTGTCTTTGATAAATTCAAGATATTGATCACAGAATATATCCCAGAAGAAAGTATCAATTGCGCTGCGCGCATTAAAGTTATCGTATTTATCAAGGTTACGACGCGTTTCAGCAATTGCTTTATTCAATTCACTTACTACCCATCTGTCTTCGATAAATCTTTCAGACACAGGTATATGCTGTGCAGATTTCGGATCAAAATCAGTCAAATTCATCAACACATATTTTGATGCGTTCCACAGTTTAGTTAACAATTTTGAACCACGTTTAACTTCATCATCACTGTATCTTAAATCTGTACCGATTGGCGCGGTTGCAATCCAATAACGCAATGCGTCTGCACCAAATTTTGCGACGCTATCCAATGGATCTGTACCATTACCCTTGGTCTTGGACATTTTTTGTCCCTTGGAATCACGAACAAGGCCATGGAAATTAACCGTATGGAACGGAACATCACCCATTACATACATACCCATCATTATCATACGCGCAACCCAGAAAAAGATAATGTCTGCACCAGTGTATAATAAATCAGTTGGATAATATTTCTTTAATTCCGCAGTTACATCTGGCCAACCAAGCGTTGAAAATGGCCAAAGTCCAGATGAAAACCATGTATCTAAAACATCTTTATCACGTGTTAATGTTTTATTACCAGATTGTTTCACCGCTTCTTCTTCTGTTTCTGCGACATAAACATTACCTTCGCTATCATACCAAGCCGGTATATGATGTCCCCACCATAATTGACGTGAAATTGTCCATGGTCGAATATTCTTCATCCACGCCATAAACAAATTATATCTGTGTTCTGGCAAGAATTTAATTTTTCCATCTTCAACTGCTTTAATTGCAGGTATTGCTAATTTTTCAGAATCAACGAACCATTGATCAGACAACATTGGTTCAACAGGAACACCACCACGTTCTGAATATGGTGTTGGAATAATTTTATCTTCAATTTTAACCATTAAACCCGCAGCTTCCAAATCTTCAATAATCGCTTTGCGTGCAACATATCTGTCCATGCCACGGTATTTTTCCGGAACAACAGATTCATTATTTAATTTTGCATCCTTGGTCAAAATACAAAGAGGTTCAAGATTATGACGAAGTCCAACTTCATAGTCGTCAAAATCATGTGCCGGTGTAATTTTAACCGCACCGGTACCCTTTTCAGGATCAGCATGTTCATCCGCAATAACCGGTATTTCTATATCTGTTAATGGAATGATTGCTGTTTTCCCAATCAAATGTTTTAATTTTTCATTTTCTGGATGAATCGCGATTGCTTTATCCCCAAATAAAGTTTCAGGACGAGTTGTTGCAATTTCAATAAAACCACCATCTTTAAGAGGATAATTGAAATAATAGAAACTGCCGTGTTCTTCGCGAGTATCGATTTCCAAATCAGAAACCGATGTTTGTTGTTTTGGGCACCAATTAACAAGGCGTTTTTCACGATATATTAAACCTTCGTTATACATTTTAACGAATAATTTGGTAACCGCACGGGATAAACCTTCATCCATGGTAAATCTTTCACGTTTCCAAACTGGGGTCACACCCAAAATATGTAATTGGTTTATGATTTGACCACCCTTGTCCGCCTTCCATGTCCAGGCAGCTTTTAATTTTTCATCCAAAGTCAAAGAATTAGGATTTATTCCGCGTTTTGATAAATCACGTTCCACCAACAACTGGGTTGCAATAGATGCATGGTCCGTACCCGGTTGCCACAACACATCAAAATCGTCCATTCTTTTATAACGGCAAACAATATCAGTTAATACGTTGTCCAACGCATGTCCCATATGTAAATTACCAGTCACGTTTGGTGGTGGCATCATAATACAGAAAGATTTTTTATTGCTTTCCACATTATTATCCCAAAAATGATTTTCATCCCAAAACTTTTGTATTTTGGTTTCCATTTCACGCGTATCAATATTTTTACCCAATTCAATATTCATAACAAACCCCATTTGTATCCCCTGAATTTTACACAATAAAAACATAAAATCAAATAAATAAAAGGAAAAAGGTTCCTAGTGCAAACAAGGTTAAAAAAGCATATTATTTTCATGAAAAACACACCAAGGAAACACTAATATGAACAGAATCTTAAAAATATTAATCAAAGAAATATTACATAATAACATTGTGTACCATACAAAAAATCATACTGGGGATATATATACTGTTTTAGATAAAAATAAAAACGAAATATTATCAGTAAATAACGGTTGTGCTACCAATCATTACAGTGTATACGTTAATAAAAAACCAATGCTATCTGTAAGATGGGATGAATCTAAATCAAAACCTTTGACTAGCGATCAAAAAGATGTATTAGATATTATTAATGCATGTAAAGAAAAAGTTGACTTTACAAGAAACCGCCCAAACTATGACTAACGAAGAATTAAATATTGCTAATTTTTTACAAAAATCTTTATGTGAAATAAAACATTAAATTGCATGAACAACACGACAAAAAGAAACAGCGTATACGGCAGAAACTCCGGCTTGGCGCAAAACACGATTTAATTCATAAAAAGTTGCGCCACTGGTCATAACATCATCAACCAATAAAATCTTTTTTCCTTTTATTTTATTCTTATCAACAACTTTGAATACACCACGAATATTTTCTTGTCTTTGTTTTGCTGTTTTATGTCCCATATCTTGTCTGTATTTTCTGGACACAGAATCAACATCTAATGATGCGTCAAAATATTTTGCTATTGGACGTGCTAACAAAGTAGCTTGGTTATATCCACGTTTAAATAATCTTTTGTATGCCAACGGGACAGGCATTACAATATCAACATTCAAATTTAAATCACGTAAACAACCTATCATAGCACGAGACATCAAATTTTGATATTTCAATTTTGATGCATGCTTAAAAGGCAACATTATATTTTTAGAAACATCATCATAAACACATGCAGATCTTATAAAATCTAAATCACATTCACCACTTGCACAATGAGGACACAAAGGTGTTGGTCCTAAATCTAAATCTGCAGGAAACGGATATCCACACTTATAACATTTAGGATTCGATATCCAATTAAATTTATTCCAACAATTCGCACATAAATTTCCGTGTATTTCAACCAAATCACCGCACACAGGACAAGATGGAGGATATAAAAAATCTAAAATTTGATTAAATAATTTTACCACGACATACTTTTGTAAGTTTTCTTAGATATACTGTCACCAAACATATTACGTTTTTGTTCTGTTAAAGTTTCAAATAAATCACCAGAAATTATACGCAATACAAAAGAATCATCATTACGTTGTGATAATACAGGAACAATTCTTTGTTCAGCAATACCTGTATCTCGTAATACTTGTTCAACAATTGCCAAACGACGAGCAGCTAATTTTCTTGCATCTTTATTAGTCATAACAGATTCAGGTATAGCAACTTGAATAGCACGCTTTGGATTATTAACAACAATAGAAGCTGTTTCACTTAACAAAGTATAATTTTCACGTGACAAAGAAGAATCACCATTCAAAAAAGAAATCTTTATTTCCAAAGGACGAACGCCATCATAACTTTCAGACAAATCCATTTCTGCTGAAAAACCTTGTACATCAGATTCTGTTTCACTGGCTACATCATATCTGTCTGCAACTGCAGCATATGTTGATAAATGTTTGTTTTCAGATAGATATGTCTTTTTAAAAGCTTTCTTTAATTCATTTGGTGATAATTTATTAGATTTACTAACAGATGCCATTTTTGGTTCTTCTGTATTTGGAATACCACTGCGCACTGCAACTTCTTGTTTTGTTTCCATAGGAACAATTTCACGACGAACATTTACTTTGTTTGCAGATTTTACTTTTGCTTCACCAGTAATAGGTGTTCTGACAGAAACAGGTCTTGCCAATGCGACTTTTTCTGTTTTTTGTTGCAATTGAGATAATCTGTTCACTTCAGCACGTAAAACATCTAATTCCGCTTTTATATCTTGATTTTCCGTAACATTTGCTTTTTCAGATTTTTTTGCAACAAATACTGGTCTAGAATCTAAGTTTTCTTCTGGCAACAAATCATCACTTCTTACAACATTAATTTCATCCATACGTGGCATACGCAACACAGGTTCATTTTTTGCCCACAAATCAGAACTTGGTCTTTTAGGTTTTAAAACATCGCTTTGAGCAACTTTAACATCAACAGATTTTTTTGCTGATCTTGCAACAACATTTCTTGTACTTTTTTTCTTTACAGGTTCAACACGGACAGATTTTTGTTGTGCTATATCTTCACCAAAAGCGGCACGCGCAGACACACGTCCACTTGTAACATCAACAACAGGCAAACCAGCACCAGCATTGGCGTTAACACAGACAAACAACATTAATAAAAATACAGAAAAACGCTGCATATTCCTTTCCTTCCTGATTCAATCATAGAACAAATACAGAAAGTCGTGCAAGCAAAAAAAATTTCACATAAAAAAAACACCCTTGCGGGTGATTTTTTATTCTGTGATTGTATCTGATATTTTTGACACAGCCAGATTTTTCACACAGGCTTTTTGTGACATCTTATCTAATCTGACAGGATTATCAAACAAATCATCTAAAGTATTAGTTAACCATTTAGCTGTAAACTTATCTTGTTGTACAGCAAAACCACCAACTAATTTCACAAAAGAAGCCGCGTTTGCTGCTTGATCAGGATTTATTCCCAAAGGAACTAAAATAGCAGGACGACCAATTGTTTCTAATTCTATAACTGTATTGGCCCCACTTCTACCTATAACCAAATCTGCTTCTGAAATAGAACCTGCCATATCATGAATAAAAGATAAAACATTTGCACGAATTTTATGTTCTGCATAAAATTTTTGCAATTTATCAACATTTTCTGGACGCGTTTGATGTGTAACAAAAATCTTTTTGTTTTTCATTTCAGATATTGCAATTGGAACAACTTCATCTAAAACTTGTGCTCCCAAAGATCCACCTGTAACTAAAATTTTATTTTTATGTTGCAAAGGTGTATTTGCTGCATTCAAAAAATCTGCACGCACAGGCAATCCTGTATAAACAACTTTTATTTGTATTTGATGGCAAACCATCAATTGTTTTAAAACTGGTCATTAACGTTTTTACCCAACGTAATGCAAATTTATTTGCACGACCAATCGCCGCATTTTGTTCATGTAAATAAGTTGGAATTTTCCACAAATGCGCTGCAAACACCGCTGGCACAGATGCATATCCACCGAAAGCAACAACTTTGTCTGGTCTAAAAAACATAAACCGTAAAGACAAAGCAATCGCAGACACACCTATTTTACTTAACGCAATAATTTGTTTAATTTTTGATTTTGCACCAACCCCAGAAGCCCACACAAAAACAACTTTTGCTTTCGTAGGTTTGCCATTTTTAACCATTTTTAATACACGACCATCTGTGGAAATAGTTACTTGATGTCCACGTTTTTCAATTTCTGTTGCCACACTTAACGCAGGAAAAACATGTCCACCTGTTCCACCTGTTGCAATCCATATTTTCATTTTATACTCCATTAATTATTCCAAGTATCTTCTCGTATTATAGCTAACGTTATACCAAACAACACACAAAATACTATAAAAGAAATTCCACCATACGAAACAAAAGGCAAAGTCATACCCTTATCTATGAACAAATGCAAAGCTGTCATTAAATTAAAACAAATTTGACCAGCAAACAAAGCAGCAACACCACTGACCGCATAAACAACAAATTTATCTTTTGCATACATTGCGTGTTTTACCAAATTACAAAAAATAGTAAACAAAACAACTATCAACAAACAAGCTACAATTCCACCCCAATCTTCCGCAAAAGAAGCAAACACAAAATCGTTTATTGATTCTGGTAAAACATCTTTAACATAAGATTTATCACCACTGCCAAACAAACCACCATTTCTAATAGCATTCAAAGAATACCAAGCTTGTGTTCTTGGTTCTACATCAAATATATGCATTGCACGATGTCTGATATGTGGCATCGTTAACAGTGCAATTGTTGCAAAACTGACAACAAAACCACCAAAATATGGCAACCATTTCAATGGAAAACCCGCTACAAACAGCATAACAAACAAAACAAAAACATATACCACAGATGTTCCAACATCAGGGTGTTTAAATATCAAACCAACACAAATTAAAAATATTAACAAATAAGGTATCCAACTTATCTTGTTCAAACGCCAAGTATTTTTATTCATAAATATATCGTTACCATAATATTCATGCATTTTAGATAAAAACCATGCAGTTAAAACAATAAAAAATGGTTTTAAAACATCCGCAGGCATAAATTTTATTCCCATTATATTAACCCAGCGCAAACTACCATTTATTCTATGTGGAACAATAAAAGTTGCTAACAAAGCCAATATACTAAATATAACACCTGCAACAGATAACCTTATAACTTGCTGTTTATTAAGCATACTGCACCCAAACAATGCGAAAAAACCTAATGAATATGGCAAAATAGCTTTTTTAAGAAAATGAAACCATGGTTCACCTATACGTGTTGCTTCAGCGGCACCAGCAGATATAGTAGTTGCAAACCCAACAATTATTAACAATAATATCCAACCCAACAAACCACGATCTATTTCAAAATACCAACTGGTTAATTTACTGTCTTCACCACGTGTGATTCTTAACATCTAAATCACCTATTATGCAAATTTTAATAAAACCAAAGCTATTCCTGAAAACAAAATAGACAATATAAAGAACCTATCTACTATTTTTGTTTCTGGCCAACCTAATTCTTCAAAATGATGATGCAGTGGTGCACGTAAAAATATTCTTTTTCCTGTACCTGTAATTTTACGTGTAATTTTAAAGAACATTGTTTGTGTAAAAGAAGATAATAAAATCAAAACCATCATACCCGCTGCAACACCCATAATAATCTCAGATTTTAACAGCATGGATACAGTCCCCATAAAACCACCTAAAGCCAAAGAACCAACATCACCCATAAATATGCTTGCAGGTTTTGTATTAAACCACAAGAAACCTAATACTGCTCCGAATACAGCACCTAAAACAGCATACAAAGCACTGGTTGCAGGTAAAAACATAACTGCATCCATAAAACCGATTCTGGTTGCACCATATAAAGCAATAACTAAAACTATCAACACAGGCAAATAAACTTTAGATAACATACCGTCTAAACCATCTGTAATATTTGTTGCATTTGCAGAACCACAAATTACAAAATATGCAAAGATATAATATAAGAACCCAAAAGTTAAAGGCACACCAAATAAATATCCAAAATCCCAATTATCTAATGGCAATACAACACTTGATCCCAAAACAATTGATAAATCAGGGACATAGCCTGGCATAGTTTTATTCACAAGGTAAGCCAATACAGCAACACATATTGCTTCTAATCCCAAACGCAACGAAGGCGACAATCCATTAGATGCCTTCTTAGATTGACTGGATATTTTTTTATAGTCATCTGCAAAACCTATTACTCCAAACATAATTAAAGAAGACAAAGCTATCCATCCTGTTGCATTATGCATTGGCATAAACAACAAAGAAGACACAAACACAGAAATCAAAATTAAAATACCTCCCATAGAAGGTGTTCCTGCTTTCTTTCTATGTTCAAGTGGAACATTTTCGCTTATTGGTTGTCCTTTACCTTGGATTTTACGCATAAGACGGATAAAACTGCCACCAAAAACCAACATTATAACAAAAGCCAATCCAAATGCGCATGCAAATTGTGTCCATCCACTAGCAAAAAAATGATATCCACTATTTAACATAAAATCCGTCAGCATAAAAATCTCCTTTCTTATGCCTTGTATTTTATCATAAAAACATTGTAAATAAAACGATTATCATAAATAAAAATTAAAAATCAGAACACACCACCTATGACAGGCTTTTCAACAGCATTATCTTTTATAACTGCCGCATTTGGCGTTTGTCCTGGTTTAAAAGCTTCATTAATAATAATTCCATTTGGATCTTTAGATGCAGCAACACCATTACTACGATTTACACGAATAAAATTCAAACCATCAGGAACAGAAAAAGGCTGATTAATTTCATCTTTTAAAGCAACTTTCATAAAATCAGCAAACACACGAGCTGCCATATTAGAACCAGCACCCTTACCCAAAGGTTTTGGTGTATCATACCCCAAATATACTCCTGCTATTAAATTTTTAGAAAAACCTATGAACCAAACATCTTTTACCATATTAGTTGTACCAGTTTTTCCAGCAATTGTATGACCCTCTACACGAGCTTGTTTTCCTGTACCACGTTCAACAGCACCCTGTAATATAGAAACTATTTGATATAAACTTTGTGCATCAGACAAAGGTTCTTCTGTCTTTTCTGATACTGGTGGCATCAAACCAGGATTCCATTCAATTTGATTTGTTTTTAAACCATTTATAACATTTCCATATCTATCTTCTATATAATCTATCATTTTTGGTTCAATTAAATATCCTCCATTAACAAAAGCGGAATACCCAGAAACTAATTTTATTAATGTTGTTTCTCCGCTTCCCAATGCTAATGATTCATTTAATTTTTTTGAATCTAAATCTTTCGGATACACACCAAATCTTTGGGCTGCATCAATAGATTCTTTCACGCCAATTTCTTCAACCAAACGTACAGTAGGTACATTTCTTGATGTTTCTAAAGAAAAACGAAGTGGTATTTTACCCAAGAATTTTCTGTCGTAATTTTCTGGTTTCCATTCTTTATTATTCTCACGCCACCCAACGATAGGTGCATCCAAAATCAAACTTTCTGGACTGCGTCCCTTTTCCAGCGCAGCCAAATAAACAAATGGTTTTATTGTAGAACCAATTTGACGATATGCCTGTGTTGCACGATTAAAAGAACTTTCTTTAAATGAACGCCCACCAGTCATAGCAACAACACGACCAGTATAAGGATTCATCGCGATTATCGCACCTTGTAATTTCGGTTCATTTTCTGATTTATTTTTATTAAAAGCATCTAATTCTTTTGATAAAGCATTTGCAGCAGCCCTTTGCAATTCAGGAATAACCGTAGTTTTGATATACAAACCTTGATTATATAATGTATCACGACCAATGTTTTCTAATAATTTACGACGAACATCTTCTGCAAAATATTGAAAATCTAATTCCATTTGTGCAGTAAAATTAGAATTTATATTCAAAGGTTCAGCAGCAGCCTCCTCTGCCATTTCTTTGGTTATAAAACCATCATCAACCATTCTGCGCAATACATAATTTCTGCGTTCTATTGCACGATTTCTATCATTTGGGGCTTTCGGCAAAGATGCCAAAAACGCGCATTCCGACAAAGTTAAATCTTTAACAGGTTTATTAAAATACATTAAAGCCGCAGAACCAATACCATAAGCACGTGCCCCTAAAAATATTTCATTTAAATATAAAGTCATTATATGCTGTTTTGAAAAACTTCTTTCCAATCGCAGTGCTAAAATAGCTTCTTTAATTTTTCTGGAAATAGTTCTATCAGAATTTAAAAAGAAATTTTTTGCAACCTGTTGTGTGATTGTTGAAGCACCTGTGAATTTAGTGTTAAACCCCATCAAACGCATTGTATTATTTAATGTTGCACGTATTATACCTTGAATATCTATACCTGGATGCGTCCAAAAATTTTGATCTTCTGCAGCAATAAAAGCATTTACTAATTGTGGTGGGATATCTTCAAAATCAATAAAAACACGTCTTTCTTCTGCATATTCTATTAATAAAGAACCATCTGCTGCATACAAACGTGTTGCCACAGGTGGTGTATAAACAGCCAAATTTTTATAATCTGGTAAATCATGTCCATATAGTAAAACCAATACAGCCAACACAGCAACTGCACCGGTAAAACCCCAGAAAATAAAATTAGTAAAATAATGTAAATATTTCTTAAATTTCATGTAGTTAATTTTATTCAAAAAAATACAGTTTGCAAGTAATGATTATAAACAAAAAACCGACACAAAGTCGGTTCTTTTTTATAATTCTACTTTTCCGTTACTTGCCATTATATCTATACCATCAGATATAATCTTACCACCAGATTCTTCCACCAATAATTCACCAGCGGCAATTTCTGCAAAATCCAACGGATCAGAAACAAAAGCATCTAATTTACCAGCAGCCACCCAAGCTAAATCTAACGCTGGGCAACCCGTTTCACGTGCATTACCAGCAATAACTGGACGCATACCGTTTGTATTATAACCAATTGTTAAATCAGAAGGTTCTGACAAATTGGAAACATGAATTTTTTCAGAATGGTATGCAGAAAACACATATGCACCACTTCCTTTTTCTGCATAATACAATCTTTCATCTATTGGAGAATAAACCAAAGCGATTTTTGTTTCACCATTTGAACGTAACGCCAAAGATATTGCAAAATGTGGGTTTCCACGCACAAAATTTGCCGCACCAGACAAGGCCAAAACAAATTCATCACGTCCATCACCAACTTTAGAAACATCAGGTGTTAATAATCCTGCACTTGGACGGACCAATTGTAAATCATTCAATATACTTTCTTCTATTCTTGCTGCAGCTTTAGAAACAAAATCTTTAGCACCACGCAAAGATTGTTGCAAATCTTCAACTTCACCAAAATCATGACGCAAACCAGATGCAGTATTTTGCAATGCTGCGAACATTTTATTTAATTCGGTTGAACCTTTGATTAACAAATCCATGTTTTATCCAATATATTAAAATTTAAATCCAGCAAATTTGCTTTTAAATTCTTCTGCACGTTTACCTTTTGCACCTTCGTTATTACGTTGACCAGTCCATGCAGGGTGATTCAAATTATCTGTAGATAAAACCAAATCTTTCTTTACAGAAGAATACATTTTAATAGTTTTACCGTCAGTTGTAGTGACGTTAATTTCATGATATTCTGGATGAATTCCTTTTTTCATCGTATTTTCCTTTGTTTATTTTATTACTATAGCCCGAAGATTATACCTGCTTTTTTCTTAAAATCAAGATAAAGTTAATATAGATTAATATTGTCCAATACAACCAAGATATGAATTTCCCGTTGATTCTATGATATTTATAAATTGGTTTTTATTTTTCCCAGAAAACAAAGCCAAAATAGTACCTGCATCAGTAGCCAACATATCTGCGACAGTTGCAACAGAAGAATTCATTTTCTTAAAAAAACCGCTGGCAGGTTTAATTTCTGCAGCCAGCAGTCTGTTTTGTCCATTCAATTCCGCACGTGATTCATCAACAATTACCATCAATTGACATTCTGGAGATACTATAATTTTTTCAATAACAACACCTGAACCACCCAACAATTCACCCCACCATCCAGTAGATTCACAAAACACAGGATAATAAATAACGGCATCTTGTTTTTGTTCTAAAATTCCAGCAACATCCAAATCTTCTGTTATAATTTCTGGCATCATCCCTGTTAAATTATTTATAACCTTGCGAGACAACTGGTAATCAGTATTACCATTTGTATTATGTGGCCAATAAAGAATTGGAAAACCTTTCATATTCGGAATTATATCAGATTCGGTTGTAATAAAAAAGACCACTTTGTTAAATAAAGCACTTGATTTTTTATTTTTTTATTGCGGTTCCCAGTTTTTTCAGGTTTTCCCACATAAGATTTGCATCTTTTTTTGCTGTTTCGTAATATTTATCTGATATTTTTATCTTAAACAACATATTTGTTAACTGTGGAATCATGGTTAAAAACATGGCTATGAATATTCCCATTAAAACAACAGTAATTATGCTGTCATTGTGCATCATCAAACCATCCAATAAAATTTTCGAATCGCCATTTTCTATAACTTTCTGTAAATCTGTTGCACCTTGCCAACCACCAAAAGCCGCATTTAAAAATAATACAGAAAAAGTTAAAAATACAACAGTTAAACCGATTCCTACAGTACCTTTAATCACATCATCTATCATTTGACGAATCGTTTTACCACCTTGTGGAAAGATAGCAAAATTATCTTTATCAAACATCCAAGCCATTAACATTAATGGCAACATTATCAAATCCATAGATAAATTTATAAATATTTCCAAGAAAAACAAAGGTATTGGCAATAAAGCAAAAAAATACAAAACCAATATTGCGAAACCAGCAAAAGCCAATGGGACATTCGGAAAACCATGTACTTTAGATAAAATTTTATGCATATATTCTCTATTAAAAGCCATATTTAGCATCGTCCAACCAACAGTCATTCCTAAACCTGTTATTTGATGCACATTGGCAACTTCACATGCTAATTGATGTCGCAACTTTGGAGAAAAAGCACCATATCCAGCAGCCCTTTCATCTATAGAAACAGGATCTGCCATAGCAGTAGCCAGCATACATTCAGAAAAAGTACTGTCTGAAGAAATCATATAATCAAAAGATGTTCCCAAAGTAACTATTGGTTCAATCAAAAGATTCGTTATTACTCGTGGCAAAGGCATTAATAATAGACCCATTAACAAAGTTAATTTTACAATATAATTTCCAAAATTGCCTGTAATTTTTGATGATTCTTCTACTTTATTGTTAATAAAACCAGAAGCTATTCTCCATGCCATTAAAATTGCCAATAACACTATTGACATAGGTATAGTTATTAACCCTAAACTATGATAAGCCCCAGGTAATAAATCAGACATAGCAATCATAATATCTGAAAATATTTGACAGGTCCAACAAGACGAAAAGAAAGAAAACGCTTCACTGGTATCTACAGGTGCAACACTGCGCCATATAGAAACACCTAAAAGTGCGGCGCCACCACCCAAAGCCCCAATAGCAACAGGACCTATAGCCCCAGCTGATAATGGGAACAAACCAACAATAAACAACCAAATTTTTTTTAATACTTTCATAACATTAATTATATCATAAATTATTATACCATAAATTATTAAAAATGTGATATAATTCAATTAATAAAAATCAACAGAGAGAGAATGTTCCAAATAAATTTTAAAAAATTTATGTCTTCATTTGGTGTCAAAAGCATATTATTGGCTTTCTTGGCATTTTCTCTTGTATCTTTTCCAGCAAAAGCAGACATATTAGATTCTTATAATCTTGCCCCTTTTATTCCAATTGTTTTAGAAACAATGATGAATATGGCTGTTAATTTATACGATTTTTTTGTAGATAATGGTCATGGAATTATTTACACATTAATCTATGCATTTTTAGCTTTCTATATCGGATTGTATTTATTTAAAATGTATTTACCAAAAGATTGGCTGTCATTTTTAGGTTTTTCTGGTGGTGGCGAAATATGGGATGGTTCTGCCACAGGTTGGAAAATAGCAGACAATGTTTTTAAACCATGTTTACGTGCATTAATTGCTATTATATTGTTGTTACAAATAAAGCCAACATATATAACAAAGTTTTTGGTCGACCCTTTTTTAGAGTTTGGTTATTTTTATACAGAAAATATTTTAAAAACTGTTAATTCTTCTATATCCATTGATGAAGGAATTTCTTGTCCTGCATCTATAACAGATTCTAAATGGATATCTGAGCGCAGTTGTAATTTTTTAATTCGTCCTGTTTATGCTATATCTAAAGAAAATAATCGTGTTATAAAATATGGTTTTGATTTTCTGCGCCAGGGTATAAAAGGAATGATGGTTTTAATACCACATGGTGGCGAAGATTTAATGAATATAATTACCGGCATATTATTAATAACGGCCTTTGTTTCATCAAATGTATTTATGGCTTTACTAATAATCCAAGGTATTTTTGATTTTTGTTTATCTTTAATAATGTACCCTTTTAATGTGTTAGCATGGGTTGCAAAAAAATCTGATAAATGGGTTGATTTTCTACCAGCATTTGAACAAATCATAGATTCTTTAAAAAAACTAGTAATAACTATGATTGCATGTGCTTTCATGTTATGTATAAACATATCTGTTGTTAGAGCTTTGTTTAATTGGTCTTCTTCTGTTTTTGTCGCAGCAGCATCGGGCGTATCCAGCAGCAACATTCCTTCTATTACAAATACAGCTATGAATTTTGGTTCTCATTCTGTTTTATGGTTATCGTCTTTATTAACAATATTCTTGATGCAAAACATATTCAAATTAACACGTGAAAGATTAGAAATGTACACCAGTGGAACACCAAAAACGTTGTATACAAATGTAACTGGTGATGCAAAAACAATATGGACAAAAACAAAAGCCGCACCTAAAACTGTAAAAGATTGGTTTGGTGTGGGTAAAAAAATAATAGGAAAGAAATAAAACATGCCAGCACTAGCAGAATCTTTAGTAAGAGAAACAGTCACATGTTGGACATGTCCTATATTTGATAATCTGTTTGTCGTAATATCAAAAGCTGCAGGTGTTTTATATCAAAAACTGTCTACTTTTGCTGTAATTATTTTCTGCATATTATTTGCTTTTTATATGATAAATGTTGTTTGGCAAAACATGAAAAAACAAATGCCTGATCCAATGTTTCAAAAATCGTTAAAACCGGTTTTAATAAAATCATTGTTGGTATTGGCTTTGTTAAGTGCAGGATTAAGTTTTCCTAAATTAGTAACAAAAATAACATTTGAACCAACAGCGGATATGACTTTACTTTACACAGAATCTTTAACAAAAGGTTTAACGATAAATGACGATTATCAAAAAATTCAAATGGATGATTCTGGGATGTTCAGTCCGCAATTACGAGATACTATTATAAAATTGTTACAAACCAGTGTATCTAATTTTCAAATTTATATTAATGTTGGTATCAGTATTATGGACGCAGCTTTTAGTTTACACGCATTGTTTGGCATTGGTAATCTTATAAAACATATTATTATTTTCTTCATTGGACTATTTTTAACATATAATTTTATTCGTTTATTTATCAGGTATTCTTTTTGTTTTATGGATGTAATTTTTGCAATGGCAATGTTTGGTTTCTTTTTTCCATTATCGATAATATTTTTCATATTTAAAGATGCTCAAGATGCACCAGGATGGATGAAAAACTTGGGTGGAAATTTAGGTGCAGGCCAAATCAAAAAATTAATTAATGCAATAGTATCTGTTGCATCTGCTATACTGACATATACAATAATAATGTTAATTATCCAAGGTTTCTTAACAAATAATTCTACAGATGTAAATGAAATAAAAAATTCAATATCAAATCTTTATAATTTTGATTTAGAAAATTCTAGTATTGCCGAAATTACTTTCGCAGGATCTATTGTATTAGTATACGTAATTAGATATATTGCAGATCAAATACCAAAGATAACAGAAAAAATAATGTCTGTATTTGGCGTCAAACAGGAAGATTCTTTGTCCAAAGAAATGGGTTCAAATATGTTGGCATTAACTGATACAATGTTAAACAATGTTAAACAAGGATTCAAAACAGTAATTAATCCGGAAGCGGCAATAAAAGAACAAGAAAAACAAGAATCAAAAGATTCAAGTGATAAAAAAGATAAAAAATGATAAAAAAGTGGCTTATTGAAAAAGGTTTAAAATTCTTATTTATTGCCATAGTTATTGGCATAGGGATAAGCTATTTGTCTTCTTCTATTGGGGGGGCTTCTTTATCTTATACAAGCGTTGATCAGTTTTTAAAACAAATCGGTGTCCAAGATGGTGATATATCTACCACTAATGGATGTTTTCTATGCACATATATGTATGATTTATTTGCAGTTATTGGTAACACGACACAAATGTTTTGGGAAAAATTAGTAAAATATCTTTGGGTTGTTATGGTTATTGGTTTTGGCATATTTGTTGTTATGCATACATTAAAACAAATAAACGAAGCAGCAAATTCTAAAGATATAAAAGATTTAACTTCAAGCGAACCAAAATTAGAATTTGGAAAATGGTTTGAAAAAGTTTGGAAAACAGCTGTTCGTGTCTTGATAGCAGCCGCATTTTTAGGTGCAATAAATTGGACAGGCGCAAGTGTATTAAAAACAACAACACAATTAGTCGTATCTCCTGTGATGTACATTGGTACAACTTTATCAACAATAGCAACTAACAGAATTAGTAATATCAAATGTGATATGTTAGAAATAAAAGAAGATAACTCTGACATGTCTGATATATTAAATCCTGTATTAAAACCATTTATGTGTGTAATAGGAAATCTTAATACTGTTATGCTTGCTGGTGCTGCTGGTGGTTTTGCATTGATGAATTATTCGTGGCTAGGAATGGGGGGCGGATTATTTACTTGGTTGTCAGGGTTAGCATTGGTAATTATATTTTTGATAATTGGTTTTGATTTATTATTCCAAGTCTTAAATGTTTTATTTAAATTAATATTTATAATTATATTTATGCCATTATTAATTGCAGCAGCAGCATTTGAAGAAGTTTGGGGTATATCTAAAGGTCTTATGAATTCTGCAATTGATATATTAATAAAATCAGCAATCAGCATATTAAAAATAAGTTTAAAAATAACAATTATTTATGCGATTGTGTTCTTTGCATCTGATTCTTTTTATCCAGGACCACATGATGGTTTTACATCAATAATGCCACCATTATTGGGTGAAATATACGATAAAAACCCTGATGCACAAACAATGTCTGTTATGAAAGTATTTACAACTTGTGAACAAACATCTATTACAGATGGTGAAATTGATAAATCTAAGTTTTTATCATGTTTTAATGCACAAAAAACTTATGTTGAATCAAGATATCCTGGGGCTTTTGATTTTATGGATGACGGATTTGATTTCTTTATATTTATGATTGGTATTGGATTGTTATACTTTTGGGTATTATCCCCAAAGATAGACACTTTGTTAAATACATCCAAAGACGAAAAAGAAACATTTAATTATGGTGATTGGTTAAAAGATGCAGCAAAACAAGTTTATAATAAACCAATGCAATTGTATGATAAAATATACGACAAGATGCAAGGAAAATAACAGTGAAATACATTCGTAAAATTTTATCTGTTTTATTAATTTGCTTGATAACAGCAAGCTTGTTCAATACATCTTTTGCTGAAACAAACACACCTTATGGCGAAATTGCAGAATATGGTGATTGGATAATAGAAGAAAACATGGAAACATACAGTAATTCCATGCAATCAGACATTGAAAAATATAATATCAAATTTCAAGAAAACATAAAAAAACCAGGATTTGTTCCAATAGAAACAAAACTTGGGCTAATGTTTATGCAAGCAATGTCACCTATCGGTGAAGTATTACAAAAAACACTTGTTCCTTTTACAATCGTATTTTTATTTATTATGTACGCATTTTGGATTGGTTTAAATGCTTATAAAATGATTCGAGAATCAACTGATTATAAAACAGTTTTTTATGAAGTTTTTAAAAAAGGTTTAATTATTGTTGTTTGGGTTTTAATTTTAAATTCTAAACCGGAAGAAATATTTGAATTGATAGTTACTCCTATATTATCTTTGGGAACTTATATTTCAACATTTATTATAGATTCTGTTTCAAATGTATATAATTCAAATATTGCAAATGTTGACACATGTGCAGCAATAAAAGATTATGTTACAAACAATATGTCTGGTCACTTATTAATAGGGGATGCAAAAGCAGCTGCAGATATAATGTGTTTACCTGGTCGTTTATCAACATTTTTCTATTATGCAATAGGAAGTGCATTTGATTGGATAAAATATGGGTTAAAACTTGGTAACAGTATCACCGCAACAATTGTTGGTATTGTTGCTTTGTACATCTTTATCAAATGTATTTTCAAATATGCTTTTATGACATTAGGTGTTGTTGCAGATTTATTTTTCACAATATTAATGTTACCTTTTACCGCATTAGCAGAATCCATGCCATCAATAAGTGAAAAAAATTATGCAGGTCAAATATTCAGTGGATTATTGAAAGTATTTAACACAAAAAAATTATCAGATATTATAAATACATTTATCAATGCAACAATATATTTTGTATCTTTATCAATAGTTATCGCCATATGTTCTGTATTATTAACTTTTATAATTTCTGACAATCAAAATAATGGTTTTGAAGTTGGTTCTGCAATGGTAATTTTAATAACAGGTTGTTTAATATTACATTTGGCTGATAAAACAGACGAATATGCAACACAACTTGGTGGAAAAATAGACAACGCATTTGGTAAGCAATTACAATCAGACACAAAGACATTATGGGGAGATATAAAAGGTTTTGGTGGTAAAGTAGTAAAAGCATGGTCTAAAGACAAACTTTAAACAAATCTCAAAAAATTACGGGCTACGTTTTTGATACCTTTTGTTTTAAAAGCAACAGTTAATATATCGCCATTTTCAGATATCACAACACCTGTTCCCATTTCTGCATGAACAACCATTTTACCAACAACAGATTCAATTTTTTTTGCTTTTGGTTTATATTCCGTTTTTTGTGAATTATAAGAATAGTTATAATCACCTTGAACAAAAACAAATTCTCTGTTCATTTCACCAATAAAACGTGAAGAACTTTGATACAATCTTTGTCCAAACATTGAACGAACCATAGCATTAGTAATTATAACACGAACACGTGCACGTGTTATTGCAACATAAGCTAATCTTCTTTCTTCTTCTATATCAGAATCTGACTTTTTATCATTTGGGAAAATACCTTCTTCCCAAGCTGGCAAAAATACCGTATTAAATTCCAAACCTTTTGCTGCATGTATTGTCATGATACTTACAACATTCTTTTCATCACCTTCGGCATCATTATCATCTGTCATCATCAATGCAGCATGCTCCAAAAATTCCGGCAAAGTATCATATTTAGAAACAACACCAGATATTAATTCACGAATATGTTCTAAACGTTCCGCAGCATCTGTATCTTTAGATTCACGCCACATCTTAAGATATCCAGAATTTTCTAATAACTGTTGTACCGCATCTTTTGGTGTAGTATTTTGCCAATCAAAATTAAACGCAGCCAAAAAATCTGATGCGCTTTCTTGTTGTTTAGATGTCAATTTAGCGATTTTTAAACCTTCCATTAAACTTTTTCCATATGAACGCAAATTTGCTATTGCACTATCTCCAAAACCACGACGTGGTTTAGAAATAATACGTTCAAAAGAAATATCATCAAAAGGGTAAACTAACAATCTTATATATGCTATTGCATCACGTATTTCTGCTCTATCATAAAACTTAGTTGCACCAACTAAACGATAAGGAATATTACGACCAGTAAATTCTTCTTCAAATGTTCTAGATAAAGAACCTGCTCGAATTAATACGGCAAAATCTGAAAAATTATTATTTGAATTTCTGATAATAGCATCAGAAATCAAACGTGCTTCATCCCAATCACTTGGAACAGTTGCAATATAAACCTTTTCCCCCATATCAACATTTGGTGCAGGCTTTAAATCTTTACCCAATCTTCCTGTATTATGTTTTATCAAAGAATTCGCAGCATACAAAATATTTCCACTGCTGCGATAATTAGTTTCCAATCTGATTATTTTTGCCCCAGGATAAGTTTTTTCAAATTCTAAAATATTTCTTATTTCTGCACCACGCCAAGAATATATAGATTGATCATCATCACCAACACAACAAATATTTGGACATTCATTATCTTTGGTTAACATTTTTAACAACATCATTTGTGCAGCATTAGTATCTTGAAATTCATCAACCATAATATATTTGAATTGATGTTGATATTTGTTCAATATTTCAACGTGAGATTCAAATAATTTTAAAACATATAAGATTATGTCTCCAAAATCAATTGCCCCCATACGGGTTAATTCTGTGTTATAAGCATTTAATATTTTTTGTGTATTTGCTGACAGATTCATTTTTGTAAAATCTGTTATTCCTTTATCTTTGATATTAGAAATAGTATCAACCCAATCTGATGGGTTAAATTCTTTGGTATCAAAACCTAAATTTACAATAACACGTTTTAAAATAGCTTTTTGATCATCTTCACCATATATTAAAAAATCACTTCTTAACCCAGCGGCAGTATAATTAGAACGTAATATTCTTAAACACACAGAATGAAAAGTTCCCATCCACAAATCACGACAAAGATGTGATATCTCACTATATTGTGCGACCCTGAAACGCATTTCATTTGCTGCTTTATTAGTAAAAGTTAAAGACAATATTTGCCAAGGATATGCCAAATTATTAAACAAAATATGTGCAACACGTGCGGTCAACACACGTGTTTTACCTGTTCCTGCCCCAGATAGAACCAATAAAGGACCATCAGTTGTTTTAACAGCCATTTGTTGTTCTGGGTTAAGATTATCCATATAATTCATAGGCATTTTATCAATTTTCCATATTGTAATTTATAAAATAATTCTATACAATCAAATTGTTTAATAAAAACGGGAAAGATAAAAATGGCACGAATAATTTGTTTTGATATAGAAACAACAGGTTTTGAATACATGCGTGGGGATCGTTGTATTGAAATAGGTGCCGTAGAATTAGTTGATGGTAAATTAACAGAAAACACTTTCCATGAATATATAAACCCAGAAGGAAAAATAATTCCACCAGAAACATACATGGTTCATAAAATTTCAAATGCGTTTTTGGAAGATAAACCAAAAATGTCTGAAATTGCACCAAAGTTTTTGGATTTTATTGGTGATTCACAAATTGTTGCACACAATGGATTAGATTTTGACTTCCCTTTTATAAATTATGAATTGGAAAAATTACATCTTAAACCTATTCCGCGCAACCAAATGTTAGATTCAATTGTAATTGCACGCAATCGTGTTTTTGGTCCAAAAAGTTATACATTGGATGCTTTGGCAAAATGGTTTGGTGTGTCTTTGACTGCACGTGCTGATGCGCATGGCGCTTTAATTGACGCTGAAATTTTAGCACATGTATATCTTGAACTGGAAAACACAGCTCCGGCGCAAGATATAAATGATTTAATTCATGAACAACACGAAAAGTTTTTAAAAACACCTAAAATTGGTGGTGATTTTCCAAAAAGAACATTTGAAATACCCGCAGACGAATTACAAATTCATAATGAATTTATGGAAAAATTATTAGCAGATTAGTTTCTTAGTAAATAATCGGATTTTGGCAATACAATTGGCGATGTTCTGTCAAAAATATCTTGAAAAGCAGCAGTACCAATAGCTGACGCTGTAGTTGTATTTGTTGAAGAACTGTTTGTTGAAGTTGTATTTGTTGATGCTGTGTTTGCTGAAGAAGTTGAAGAAGATGTAGTATCTTGCTCACACTTTGTATATTCTGTAACTCTTTTTGTTTCAGACGCATCAATTCCATCTATAGCTGTAACCAATTTTTTTCCACCAGCCAAAGTTCCATCGCACTTAGTGCATCCACCAGAAGAATTTCTGTAATAACCTTCATTACATTGCGATATACATGAACCATTCCACACAACATAATCAGTATTACAAATACAATGTGTATTAACATACGCTTTCTTGGAATATGTATCTTTTTTATCTTCTGTATAACTTGCTGTAGCTGGGCTGATTACACAAGCTGTACATAATCTTGGTCTTAATGGTGATGCTGTACATACCCCACTAACAAGACAACCTGTACTAGCTTTTGTGATATTCGCTATATAATATTCGATATTTTCTATACCAATTGTTCCATTTGGTGAAACTTCGCCAACTTCATTTGTAAATGTTGAATTATCTGGGCATATCATATTTTGTGCGAATAATTCTGCAATACCAGCAATCAAAGTATCGTTTTGAGCTTGTATTTTTGCTTTTTCGTTTTCTTTATTATTTTCTGCAATTTCATCCATTTTTTCACCCATTGCTTTATCATATGCAAATACTGCATGTCCACAAGTCAAAGCAACGTTATAACACGAACCTTTCATAATATTATAAACACTGTCTGCATTTGCAGTTGTTGTCCAAGAACTGATTTGAGAATATTGTTCATTATAACATTCTGCAACATCATTCATACAAGACGCAGCATAATCTGCAATAATTTTATTATCAGCTGCTTTTATATTAACCATTGCACGTTGAATATAATTCACAACAACATCATTATATGGATTATACACAGATTTTTTATTCATTTTAGTATAAGTGTAATCTTGACATTTATCTAATACTGCACGGCACAGACCACCTTCTTGAACAGTTGCACCAGTACCAATTTTCTTTAACAAATAATTCACAACACAATCACCATCACCTTTAACACAGCTGGTAGTCTTAGAAACATTTTTAATAAATTCAGGTGTAATTTTTGAATTATCATAATTTTGCATAAAAGCTGTTATATTTGAAATATTACGTCCCAAAACAACATTTCCATTTTCATCGATAAATTGTTTTGTTGGATCCAGACATTTCTTATAACCTTCGCCACAAACCATATCGTCTAACATACATTCTTCCAGCGCAGCAACACATCCTTTGATATCATATTGATTTTTATTTTGTAATACCGCCAAACGAGCCTTTTGTAACATTAAATTAGCACTGCGAACATTAGCCAACAAAGAATCATTTAATTTTTTTAAACCTTGTTCATAAGCGATACAATCTTTATCAATAGCCAAATCATAATTTCCAGTAATTAATTTTTCTGTACCCCCTGCTTCTTTGCAAGAATTTAAAACTGCCTTGCAACGTTTTGTTGCTTCTGTATATAAATCACGACCACGTTTATTTGAAATATCTTTTGAACCAGAAAACATATCCAAAGAAAACATATCAGCACTGTCAGAAGAAAAATCCAAATCCATATCCATTGTTGAAAATCCAGAATTGTTTGTTGATACAGAAGAAGTTGCACTTGGGTCTTCTATCATTTCTGCAATATCATCTAACAAAGAACGGGTTTGAGTATTATCTTTTGTTTTTGCCATTGCTTCTTCTGCTTCAGTAGCAGAAAATATTGCACGAATTTCATTTGCAGATAAACCAACATAACGAATATTTTGTGCAACTTCATTTAATTCAGCATTTGCTTCTTCAACAGCTTTTTGAACCTTTGCATATCTGTCCAGATTAGCAGAACAAGAACATCTTTTTTGATTTGCATCAACAACCATACAGAATTGATCCATACATTCGTTATATTGTTGTTGGCATGTATTATTTAAATCAGCAGTTTTTTCCAAAATATCTTTTGCATTTGCAATAGATTCTGCAGTTGGAGTCACTTCTTTCTTGGATCCAAACAAAGAAGCACGTGATCTGTTAGAATGAACTTGTTCATCTATATTAGAACCTGTTTGAACACCAGTATTACCAATTGTTGCACGGCCACCAACTTCTGCAGTAGATGCACGCAAAACAACCCCCGCACGTCTGACAGCCGCAGTATTATTAATACTGGCCGCATCAACACGTGCATTACGTCCAACAGTATTAACACCATCTGACAAAGTTGCACGAGCATTAACCGCCCTTTGATTATTCACAGAACGCGAAGTAGATTTTGTTGTGTTTTCCGTATTTGTTTTTCTGGCTACTACATTTGTACGTTTCACATTACGTGTTGCGACACGTGAATTATTTGATTCTTTTTCAATATTTGATCTGCGTGAAACAGTACGTGAATTATCTTGAGATTTTTCTTCTGGGATATTGTTATTTTCCATAAGGTTTGAAACATTTTTTGCGTTAAAACTGCGTGATATAGCAACACCATCCGCAGCGAACAAATTCGCGGTACAGAAAACAACCCCGAAAAAACATAAAAATAATTTCTTCATCCTTAAGAATTATTATATCACAAACAAAAAATAAATAAAAGCATATAAACAAAAAATCCTTGCCAAAAAAGCAAGGATTTATACAAAAAAAATCACCCAATTGGGTGATTTTTTATTATTTAGATTCAGAATCTGGAACAACAGAAACTGTTTTTCTGTCGCCGTTACCACGTTTAAATGTAACGATACCAGCAATCTTTGCGAACAATGTGTGGTCTTTACCCATACCAACATTCAATCCTGGATGAACAGATGTTCCACGTTGACGAATGATGATATTACCTGGGATAACGCGGCTGCCGCCACTTTTTTTCACACCCAATCTGCGTCCGGCTGAATCGCGTCCGTTTGTAGATGCTGAACCCGCTTTCTTATGTGCCATAATTAAACTCCTTCGATTGTGGGTCTGTTAGGCCTTGATTGATTTAATTTTCAAAACAGTGATAAACTGACGATGACCGGCAGTTCTGCGATAGTTTTGACGACGTTTTTTCTTGAACACCAAAACTTTGTCATCACGTTTTTGTTCGATAACATCAGCAACAACAGTTGCACCTTCGATAAAAGGTGTTCCAACTTTGTCACCAACCATTAATACTTGGTCGAAAGTGACCGAACCGGTTGCTTCTAATTTTTCAACTTTAACGATATCGCCTTCTTGAACGCGGTATTGTTTTCCACCGGTTTGAAAGATAGCAAATACTGACATATTCTTTCTCTTTTGTTAATTAAATTGTTAATATTAAAATTTCTTATGCAGAAAATTTTATGCAAATTATACACACAAAATATCAAAAGTCAACATTTTTGCACAAAAATTTATGCAAATAATAAAATAACACAAAATAAAAACCGCCATTTGGCGGTTTTGATAAAAAACTATATACCGTATTAATTTCCAAGCAAAACATCTCTTAGGCTAACACCTTGGTTTTTTACTTTACGTTTTGCAACACCTACTGCACTTGACATTTCATTTGCACAAGCTCTTATAGTATCTCTTTTTTTCATATCCCCATCACAACCACTCTTAACAACATAAGGTACTTGAATCTGCTTTTTCTTTCCGTCAGCACCGCACCCATTTTCTCCTTTAGGAGAACAATCAACAGTTTCTTCATCCAAATAAACTTTACATGCCGACCATTGTAAACCATTTGGATTAGCTGCATTATACAAAACACCTTCTATACTTAAACGCGAATTAACAGTTCTTAAATCAGATAACAACTGTTTACATGCTTTGCTTTTGTCATTATCTTCGGCATGTGTAACAATCAAACTGGCATTACTGGCTATACAATTACCAAATAATTCCAAATCTTGCTGGGAAGAACAATTCATAGCACCACTTACATGCAAAGTTTTATCTTTGCTCTTTTCAGATCCTGAACTGGAACCAGAGCTGGATGAACCAGATTCTGTCTTGGCACCGGCCGCTTCCAAAGTTGATGTATAAACCGCTTTTTCCAACATTACTTGCAATCTGCGTAAAGTGGCTTTCAAATATTCATATTGTTTATACAATTGTTGCGTTATAACCGTTGTTTTTAAAGCGATAACTTCTTTCATATCTGCACGTGTTGTATCATCTACGGTGTTAGTAAGTTCCCCAACATTATAAATATGTGTATCACACAAAGCGTAAAGCGGGTTTATTCCTTCTGTACATACACCATCTTCGGTTTGTATAGCAAGACTTGGTGTTTCAGGTTTCTTACAAATACAATCTGTGGCACTGTTTGAAGTACATTGTGGTACAGACTTACTTGCAACAGCCCTTCTTAAAAGTGTCTTATTTTTTTCTTCAACAGCGCAATATTTTTTTATGACAGCCTTTCCTTTTTCATCATTATATTTACCGTCTACATCTGTACTTAATCTGGATGGTTCTGTTTGACTTAACCAATCTGCCATAATATCTGGATCCACCAACCCCGCACCATTTCTGCTTTTTGCACGACGCCCCAGCATTTTATTATTTGTAATCGCAGAATCTGCACACGCAACAACTTTTTGCGGTTCAGAAGAATCATATTCCGTTTCAACCCAACCGGTAAAAACCTCATCTTTGCTGGTTAAATTTTTAATTTTTGAACAAGGCTTACAATAATATTTATGTCTACATTCCAATTTTTTCTTCGCACTAGTAACTGCTACCGTTCCAAATTGTAATTTAGGTACTGAAACAGTTGTACTTCCTAATGGTTCATTGTTTGTAGTTATTCCAATTAGTTCTTTTTTTATTTCTACAACCTCAGCAACACCATCTTTACATAAATCATCATCTGGATTTGTAGGAAAATTACATGACAACGGTGCGACTTTGTTACCATTTTCATCGGTTGTATATTCTATGCTTCCAGGTTGACAAAGATATTGTGCCCAATGTTGGCAGGAATTATCCAACATCATCATAATATCACCAAGTTCTATACCGCCAACCATTTGCGCATCATCCAAAGCATCATATATTTGTTCAACAACGTTATCATAAGGTTCACTGAATTTCGTTGCAATTTCACGGAATTTTCTTACACGTTTTGGACCAACACAGCTGTTTCCACGATTATCACATTGTGCATATTTAAATGCTTCACGCATTGCAGTTTCTACGGCTTTCATAGAATCTTCTGCATTTTCAATTTTTGTAATAATTTCACCGGTAATTCTTTTACGATCCAATAACTCAGCGGTTGCACCATTTGCAATTGCTTGTTCTTCATATGCAGTCAACCCAGATTCTTTTTTCATGGCTGCTTCTGTTGCGGCACTTTTCATTTCCGCCATTTCTTTTTCATGCTGTGCCTGTTGGGCAGCCAAAGCATCTTGGACAGCAGCCGCAGTTTGTGCGTTTTGTTGAGCCAATTGGTTTTGCATATTTTGTTGCATCTGCATCATCTGGTTTTGCATATCTTGCATTTGTTGTTGATTTTGTGCAGATTGCATTTGTGCAATTTGTGCCTGTTGTGTGTTTACTTTCGCATTAGAAGTTGCCACCAATTGGGCAGCCATCACACTGATTAAATCATCACCATATTTTTTACATGTTGTATTTGATAAAACACAGCCTTTGACTATATTTTCAGCAATACTTAAATCTGTACAACCACCATTCCCACATTTCGGTTGTGCACAACGAGAAATCAAAGCATTACAATTTCCAAAATCTGCTTTCGCACTGCCAGAATTTGCAGAATTATCACGACCATTAGACAAAGTTGCCCATTGGTTATTATAAGAATTACTGGAATGAAAAGCAGTCAAATTCGAACCCGATGTTGTCGCAACAGGACCATCCGCAAACGCATTATAAAGCGATGCAGAACACAAACATATTGTAAAAATACGCGATAATAATTTCATCTCTCTTGGATACAATTTTATCATAAAAAATAAATCGTGTAAAGCACCAAGAATATTTATTTCAAAAAAAACACCGCCCAAATGGGCGGTCTTTTTTAATTATTTTCATTATCTGTTGTCGATGAATTGTTATCATTATCTGTATTTGATGGCTTTTTCCAACCACGTAAACAGTCTTTATTAGCAGAATTACATTCTTCACCGTTTTCTGTCTGCAAAGCGGATTGCAAACATACTTCACGTAATTTTGCAGAACTTAATCCAGAAACAGTTGTACCACCGTTCAAAGCCTTTAATATATCTGCTTCTTTATCAGTTGAAGCTGCTTTAACACCAGTACCGTACAAGATTTCACTGATTGTTACAACGTTACGGCAATTGTTTTCTTTATGTTCTGTTGAAAATGTACATTCTGTATTATCTGCTTTATCAATAACAGAAACCAATTGTGTTTGTAATGGTGAACAAATCATTGTTTCATAACAATGTGGGACGTTGGAAACCTGGGCACAGTAAGCTTTTATACGTGCTGTTGTCCAAGTCTTTTCTTCGTCTGCCATATCGGTATAGCAATCCCAAATTTCAGATATACATTCATTGAAGTTATCAATTGCATCTTTTGCATCAGCAAATCTTTGATTTTCTTCTTCTTGTTTGAATTCCAAACGTTTTGATTGCAAAGCTTGTTCTGCTGCAATTTTTTGATAATTGATATTTTGTGCAGTTTGTTTCAATGCAGCACCATAAGCATCACATGCAGCATTTGCATCCAACAAATACTTTTGCATAATAGAACGACGTGCATCAGCAACCGGTCCACGCAATGTTGCATAAGGATCTGTTGTTGTAGAATTTGTTGTACGTGTTCCAGATAATGTCGTCACAGAAGACGAATAACCAAAACATGATGCGGATGAATTTACATTTGTATTACCCGTATTACGTTCATTTAATACCACATCACCATAATTTTTACCACTGTCAACAACATGGATATAACTGTTGTAATTAAATGGACAATTTGAAGAAGCTCCATTTCCACATTTAGTATGTGTTTTACCATCAGAATCTGTAACAGCCACAGGTGTTCCACATGCTTCATAAATACCGTTAAAGCAAGAATCTAATACACGACCACAAACATTGTTATGGGCATATTCAAATAATTTATATCCCCATTTATTTGCCAATGTATCAATATCTGTTGTGTTATTATTATTCGTTGTTGTTACATTAGATAAACTGTTAACAGCATCATTAATATATGTGTATCTTGATAATAAATTATTTTTATCATCTACTTTATATTGTTTTGCCAAATCTTTCGCATCAGCCCACGCTTTCAATTGTGCCAAAATATCTGAAGAAGAACCTTTTACATCATTCAAATCAGACACTTTAAATCCAAATGTATTTGTTTCACAATATTTTGGTTTAGCACATGAAGAAACAGTACCACCATCAGAAGCAAAAATATTATGTGCAGAACACCAATCTTGAGCTTCAGTGGAATTTATACCATATTTATCTGTTACTTCTTTCCAAGAAACACAATTCATAACTTGTTCTGCTTCTGTTAAAGAAAACGCAGCAGATAAATTATCACCTTTACCTTTTGTTGCAATTAACAAAGACAACTGACCAGATAATTTAATCAATTCTTCATTTGCTTGTTCCAATAATTCTTCGCTTTCTAAGAAACTTACAGCACGACCAGCGCAAGAACAACGTCCTTTGGTATCACTTCTGGCTGTACAAATTTCATCCATACATGTGTAATAAGATTCCATACAATTTGAATATGCATCTGCAGAAATCAAACCAGTAGAAGAATCTACAATATCTGAATAAGAACCTGTGTATAATTTACTGGACAAATAAGAATAAGATGTACCCCCCGCACGAACACCCGCCATAACAGAGCCAACTGCACTTACCCTTGATGTATTAGAAGTATTAGATGCAGCACTTCTTGCACGTACAGCACGTGAAGATGTCTTTTGTGAACGATTTGCAACTTTTTGATCACGAGATACAACACGACGTGAAGAACTTTGATTATTTACAGCACGTGTTGGAGTAATTGTACGTGAAGACACTTTACGTGTTCCAACCCCACGAGAAACCGCTGTTTTTCCAGTATTTTGCGCAGTATTTGCAACACGAGAAGCAACTGTTGCACGTGCCACAGTTCTGTTAGATGTTCTGGATGTAGAACGTGGACTGGTTCTGCCAGTTTTTTGAATATTGTTAACAATTGGTGCAACAGGATCCGCAAACACAGAACGCATTGAAACCAAAGTAGAACAAACAAAAAACGCAGCAGCCAACAAGAACATTGTTCCCATGGCATTCTTAAAGAAATTTGTCTTTGTATGAATTATCATAAAAATCTCCTGTCATTATCGTATGCAACAATACCCGAAAATCCGGGATTTATTGACACAATATTCCTTCACTTAAAAAAATTATACCATTTTTAAACAATTCTGTAAACAATAAAAATCAAACATTTATCATAAAATCCGGCACATTTAATTAGACTATTTATAAAAAAATGATAAAATTCTTTCAGAGGTAAAAATTATGAAAAAAATAACTTTTTTATTTTGTTTGCTAACTTTATTTTATCCTGCTTTTGCAGAAAACAACGTTATGTTTGGCAAAAAAACAAATTCTTTGACTTTATATGTCGCACAAAGTACAGGTTCTGGAACTTTATTTAAACTGATAAATCCTGTGTTATGGGATATTTACCCACAAACTTTCTTTATGGCACAATACAGTCAACCTATGGAATTCTTTCGTTTAGATTCAAGGCTAAATCTTAATATAACACAAAATTTTGGTTATAATAATAACAGTAACCTATCTTTTTTCAGTATGGGTATATCAATTGATACTGCAATCTTACAATACAATAATTGGTATACCGGTATAGGTATTGGACCTTACATGCGCGATAATTTGGATCGATGGGTCGATAGCCGTTTAGTTTTTGGTGAAAAATTCTTTATCGGCAAAAGCATTAACGAAAATTGGAATTTTGAAATATTTACAATTCATTTTTCAAACGGAAACTTTACAAAGATCAATAAAGGATTTAATTTTGTTGGCGCTTCTGTTGGATATAAATTTTAAGAATTCATACTTATAGCAATCAGACATCAAAAAACATATAATCAAATTGTCTGTAACACACGACAACCCTTTATATAAGAAAAAGTCGACAACAGGGTTAAGTTACGGACCGATTGTTCCCTGCCGTGGTTGGGAACATAAAAAAATCCCCGCCAAGAAATCAGGCGGGGTTTTACAATCTTAACATCCCTTATCACATACAGGTTTTACCCTTGTATATGTACCAGCAGGAACATATGTAACAACTGGTTTATATTCTTGAATTGTTTCACGAACAAAATATTCACGTTTTACAACTTGTTGTTTCTTATCACATCCACAACCACAAGATTTTTGTTCAACAACAGCTTTCTTTGGTTGTTTATATGTACGTATAACCCCATTATCACATTCTACTATTGTAATAACAGCATGCTTATCATATACAGCCTTGTCCAAAGCGGCATTCATTTCATATTCATTACATGAGCTGATTTTTTCTTTATAAACATCTGCATTTGCAATATTTATAAACAAACCACAAACAAGTGATAACAAAACAAACTTTTTCATATTAAACCTTTTTGTCTGCTCTCTCTCGTACAGGAATAATAAATCATATTTTATTACTTGCAATAAAAAATTATCTGAGAATTCATACTTATAGAAAACAACACTATAATATGTAAAAATATAAACAACTTACACGGCAGGCCCAAAGATTTTAATCAACGGTGACCTGAGTAGTAAGCCAGCAATATCCCACTACCGTGGTTGGGGTGTTGCACCAAAACCCCGCTCTTTATGAACGGGGTTTTATTTATACAAAAAAAATATTGACAAAAATATAAAATGTGCTATTTTATAAAAAAACAAGGGGACAACTATGAAAGATCCAATCATAGAAATTTTACAATATAATTCCCAACGCAAATATTTTGGAACCTGGTCCCCAGCACAAGCAAGTGATGCTTATCACAGATCTACAAGATCTTTTGAACCAACAAAAACTCAAATAAACACTGGTGAAATCTCGGTTGATGATATTTGTGATACATTATGGAACGAAATGTCTTATAATCCTATCACATTTGGGAAATATTCACCTTTCGTTATAGACGGTATAAATTCTATACATTATTTTTGTAAACATGAATATATAGAAAAAGCAACTGATAAAGCTTTTGTTTTTGCTAAAATCAGAATGCGTTTACTTTATTTCATGCAAAAAATGAACGAATTTGAACCTTCTTTCAAAGAAACAAGAAAAACAGATTCTTGCTATATGAGTATAGGCACAACTAATGAATATTCAAAAGAACCGAATTTAGAATATGAAATCCTTAAATGTTTACGTGAGTGTATTAAAGAAATATGCTCACATAATGTCAATTTTTATTATAATTTGAAAAAAACAGACCCTTTTGCTGCTGTAAAACTAGTTAACCAGATAAGAGAAAGACATCCAGATCTTGTTCGTCCATTAAAAATTCATAATTATAGTTTAGATCAAAGAATAATATTAAGCGGACAGTATATAGATAAAGTACAAAAAGACCAAGAATCTTTAAAAATTTCTGTAAACAACAAAATAGAAGAAATATACGATACTCAAATGAAAATAAATACTCTTCAAGATTATGAAGAACCCGTAGATTCTTCACACGAAGAACAAATATTGAAACAACAAAATTTAGAACTTGATGCTTTAACACTCAAATTGAATGAAGCTGGGAAAAAATTGAAAATTTTAATAGCTACACAAAATTATTATCAACATTCTTAGAATATAATGGATTTTATACCTAGTGTAAAAACACACTAAACCTGGTAAAGATGCAGCTATGAAAAACAATTATAATTGTAGGGCTGCAATTATTTTAGGTATGCATGACGCAATCGTATCTTTAACAGGATTAATTGCTGGTCTTTTTTTTGCTTTTACAGATTCAAAAATAATTATCATATCATGTATAATATCTTCAATAACCGCATCACTTTCAATGGGGGCCGCAAATTATCTAGCAGTAAAAATTATTAACAAAAACCAAGCTTTACAATCTGCTTTTTTTACATTTATATCATATATGACAACTTGCATATTACTAATATTGCCATTCTTTATATTTACAAACAGATCTGTAATATTAACAACAATAGTTTTAACAGCTATATTTATAATATTTGTATTCAACAAATTTTGTTATTGTGGTAAAAATTTTTATAAACATTTTATAGAAATGTTTTGTATTTGCACAACTGTTTCTATAGTTGCTTTCTTTATCGGTGAAATTGCCAATCAAATTTTCGGAATATAAAATAACCGCTCTTTTTAGCGGTTATTTTATTACTTTACATTTTGTTTTATCGAATCATTATAATTTATAATTTTTTGTTGTTCTTCTTGCAAAGAAGAATCTGATATTTCTTTGATTGTTTTTTGTGTATTTGCACCTTTTATTGTTTCTTTACCTGTAAAATAAGCAATATGTGAACATATAATAAATATACCACTGCCAATTATCATATTTCTATTTTGTTTAAACCATTTTGTTGCTTTTTCCTTAAAAGGTACTATATGCATTTTACATAAATGTATCAAATCTATAAGTTCTTTACCTATAATTTCATGACGATAATATTTTTTACCATTTATTATAAAATAAGTTCGACCGTTACCAATATCCCCTTCATTATCTCGACATATTATAATATTATCTATTTTTATATGTTTATCATCAGGTTTAGATATATCATATTTTTTATAATTTTTTTGCAAATAATGTATATTCTCTAAAACTTGTTCATCTGATAAATCCGACCAATCATACGGAAATGCGATTTTCTTTGGTGCACGAACATACCAAGAACCAGTTATTTCACGCATTTTTAAATATCTTTTCCATAATTCAGCATTTATAAAAACTTCGTCACCATCAATTATAAATCTGTCTTGTTTTAAATCTATGCTATGTGCTCTGAAATCACCTGTCCATGTAATTTTTTTACCATCAACAATTATACTGTCATCTGTCCCATATTTATATTCTTCTATGAAACGATTCATCCATCTCATTGCTGCTGTTTCACATTGAATAACATCAATATCTTCTATTTCCATATCAAAACCTTTTTATTTGATACGGATAAAAACTAGCACAAAAATAAATAAAGTCAATATTTATCTAAATCTATACATTATTAAAAACAATACAAATTAAATATACTAATTTTATCTAACAGCTCTTACTGTATCATTAAAATGTATTGTTCTAACCTGGTCTATATTTTTAACAGACTTCACAGCTTGATTCACATTAACATTATTATTTTGTGGTATAACCCCTTTTCTTCTACCGTCCCAAACTTCAAAACTAACCAACAAAATCAACAAAACAACTAAAATATCAGGCGTACGTTCCTCAATTTTACCTTTAAATGTTGCTGGTTTTAACAAAACATCTTCCTTATCATCTACCATTTTTGATCTCCTGACTAAATTGAACATAGTTTCTGATAGTATCTTGAACTTGTTTTAATTCTTTTGCTTCTTTTTTCACTGTTGGTTTAACAGCAGAATTTGAACAACTTTTAGTATGTAAAGAAACACCAAAGACTGTACAAATTATCGCAACAGGTATAAATTTCAATTGTGTTTTTGTATCTTCTTTCATATTATAAAACCTTTTTTGCCAATAAAAAACCGCCATAATGGCGGTCAAATTCGGTTTTTATATCTATCTGGATTTAATTCTGGCGACGACCTACTCTTCCGTGACTTAAGTCAAAGTACCATCGGCGATACGGCTTTTCCCTGTCTGGTTCGGAATGGAACAGAGGGTTTCGTCCGCTCTATAATCACCAGAATTAAATCCAGCGAACATATAATAATCTAAAAATCTTCAATGTCAAGAATCTTTAACACTCTCTTCAAGCATATCGTTTGAAATAATCAAACGATAAGATAAAAAGTCAATGGTTCGATTAGTAATGGTAAGCTAAACCCCTCACAGGGCTTACACCGCCATCCTATCAATGTCCTAGTCTAGAACTGAACTCATGGGGATATCTTATCTTGCGACCAGCTTCCCGCTTAGATGCTTTCAGCGGTTATCTGTTCCGAACATAGCTACCCTGCGGTGCCGCTGGCGCGACAACAGGTACACCAGAGGTTCGTTCGACCCGGTCCTCTCGTACTAAGGTCAAGTTCGCTCAAATATCCAACGCCCACAGTAGATAGGGACCTAACTGTCTCACGACGTTATTAACCCAACTCACGTACCGCTTTAAATGGCGAACAGCCATACCCTTGGGACCTGCTCCAGCCCCAGGATGCGAT
>JAFXPG010000016.1 GCA_017528045.1 Alphaproteobacteria bacterium | reverse complement strand
AGATATTACAACAAGTAATATAGAAGATAATTCAATTCGTACATCTACAGAACAAATTCGTGCTGCAGCAAGTGCATCTGATACAGAATTGACAACAGAAAAAGCAGTTGCAACAGCAATTGAAAGTGCAGTCGGAAATATTAACACAGATTTAGATAATTATGCAACAAAATCTGGTGCTGTGGTCACTTTAAATAACTCAGGCACAGTTGTTTATACAACATGGGGTGAAGATGCAACAGATGTTGCTGCCGGAACAGTACAGCTTGATGAAGGTAATACTTATTATTCTGCTTATAATGGAGAACCAGAAGAGGTTCAGACTACGGGAGCTAATATATTGCCACCTCGCCGTGATCCACAAGACAACGGTGAAGGTGAATAATTTTCAGATAAAAAACGTCTTAAATAAGACGTTTTTTTTTGATATAATACTTATATGAATTGTGATTTACATTTGGTTTTAAAACATTGTTGGTTTGAAAAAATTAAATCTGGCGAAAAAAATTTTGAATATCGCAAACGTTCTGATTATTGGGACAAACGTTTTTTACCAATTGTTAATGGTAAAAAAGATATTTGGAAATATGTTATTTTTCATGATGGTTATACAAATATAACAATAAAAAGAAAATTGATATCTGTTTCTGTATCAAATAAACCAAATGATTTGAATCTGGATTGTGTTTGGGAATTAAAATTGGGTGATATGATATAAAAAAACGACCCGTATGGGCCGTTTTTTTTATGATTGTGTGGTTTTTATTAGAATATATATTTAACCGCACCACCAACGATGTATGTGACATCTGCATCATAATGTGCTTTTGTTGGGATGAATAAACGTGACGTTGCAGATAATGTGAAATGTTCGCTTAATTCGAAATCTAAGCCCGCTTTCAATGCAAATACACCAGAATGTTCTGTGCCACTTTTTATTGTTGGATCATTAGAATCTTCCTTTCTAGCAGATGTAGAACCAAAACCGGCACCCAATACTAAATCAATGCGGTTCATTTTGTCACCACTGATACGGATGTAATTATCGTATGTAGCAGATATTGTGTTTGTTGTTAATTCTGCTTTCTTGATATCTGAAAATTTTGCATCAATGTCTGCTTCTGTGGACATATCTAAATTCAAAGATACACCGCCGTTATAAATTTTTGAATGGTCGCCAAAACGAAATCCGCCTTCGAATCCATATGTGAATAAACTTTCTGGTAAATCAAAATCATAATCGCGTTCAGTGTCTTTTGCATCGTCTGAATACATTATTCCTTGCAAACCCATTGTTGCACCAACAAATGGACGAAATGTTGTTGCATTTGCAGATCCCATGGCAACCAACATAGCTGGAATACTTAATAACATAATTTTTGATTTCATGTCTTTTTCTCCTTCATTTATACATGATATAAAATTATACTATTTAAAATAGGTAATACAAGTTTTTTTATTAATAAAAAAGGTCGCTATTGCGACCATTTTTATTATTCAGATTGTTGTTCTTGTTCTTTTTTATCAGATTTAAATTGCATATCGTATAACATTTTATATGCACCACATTCTGTTTTTATTAATTCATCATGTGTTCCTGATTCAACAATCAATCCATCATTAACAACAACAATTTTTGTTGCGTTACGTATTGTTGATAATCTGTGTGCGATAACAAATACTGTTTTTTCTTTCATCAAATTATCAATTGCTTTTTGAACGACTGCTTCTGATTTATTATCAAGTGCAGAAGTTGCTTCGTCCAAAACCAATATAGGCGCATTTTTCAAGAATGCACGTGCAATTGCAACACGTTGTCTTTGTCCACCAGATAACAATACACCACGTTCACCAATATGAGTGTCTAATCCATCTTTTAATGTTTTTACAAAATCATCCAGATAAGCCATCTTGATTGCGCTTTGTAATTGTTCTTCGGTTGCGTTTTCATCGCCCAGTAATATGTTTTCGCGGATTGTCCCATCAAACAAGAAATTATCTTGGAAAACAACAGCGATATTTTGACGTAAAGATTTTAATGTGAAATCACGTATGTCTGTGCCGTCAACAGTAATGGAACCAGATGATACATCATAGAAACGTGGTAACAAATTAACCATTGTTGTTTTTCCACCACCAGAATTACCAACAATTGCGATTGTTTCACCTTGGTTAACTGTCAAATTCACATGTTTTAACACAGGAACATCAGGCAAATAATTAAATGAAACATCGTTAAATTTAATTTGCTTGTGTTCTTTTGGCATTTCAATTGCATTCTCTCTGTCAATAATTTTTGGTTGTGTGTCCATCATATCAAAACACATTTCAATTGCCCAGAAAGAGAATATTACAGAACTGTAAGTTCCACCAATGCTTTTGATAGGTTGATAAAGCAATATTAATGCTGTCAAGAAAGATACAAAACCACCAGGTGTTAATTGATGTGTTAATATCAAATGTGAACCAAACCATAATGCTAATGCTATACCAAAAGATAAAATAATATGCATTACAGGTGATAACCAACGTGTTCTTTGAAATACTTTCATTTGCAGACTGAAATTCTTATGCAAGACATTTAAAAATCTCTTTTCTTGATATTTTTCAAGATTATAAGAAATAATTGTTTTATTTCCTGCATGTGTTTCATTATATTTTGTCATTAATGTAGAATTGATTTCCATTGCGTGAGTTAATACAGGTGATACACGCTTTTTTAAAGTGGACATTGGAACCAAAGCAAATACTAAAATTACGGTTGTTACCAAAGCCAATTGCCATGAATTAATAAATAACACGACAATCAAAGATGCAGATGTAGCGAATTTTTGAACAAATGATTTTATGTTGCTTATTAACCCCGCACATGCACCTTCGGCATTGTTATTAAATCTGATTAATATTTCGCCAGAATTTTTTGATGTAAAATATTCTGTTTCGAAAGTTAATAATTTTCTGAATAAATCAGCTTTTAATGCATTTGTAATCTTTCCACCAACCCAAGTGTTTAAATAATTTAACATATATGTTAAACCACCTTGGACAACGGTAAAACCAACAATTAAAATTGGTATATACCAACTGGCTGTCATTGTTTTTTCAACCATAACAGCATCTGTATAAGGTTTAATAGCCCATGCAATCAATGCATCCATAGAACCAATAGGTATAGTCAATAATACTGTGCATAAAGCACGAAACCATACTGGTTTTACATATGGCCACATACGTTTGTAATTTTTTACAAACATATTATTTATTACTTGCTTTTTTATCGCGGCCGGTATTTTTGGTACTTTTCTCATTTTTATTCCTATGTTTTTAAACAACCAAAGGTTATAACATTTATGGGGTAATGTCAAATGTTCTTGGTTTTTGGGAATATATTCAAAAAATAACTTGTATAGACCATTTTATTCTTGCTTTTGGGAAAGTTTTTTTACAAAATACTGCCGGCTTAATAAATTATAAAGGAGAAACCATGGCAAATAAATGGGTTTATACATTTGGTAATGGTGCCGCAGAAGGCCGTGCAGATATGCGTAATCTGTTGGGCGGAAAAGGTGCCAATTTGGCAGAAATGAATTTGGTTGGATTGCCAGTACCTGCTGGATTTACAGTCACAACTGAAGTTTGTACTTATTATTATGAAAACGGTCAAACTTATCCAAGTGATTTGATGGATCAGGTAAAGGCTGGAATTGCTCATATTGAATCAATTATGGGTAAAAAATTTGCAGATACAGAAAATCCTTTGTTGGTATCTGTTCGTTCTGGTGCTCGTGTTTCTATGCCTGGAATGATGGACACTGTTTTGAATTTAGGTTTAAATGATGAAACAGTTAAAGCTTTGGCAAAATCTGCAAATAACGAAAGATTTGCATATGATTCTTATCGTCGTTTTATTATGATGTTCTCTGACGTTGTTTTGGGTGCAGACATTGATTTGTTTGAACACACTTTGGAACGTATGAAAGAAGACAAAGGTTATAAAGTAGATACAGAATTAACAGCAGATGATTTGAAAGATTTGGTTGAAAAATTCAAAGAAATCGGTGTTAAAATTGGTAAAGTTTTCCCACAAGATCCTTGGGAACAATTGAAATTGGGTATTGGGGCCGTATTTGGTTCTTGGATGTCCAAAAAAGCCATTACTTATCGTAAATTAAACAATATTCCAGGTGATTGGGGTACTGCTGTTAATGTTCAAGCCATGGTATTCGGTAATTCCGATGATGATTCAGCAACAGGTGTATGTTTCTCTCGTGACCCTGCAACTGGTGAAAACAAATTCTATGGTGAATATTTGATTAATGCTCAAGGTGAAGACGTTGTAGCTGGTATCAGAACTCCACAACCAATGGCAAAAGATGATTCTGGTCGTGTATCTTTGGAAGAAGCTATGCCAGAAGTTTATGCTCAATTGGTTGATGTTCGTGATAAATTGGAAAAACACTATAAAGATATGCAAGATATGGAATTCACAATTGAACATAAAAAATTGTGGATGTTACAATGCCGTAATGGTAAAAGAACTGCAGCTGCCGCTGTTCGTATGGCTGTAGAAATGGTAGAAGAAGGCTTGTTAACAAAAGAAGAAGCAATCTTGCGTGTTGGTGCAGATCAATTGAATCATTTGTTGCACCCAATGTTGGATCCAAAAGCTGAAAAGAAAGTTATTGCAACAGGTTTGCCTGCATCCCCAGGTGCTGCTGTTGGTCAAGCTGTATTTAATGCAGAAGATGCAGAATCTTGGAAAAAAGAAGGCAAAAAAGTTATGTTAATCCGTGTTGAAACATCTCCTGAAGATATTGCAGGTATGAATGCTGCTCAGGGTGTTATTACAGCACGCGGTGGTATGACTTCTCACGCAGCTGTGGTTGCTCGTGGTATGGGAACACCATGTGTATCCGGTTCTCCTGATATTAAAATTGATTATGAATCAAAAACTATGAAAACTACATCTGGTGCAGTTATCCACGAAGGTGATTGGGTTTCTATTGATGGTGCCAAAGGTCAGATTATCGAAGGTGCTGTTCCAACAGTATCTGTTGAATTAACTGGTAATTTTGGAACATTGATGAAATGGGTTGATGAAATAAAAGATTTGACAGTTAAAGCAAATGCTGAAACACCAAAAGATGCAAAACAAGCTCGTGATTTTGGTGCAGAAGGTATTGGTTTAGCAAGAACAGAACATATGTTCTTTGATCCATCTCGTATTCAAGATATGCGCGAAATGATTTTGGCTGATGATGAAGCTGGTCGTCGTGCTGCATTGGATAAATTATTGCCATATCAAAAAGCAGACTTTGTTGAATTGTTTAAAATTATGGACGGTCTGCCTGTGACAATTCGTTTAATCGATCCACCACTACATGAATTTTTGCCTCATACAGAAGCAGATATGGAAGAATTAGCAAAACATATTGGCAAATCTGTAGAATTTGTAAAATCACGCAGTGAAGCTTTGAAAGAACAAAATCCTATGTTGGGACATCGTGGTTGCCGTTTGGCTATTACATACCCAGAAATTTGTGAAATGCAAACACGTGCAATTTTGTCTGCTGCTATAGAATGCAAAAAAGCAGGTGTTCGCGTATTCCCAGAAATCGAAGTTCCATTGGTTGGTTCTAAGAAAGAAGTGGATATCGTTAAATCTGTTATTGATGCAACAGCATCCGCATTGTTCGCAGAAACAGGCGACAGTGTTGAATACAAAGTTGGTTCTATGATTGAATTACCACGTGCTGCATTGTTAGCAAACGAAATTGCAGAAAGTTGTGAATTCTTTGAATTTGGAACAAACGATTTAACACAAACAACATTAGGTATGTCTCGTGATGATACTGGTAAAATCTTAGATGAATACCGTGCACGTGGTGTATATGTTGCAGATCCTTTTGCATCTGTTGATCAATTGGGTGTAGGCTTATTGATCAAGGATGCTGTATCTAAAGCACGCAGCACCAAAGGCGAAGGAATTCATTTAGGTGTTTGTGGTGAACATGGTGGAGATCCAGAATCTATACAATTCTTCCATCAAGTTGGATTTAATTCTGTATCTTGTTCTCCATTCCGTGTGCCTATCGCACGTTTGGCAGCTGCTCAAGCAGCAGTTAAATTCCCACGTAAAAAATAAAGTGGAATTGTATAAAATAACCCCCGATGTAATCGGGGGTGTTTTTTTGAAAGAATTTTTTTATCTGTACCAACCACCATTAATGGCAATTTGTTGACCGTTTATATAGGCAGCTCTTTCAGATGCTAAAAATGTTGCAAGATCTGCAATTTCAGCAGGTTTTGCAAAACGATGACAAGGAATAGATTTTTTTACTTCTTGTTTGTATTCTTCTCTAATTTGTTTGATTGCATTTGTTTCTACTATTCCAGGTGCAATACTGTTTGCAGTAATATTGTATCTTCCATATTCTACTGCGATAGATTGAGATAATCCGTTCAAAGCAGCTTTACTGGATGAATATACTGATAAACCCGCATCCCCACATTGACCAGATATAGATGTTATATTTATAATACGACCATAACGAGCTTTACGCATATAAGTCAAAGCGTTTTTTGTTAATTGGTATGGTATTTCGTAATTTACCAACATAACGCGTGCTACGAATTCTGGATCAGACATCAAAACAGGTTTTCCTTCTACTAAACCAGCATTATTTACCAAAATATCTAATTTATTATACTTATTGATAGAACGTTGAATGATGTTTTGTACAGAATCCATAGCAGTTAAATCCATTGCAATACCAAATATTCTTAAGGCATCTTTTTTTTCACCGCCGGTTAAAATTTTATCTGTTAAAGCATCTATTTTTTCTTGGCTGCGGCCATTAATAATAATTGTTGCACCAGATTTAAAAAATTCGTTAGCAATAGCAGAACCAATACCACCTGTGGCACCAGTTATTAAAGCGATTTTACCGTCTAATCTTATATCCATGATAATTCTTCCTGTTTTTTTATATGTAATATATTAAGACAAAATAAAAAAATGTCAACTAATTTTTAGTTTGACTTTTATATAGTAAATAATTTAGCATATAATTATATGAATAAAGGAAATAAAATGAAAAAGATTTTGCTGTTAACTTTACCTGCAATATTATTATGTGCATGTGAAAAAGTTCAACAATATACTTTGAATACAGATGCTTTTTGCGTAGGTATCGAAGAAGATTCAATGGAATCTGTTTTTTGTAAAGATACTGCCGGTAATCCAGTGAATGGTATTGTTGTTCAATATTTTGAAGATGGCAAAGTTGCACGTGAAATAACAGTAAGAAATGGACAAGAATACGGTTTAGAAAAAGAATATTATCAAAATGGTAATTTAAAAGTTTCTGCTAATATAAAAAATGGACAACCTGTTGGAATCAGTAAATTATATCATGAAAATGGAAATATACATATGATTATAAAATGGCATGATAATGAAGCTGATATTCAAAAGATTTATGATGAATCCGGAAAGTTAATATCTGAAAAATAATAAAAAAATCCCAAATTTAATTTGGGATTTTTTATTTGAAAAACAGGGGATTCATTCCTGCGGAATTATATTTGCTATTTATCTATAATATTTATTGTCTTAAATGACATAAAATAATTTTAACCACAGGAGAAACAAAAAATGTCAGCTTTAACACATTATGTTTTGAAACCTTTGTCTTTGATTGGAGCTTTGAACTGGGGATTAGTCGGATTTTTTAATTTTGACTTGGTTGCTTGGATTTTTGGCCCAATGACATTGTTGTCCAGATTGGTTTATGCCATTATCGGTGTGGCCGCTTTGATATGGTTATGCATGTGGATCTTTGGTGATAAATCAACTTGTGAATATTCAAAACGTAATTAATTTTTTTATAAGAACCTTATATTTATAGCCAGAATGCCCGTTTGGGCATTCTTTTTGATTTTTATTTTTTTTATGTTAAAATTAAACCAGCGAAAGCAGAGAAGAGAGAGAATATGTGGGGTGGTGGCTTTCGCATACGAATCAATATTTTGAGCCGGTCCCATCATCCCATTTTTTGTTATTTCTATAAAAATAATCTTATATCAATAAATTATATTAAAAAATCAATATCTTGATAATTTTTTATAAAAATCCAACTATATTTTGATTTTTTGTTGTTTACGAATCGTTTTTTTTATGCGCTTTTTTTGATTTTGGACACAAAAACATTTTTTGTGTTAAAAAATATACCGAATCGATGTTATGAAAAAGCTCCCAATGGCTTGCTGGCAGTGGCTTATAAAAAATCAAGTATAAAATATAAAAAATAATTTTTTTTTATAATGAGAAATATACTTAAATACGATATATTGTGTTAAAAGAAACAAAAAAGATACTACATATAGTATTTTGTCAATTTAAAGGGTAAGAAAATGGCGACAGATAAAAGTGAAGTAAAAATACAAGTGATGTCAACTTTGACTTGTGAATTGGAATCTGTTAAAAAACGTTCCGGTGAAATTGTAGCTTTTGATGCAAAAAAGATTTATGAAGCTATAAAAAAGGCTGTGGCTGTTACACAAGAAATTTCTGATGCAGATGTTGTTAAAATTACCCAAGATGTTTTAAAAAGATTAGATAAAAAATATGCTGGCGAAATTCCAGATATAGAAAATATTCAAGATATAGTAATTCAAACTTTGATGGATGCACATGCTTATAAGACAGCAGAATCTTATATCGTATATCGTCAAAAACGTACAGAAATTCGTGATTCTTTGGTTGATGCGGTTGCCGTTATTGATGGTTATGTTTCAGAAGCTGATTGGCGTGTTAAAGAAAATGCAAATATTGGATATTCTATTGGTGGATTGATTTTACGTTCTTCTGAACGTATGACAGCTGAATATTGGTTGAATTTGTATCCAAAAGAAGTTTCAGATGCTCATAAGTCTGCTGCGCTTCATATCCATGATTTGGGTTGGTTAACAGGTTATTGTGCTGGTTGGTCTTTACGTGAATTATTGTACGAAGGATTCAATGGGGTTCCTGGCTATTTACAATGTGCACCAGCCAAACATATGTCTACAGCTATTTCACATATGGTTAATTTCTTGGGAACATTGCAAAATGAATTCGCTGGTGCTCAAGCATTTTCTTCTGTGGATACATATTTGGCACCTTATGTTCGTTTAGATAATTTGTCTTATGCAGATGTTAAAAATGCTATGCAAACATTAGTATTTAATTGTTCTGTACCTTGTCGTTGGGGAACACAGACACCATTTATTAACTTTACTTTTGATTGGACTTGTCCAAAAGATTTGCGTAATCAACGTCCTTTTGTTGATAAAAAAATGGTTGATTTTACTTATGGTGATTTGCAACACGAAATGGATATTATTAACAAAGCTTTCATAGAAGTTATGACAGAAGGTGATGCAAATGGTCGTCCTTTTACTTTCCCAATTCCAACATATAACATCACAGATGATTTTCCTTGGGAACATCCAAATGTAAAACCTTTGTTTGATTTGGCTGCTAAGTACGGTATTCCTAATTTCCAGAACTTTTTGAATTCTGATTTGAATCCAACAGACGTTCGTTCTATGTGCTGCAGATTACGTTTAGACGTTCGTGAATTATTGAAACGTGGTGGTGGTTTGTTTGGTTCTGCTGAAAAAACAGGCTCTATTGGTGTTGTTACTATCAATTTAGCACGTTTGGGATATACACATAAAGGTGATCGTGAAGGTTTATTCCGTGAATTAAAACGTTTGTTAGATTTGGCAAGGGATGCTTTGGAAATTAAACGTAACGTTATATCAAAAAATTTGGAACGCGGTTTATACCCATTCACAAAACGTTATTTAGGCGATTGGAACCATCATTTTTCAACCATTGGTGTTAATGGTGCAAATGAAATGGTTTTGAATTTTACAAATGGTTCAGATAATATCGCCACAGTATTTGGTAAAAATTTAGTTATGGAAGTAATGGACTTTATCAGAACTAATTTAGCTGATTACCAAGAAAAGACAGGTAATTTATATAATTTGGAAGCAACACCAGCAGAAGGATGTGCTTATCGTTTTGCAAAAACAGATAAAAAGAATTTCCCTGATATTATTACAGCTGGAACAAATGATGCGCCATACTATACAAATTCAACTCAATTACCGGTAAATTTCACAGACGATCCTTTTGTCGCTTTGGAACATCAAGAAGATTTACAACGTAAATATACAGGTGGAACAATGTTACATTTGTATATGGGCGAACCTGTTTCTTCTGGTGAAGCAGCAGAAAAAATTGTCAGAACAATATTTGAAAATTACAAAGTTCCTTATATGACTTTGACACCTACATTTTCAATTTGTCCAAAACATGGATATTTACCAGGAAGACATGATTTCTGTCCAAAATGTGATGCAGAAATTGTGGCTAACAGTGATGATTTAAAATGCAGAGATTGCAACGAATAAAACAATAAAAACTAAAAAGGAAAGGAGGTAACTATGACACAACAAAGAACACCATGCGAAACATTTTCACGCTCTATGGGATATATCAGACCAGTTAAAAACTTTAATATTGGTAAATATTCTGAATTCTGTGAAAGAAAAACATTTACAGAACCAAATTGTTTGACAGCTGGTGCTCGTCATCAAGAATTAATGAAAAAAGCCGCTTAATTCATGAAAGAATTACAAATCGGCGGCTTGGTTTCCTTTACGACTATTGATTATCCTGGGAAACTAGCCGCCGTATTATTTTTGGTTGGATGCCCTTTGAAATGTGCTTATTGTTCTAATGCACATCTGATTCCTGTTGGGGAAGGGGAATATGATCCGGAAAAAACTTTTGAATGGTTGAAAAGCAGAGTTGGTAAACTGGAAGGTGTTGTTTTTTCTGGTGGGGAAGCTTTAATGCAAGCTGATGTGACAATAGAATATATGAAACGTGTCAAAGATTTAGGTTTTTCAATTGGTTTGCATACTAATGGTTTTTATCCTGATTTATTAAAAAAGTGTGTTGATATTGTTGATTGGATTGGTCTAGATTTCAAAGCAACAAAACAACACTATAAAGATTTAACAGGCATAGATATTGCATATGACCGTATGATAGAATCTTTACAATATTGGGTGTCAACTGGTCATGATTTAGAAGTTCGTACCACGTGTGACCCAAGATATGTTTCCAAAGATGATTTATTGGAAATTGCAGAAATTTCTTCAAAAATGGGTGTAAAAAATTTTGCTGTGCAAAAATATAACCCATATAACGAATGTGATTGCCATCAAACAAATGCTGAACAGCGCGAACAATTTTTCAATGATGATGAATTAAAACAAAAAATAGAATCATTGTTTGAAAGTGTTGTGTGGCGGAATAATTAAAAAACGACCTTTTGGGTCGTTTTTTTACATAGCTTTTGATGCTTCTTGTTGTCTTCGTAAAATAGCTTTTTGAATCATGTTTTTACGGTGTGCTTGATGTTTTGCTATGCACAATTTAAACAATTTTTCAATATCTGTAAATTCTTTTTGATTTTGTTTAATTTCAAATTTATAAGGTGTTTGTTGTAAAGATACGACGTATGAAGTTTCGTTGTATGGTATTACAGATAAAAAGCTTTCTATTTTTAAAATTTCGCCACTTTTATCAAATATATGTACGACTGCATCTGCATATGAATAAAAATTCGCTTCGTTATTGGTTTTAGCAAAATCTGTAAAAGCAGCAATAAATTCAGACAATGTTATTTTATTTACTTTTTTATTAAAAATCTTATTAAAATAATTTTTTAAATTATCGTTCATAATTTTCCTCTGTTTTATTTATGTTAGCAAGTGTAATACAGAAAAATAAAATGTCAAATTGTATATTGACATAGATATGCTCAATTTTCCTAATCTTACACACTTTGGTGTGTTCGATAACGAAAATTGGCAGGCTCCGATCGGAATGGAATTCCACCCCGATTTCATCGTGGTGGACACCTTTCGGTACGACCATGAGTAAGCGAAAACGAGAAAAACGAAGTTTGAGCACTAACGAATGCCGCGCAGGCCTTAGCCGAGCGAACCGAGGTTCGCTTCCGTCGTATCCAAAGCAAAAATAAAAACCCATAAAAATGGGTTTTAATTTCTGGTGGCTCCGATCGGAATCGAACCGATACTCCTTTCAGAACTTGATTTTGAGTCAAGCGCGTCTACCAGTTCCGCCACGGAGCCAGAAAGCAACAGTTGCTTATTTAGCAGCTGCTTTTTTCGCTTCTACCTTTTTGACCAAGCGAGCACTGCGAGTTGGTTTGTGAACCGGTTTTTTAGCAGGTGCTGCTGCTTTGCCGTTTTTCTTTTCAATGGCTTTTTTAATTGCAGCCATTTCAGGTGTCAAACGAGAAACAGGTTTTGCCATTACATAGGCATCCAATCCACCATGTTTTGTCAAAGTACGCAAACCAGCTGTTGAAATACGCAAGCTGAAATCACGTCCTAAGATATCACTGTGGAATGATAATTTTTGTAAATTTGGCAAGAATGTGCGTTTTGTATGACGCATAGAATGTGATACATTCATTCCTACCATTGTCTTTTTTCCAGTTACTTTACATACACGTGGCATTTTAAATCCTTTAATTACTGCGAGATAATTTATAATATTATTTGCAAAAAGTCAAGTAATGTTTTTATTCTGTCTTGTATTTTTTATTGATGTTGTGTTTTTAACAGATCAGTTACAACCTTTACAGGTGAAAACGTTGTCCCCGGGACGGCAATTAAAATTGTATTCCATTTAGCCATCGCGCCATTCCATAAGCCAGGTTTTTCCATTGCTCGCAAAGGAATCCCATTTTTAGATTTTTCTGATATGAATCCTGTATTTGGATCTGTATATTTTGTTAAATCAAATTTATTGTGTTTATAATCGTAAACGCCGCAAACCAAATCTACAGGATTAAAGAAAGAAGATTGTTGCATAATGCTTTTTGATTCTGGGGCTATTTGACTGGATTCAACAATCTGTAAACTTTGATTATGATTTTCATCTTGAACCCAGAAAGGACCACCACCTGGTTCTCCTGTGTTTTTTACAACACCACACACACGTAATGGTCTGTTTAATATTTCTTTGTATTCATTCAAAGTTAATTTTCTATTTAATTTAACTGATAATTTTGTTGTGATAAATTCATGTATTTCATTAATATCAGCAGATCCAGAATCTATATCGTTAAGAATTTTGAAAATTTGTTTTTGAATATTTACCAAAACACCAGCCAATAATTTTTTATATTTAACTGTATCCGAACGTAAAGAATCTGTTGTTACATTATCAATATTTTTTATAAATATTAAATCTGAATCTATATCATTTAAATTTTCAATCAAAGCACCATGACCGGATGGTCTAAACAATAAAGAACCATCTGGATTTCTGAAAGGTGTATTATCTAAATTTACAGCGATTGTATCCGTGGAAGATTTTTGTTCTGACATAGAAATATTGTATTTTAATCCATATCTTTTTTCATATTCAGGTACGACATTATTTAATAATTTTATAAAACCATTTTTGTGTTCTGGGGATATAGTAAAATGTAAATTAACATTTTTTTCAGATGATGCATATTGTGTGCCTTCGGTTAAATGTTCTTCAATGGGCGTTTTAGAACAATTTGAATATTTATGAAATTTAATTAAAGCTTTGGGTTGATTGCCATAATTTAAACCAGAATCTGTTAATATACATTTAATAATATCTGTATCTGATGCATTTTGTGGTAAAAAACGCTTTAAATCGTCCCAGAATGCAAATCGTTCAATATTTGATACAGTTAATGTCGAAGTTTTGTTTGGTTGTTGTGTGCTTAAGAAATCAAATAAGTCTTTGAACATACGTGTTGCAGCACCAGATGCAGGAACAAATTTCATAATTCGATGTGTTTTTGCATAGTTTTCATATTCTGTTATATATTTTGTTATTTCTGAATCAGAATATTCATAAATACCATCGTTTACAGCAGCAGGTCTGATTATATTTACAAAAGGAAAACCTGATTTAAAATTTTCAATTTGTTTGTTGATATATTTTATATTTAAACCGTGTTGTTCAATTTGATTTATATCTTGTTGTGAAAAATTCATAATAATAACCTTTTTGTATGATGAAAAATATTAAATCAAAAATAAAAAAACCGCAATATGATTTATGATTTTTTTGATATAGGTTTCTTGTCTTGAAGTCTTGAATTTCTTAAAAACGCGACTATATAAATCACAGAAGAAAAAAAGAGGTGATTTTATGAATCCAGACGAAGTTCAAGAAACGCCACAACAAGCGATAGAAAAATACACTACTGATTTTACTAAATTAGCAAGTGAAGGTAAATTGGATCCTGTGATTGGTCGAGAAGAAGAAATTCGCAGAACCATTCAGGTTTTGTCACGCAGAACAAAAAATAATCCAGTTTTAATTGGTAATCCTGGTGTCGGTAAAACAGCTATAGTCGAAGGTTTGGCACAACGTATAATATCGGGGGATATGCCTGAAAATTTATTAAACAAAAAATTATTGTCTTTGGATATGGGCGCTTTGATGGCAGGTGCCATGTTTCGTGGTCAATTCGAAGGTCGTTTAAAGGCTATATTGAAAGCAGTAAAAGATGCTAATGGTCAAATAATTTTGTTTATTGATGAATTGCATACAATGGTTGGTGCTGGGAAAGGCGAAGGTTCAATGGATGCTGGAAATCTGTTAAAGCCTATGTTGGCACGTGGTGAATTACACTGTGTTGGTGCAACCACATTGGATGAGTATCGTCAATATATTGAAAAAGATCCAGCGTTGGCACGTCGTTTTCAACCTGTATATGTAGATGAACCAACTGTTGATGATACAATATCAATATTGCGTGGTTTGAAAGATAAATACGAAGGACACCACGGTGTTCGTATTTCAGATTCTGCGTTGGTGGCGGCTGTGAAATTATCTAATCGTTATATCACAGACAGATTTTTACCGGATAAGGCAATTGATTTAATTGATGAAGCTGCTGCGCGTGTTCGTATTGAAATTGCGTCTAAACCAGAAAAATTGGATGAATTAGATAGACATTTAATGCAATTGAAAATAGAACAACAAGCATTAAAAAAAGAAAAAGATGAAGAATCCAAAAAACGTTTAGCTGATTTGGAAGGTTTGATTTCTAAAATGGAATCAGAATCAAAAGAAATGACGGCTGTATGGATGGATGAACAAAAGAAAATGAAAGGTTTGTCTGATAAAATGGCTGCGCTGGATTCAGCACGTGCAGAAGTTGCAATTGCTATGCGTAACGGTGATTATGAAAAAGCGTCAGCCCTGCAATATGGTAAGATTCCAGAATTAGAAGAAGAAATAAAAAAACAAAATACAGAATCAAAAGAATATAAAACCGTTTTGCCAGAACATATTGCAGCAGTTGTTTCAAAATGGACTGGGGTTCCAGCAGACAGATTATCTGTTGAAGAACAATCGAAATTATTGAATATAGAAGAAGAGTTGCGCAAACGTGTTGTTGGTCAAGATCATGCTTTGTCGGTTGTTGCGCGTGCTATACGTCGTTCTCGTGCTGGACTATCGGATCCACGCAGACCATCGGGGTCATTTATGTTCTTAGGGCCAACAGGTGTTGGTAAAACAGAAGTTGCAAAAGCATTGGCAGAATATCTGTTTAATGATGATACTGCGATGACACGTATAGATATGTCGGAATATATGGAACCTCATTCTGTGGCTCGTTTGATTGGAGCCCCTCCGGGATACGTTGGATACGAACAAGGTGGCGAATTAACAGAATCTGTTCGTCGCAGACCTTATCAAGTATTGTTATTTGATGAAATTGAAAAAGCTAATCCTGATGTGTTTAATGTCTTTTTACAGATACTAGATGACGGAAGATTAACAGACGGGCAGGGACGCATAGTTAATTTCACAAATACTATCATAATTATGACAAGTAATTTGCCAAATATGGATGCTGTCAGAAAACAATTTAGACCTGAATTTATCAATCGTATTGATGAAATAGTATTCTTTAATCAATTGGGCAAAGATGTGATGGCCGATATCGTAAAAATCCAAATTAAAATATTGGAAAAAAGATTGGCTGAACGTCAAATATCTTTGCACATAACAGACAAAGCAATTCAATGGTTGGGTGATAACGGATACGATGCAGTATTCGGTGCACGTCCATTGAAACGTTTGATTACAACCGCGGTTGAAGATAAAATTGCAGATTTGATTTTATCAGGCAGCGTTGGTGAAGGTTCAACCGTTAATGTTGATGTTCATGGTAAAGAATTATTGATTCAATAAAAAACGCCCGTTTGGGCGTTTTTTATTTTATATATTTACATTTTTTTTCAAATGTTTTATAGTGAATTTGAATCCAATGGGAATTGGGTTCGGGGCTGTAGAAAGCCTATGTAGTTCGGTGCGCAAGTATCGTAATCTGATATAATCGGTGTTTTTTGCACCGTTATTATCCCTGACTTATAAAGGTTGGGGAGCCGTTGGTGTATATATGAAGACCGCGGAATCAATAACTACATGATTTTCTAACTCCCCGACCGCCAATATTCCTTTGGCGGTTTTGTTTTTGTGCTCAGGGGGTCAAAACATGAAGAGATTTGTATTATTAATCACGGCATTGTTAGCGTGTAATACACTGAAAGCGGATACCATAACAATAAATTGGGGTGTTGATAATCAACCATATACAACCACCACATGTGAAATTGGTGGTGACGTGATATTACCATCCGTATCAAAACGCGGACATATCTTTCGTGGATGGCAAGCCGAGCATTTTGATAGGGGGACATTTGCGGATTGGGATATGGTACCAACAAACGGTATGTCGTATAATCTAGACATTTATGGCAATTATACTCCGTTAATAGGAGATTATATATTTTTAGAAAACACATACGATTGTCAAAGTACTATCGTCATTAAACAGCGTTATGACCAATCAAATAATATCCCATACTTAGATGTTTTTTATCAGGATTATTGGAGAACATACAATATGAGAAATTATACAAGTTCTGTTTCAAGACTTTTTATAGCCGGAAATAATTTATCTGTTTATATGGATAACAATATTTGGAATTTTCATTTTTATACAGAAACATCTGATCTAATGTATAAAAACAATAATTACAATACCGGTAACAATATTTTTAATATTCATTATAGAGACGGTAAAACAACAGAAGTTTTTAAGAATTGTCAGAGTATCGGCACCTGGAAATTTGTATATGACGGTGTTTGGAAAATTGATGGGAAAAACGGTTGGAAACCGGACGTTCAAATAAGCAATGAATAAAATGAAATTTATACCTGTATTTTTTACAGTATTTTTACCAACCATTGTTTGGGCTGATGATTTATATACAAATGATATTATTGGTGGTTGTGGTAATGCTTACTATTACAAGGCAATATTGGAACCAATATCGTATACATGTTCAAACGGGCAATATTTGCCGGCGGGTGCATTGTCTTGCGAACAATGTCCGCAAACACATACTTGTAATGGTGGAACATATACTTTCGATGCAAATCATACCCAGGGACTCAGCGACGGAGATATATTGATCACAAATGCAATTGGCAGTTGTTCGGCGGCGTTCACACAAAACTATGGTGCGATATTTGAACCAATAACTTACACTTGTTCACCGGGATATTATTTGCCGGCGGGTAATGATTGGATAAATGATTTTGAAGGTTGCCGTATATGTCCAATTGATCATTATTGCGTTGGTGGAACATATACATACAATGAAACAACAGATCAAGGTATAGAAGAATGTCCAGCAATGCGACCTTTTGCACCGGTTAATTCGGATATATGTTATGCACATAAATTACACATTGGAAATGAAGCGTTATATTTGCGTTCTAATAAATTAACCACACCATCTTTAAATGTTGCGTATGGTAATGAAGTTTTTTATGCGAATATGACGACGACACCAACATATATGACGTCTGGTTCAACACATTATTTTAAAACTATATACAATGAACAAATTTATTATATATGTGATGATACGACGTATGTGGAATGACAATAAATATTATTTTTTGATATTTTTTCTTCTTGCACAGAAATATGTTTTTTTGTTAAATTTTTTAGCGGTAAAAAAAGGATTTAAATATGCAAAATATTACACTTGATTCATTAGTTGTCACACTGGGACAAATTATTGCAGACTTTGGTATGAAATTATTAGCAGCAATTGTTATATGGACAGTTGGTTTTTGGATTGTAAAAAAAGTAATTTCATCTCTTAGTTATGGTATGCAATCACATAAAGTTGACCCTTCATTGACCAGCTTTACTTTATCTTTTTTAAGTATAACATTAAAAGCTTTTGTAATAATTATAATTCTGACAACGTTAGGTGTTCAAATGACATCTATTGTGGCTGTTCTGGGTGCTGCATCTTTGGCTGTTGGTATGTCTTTGTCTGGAACTTTACAAAATTTTGCTGGTGGAATGGTTTTGTTAGTTTTTAAACCTTTTCGTGTTGGTGATGCTATTATTACAGCAGATGGAAAAACTGGTGTTGTTAAAAAGATAACTATATTTACAACTCAAATAAATACATTTGATAACCAAGTTTTATTTTTACCAAACGGTGCTTTATCAAATGGTGTTATAACAAATTTGTCTATGGGTGGAAAACGCAGAACAGATTTATCTGTTGGTATATCTTATGGTGATGATGTTGAAAAAGCACGTAAATTAGCTTTGAAAATTTTATCAAAAGATAAACGTGTGTTAAAAGATCCTGTACCAACAGTATTTTTAAGTTCTTTGGATGACAGTGCTGTTACATTGATAATTCGTTATTGGACCAGTTTTGAAGATTTATATCCAACACAAGCAGATATTTTGGAAACTATATATAAAGAATTCCCAAAAAATAATTTGAATTTTCCATTTCCTCAAATGGATGTTCATGTTAAAAAGAATTAAAAAAAACGCCCGTTTGGGCGTTTTTTTATTGTTTTATATTTTGAAATGTTTTTACTTTCCACCAATTTTTTATTTTATTTATCAAACTGTTTTTTGCTTTGATTTCTTTTTCTTCTTTTTCTTTCATAGAAGATATAATCATATTGCATAACACTTCAATGCTGGAAAAAAATCTTTGTTTGATTTTTATTCCAAATTTATTTTGTAAAAATTCATACAATTCACATTTATCAAATTCAGTTAAATTAAGATCTGTGTACCAATTAGATTCTTTGGTAACATCGCGATATCCATGTTTATCACATACATAATTTTGTATTGTTTTAAAAATATCATCTTGTGAGTATTGCATTAATTAACCTTTGATTTTATAAATCTTTGTGCGAATACATTTTTTATGTTTTGTTTGTATGTATTCAATTTTGTTTTTAATTTTTCTGCCTTGCTTGGTTCGTGAGGAATAGGTTTTCCTTCTATACAACAATGCAATGCATAACAAAATTCTCCAACATGGTTAATTTTTGCTAATACATCAAAATCTTCTTCTTCAATAAAAAATGATTTTTTTGTTTTTTCTATATATTGTTTTTCGAATTCCATTCCTATTTCCATGATATCCAAATAATCAAATTTGTTTAAATATCTGTCCAAACAAGAATCATCAATAATACCATAAGTCCAATCAGATGGTTTAATAAAACCTTTGTCTTCTGCTCTATCTATTATAATAGGTCTGATAACAGCAAGAATATTTGGATCTTGATGTTTTAAAATAAGGTTTGTTGTTTGCATTTTTATATGCTCTTTTCTTTATTCTTTTGTTCTTTCAATCATATCGCTGATAATTTTTTTTGTTTTTATTGAAACGTTGCGACCCCATTCAATTTTATTTTGTAAAAATATAGGATTAATGTCTTTCGCGCATATTGCACAGAATTCTTGCAATGTTTTTGCATTTGCTATTTCTGAATGAGATTTTATTGTAACACCGTAACGTTTTTCTAATTCTGCAACCAAAGCTATTAATTTTGTGCCAGATAAACCTAAGTCAGCAACCATGGACATGTTTGGGGATAAGTTTATCGCTTTATCATGGTTTTTAACTAACAAAATTTGTTTTACATTATAAAAAACAGATTCTGGTTTTGTTGGATAGTCATAACCGTTTAAAAGTTCGATTTTCATTTTTTGATCCTTTATTGTTTTTGTTTTTCTAAATTGGAATTGATAGTTATTTGGTGTTTCATAGCAATATTGCTTGTTTTTTTCAACAATTCATTTTGATTTGCTTGTAATAATTTTCTTTCTACGAAATTGCAAAGTTCACCAACAGTAATGTTGTTGTAAACAATATCTCCTTTTTCATCACGGAAGAAATATGGTAATATCGCATCAGTTACGTATACGTCTTCTGTTAATTTTAATAATGTTATGTTTTCAAGTTTTTTTAATATAAAAAACATTGTCGAAGGATATATGTCTAAATATGTATAAATAGCGTTTGCTTTGGAAATATTTTCGCGTTTTACAGTTAATGTTTTTTCTTCTGAAACAATAACATCTGCCACTGTATTGAAAATATATTCATGGAAAGCATCTGTTAATTTTATGTTATCAGCTGTTTCTATACGTACAACAGGTTCTTGTTGTGCATTAATATTTTCTTTTTTACCATTTACAGATATGCTTTTGTAAAACTTTTTTGCTTTATGTTTTAAATAGATGCACATCTGATATATTCTTTTGTGTTCGTTTTTCATTTTTTCCCTTTTTATGTTTGTTAGTATATACAAAAAAATCAAATTGTCAATTTTTTTATAAAAGATTTTATTTTTCTATTTGACATTTGTTAAATAAATGTATAGAATGTGTGGGCTTTCAAAAGAAAGTCGCAAAGTTCTGGGGTTGTAGCTCAGTTGGTAGAGCACCTGCTTTGCAAGCAGGGGGTCGTCAGTTCGAGCCTGATCAGCTCCACCAGAATATGAACACCGGTTTCATGCCGGTGTTTTTTTTGTTGATCAAAAGAGACCCCAGCCCCCGCAACCATCACCGTCTCGTCAGTTCGAGCCTGATCAGCTCCACCAGAATATGAACACCGGTTTCATGCCGGTGTTTTTTTTGTTGATCAAAAGAGACCCCAGCCCCCGCAACCATCACCGTCTCGTCAGCTCACACCTGATCAGCTCCACCAGAATAAAAGAAACCGTCTTTTTTAGACGGTTTTTTCTTGTTTTAAAACTGTTTTTGTTTTATCATAAAGTGTAATTAGCATACTTAATTTATGAAATAAAACCAAAGGTGCTGGTTATGTCTGATAAAATAGATAAAGCAATAAATTTGCGACTAATGCTCATAAAAATCAACGTAGAAAGACAACTGGCGAACCTTATATTGTGCATCCTGTATCTGTTATGAATATAGTATGCAGATATACCGATGATGAAGATATTGTTTGTGCGGCTGTGTTACATGATACCATAGAAGACACACCAACCAGTGCGGAAGATATTGAAAATTGTTTTGGTGAAAAGATTAAAAATATTGTTGTCCAAGAATCAGAACCAGATAAAAATTGGTCTTGGGAACAAAGAAAACAACATACGATAAATCGAATTGAATGTTGTAATGATAAAGGGTGTTTGTTAATAGCTTGTGCTGATAAATTGGATAATCTGAATTGTTGTTTACATGCAAAAAAAGAGATTGGTGATGATGTTTGGAAGCATTTTAAACGTGGATATAAAGATCAAAAATGGTATCATACCAGTTTATTGAAAGCCTTTAAAAAACAAATGCCAGATTGTAAAATAGTTGATGAATATGAATCTGTGGTTAATGAATTATTTAATAAAGATTAATTTTTTCTTGTTTTTTCAATTTTTATAATATAAAATCGGTTTCGATATTAACAAACAAATACAAATTCGCCAAAGGGGGTGAATACATAATGGTTAAAGTTTTGGTCCGTGATAACAACGTAGAACAAGCATTGCGTGTTGCTAAACGTAAATCACAAAAAGAAGGCCTTTATCGTGAAATGAAAGAACGTCAACGTTATGAAAAACCAACAACAAAACGTAAACGTTTGAAAGAAGAAGCGGTTCGTAACGAAAAGAAACGTCAATCAAAACAACGTATGGTCTTTGGATTCTAATTACAAAGAATTTTATAAAACCGTCCAAAAGGGCGGTTTTTTTCTTGTTTTATTTTTGAAAATGGTCTATTCTTTGCGTGATAAAAATGGAAAGAAAATATGAGAAAAGTCGAAAATACAGTAGAAAATATATCTGGACAACAATTATCAGATGCTTTGTCTGAACGTTATTTGTCTTATGCGGTCAGTACAATTGTGGCACGTGCATTACCTGATGTAAGGGATGGTTTAAAGCCTGTACATCGTCGTATTTTGTATTCTATGTTGCGTCAAAAATTGTCCCCGTCTGCAGCATTCAGAAAATGTGCGACTGTTGTTGGTGATGTGTTAGGACATTATCACCCACATGGAGATTCATCTGTATATGATGCAATGGTTCGTTTGGCTCAAGACTTTTCTGTAAGATATCCATTGATTGATGGACAGGGTAATTTTGGTAACATTGACGGTGATCCTCAAGCTGCATATCGTTATACTGAATCAAAAATGACACAGGCTGCAATGCTGATTATGGAAGGGTTAGACGAAGACAGTGTCGATATGATGCCTAATTTTGATGGTACAACTGTTGAACCAACTGTGATGCCGGGGGCTTTTCCAAATTTATTGGCTAATGGTGGTATGGGAATTGCTGTGGGTATGGCAACAAATATTCCAACACACAATGTTTCTGAAATAATGGATGCATTAAATTTGGTTGTAGATAAGCCGGAAGCAACTACTGAACAAATAATGAAAAAATTAGTTGGACCAGATTTTCCAACAGGTGGTGTATTAATTGATGATTTTGCAACAATTTGTAAAATTTATGATACTGGCCGTGGTGCGTTCCGTATTCGTGCAAAATGGGAAGTAGAAAAATTAGAACGTGGTGCAGAGCAGGTTGTTATTACAGAAATACCATATGGCATTATTAAATCTAAATTGGTTGAACAAATTGCTGATTTAATTGATGCTAAAAAATTACCTTTGGTTGAAGATATTGTTGATGAATCTACAACTGATGTTCGTATAGTTATTACCCCAAAAAACAGAAATATTCCAACAGATAAAATGATGGCACATTTGTTTGCAATGACTGATTTGGAATATAAATTCAATATGAATTTTAATGTTGTTGATTCCAAAGGTGCACCACGTGTAATGCCTATAGGGGACGTTTTACGTGAATTTATTGCACATCAAAAGAACGTTTTATTGCGCCGTACAAAATGGCGTTTGGGTAATATAGAAAGACGTTTGGAAATATTGGGCGGTTTGCTGATAGTTTATTTGAATTTGGATCGTGTTATTGAAATTATCCGTAATGAAGATGATCCAAAATCTGTTTTAATGGAAGAATTTAAATTAACAGAAGTCCAAGTTGAATCTATCTTAAATACACGTTTGCGTTCTTTGCGTAAATTGGAAGAAATGGAAATAAAACGTGAAGATAAAGAATTACGTGCTGAAAAAGATAAATTACAAGCTTTATTAGACAGCGAAGAAATTCAAAATGCACAATTACATGCATGGTTTGATGATATTAAAAAACAATATGCAAAAAATACAGCATTGGGTCGTCGTAAAACTCAGTGGGCACCGATTGGTGAAGAAATAGTTGTTAACGCAGATGATTTTATTGAAAAAGAACCTGTGACAATTGTTTTATCGACAATGGGATGGATCCGTGCAGCCAAAGGTCATTTAGATTTGAATAATTTGGTTATGAAATTCAAAGAAGGTGACGAATTGCAATTTGCTTTCCATGCACAAACAACAGATAAAATAAATCTGTTTGCAAGTGGTGGAAAAATGTTCACTTTATCTGCTAATGATTTGCCATCTGCACGTGGTTTTGGTGAATCTGTGCGTATGATGGCGGATATCAGTGCCGAAGAAAATATAGTAAAAGCTTTTGTTTTAGATACATCTGCAAAATATTTAGTTGTTGCAAGACACGGAACAGGATTCATAGTATCAGGTGAAAATTGTGTTGCACAAACAAAATCTGGAAAACAGATTATGAATGTAGATGACAGAAATCCAGCTGTATTATGCGTTCCTGCTGATGGTGATACGGTTGCTTTATCTGGGTCAAATGATAAATTGTTGATATTCAGTGCAGATCAAATTCCAGAAATGTCACGAGGCAAAGGTGTAATATTACAGAAATATAATGCGGAACGTACATATACAATTGATGCTATGTTCTTTAATATGGCTGATGGTTTTGGTTGGACTACTGGTCGTGGAACAACTAAATTAGATGATATAACACCATGGGTTGCTAAACGTGCATCCCAAGGACACACAATACCAGTTGGTTTCCCACGCAGTGGTAAATTTGGAAAATAATAAAACCGCCAGAAATGGCGGTTTTTTATATGATAAAAAACACCCGCAATTGCGGGTGTTTTAAAACTTTCGTAAAACCAAACCTTAGTGGCTCATTTTAGCTTCGGTAAATACAACGTGTTTACGTAATTTTGGATCGTATTTACGCATTTTCATTTTACCTTGAGTGTTTTCAGATTTTGTGTTTTTTGTAGTTGTGTAATAAAAACCGGTTTCTTTGTTTTCCAGTTTTATAACTTCTTTGCTACCTTTTTTAGATGCCATTTCTATAACCTTTTTTAATTACTTCGCGAATTGTATGTTATATTTTGTTTAAAATCAAGTTTTTTTTATATTTATATTATTTGGTGCGGGTAAAGAGAATCGAACTCTTATGGGTTGCCCCACTGGAACCTAAATCCAGCGCGTCTACCAGTTTCGCCATACCCGCAAAACAGATTTTACATTTTGATATGAATATTTATCACTGGAATAAAATGTTCATACCTACGCGGTGATGGCGGCACTTCGCAGTTGCTTCGCGGCACTTCGTAGTCGCTTTGCGGCACTTCATAGTCACCATACCTGCAAAATAATTTTTACCAATATTTAATATACCGGATAATTGCGAGGGTAAGAAGGATCGTGTTGTAATCCTGATTTGACACCGCAACCAACCAACATGATTAAACATAAAAATAAAATTATTTTTTTCATGTGCAGATTATAAAAAACTTTATAAACATTGTCAATTTTTGAATAAAATTGTGAATAATAGAAACTATATGAAAAAAACACTTGCATTTTATATTTGTTCAGTATATTATATTGCTTGCTCTGGGGTGTTAGCTCAGCTGGTTTAGAGCGTCTGCCTGTCACGCAGAAGGTCGAGGGTTCGAGCCCCTTACATCCCGCCAGAGATTTTTACCGCCGACAAACGGCGGTTTTAAGAGTTCTTGGCCCCATCGTCTAATGGTTAGGACACCGCCCTTTCAAGGCGAGAATCCCGGTTCAAATCCGAGTGGGGCTGCCAAAAATCAAAAACACCCGTTTGGGTGTTTTTTATTTTTGTTCAACCCCCGGATTTGAACCGGGATGCGCCAGAGCGCAGCGCATGGCGTATACGAGAATACACAATTAGAAAAATCATAAAAACGGAGTTTTTAAATACGAGTTTTTATAGATTTTTATTATTGCGTATCGAGGAGGCGAGAGGGGCTGTTTTCTAATGCTTTCACGAGTTCGTAAGCTGGACAGTAAAAAACCCCACTATTTTACCAATTTACGAACTTTTTACCGACACGCTTGACATTTTATGAGTTTTTTCTATAATATAGCGTGAGATGACAAAAGATTGTTTGAATCTTAACAGTATTATTGAATCTGCACATTTTTGTGCATGTGGTTTTTATTACGCCTATTAACCCCTTATGGTGTTATGGGTTTGATTGGCTTTGGCACCATAAGGGGATTTTGCCAAAGCCAATTTTTTTATTCATAACAAAAACAAAGGATTAAGTAATGAAAACCAAAGAACAAATTATAGATGAAATATTGGACCGTGGGATAATTGTTGATATTTTACCATCACGGGAAGAATTTAAGCAACGGTTGCTGAATGAAAAACTTCGGTTTTTCATAGGTGCCGACCCAACCAATGCATCGTTGCACCTGTCGCATGCCAAGAACTTTATGTTGTTGGAAGAATTTCGAAAACTGGGACATGAAGTATTTGTACTGTTCGGTGATTTTACCGCATGTATTGGTGACCCCAGTGATAGAAATTCGGCACGAGCACGATTAACACCAGAACAAGTACACGAATTTTCAAAAGATTGGGTTCGACAGATTTCGCCACTTATAAATTTCGATGACGCAGATAATCCCGCACACATTGTTTTCAATGGCGATTGGTTGAATAAACTTTCTATGCATGATTTGATAGAACTGGCATCAAATACCACCGTACAACACATGCTAGAACGAGATATGTTTCAAAAACGGATGGCAGAGAACCGACCAATTCACCTGCATGAATTTCTGTACCCAATTTTCCAAGGGTTTGATTCTGTGGCACTGGATGCCGATGTTGAATTGTGCGGTGTTGACCAAACATTTAATGCATTGATGGGACGAACTTTGTTGAAAAAATTGAAAAACAAAGAAAAGTTCATTGTGTGCAATAATTTGATGGAAAACCCAATAACCGGCGAACTGATGTCTAAATCACGTGGCACAGGTGTATTTTTGAATACGGATGCAAATACTATGTTTGGGCAAATAATGGCTCAACCAGACGAAATGATACGTATTTTCTTGATAAATAATACTCGTGTTCCATTGGATGAAATAGATGCGTTAGACATTGAAAATAATCCAATGAATGCCAAATTATTTACAGCACATAAAATCGTAGAAATATTCCATGGCGCCGATGCCGCAAATTCTGCGTTGGAACATTTCAAAAATACTTTTTCAAATAAAGTGTTTCCCGAAACCGCGCCAGAATTTACAACAGACAAACCAGAATTATCTGTAATAAATGCGTTGCAAATTGGTATGCCAACGGAATCAAAAACTGAATTACGAAGATTAGTTTTACAAAATGCCGTCACAATAAATGATGAAAAGGTTGCTGATATAAATCAGATTATACCAACCAATAGTACATTGTTTGTTCGCGTAGGACGTAAAACATTCTTCAAAATAGTAAAAAAATGATATGTTATCTAAACCGCCCGTTTGGGCGGTATTTTTATTTTGCCAGGAATATTTTTATTTCTTTTCCGCACTGCAATAAATCTTTGATTTCATTAGTTCGTGAATTGCACAGATGGCCCTGCCAAAAATTCAAACCGACCACACAGGTCGGTTTTTTATTTGTTTTCCGGTGCTTTCACGCTTATTAGTATTGTATAACTGGAGTTTTAGACATACTAAATACTTTTTGTTTTAATTTATTCATTACAAAACGAAATATGTACGGTTTTTCTGTAGATAATATCATAAATTTATTTTTTAGTGTTTTATGGCTATTCATAAAACCCTTTCCAACATATTTAATACGGGGCAAATGCAATTTTTCAATAGTTGTGTTATGATATAAAAAATAATTGCCACACTCTTCTAAATCTGGCATAGATAAAGATTTCAAAGTTGTGTTATATTCAAGAAATTTATTATCAACTTTTTTAATTCCAGGAAGATACAATTCTGTGATTATACCATTTTGTATATGTGCTACTTTTATTCCGTTAACGGATATTATTTTTTCATCTTTATTGTTCGGATTTTTTTCAATTTTTATTTTTTTACCTTCGAAAAATCTTCTAAACACAAAACTCTCAAAATCATAAAATGCAGGGGTATAAACATCACCATAGCGAGTGTCCAATATAAAAATATCCATAATTATTTGATAATCTGTGTCCAAACGTGTGATTTTGTCCTGAAAACAGTAGAAATCTTTACCGATATATCTTTCTGCAAATTCGTAATTAAAACGAACCAGTTGGTCTTGAACTATAATAAAATTGTCAGATAGGTGATGTATTTCTGTTGCCAGAAAATCAACTTTAAAGAATTTTCGTAAAGATTCTGTCAAACCATGGATAATTTCATCGGGATTGTTCCAGAAAGTTGCATCTGGATTGTTTACAGAATGATTGTAACGATTTTTTATTGATATAAAACCACCTGTTTTTGCAATTTGAATAGAAATCACCGATGTTCCATATTCGTCCTGGCGGTTAGGTGTTTTTGATGGTTTTATTTTATCTGCACCGCGTTTAATTGCATGAATAATATAAAAGTCTTTGTGTCGTTTTCGATCCTGGAAAGTACATAATTGTTCACCAGGACGAAAATATTTTTTGATAGAATCTTTTTGTTCTTCTGTCTCTACGACGAAAGCGTCATAACCTGCTTCATCTAGCAATTCTAATGGATTTTTAGTTGTATGGTATTTTTCTGTTGATTTAGGTGTTTTAAACAATTCGCGGATAACTGGTACTAGTTCTTGTGCTTCCTTAGGGTTGTTGCCGGCAAATTCTAAAATATGAACAATGTTCGGCACATCTAGCAATACCGCATCACGAATAACGCGTGCAAAAGCTTCCCCGTTTTGTTTTTTTAATTGTTTATAAACCTGTGTTGTATCTATTTCTGACATTTGCTGATCCTTTCCTGAGATTATATCACAAATTCTGCAAAAACGTTTTTATTTCTTTCCCGAACGACAATAAAATCTATTTGTTGCAATATTTATAATCACTCAGGCAAGTCGTTCGTTGAATTAAACAATACGGTTTGCATGCCTAAAGTTTTCGCAGATTGTATGTTTTTAGGTTCATCATCTATCAAACAAATTTCAGAAAAGGGGACTTTCAGTTTTTGTTGTATTTTTATAAAAAACACAGGGTCAGGTTTTGATGTTCCTATGTTGGCAGATATAAAAATATTTTCAAAAAATTCATGCAATTCTGGTCTATGTTCCCAAATATAGTTCATACGAACATTTGGTTGGTTAGAAGCAATATGAAAATGGTTTTCTTGATTATGATGTTTGCGGATCCAATCTAAAACATCTGGATTGATTCGCGAATCCCGGGACAACCAATATTCCAAAAATTCTTCCGCTGTTATTTTTAAATTATGTTTTTGCAAGAAAGTATTAACGTATGGCCGTAAATCATCATTGGTTCGCAATATAGTTAAAAATGGTTCACAGAATAAATCTTTTAAAATTCTTGGTGATTGTCCAAAATCGTTTTTAAAATTCTGTGACCAATAGAAGTTTACGTTGTTATCTTTATCAAAAAAGAAAGTTGTTAATAAAGTATTATCCAAATCTATTAAATAATGCATAGCGTGCTCTTTTTGTTATTCAACATACCGCAATATACCATGATTTTTCAATAAGTACATCAAAAACACCTTAACATCTTTCCCAAACCGCAACAATTCACGAATAAAATCAATTTGTGAATTGCACAGATGGTGTTTTGATATTGCTTTTTTTGGTGTTTTGTGATATAATGTAAACAACTTTGACGGACGGCATTTTGCCGTCTTTTTTTTATTTAATACAAGGAGTTATAAATGGAAACTACCTATATATCCGCATTTCCAGGAATTGGTACAACCAGAATGTATGTTGGAAACGACGGAAACATTTATGAATTCAGTGGTGGCAGTCGCGCCTGGCGCAATAATAATCCGGGTAATCTGGAATATGGAAAATTCACACGTGATAAAGGAGCAATTGGAACGGATGGAAGATTTGCTATATTTCCAGATGCTGCGACAGGTTTTAATGCTATGGCTGGTTTGTTATCAACAAATGCTTATCAAAATCTAACAATAGAAGGGGCAATAAATAGATATGCGCCACCAAATGAAAACAATGTTGAAAATTATTTAAAATCTATAGAAAGACAAACTGGTTTCCTGCGTTCAACACCTATGAATAATCTTTCCAAAGATAATTTATTAAAATTGGTGAAAGCAATGACTAAACATGAAGGGAATATATCAGGTAAAAAACGCCTGGTTCCTAAATATGAAAAATACATTTGGGTCACTGTCGGTGATGATAAAGTTCTACCAGAACATGAAGCACTGGACGGAGAGATAAGAACATGGTATGATACACCTCATCCAGGCGAAGAATACGGATGCAGATGTCATGCGGAAAGTGTTGATTAATTTTTTCGTTTTATTATTGTGCGTATCTTGCACAAAGCAAGTTGAATATACAGGTGTTTTTTCTGATGGTTTGATCAAACCAGATAAAACAGAAAGGTTTGATTTGTCTGCTGATAATTACGGAATAAAACAAATAGATACTTTCTATATCGATGTTAATAATAACGGTATCAAAGACACAATTAAACGTGGTCGTTTTGTGACGGGAACCGCGCATTCTTATACTTATTATGATATATACCTTGATAATGGTAAAAAACTGGAACGATTAACAACCTTAGAAGGTGCAGATTGTGTTTTGCGTGCTTATAAATTCCAAATGCAACCTTTCGTAATAACAAGTGCATCAAGAAATATCGGTGCTGATTATATGGAACCAACAAAGGCAAAAATTGAAAAATTTGAAATTAAAAACAACAAAATGGAATCTGTATCATCCAAAGAACATAGACCGATTTGTGATGTTAGGTATTTGTTGTAATTTTTTTGCTATATCAAACTTGTGTTGTTTATTTTTGACCACGTGTAAATCTTTCCATAATCATACGCAATGTTTGTGATGTTGCGTCTTCGTATTCATGACGTAAATGTTTTAATTTTTCTTTCAATTCTGCAGGTATCATACCGTTTTCATCACGTACACCCTGGCCATCAAAAGTTAGATATCCATGCGCAATTGCATTAAATGTTTGTGAATACTGCTTTGGTGGTTCCCAGTTGTGCATCAAAGTGCTTTCTGCATTTTTTGCTGTAATTTTAAAGCCTATCAGACCAGCAACCTGATTAACATGTTTTGGGATATATACAGATTTACGTTCCAACAAATCGTCTATCCCGTGTGAAACAGCATCACAAACTTCTCTGTGATTTGGTTTGTCGTGTTTTAAATATGCTGTAGCGTATGCAGATACTTCATCAAAAGCATATAATCCAGTCATTTCATAATAATTAGTCACCACAAACAACGGATTGCCAAAACTGTCATTTTTCATGTGTTTTGTTTCATGTTTGATAGTTTTATCTTCGTTTGCTTGCATAAATTCTATGTCTTGGATTATTTGATCATCTGGTTCAAGATGCAAATATGGATCAATAACGTATCTGTAAACAACAACGTATTTAGCACCGTTTACATGATCACCACCGACAAACTGTGTACGTCCAGAGCGATATGCATCCACGTTGTTTGCGTTTATTACGCGTTCCACGTATTTTACCACCGGTTTATCATCTATAATTTTGGAATGCATAACAACAACAGGCGAATCTTTGATTACCTTGCGTCGAAATAAACTAAAAAGCCTGTCTATAATAATCATGGTAAATACTATAGACAAAATGTTTGTATTGTCAATATATTTTTGTAAAAAAGGGTATCAAGCTATCTGAATTGTATATATGATGTGACAAAATAAAAAAGACCAAATATTTATTGGTCTTTAATGTTTATTTATATATGGTTTTAAAATGTTGTTTAATTGTATTTCACAAAATTCTTTGGTCCATTTTGATGGTTCGAATTCTGCATCAGACATACACCAACATATCATCATACCGTATAATTGAGTTATAATTATATGGGTTAATATTTTTGTTGGTGTGTTTTGTTTCAGCTCTCCGTTTTTCACAGCAAAATTTAATATATCTAGCAATGTTTGGGTGTCATATTGCCATTTTTTTGTGTCTTTAGAATCTGTTACATTTGCGGGCGTAATAACGTCACGTAGCCATTCACGACAAACATTTATACCATACCTTTGAATTTCATACATAAAATCGTTAAAATATTCGTATAATTTTTTATTTATATCTGTTTCTTTACTGTTTTTAAAACGCTTGGCTATTTCTCCAAATGGTTCGCGACATATTTCATAAACTATATCTTCTTTGCGTTTAAAGTATGTATAAAACGTTCCTTTTGCGACACCAGCAGCATTAGTTATATCTTCGACAGATACGTTTTGTAATCCGTTTTTTATAATCAGTTTTTTGCCGATTTTTAATAATTTTTTATGTGTTTCTAATGCTGCTTTTTCGCGCAAATTCATTTTATTTTCCTATTTTTTCCAGCCAAGATTTTACTGTTTCGCTTTGGTCTTCGGTTGTATTGCTTCCATACACTGACAAGCCATCTACAATTGTTGCATCTGGTTCAAGACGCATTATTTCGCCATGACTATCCCCCGCACCAGAACCCTCGTGCGTGTTAAATGGTGCGATGGTTTTGCCCGACAAATCATATTTATCAAAGAAAGTATAAACCGCCATTGGCATTGAACCCCACCAAATTGGATATCCAATAAATATTGTATCATATTCGTCCAGATTTATATCAATATCTTTGATTTCAGGACGCGTGCCATCTGTTTTTTCTTGTTGTGCAAGGTCTGTAAAACTTTTGTTGTGATAATCATCAACCGGATATGGATTCAACGGTTCAATACGAATAATGTCGCCACCGGCATTTTCATGAATTGCATTTGCCAATCTTTCTGTATTACCAGACACAGAAAAATACACTGTTAGATTTTTCGCATCGGCACCAGTTATTGCCGCCAAACACATCGCTATACTAACAAATAATTTTTTCATAAAAATCTCCTTTACTTCTTATTTTAAATTATTTTTTATCCATTTTTCAACATCTGATTTAGCAGACGCAACCGATGAACCATAAATTGCCAATCCTGGTTTTACATTTGCGCCAACGCACAATTTTCTTATATCGCGTTCAACATTACCAAGACCGGAACCTTCATGTGTAGAAAAGGGCATAATCGTTTTACCAGACCAATCTATTTTTTCCAACACGCTGAACATTGGCATTGGGTATGTTCCCCACCAAATTGGTCCACCAATGAACACAGTATCATATTCTGATAAATCGCCAGGTGTTTGTTTTGCATAAGGACGTATATTGTCGCGCAATTCTTGTTTTGCAACGTCAGTACATTCGTAATAATCAATTGGATAGTCATTTACAGATTCAATTTCGAATAAATCGGCACCAACAACATCATGAATATATTCCGATATAATCGCAGTGTTTCCTTTGGTTAAATTAACAATTGAACCACCAGAATAATTTTGCCCCTTTTTTGAAAAATACAAAACGATAGATTTCATTTAAAACTCCTTTGAGTTAATTATTATATATTTTTATTGACCCGCAGTCAATAATTTTATTGACTATCGGTCAGTCAAATGTTATGATACAATCATAACCAAAGGAGATAAAGATGAACAAAATTATAAAAACAATCGCAACAGTTGGCGCATTGGCACTATGTGCGTGCAATCAATCAGACACAGAAAAACAAAAGGAGAAATGTATGAATCATGACACTTGTGTTATAGAATTAAACAATGGTGTAAAAATGCCGGCATTTGGTTTGGGAACATACCAATTATCAGAAGATTCTGGTGAAGCATACAATGCTGTATTGACCGCTCTGCAAAATGGGTATCGTCATATTGATACAGCACATGCATATAGAAACGAGCGCAGTGTTGGTCGTGCTATTAAAGATAGTGGAATTCCACGTGACCAAATCTGGGTGACCAGTAAATTGTGGCAAAATGAATACGGCAAAGGCAATACCGCCGCATCAATAGACAGAATGTTAAATCGTTTGGGGTTGGAATATGTTGATTTGGTTTATTTCCACCAACCTGTCGGAAACTATATTGAAGGATGGAAAGAACTGGAAGAAGTTGTAAAATCTGGAAAAGTTCGTGCGATTGGTATTTCTAACTTTGATGCCAGTGATGAAATATTCAATTCTTTGGTTGAATCTGCAACCATTAAACCCCAAATCATGCAGATTGAATGTCATCCATATGCACAAAGAAAACATTGGCAAGAGATGTTAAAGAAAAACAACATTGCCCAAGAATGTTGGTTCCCACTGGGCGGACGTGACAGTCATGGCGAAATCTTACGCGACCCAGTATTAAATAAAATTGGTGCATCACATGGCAAAACAGCAGCCCAGGTTATTATTCGTTGGCACATCCAAGAAGGTTTTTCTGTAATTCCTGGTGCATCAAACCCAGATTATATCAAAGAAAATATAGATGTATTTGATTTTGATTTGTCTGATGAAGAAATGGATAAAATACGCGCTTTGAACAAAGAAGCACGTTATTTCAATATGTCATATGAAGATCAAGTTAAATGGTTTACTCAATGGAATCCCGAAGATTGATTTTTATAAAGATAAAAAAATACCGCAATTAAAGCTGTATTTTTTTTACAGTGTTAAATCATAAGACATGTTTATTAATTGTTGAATGTTTTTTTCTGGTAATGTTCCGTCTAATAGCACTGTTATCCATTTGTTTTTATTCATATGATATGCCGGTAAAATTCCTGGTACCCCATATAAAAAATCAATATTATCTGTTTTAAGATTTATTATATCTACCATTCCATTGCCTGGTATTTTTAAAGTTTTATATGGTACAGATCCGATAAGTGCAAACCATTTTTTATTATTTGAATGTCTGAATATACAATAAGAAGGATAACGTCGCCACAGGTATTCTGGGGCGACATTATATTTCTTATTTATAAATTTTATAATTTTTTGTTTCATTATTTTAAATTTGTCTTAAAGAATTGTTCTAACTTATTAAAAGGTATTTTTTCCATGTTATCGTATAAATCAACATGGTTTGCACCTGGAATAATCATTAATTCTTTATTTTTACCTTTTAATTTTTTAAAGGCATCTTCGCTGAAATAACGACTGTGAGCTTTTTCCCCATGAACCAATAATACAGGTGTACGTATTTCATCTGCACGTTGTAAAATAGGCATATTAATGAAAGACAAAGAACTTGTTTTGTTCCATCCACCGTTTGAATTCAAAGAACGTTTATGATATCCACGTGGTGTTTTGTAATATGCATAATAGTCTTTTACGAATTGTGGTGCATCTTCTGGTAATGGGTCAATTACACCACCTGCCAAATCATATTTACCATTTTTATAATCAATGGTACGTTGTTCGTTTAATGCCTTTTTGGTTGCAAAGCGTGCATCTGCATTATCATCAGCGTCAAAATATCCATTTGCAGTTACACGTGTCATATCATACATTGTTGATGCAACTGTTGCTTTGATTCTTGTATCCATAGCAGCAGCATTTATTGCCATGCCACCCCAACCACATATACCTATAATACCTATTTTTTCCGCATCTACATCTGGTCGATTAGATAAATAATCTACCGCAGCAGAAAAGTCTTCTGTATTTATATCTGGTGATGCAACATAACGAACTTTACCACCACTTTCTCCTGTGAAAGAAGGATCAAATGCTAATGTAATAAAACCTCTAGATGCCATTTCTTGTGCGTATAATCCAGAAGATTGTTCTTTGACAGCACCAAATGGACCAGATACAGCAATAGCAGGCATTTTTTCAGATGTTTTATTCTTTGGAATATATAAATCACCAACCAATTCTATTCCATATCTGTTATGAAAATGTACTTTTTGTGTAATAACATTCGGATTTTTCGGAAACACATTATCCCATTTATTACATGGAAAAATAAAATAACCTAAAATCCCAAAAATAGCTATTATTGCTAATATTACAGCTGTTTTCATACTTAACTCCTTTCTTTTACGCACAATATTGTAATTATTAATTGGTTGAAATTCAATAAATTTTTATTTACAAACAGCGGTATATGGGGTCACAGAAGCTTCTGTATCTAATAATTTTTCACCACAATCCATACAGTTGAATTTTCTGTTTTGACTGTGTTGTTTGTCCAAATAAACAGTTGAATCTTTCAAGGCTTCTATATTATCAATTCGTGATTTGTGGGAAAAACCAAAATATATTCCACGTGTTGGGCCTGAACATTCAGAAATATCGCCATCATAACATTTTGGATCAGATAATTTTTTTGTATCTGGTATGCAATAACTTTCACAAGTTTCTTCGTCTACAAACAAAGTCTCACAATCTGTGCAAGATATAGAACGAACACGCAAAGTTGTTCCTATGGTGCCTTGTTTATGTGCAGAACGTATGATGTTATCACATTTTTTTACTGTTTTTACCGCGTTTGGATCTTCGACACATTCCCATTCTAGTGAATTATAATTTAATCTGGCAACCATTCCATCTGGACAGTTTTTATCTGCAAAAGGATCAATGCATTCCCACACATCATCAACCATAACAGCAGTTTGATTGTTTGCACACAAAGGTTTTCTGTTTTCGTCAGCGACACATTCATTTAAATCAGAATCCCAAATAGTGTCGCCTGTACATGATATTTTATAATTATATTCAACACATTGCCAACGTCCAAATCTGTAAGTTTTCATAGTCCCAGGTGGACATGTTATATCTGAATTTTCAATTGTTGGATATTCTATGGTTAAATCTGGGATTTTATATTGCATAAGGTATATTAATTGTCCATCTGTTAATTTTGCAGCATCAATAACTTTTTGTGGTATAGTACGGTTTCCAATGGAACCTGCTGACATTATATTAGGGTTTATAAATACACCAAATGTACCAGCATCTGGATAGTATTGTTCTAAAATTTCTAACATATTATTGTATTCTGTTTCTGGTAATTGTGAACTGGTTGTTATTATGAAACTGAAATCAGGATCTTTGCCATTTTCAGAATCACAAGAAACAATATTATATTTATTATTCATACAAACATACTGGCTTATAACGTCATATCTTTCAACACATTCATTTAAAAATTCTTCACCATACATAGCTGCATTTTGAGTTGCAACAACACATTCTGCGATAGAACGTAAATCGGCTTTTTTTATAGCATATTCTGTTTCTTGTTTATTTATGCGCTGGGATGGACTGGATATAATGTAATATCCCCCCATGAATAACACAGATAAAAGAATTAAAAAAATATTCACTATTCTCTCTTGCGATTTGTTAAAAGTGTAGCTAATATATCAATAAAGTTCAACAGGAAAAAGATATGAAAAAATTAATTTTGTTTTTGGTTTTGACAGCTTGTAGTTTTAAACCGATGTTTTCCAGTAATGATACGGATGTTTTTGTTGCACCAATAAGGGGTATTAATGGTATAGAATTAAGAAATTCTTTGAATACACAATTTGGTGGTGCACATGGTGAAAATGCTAAATATCGTTTGGAAGTAAATTTACATGATCCAAGCACACAATTAAAAGCTTTGGAACTTAGTGGTGTTGCAACTTGGCAGGAAGTAAAATTAAATGCATCATATGTTTTAAAACAAGGTGATAAAGTTATCGTAAGTGGATCTGAATCTGCATCAGAAAGTTATACATTTGTGAATTATTTGGTTGCTTCAAATGCTGCTTATAATAATGCTGTGATGAATGCAATAAATGTTTTATCTGATAAAATCAGTATGCGTGTAATTGTAGAAACCAAGAAAGAAGAAAAATAGTTTGATATGAAGTGGAAAGAAAGTAATTTTAATTCTGAAATATCAAAAATTAACGCAGTGTTAATATATGGACCTGATGCTGGGTTGGTTGATGAATTATGCGACAAAGCAATTGAAAAATTAGAAATAGAAAAAGATAATCTGTTAGCTATTGATGCAAATGAATTAAAAGAAAAACAAGATGCAGTGTTTGCAGAAAGTTGCAGCCCTTCAATGTTTGGAGGAAAAAAAGCTGTGATAATTTCTGGGGCAGGTGACAGCGATACAAAAATATTGACGGATTTAGTTAATTCTTCTGCATTATGTGCAACGATTATAGTAACAGCTGGTGATTTACGTGTTGGATCTTTGCGTAAATTATTTGAAGATGGAAAAGATATAGCTGCAATTGCATGTTATACAGATGATACAAAAACTTTAGAAGCTTTAATTCACAGTGAATTATCTGCAACCGCAGGCATAAGACAGGTAACACCAGATGCAATGTCTTATATGTTATCTCATTTAGGTGGTGACCGTGGTATTACACGCAGTTTTTTACAGAAAATAGCTATATATGTTTCAGATAAACATGTTGTTGATTTAGATGATGTAGAAAAATGTTTGCCTGATACTTCTGCAACCAGTGCAGATGATTATATGTATTCTTTAACTGCTGGACACATTGACCAAACAATGATTGCTTTGGACAGATTGATTTATGGTGGTGCTGATGCAAATATGTTGGTAAGAATGTTATATAATCATTTTACAAAATTATTAACAGCTGTTGTTGATGGACAACTACCTAAATTATTCTGGAAAGTTGCTGATAAATTTAATATGGCTGTAAAAATATGGCCACAAGAAGAGATTGTAAATGTTTTATCTAAATTAAATGATTTAGAAAAACAATGTAGAACAAATGGTATGCAACCAGAAATTTTAATTCGAGATTTTTCATTGAAATTGTCTTTGCGTGCATATAAATTATCTTTAAAAAGAAGGAAATAGCAATGTTATCATCAGTTTATGCTCCGAAAGATTTTAAAAGATTACGTGTTTCTGGCGATTTGGTTGCCAGATGCTTTGATTTTATAACTCCTTATATCAAGGCGGGAATTTCTACTGGGGAAATAGACAGATTAGTTGCACAATTTTTAAAAGAAAATGGTGCAAGATCTTCAGATTTGGGATATATGGGGTATCCAAAAAGTATATGTACTTCTGTGAATGATGTTATTGTTCATGGAATACCAAGTGACGATGTTATATTGAAAGATGGTGATATTGTTAATGTTGATTTGACTGCAGAATATCATGGTTTTCATGGTGATGCATCGCGTATGTTTATGATAGGAAATGTTTCAAATAAAGCGCGTGAATTGGTACAAACTTGCCAAGATGCTTTAAATGCAGCTATTTCTATTTGTGCACCAGGTGTACCGTTATCTGAAATTGGTAAAACTATAGAAGCTGTTGTTAAACCTCATGGTTTTTCTATTTCTCGTGATTTTGTTGGACATGGTATAGGTAAAGTTATGCATGATGATCCACAGATTTATCACTTTTATGATAAAATGTGGGATAATGTTAAAATGGTCCCAGGTCTAGTTTTCACGATAGAACCGATGATAAATACAGGCAAACCAGATTGTGTGATAGACGCAGATGGTTGGACAGCCAGAACTGTCGATGGTGGTTTATCAGCTCAGTGGGAACATACATTAGGTATCACAGAAGATGGTGTTATTATTTTTACAGAAAAAATGACACATGATTAAAAATGAAGATGTATTATCTTTGCAGCAAGGACATAGAGCGCGATTGCGTAAAAAGTTTCTTGATGGTCAGTTGGCTGAATATGAAATATTAGAATTGTTGTTAACTTACGCTATTCCAAGACGTGATGTTCGTGTTTTATCCAGACAATTATACAAAAAATATGGCAGTATAAGTAAATTGTTATCCGCTTCTTATGAAGATTTAATAAGTAATGATGGAATAAAAGAAAATACTGCTGTATTTTTTCAAGTAATACATAAATTAATGGAATTAGATTATAAATATGTTTTGGGTGAAGCACCTGTTTTTCATAATTACGAAAAATTAGAACGTTATTGCAAAATAATTTTGTCTGGTAAATCAATAGAAGAATTTCACGTTTTATATTTAGATAATCAATATAAATTAATTAAAGATGTATTACACAGTTCAGGAACAATTGATTGGGCGGCGGTATATGTTCGTGAAGTTGTAAAACAAGCACTGGATTTAAACGCAACAAATATTGTTTTGTTACATAATCATCCAACACCAGGTGTTTCTTTTTCAAAACAAGATATAGATATAACACAAGAATTAATAAACGCATTAGATAAATTAAATATAAATCTGTATGATCATTTATTAGTGTCTGGGGATTTAATTTATTCTGCACGTAATATGCGTTTATTAGATTATAAATAAATTATTCTTGTTCGTCTTCATATTCTTCAGAAACAATGACGCGGAAATCTTCATATAATAAGTATTCGTCTGATCTGCTTAAATGAGCATTTCTTTGTTCGTACAATTTATTAATTTTATTTATAGAAACTTTTTGTGTTTTACAAAATTTATATTGGTTTTCACATGTTGTGTATTCGGAATTTGAAAATTTTTTAAACAATGTGCCACCATATATAAAATTGATTGCTGGTATAACAACAGCCAATGTTGCAAACATTAACAGTAAAGATTTTGCGTTTTTAAAAACAGTGTCTAATCTTACACCGTTGCGTATATATAATATTGCCCAACCCAACAACATGAATGCAGTTAATACTAAAATAATAGTCCATGCATAACCAACAAATTTATCAAACACAGGTAATATGCAAGAAGGATCTTGATAGTATATATATGCACCATCACTGCCACATACTTGTATTCCGGAATTTTTTAAAATATTTACAATTTGTATTGTATCCATTTTTTATTTCTTTGAAGCAGCGTTCGTAAAAAATCCAGGGACAGAAAAATCTTCATCGTTCGCGGCAATTCCTGCCCAACCGAATAAATCTCCCAGGCCTTGGGAATCTTTATTTTTTGACTGTTTAAAAGGCAAGATATTACGTAATTTTCCAATTTTGCTGCGACCAGATGATTTTGTTTCTTCGTTTATTTTATCTTGTGTTGCCACGAATTCAGTGGCTAATTGTTCCAAAGTAGCATCAATGTTTTCTGGTTCTGATGTTTCGGATATTTCTGGTTCTGGTAAATCAGAATCTTCCATAGAATCCAAAGGTTTTATTGCAGACAATAATTTTTCCAAATCTTCTTCTGAATCGTCAATTATTGGTGTTTCTGGGACTTCTGAATCAAGAGATTCGGTTTCATCAGAAATTAATTCTTCTTCTTGTGATTCGGTAATTTCTTGTTCATCTAAATCTATTACGGTTTCTGATTCGATATCTTCAATTATTTCAGGTTTGTTTTCAGGTTCTTCTTCTTTAGAAGATAATATAGATAATATAGGAACGACTTTTTCATCGTTTTCTTGTGAATCTGCTATGGTTTCTGGTTCTGTTGGTTCAACTGGTTTTTCTTCATCATCAAGAGATACATGTACTTTGCGTGGACGACCACGTTTTTTCACCGGTTCTTCAACAATATTTTCTTCAGCAACAGTTTCTTTAACAACAGGTTCTTTGATAATTGTATCTTCTGTAATTTCTGGTTCAGAATCTTCAATTATTTGAATTGTTTCTTGTGGAACAACAACATTTTCTTCTTCGACAGAACTTTCAATTGGTTGTGAAATGTTTTCTGTTACAATTTCGGTTTTATTTTCTTTATTACCAAATCCAGCATCTTCTGTATCAACAGGAACACCAAATAAAACAGTATCTTTGTCCAGTTGTAAAGCATTACGAACTTCTTCAAAAGCAGCACGTATATCAGATATATTGAAAATTTCGTTTCCAGAAATATAGATAATTTTCGTTTTCATAAAACCATTCCCCCAATTTAATAAGGACATTATATCATATTTTAGGGTTGAACGCATACAAAAAATGTCTTAATATAAAAATATGGCAAATATAAAAGATCAAATTTTTCAAGAATTAGATTCTTTGGAATTAATGGCAAAGCATTTGCGTGCAGATGCCAATGATGCCAGTAAGCAAACCGATTTAGAAGTGGCTATTTTAACTAAACAGGTTAAAAATCTGCGTGAAAAAAATGAACGTGCCAAAGATTTAATTGAAAAATCTGTTTCAATCTTAGAGAAATTAAAAAAATGAGTGTAGTATCAATCCCTATTGTTAACAGAAATTACCCAATGGGCTGTGAAGACGGCCAGGAAGGACGTTTGATAGAATTGGGGCGCATGGTTGATATGAGGGCTCGTCAGATATTGGATAAAATTGGTCCGTTGCAAGAAAATGCTTTGTTGGCAACGTTGTGTATAGTTTTAATAGATGAAATTCAAAATAAATCGCAAAAACCATCAGTCAGTGAAGAAGATTTGCGGGAAATATTGGCTCGTATCAGAGAAATTAAACATAAACTTTCATAATTTTATTATAAATAATTATTACGCATATAGTTGTATAAAGTACTTTTGTTAACGCACATAATTCGTGCAATTTCGTTTTTACTGATTCCTTGGTTGATTAAGCGGTTTATTCGTTTTCTGTTTTTACTTAATTTTAATTGTTTTGATTTAGCACCGATTGGTCGTCCAAGTTTTTTCCCGTTGGCTTTTAATCTGGCCAAGCTTTCACGAACGCGTTCTTGTAATAAAGATTTTGATAATTCGGCAGATAATCCAAACGCAAAAGCCAAAACTTTTGATTGTATATCGGACCCCAGGCGAAAATTTTCTTTTAATGTCCAGATTTGGCAATTTTTTTCAAGGCAATTTTGTAAAATACCCATGACTTCCAATAAACTGCGTCCCAGTCTGGAAATTTCAGTTGTTATTAAAATATCACCAGATTGCAGTTTATTTAATATTTGTCCCAGTTTTCTGTCTTGTAATTTTTTACTGCTGGAAATTTTTTCTTCTATCCAAACATCAATGTTAATATTGTTTTGTTTTGCAAAATTTTCAATGACAAAATGTTGATTTTCTTCATTTTGATGAGCAGTAGAAACACGACAATATCCGTAAATCATAAAATATCCTTTTTGTTGTTTATAAATGAAAAAAAACAGGCGTGGAATAAAACACCGAATGCCTGTAGATATCTGATATATAAAATAATTTTTTGTAATGTCAAGTGGTCTAAAAAAAACCAAGGTTTTTAGACCGCCTGTGTTACGACATGTTTGCAAAATAAATTTTTCTTGGTTTTCTGCATAAAAAATGTTTTTTTATATTTTGAAAAAAGCGGTTGACTTTTAACCTTGGTTTTTTTACCATATTCTCAGTAATCAATTTGATTAAATTCATATGATTACAGTTTTTAATATTAAAAATAAGAAAGGGAAAACAAATGAAAAAACATTTAATCTTAACATCTTTGGTGGCAATTTTTGCGACAACTGGTGTTGCAAAAGCTACTGATATTACTCCAGTACCAACAGAGATATTGGGTGGATATTATCAATTAGGTAATGGTTCATGGGCTATGAATTCAAAAGATTTAGAAGATCCTGGATACACATACTTGCCTGCAGGTAGTACAACAGCAGTTACAAGTGAATCTGTTGAAACTGCACCTGATGTAAATAATTTTAAATATGAAGATTTAGGTGGTACTAGTTCTAATTATAATCCAGATGATATAAAAGCAATGGATTATTTTGCTGGCACAACTGTCGCTGGTGGAGATGGTTATGCTTTGGTTGCTTCAACTCAAGCAGTTGCTGCACAAGACGTAGCTGATGCTGATCTTGCAGGAGCAACAAAGAGTAATTATTCATACGAATCTATAGATGCATCAACAGGTGTGGCAGGTACTATTACATATACTGGTACAAAACAAACATTTACAAGAACACATACATTGAATGAAACTTATGTTGGTGGTGATGTTGATGCACGTACAATAACTATTACAGATGGAGATGTAACATCAGGAACAGTATCCGCCGATATGTATAAAGGACAAGTATCTGGTGATGATACTGTTTATCATTTAGTCGCTACAACAGTAAATGATGCTACAACAGGTGAACCTGTAACAACATATTCTTTGGCTACTGCAGATGGTGCGGGTGTAGATATTGTAGAAGCTGGTGCACTTCAAACTTTGTTAGATAATTTATCTGGTGCTTATGTAACTGATACAACTGCAATAAATACTCTTAAGACAGATACTGGTAATTGGGCTGAAACAGAATTAACAGCATTTGGTCAAGCTGACGCAGCATATACAGCAGATAATACTTCTATTAAGGATTTAACAGGTTTGTGGTTGGGTTATAAAGATGTCAAAGGTGCTTATGAAACTGCAGCAGGAGTACAAACTGCAGCAGCTGCTGCATATCAAGCTGATTTAGGTCGTCAAGCATATTCTAAAGAAAATACCCCAACAGAAACACCTGATATTGCAGCAGATATAATAAGTGGTGATAAAACAACATTAGATGCTGCAAACGCATATGCAGATAGTTTAGCTTCTAACTATGATGCTGTTGGTGCAGCTAGTGCAGCTGAAACAACTGCAAAATCTTATACTGATGCATTGGCAAATGGTGCAGTAAAAGATAATGCAGATGCGATTGCTTTATTAAATGGTGCTGAAGATGAAGTTGGTTCTGTTGCTTATGCTGTTAAAGGCGAAGAAACACGTGCAATGGGTGCTGAAAAAGAATTAGATGGAAAAATTACAGCAGAAGCAAAAGCTCGTGTAGCTGAAGATAAAGCTATTCGTGGTGAAATGGCTACTGGTGATGCTTTGACATTACAAAGTGCAAAAGCTTATGCTGCCGAACAAAGTGCTTTGACATTATCACAAGCAAATGCTTACACAGATAAAAAAGTAGATACTCTTGAAAAGAATGTATCTGGTGGTGTTGCTGCTGCAACAGCTTTGTCTGCTGTGAACGTCTCCAGCGTTGGTAAAGGTGAAGTATCTGTTGGTGCTGGCTATGGATATTATAACAGTCAATCCGCTGCTGCATTTGGTGCCGCTATGGGATTATCAGACAGATGGTCTATTAATGCCGGTGCCGGTATTGCCCAAGGCGACAAAACACAATATACATTCCGCGCAGGAACAAATTACAAATTTAAATTATTCTAATAATTTGAATGCGTTTTCTGTCTATATGGGCTCTGACAGAAAAAAACACCGCCGATTTCGGCGGTGTTTTTTTTATCTGGTTTTTTATAATGTTTTTCCAATTGCGATGGCGGTATCACACATACGATTTGAAAATCCCCATTCATTATCATACCATGCGGTTACGTGTAATACATTATCTTCGACAACTTTTGTTTGTGATGCATCAAATATTGAACTGTGCGAATCGTTTGTGAAATCTATTGAAACCAAAGGTTTATCGTTGTATCCCAAAATTTCAGATTGGGCGGCAAACATTGCTTTGTTTACTGATTCGACTGTTACTTTCTTTTTCATATTCAAAACCAATTCAACCACAGATACATCAGGTGTTGGAACACGTATTGCAATACCGTCCATTTTCCCAGCCAATTTTGGTAATACTAAACCAATTGCTTTTGCTGCACCAGTTGATGTTGGTATCATAGATAAATTTGCAGCGCGTGCACGACGAAAATCTTTATGGTTTTTATCCAGTAATTGTTGGTCGCCAGTATATGCGTGAACTGTCGTCATCCAACCGTTATTTATTCCAAATTTTTTATCTAATACATTTAATACTGGGGCCAGACAATTCGTTGTGCAAGATGCATTAGATATAATCAAATCTTTTTTTGTTATTTTATTTTCGTTAACACCAAAAACTATTGTTTTATCGGCACCAGCGGAAGGCGCAGAAACCAAAACACGTTTTGCACCACAATCCAGATGAACTTTTGCTTTTTCTGCGGATGTAAATAAACCTGTGCATTCCATAACAATATCGATTTTTAATTGTTTCCATGGTAATTTTGATGGGTCACGTTCGGAAATACATTTGATTTTTTGATTGCCAACTATAATGTATTCTCCGTCCAATTTTACATCCATTGGTAATTTGCCATGAACAGAATCATATTCCAATAAATATGCATTTTGTTCAGCAGGTGCCAAATCATTAACTGCCACAAATTCTATGTCTTTGCGACCTGATTCCAAAGCTGCACGTAAAACTAAACGACCTATACGGCCAAAACCATTAATAGCAACACGAATTTTTTTCATCTTTCCATCCTTTGTTTTATGCTTAATTTTATCATGATATGGCATAAATTCCAATTTGAATTTTTTCGTTTGATTTACTTGAAAACATCAAAAGTCGTTTTTATAATGCTTTTATGAAATATAAATCTGTGATTATTGCGGGACCTACCGCTTCTGGAAAATCTGATTTTGCACATAATTTGGCAAAGCGTATAAATGGTGCAATCATAAATTGCGACAGTGTTCAAATTTATCGTGATATAGAAACTATATCTGCATCGCCTTTCGCAGAAAATGTGAAAAACGGTTTTGATGAAATAGATGGAATTCCATATAAATTATTTTCGATATTGCCATTGGCAGAACATATAAGTGTGGCTGATTATTTAAATCTGGCAAAATCTGCAATGGAAGATGTTATTAAAATGGGAAAAATACCGGTCTTTGTCGGGGGCAGTGGGTATTATATAAATGTTTTAATAAATGGAATTGCCTCTGTGCCAGAAATCAGTGATGAAATACGCAATAAAGCACGTGATATGGTTGCAAGTGATATAAATGCTGTTCGTAATTTATTACCAAAAGATTTTGTTCAAACAGATCCACAACGTATTGCCCGCGCTTTAGAAGTTTTTTTACAAACAGGAAAGCATATAACTGAATGGCAAAATATGCCACGCACTGGTGCTTTGGTACCAGATGCTTTTAAGATATTAATAAATCCAGATAAAGAAACTTTGTTAAAACGTATAGCAAAACGTGTGCCGGAAATGGTTTCTGGGGCTGCGCTGGAAGAAGCAAAATATATCTTGAAAAATAATTTGAATGAAGACAGGGCTATCGGTGCAACACAATTATGTAAAATGTTGCGTGGTGAAATTACTGAAGAAGAAGCAATTGAAAATTGGATTGTAAAAACAAACCAATACGCAAAAAGACAGCGTACTTGGTTTCGTGGCCAGTATGCTGCAGATTTAGAAATCAAAAACGTTCCAAATGATAACGATATAGAAACAGTTATTAAATCAATTTAATTATTAGTGACAATTTACAGATATTTGCATCAAAGTTGCCTGTTGCATTAGTTGTTTGTGTTTTTTTCGTGCTTCTTGGCATTTGATTTTTTTACGTCTTTTTTTAATTTTTTGATCAAATTCTTTTTCTGGTATTTCGGATATTCGTTTGATTTCAACAGCCATTTCAACCGGTTGCCCAATGCGTTTGCGTTTACGCTTTTCTTCGGGTTGTTGAATTTTTGTTTTTTGTTTATAACGTTGAACAGCTTTTTTAAGTGCTTTGTGTGTTTTGTATAAATCATTAAACCAAATTAAATAATGTTTTTGCTGTTTCGATTGTTTTTCAAATTCAGATATGTTTGTTTTGGAATCCAAACGCCATGTATAAACAGATAAAAATTTGCATATTTCTTTTATGAATATTATTAAAAAATCTTCGTCCCTGAATTCTGGTACAGAATAGATTAAATCTTTAAGAAAAACACAAGTTTTTATTTTAATATATTCAATATATTCGCAGGTGCATTTAAAAGATTCACGCCAAGAATCATCTATTTTGTCAGAATTTAAAAAAGATTGGTTGTATACTTCTGTGATTTGATTGCGAATGTTTTTACGATATTCGCTGAAATACGTTAGTAATAATTCTTTTTGTCTGATTGATAATTTTGACATATTTTATATCCGTTGTTATTATAATAATATTATTATTACACAAAAATAAAAATTGTCAAACAAATTAACTGTTCTTTTTCAAAATTTCTAAATAACATTGATATGTAGTTTTATCAAGACCGATTTTTTGCATTTTTTTACGAACACGAACCAATCCTCTGAATTCTCTTTCCTGATCGCTGTAAGATGCCCATTCCCAATCAATTATACCTGTTATAACCATGGTCTTGGGGTTAATCAGTATATTACTGCACATATCACCATGATTCCAAGCAAAGCCTTCATGAATATCTGAATTACGTAAATCTGCGATTTCTGGGGGATTAGCAAAAGATTTTTTATATATAAATTCAGCCAATTGTTGGCTTATTTGTTGTTGGTATCTTTTTATTTTTTTAAAAGGTATATTAATCAATAATTTGCCAGGTATAAAATCTGATTTATAAAATGTATATTCACCCAGTTTTATAAATTCTACATTAGGTATTTTTATTGTACAAAATGGACGTAAAGCATCTGTTATGCGTTTTTCCCGGTCAAATCTTGAAAATGTTCCGGCTTCATAATTATGTTTGCGGACTTTGAAAGTTATTTTATCTTTTAAAATAAAAACAATACTGCCACCGCCTTTTGCTAATTTGAAATTTGTGAAATTTAATTCAGGACAGCCAGATTTTAAAGCATTTAATTTTCTGCGGTAATCAAACAAAAGTTGTATTCTTAAATATTCACGCCATTTTTTTACAGGGACTATGGCAAATATTCTGTCTAAAAATTCGAATAGTATTTTCCACATGTTTATCAAAAACCTTTATTATTTTAAATGATTATTGAAAAAAAGAAAAAAAACAAGTATTTTATAACTATGTTTAAATCTGGCGATATTGTAAAAGTGTTGATACCTAATGTCATAAATCATGGTTATGACTATCGTTTAAATGCGGATGCAGATATTGGAAGTTATGTTCGGGTATCTGTGATGAATCGACAATATATTGGAATTATCGTTGGTCCAGGTGATAGTGGTCTAGATTTATCTAAGATAAAACCAATTATATCTTTGTGTGATTTTGGTAAAATGTCAAAATCTGATATAGATTGGATATATAAAATGTCAACATGGACATTGATGGCTCCTGGGGCTGTGTTGCGTTTAATAATTAATGTTCCTGATGCTTTTAATCCACCACATACAGAACAATTATATATTTATAATTTTGATGTTGATTGCAAAATGACACATGCGCGTCAATCTGTGGCTGATGCATTTCAATCTAATGATAATGACGCAATGGGTGAAAATGATATAAAAAATATAGCACATGTAAGTTCAAGTGTTATAAAAACTATGATAAAAAATGGAATTTTAATACCATCAAATACACGTGAAAAAATCAGCAATGATTTCGTTTATCAATATAAAGATATGGGAAATGTCGTTTTAAATGAAGGACAATCTGTGGCTGCTGAATCTATATCTTTGGCAATAGATAAAAATGAATTTAAGGTTTTTTTACTGGATGGAATAACGGGTTCTGGAAAAACACAAGTGTATTTTGATTCTGCTTTACGTGCATATAATAAAGGTAAGAGTGTTTTGTTAATGATGCCTGAAATAGCTTTAACTGCACAATTTATGGACAGATTTAAAAAACGTTTTGGGGCGCAACCTGTGGTTTGGCACAGTAATTTAACTGCGGCACGTCGTCGTGAAATATGGCGTGGGGTCGCACGTGGTGATATTAAAATAGTCGTTGGTACACGCAGTGCTTTATTTTTACCATGGCAAAACTTAGGCTTGATAGTTGTAGATGAAGAACATGATACTTCGTATAAGCAAGAAGATATGGGAAATTATCATGCGCGAGATATGGCTATATTACGGGCACAGATTTCTGGTTTTCCAATAGTTTTGGCATCTGCAACCCCATCAATAGAAACTTTATATAATGTGTCTTTGGGAAAATATTCCAGATTGCGTTTAAATTCCAGATTTGGTGGTGCACAATTACCAAGTATAGAAACAATAGATATGCGGAATTCCAGACCAGAATCTTATAAATTAACACCAGATGGTGAAGATATATCTGGAAATTTATCGCCACAATTATGTGAAGAAATTCAAAAGAATCTGGATGATAAAAAACAAATAATGTTATTTATAAATCGGCGTGGTTTTTCTCCGATTGTTCAATGTAAAAAATGTGGTTGGGTTGCAGAATGTCCAGATTGTTCAATGTCTTTGAATTATCATAAACATTTAAACAAATTGGTTTGCCATATGTGTGGCAGAACAGAAATTGTCCCACAAAAATGCCCACAGTGTGGTAATGATGTATCAATGCGTGGGGCAGGGCTTGAACGTATAGAACAAGAAATATCTGTTAAATTTCCAAATGCCAAGACTGCGCTGGTGTCTTCTGATACTATTATGTCGCGACAAGCATTGGAAAGATTGGTTCATAAAATGGAAACTGGTGAAATAGATATTGTTATTGGAACGCAAATTTTAGCCAAAGGACACCATTTTCCTAATTTGACTTTGGTTGGTGTGGTTGATGCAGATATGGGATTATTTGGAACAGATTTTCGTGCAGGAGAACATACTTTCCAACAGTTGTTCCAAGTTGCTGGTCGTGCCGGTCGTGGTGAATTTCCGGGACGTGTTTTATTACAAACTTATCAACCAGAACACCCTGTGATAACGGCAATATGTAAAGGTAATCGTGACGAATTTATGGGACAAGATATGGAATCAAGAAAGATGGCACAAATGCCACCTTTTGGTCAATTAATCGCGGTTATAGTTGAATCTGATAAAGAATCGGTTTTGAAAAAATATTGTGAAAATTTAGCAAATGAAGCGCCTAAACTTAACGGTGGAAAAATAATGGGACCAATACCAGCCCAGATATATCAAATAAGAAATTGGTATCGTATGCGTTTTTTAATATCTGGGCCACAGCGTGCTAATTTACAACCGATAGTTCGTGATTGGTTAAATAAAGTAAAACAGCCGATAAATACACGTGTAAAAATAGATGTTAACCCACAGAATTTTATGTAAAACAGTATGTTTTAGGAAAACATACAAATATTTTTAATTTAAAAAAATATTATCATTGTAAATATAATTTTTTTATTGACCATATTATTACGAATGTTTTACACTGACTTTGAACCTATAGATTGGGTTCGGGGCTGTCGAAAGCCTTGGTACATTCGGTGCGAAAGCATCGTTAATAGATGTTGTGCGGTGTTTTTGCACCGATTCATCCCCTGCATTTATGGTTGGGGGGCCGTGAACGTATATATAAATGTCACGGAATCACTAATGTACTGATTTTCGAACCCCCCGACCGCCCAATTTTGCGGTGTTTTTTATGTTGGGGAAAATGTCAAAAATATTAAAAAAAATATTTTTAATGTATATAGTATTTGTTTTTACAAATACAGTGTTTGCCGCGGATTGTGCGAATGGTTATGAAGTTATGGCACATGATATAGATTTTGATTTCAATATAAACACACAATTACCAGATGCGATAACAGCCTCTATTAAGGCTGTAAATGCAAATACATTTATATTATCAGATGATGGAAATTGTTACAGTGGTTATGAACCATACACAAAAACAGCTGATATTATTTATCCATTAATAGAAACATCTGATTTATGTGCAGATGGATATTATCGTGCAAATGGAAATTGTGTCGCATATACGTCTGGTGGGTGTCCAACTGGTCGTTATAATTCTGCGGTAAATAATGCAAGTTTTGTTGCATCTGAAGATGGTAATTGTTATTCAGGATTTGACAGTTATACACGCACTGACGATTATATTTATCCGCTGGTAGATTCTGAAATATTGTGTCCAGCGGGACAATATCGTGCAAATGGAACATGTACACCGTACAGTGCCGGGACATGTCCAGAAGACATGTTAAATACAACTGTTAATTCTGCAACTTGGTCAACGATGACAAATGGTGCATGTCCATCAAATTACACAGAACATACAATAGGCATAATAGAATATGCGTGTGATACATATGAAAATCATATTACATCAGAAACACCGGCTTGTTTATTGATGTGTACAAATGGTAATGTTTTCACAGAAGTTAATTCATGTGCGGCATTATGTCCAGAACATCATAAATTAAAAATTGGTACAGGTTTGGAATTTCCGATTTATGCAACAAAACAAATTACACCATCAATAAATATTCAAGTTGGAAACAAAGTTTGTTATGTAAATTTGGTACCTGGTAATAAATCAGAATCAATACACGTGCAATATAACGAACAAACATATCATGCAGTAAAATAGGGGAAAACGATGAAAAAAATAATAACATTATTTTGTACATTAACATTGGGAATATATTCAGCATATGGTGTGACCCTTTGTAAAAAAACGAATACAGCCGTAGCATTGATGAATAAAACAGTTGCTGGTACGAAAGAATCTGCAGAAAATTCGCGTTGGGTTGTAAATATGGCAGATGGCACTGTGGTCAAAGGGAAATCTTTATGTACGGGAATGCCTGGTGATTTTGCGGTTGTTAATACAGGTGTTGCGGATACATACGATACCGGGGTGAATTGTTATTGTAAAATGATGGCACCGGCAACATCTTATTGGGTTAATGCCAGTGGTACAACACCATACACATGCGAATCAGGATGTGAAAATGCATGTGAATCAAAATGTGCGGATTTATGTGCAGATTATATGGCGGGGAACGAAACTTTTCGTTCAGCGGTATATGAAGCAGTATGGTAATTTTTTATTAAATAAAGGAAAAAACATGAAAAAAACGTGGATATTTGCGATAATAACAACGATGTTTGTGATACCGGCATTGGCGGTATCTGTATGTGCAAAAAATTCAATCGTCAGTGTGGTATTGGACCCCAGTATAGGTGGTAATTCATATACATATAACAATTCCACAGGTGTGTGGAAAACGGTGTTTTCATACGGTAATGTGTCGGGGGTCAGCACGTGTTCAACGGTCGCCCCAACGGGTAGTATGGGTTCAACCAAGACCAGTGCAGGCACCCCATTGGATGCTGTTGCCGGGGATGTGTCTGGTAGATATTGTTGGTGTAAGATGACACATCCAATGTCTTCGCTTTGGGCGTT
>JAFXPG010000002.1 GCA_017528045.1 Alphaproteobacteria bacterium | reverse complement strand
TCTTTCCCGTTTCCGGCGTATGCGGTATTAGCGTTCGTTTCCAAACGTTATTCCCCAGTGGTGGGCAGTTTCCCACGCGTTACTCACTCGTGCGCCACTAACTAGGCGAAAGCAAGCTTTCGCTTCGTCCGTTCGACTTGCATGCCTAAGACCTGCCGCCAGCGTTCGTTCTGAGCCAGGATCAAACTCTCAAGTTCTAAAAAAACTTGTAATTTAAGTCCTGTGCATTTAACAAAGCTGACTTTAATCAGTTCGTCTTTACATATTATATATATTCGCAAGACAAGTTTTTTAACGAGGTTATATTTTAACCTACTACCTGTCTAGGATATGCACATTTGACTTAGTCAAAGTTTGGATATTTCCAAATTCAACTGTCTGCATATCTCTTCTTGAACAGATTTTTGAATCTATCAAAAATCATTTTGATGAGCTGCTTTTATTAACAATGTTGTGATTACTTATCACTAAATTTCAGGGGTTGGAACTTTTTATCTATACGGTTTCAACTTGAAAGCCCGCTTATTATGTGTTCGAACTTCCAAAAAGTCAAGCAATTTTTAAAAAATAATTTTCAAAAAATTTAAAAAAATTAAAAAAACCCAGATTTCAGGCACTTTATCCTATAAACTTTTTTCAAAAAAATTTTTTATTAACCAAAACAAACACATAAAATGATTCGGTTTTTATACGATTCGAAAACCGAATCGTCAAAAAAATACTAAAAAAAGCCATAGAACGAAAAAATTTATTTAATATTGCCTGATTTTGTGATAGAATTACTAATCATGAAAAACACTATATCTATTTTTGCTGTTTTAGCATTTGCATTTAATGTAAATTATACGTTTGCATCCGAATGCGTTGATGAAGATTGTGAATTATCGCCTGTTGTATTTGAAACAGTTGATATTCTTGAACCACAAGAACCAGAAATAATATTATGGTCTGCCGAATCGACAATGTCCGAATCGAAAACATGTGAATACGATTACAATTGTCCTTTTGATACAGCGGCAGAATGTGAAGTTTGGTATAAAAAACCGATTCATAATGAAACAGTTGCACCACGCGCACCACATTTAAATTCATTACGTGTTGATGACATGTTATATGCAATCAATATCAATTCGAATTATTGTGCAAACGATGATGTTTTTACACCATTGGTTAACAGATATAAAATGTTAATGCGCGCATCCAAGGCTTGTTGTGGCGATGGCATAGTATATAAAATGCAACAAAATGGTATAAATTCTGTAAAAATTTATGAATTTTTAAAAGATGATGCTAATCATTTTGCAATAACACAAAGATGTTTGGTAACACCAAATGATGGAATTTTATACAAATATTCTAACGGTGTTACGGGTGAAATGGTTGCAGACGTTCGCAATTCATGTTTATGTAAAAATCGTGAATGGTTTGAATCTTTATTAACACCATTTAAAGATATATATTATCGTGCACCACAATTTGAAACAGACACATTTAATTATATATATGTGGACAGCATGAATCGTCCAATAACAGCATCTATAAATACAGATGTTCAAAATGTACTAGAAATGCTGGAAGCATGTCCAAAATAAAAAACACCCGTTTGGGTGTTTTTTATTATCTGCGTCTGCCGGTAAAAACGAATCTAAGTATATCCTGCAAACATATCATTTGATATTTTATTGAAAAGCCAGGATTATCAAAAATCAATGTTTTCGCCCAAAAATATTCACACACCGCATTTTTCAGATACTTTTTACCAGAATTTGCTTTAACAAACATTTTATCAACCATTTGCATATATTCTATAAGTTCTATATACATAGGTACCCCCCTATCATATAAAACATATTTTGTTTTACCATCTTTGTCATACACACGGCACAAATAATACCTTGCAGTATATATACAATCATATTTTTTACCATATTCTTCTTGATTCATATTAACAAAAGCATTTGCTAAATCTTTACGTAATTCTTTAAGTCTTCCACCAATTTCATAATCATCAAATTTAATGTTTGAAGCAGATGCGTATCTTGGCTGATAATCCTTTGGAAAATTTAAATCCATGTTAAACCTTTTTATTTTGCTTCTTTGTTTATCTGCTTTTTTACCCAAGCATAATGACGGAAGAATTCAATTCCAGGTCCCGCAGGCATTCCCATCCATTTTTCCCCAGATGAAATGTTGCGGAATACACCACTGTTTGCACCAACTTCTGCATCATCACCAATATGAATACCATTAGAAACCCCGGTATGTCCACCTAATAAAACCCTGTCACCAATAACGGCACCACCGGCAATACCAACACCAGATGCCAAAAAGCATTCTTTACCAATAACAACACCATGTGCAATTTGACACAAATTATCTATCTTGGTTCCATCCCCAACAACAGTATCAGTCATCGCACCACGATCAATACAACTATTAGCCCCCACAGAGACACGGTCACCCAAAACAACACGGCCAACATGTGGAATAAAAACATTTTTACCATTTTGACGGGTATAACCAAAACCATCTTTACCAATAACAGCATTAGCATTTATAACACAATCTGCACCGATGGTAGCATTTTCAATATGAGCCCCACTTTGCACGATTGTATTAGCACGAATAACCACATTACGTGCAATATAAGCCCCAGGATAAATTTTTACACCTTCTTCCAATACGGCACCACGTTCAACAGTTGCAAATTGTCCAATATAAACACTGCGTTTTTTACGAAAAAACACACCACGTTCAACAACAGAAAAATAAGAGACACCAAAACGTGGTTTTTCACGATATATTTCGCCCAATATCTTAACAATATTACCACGTGGAGAATCAGTTATTAACAAAGTTGCACCTTTTGGTGCATTTTTAATCTGTTCGGGTTGTAATAAAATAACCGTTGCTTTTGTATTTTTCAAAACTTCTATTGGTAAAATTTTAAAAGCATTAGAATTACGTTCAGTAGAATAAAAAGCCAATTGACCAGATTTAGCATCTGCAATTGGTGCGATTCCACGTATTGGTTCATTTGGGTTACCTTGTAATTCCAAACCAAACATTTCTGCCAATTCCCCAGCGGTGGTTTTAACAACACGCGGACCAAATATTTTCATCAATAAATTTTTGAACATAATAAATCCTTTCTTTTAAAAAAGATTATAAATATAAAGATAATGAAAGGCAAATTAAAAAACCGCCATGATGGCGGTTTTTTATAAGGGGTTATGATTAATCTTCATAATCGATTGTGACAGTGTCACCAAACGATCCAGCTTCATCAGTACCGATTACGCATTGGATATGGGAACCAATTTCTTCCATCCATTTTTTGGCGGCTTCATCTTGGATATTTTCATATTTAATGTCGATAACTGTTTTCGCAATACCGGCACCCAAAGCAGTTGTCACAGCGGAACCAGCCAACCCAGCCATCATATTATTCAACAGATATTTCTTTGGATCATTTGCATAATCATATCTGTCACCGGCTGCAACCAATTGACATTCTGTTTCCAAAGCAGACAATTTAGAATCAAAACTCGTATATGCATTATCACCTGTAGTATTTGCTGCAGAACCATTAAATTTAGTCCAATCCGTAGCCGCAACAGCACCAGTGCATTTTGCGGTTAACTTTGTTCCTTCTGCAGTAAAACACGCAGGGAATTGTGCATGCAAATCTACTGTATCTGCATCACTCTTAGGTTTTTGGTTTATCAAAGCTCTTACAACACCCGGCACGTGTTTACAACCAGTAATATCTTCCATTCCTGTAGTTAAAGCAAGTATAGTTCCACCATTTTCCCATTCACATGTTCCTGCATAACCACCAGTGAACGAACCAAGATCAAAATTAGTCAAAGTACCTTGATGGAATCTATTTTCCACGTTTTGATCAGTAATCTTTGGCACTTGTCTTGTAGTATTTGTCAAAGGATCGTATTCATCCACCATAACAACTTTACCTTCATCGTCTGTTTCTACTTTCGTTGACAACATGGCTTGTGTTGTAATATTGTTAACACCGGCCAATCTTGCATATTTTACCGCACTGTTTGCTGAATCAACAGCCTTGGTCCAATTGTCAAAACCACCAATTGCTTTATATTGTCTTGCTTTTGCTATTTCGCTGAGGCAAGTATTTGCATATGCTTTATTTTCATCTGTTCTTTTTGTTGTTATATTGTGTCCCAACAAACCACCCAAAGAATTTCCTTTTCTTTGTGCGGCATCCATTCCGAAATAAGAACCGATACCACCAACCAAGAATGAACCAACCGTTGCCCAAGCCAATGCAGCTTTATCTTTTGCTGTATATTCAACAGGTTTACCATTCTTATCTGTTTTGTATCCTTTAGCTTCTAACTCAGCATGTTCACGAACAGATTTTGTGATTGTATCCAATTGTTTTTGACTTAACCAAGAACCGCAAGTAAATGTATCACCAACCGCAAAGTATGCTTCCGTACTTTCACCAGATTCACTTAATGCTTGTTGTAAGAATTTATCATCAGAAATCAAATTAACACGAACACGACAGAAAGCACCATACAAATCACCAGTAGCAGTGAAATCATTTGCATTCAAACCAGTCATAGAATAATTAGCAGGTACCTTTGATTTTTTCAATTTTACCCACATATATGTTGAACCGGTATCATTTTTACCACGAACGCCACCTTCATTTCTTTGTGTACACATATTTTGTTCACGTGTTAATTTTGCGTTATATGTCATTTGAACTTCACGTTCTACATCCATCAAAACTTGTTGGAATAAAGATGTTGCAGATTTTTCCAAAACATAATCGGCAGTATTAACATATACAGGTTTAGAATAATAACAACCATTATCGTCAACAGTTTCACATTCTTGCACATCTGTTTTTGAAGAACAAATATCTATTGTTGTACCTAAAACATTAAATTTAGGATCTGTAGTTTTTGGAGAAACTTTGCACCCAGCCAAAACTTGATCTTGTGTAAATTTGGACTTAGTTTTATTAGAATCCAACCATGCATCACGTACAGAACCATATTGTTTTGTTCCATCAGACCAACTGTTTCCATCTTTCATATCTGCATCACGAAATTCAGCGGCTGCAATTTTCAAATGTTCTTCACATGCAGATGCATTTTTAATTGTGTTCATGCACAAACCAGTAACAATATTATAATCTAATACGCCACCAACTTTATCCATGCTTTTTGCAAAACCGTATGATGAACCTTCGACGCTTTCCCTGTAAGAACCGGCTCCAGTCAATCTTACATCTGTTCTGTTACGATAACAATTTACATAATCTGTTCCACATACAGATTTTACACAAGCTATTGCTGTGTTTGCACATTGTTTTCTCATATTTTCAATGGCTGCTTCGTTATAAGAAGTTGCCAAAGCCGCATTCAAACGTCCAATAACACCAATTGGATCAGTGCCTTTTGTAGATTCTGGGAACAATGCATTGAACGCACCAGAATTTACATAACTGTAATTATATTGTTCATCATTCAATACTGCGTAAGAATATAAACAATTTTTATTAGTATTAACAACCGCTTCACAAGATTTTAAAATTTCTGGACGTGTTCTTTCGCCATTAATAGTATTATCCATATCTATTGTACCCAAAGTAGATATTTTTGTTGAAGAAGTGCCATTAAGGAATACTTTCTTGTAACACAAAGAACCCAAACCACCACCACAAGACATCATTGCACATTCTGTTATTGTGTCAGAACAAGCATCTTTTGCTTTTGTATCAAAAGCATCTGCCAAATCTTGGATTTTTTTCTTGGTAGCATCGTTCATACGATTACCATATATACTTTCAAAAACGTCAGCCACATCATCTTCGCCAACTTTGAAGTTTTCATTACCCAAAATATTTGCAATATCTGCAGATTTTACTTTTGAATCATTATCAATTGCTTTATGAACGATATAGCAATACTTATTAGAACCAATTACTTCTAAACATGTTCCTTTGATAAATTTCTTTACATCTGCTTTTGTTGATTTTGTTAAATCATCAGCATCTTTATTCAAAGACCCCAAAACAGACGGATCCAAAGTATCACCATATTCACTTTTTAACAAATCAACCGCAGCTACCAATGCAGCATTGCTTTTGCCTTCTAAACAACGTGTTGGATTTTGTGTACAAGCTTTCAAAATACATTGATCAGCAACTTTATTACATGTTGCCAATGTATTTGTTGCAGCCAATTGAGCCCCCGCTTTAATCATATCATCCAATCTGGACCCAGTAGCAGGTGCCAAAGAATCAGGTTTTCCATTAGCACCAAACAATTCTACTTTACCATCATTTTGGCAACGTGCCAATGTGGCTTCGCACATAATTGCATTTTTCTTGAATTCTTTTTGGCTGGTACATAATTCAAAATCTTCACCACAAACAGAATCTTTATTCAAACAAGATGTATATTTTTTAACACATTGAGAAGCAGAAAATCTGTTTGTAATAGCAGCAGATTCTATCATTTGTCCCAAAATACTGGTATTTGTTGGGTATGTATATTTAATAACTTCACCAGCAGAATTTTTTCCACCATCAGCAGGCACAGCGTACAAATTACTGATATTTGCACCAGAACCAAACAAATTTGCAACATCAGCATCTTTACATTGTGTCAAAACAGTCAAGCAAGCAGGCATTTTTCCATGCAACAAAACAGTATTTGTACATTCTTCTAAATCAGAGCCACAAACACCAGAATCTTTCAAGCAAGTCGTATAATTTTCAACACATTCAGCACTGCTGAACCATTGCGTAGTTGAAGCGTTTGAATAAGTTGCATTCGCAGCAATTGCACGAACTTTACCAGCAATAGACAAAGATGAACCACGGGTAGATGGTTGCCCACGCACAGAAACCCTGGTCGCACTAGCAGCGAAAGCCCCTGGAATTAAAGCAAAAATAGCCAATAAACTAAACGTTTTGATGATGTTTTTCATCCCCTTTCTCCATTTACTTTGTCTTTATTTTATCACAGTTTGCAAAATAATGAAAGGGAAAAATAACGGATTAGACTATAAAAATTATTCGTTATCCAATATGTCTTTTAATTCCATCATGTCTTCTGGCAATCTGGATTTAAAATGCATTTTCTCACCTGTTATTGGGTGAACAAATTCTAAAATTTCGGCATGCAACATTTGACCGTTATGATTTTTCAAAAAATCTAATAATTCCGGGTCTTTTACAGAACCAATATGTGATTTTTCACGTCCGTACAATGGATCACACAATACCGGAAAACCATGCGAAGATAAATGAACCCTGATTTGATGTGTTCTGCCAGTCATTAATGTGCAACGAAACATAGATATACAACTGCGAGTCCAAACATCTGCAACGTTAACTATTGTGTGTGCTGGTTTTCCGCCTGTTTTTACCAAAGACATTTTTTGTCTGTTTCTTGAAGAGCGCGCTATATTGCCAGTAATTTCTGCCCCACCCCATGTTGGAACACCCCATACAAAGGCAATATATTTTCGTGTTAAATCATGAACAGAAAACATTTTTACTAAACCACGATACGCTGCATCACTTTTTGCAAAAACCATGACACCACTGGTATCTTTATCCAAACGATGAACGACCCCCGGTCTGGTTTCACCACCCAGCGCAGACAAATGTGTATGTGCCAATAAATTTTGAACCAAAGTCCCAGTTTTATTTCCCGCAGATGGATACATCACAACACCCCGCGGTTTGTCTATGACAATAATATCATCATCTTCGTATAAAATATCTAAATCAAAATCTTGTGAAATATTATCACACGCAACATCACTTTGTTTTTTCACAACAAAAACAGAAAATTCATCGTTCAATTTTGTTTTATCTGATAATTTGAATTTTTTCCCATCTGTGCGATTTATTTCAAATTTTTGAATTTCACTGCGTGAAAATTCTGGCATTTTATCAGACAAAAATTTATCTATACGAATACCTGTATCTTCTTCACCAACTATAAAATTACGAATATCTGTCATTATTTATATTCCGTCCAATTTTTACCAATTTCACATTTTGAAATATCTATACTAAAACTACGTTCACCTTGGATTGGACAAGTTAATATACCTGTAGATTTTGCATCCAAAGCTTCTTCATCAGCATTACGCCAAGCAAAAGAGATTGTATCTGGTTTATGAACACAAACTAATCTTAAATGACCCGACATTTTTCCATTTGGCGAAACCCAGACACGAACACTGTCTGCTTCCCCATAACAAGGAAAAGAATCAAGATAATACAAAACCAAACCATTTTTTACCAAAGATTTATTCTTGCCATAAATTTCACCTGTATATTGATGCAAAGGCAAACCTGTAACAGCCGACCAATCAACAGTCGTAGAAAAAATGCTTACCCTTGACGAAGGTGTATCTGCCATAACAGAAACACTGATCATTGATAAAAAAACAAATAAAATCTTTTTCATTTTATTCCTTTTAATTCAACAGCAACACGTTTCACATTTGTTGGTTCGACCGACAAAATATAATTAAATACTATCGTATTTTTAGATTCTAACAATGTGGCTGGTGGCATAAATGTTTGACGAGATATCACATTATTGTTCGCATCATACGAAATTATTATTAAATTAGGCAAACCATATATCTCATCTGTATTATTTGTAATATGTCCGGCAACAAAAAGACGATTTGCACCATCCTTATCTTTTATTACACGAACAAATTCTTCATCTATTCCCGCACTTAAAGTTTGTTTTTTGTAATTATCATTGTTAAAAGTTATTATCACAACAAAAACAAACACACATGCGGACATAAGTGCCGTTAATGCAGCAATAAATTTTAACCAAGATTTTTGATAAAACGGTTTCGGTGCCATCCAAGTATGACCACACACAGCACATTTTACAGGCACACTTGGGATTTTATCCAAATTATATTCTGTTTTACAAAAATCACATGTTATTTTCATTAAAATCTACCTTTATGGAATTTATAACACAAAATATTATAAATTCAACATTTGATATTTTGCACGAACACGATTTTGAATTTCATTTAATGCATTAATATAATCACCAACTGTCGCATTAGAATTTGTTACAACACCACCAAATAAAATTGTAGCTTCTGTTTCTTGTTTAGATTCTGTAGTCCAAACATAACCAGCTAACCTGGACAATTCAGGAGACATTATATCAGCAAATCGTGCTTTTTTGTTTTTTACATCCCAATAAAAACTTGAATCTTTTGGATCTTGTATTTTATCTGACACAGCCAACCTTGGTGTAATTGACCCTGTATACCCAACAGAAATATATTCTGCTTTAACATGTCCTAAAACCAAATCCATATCTCCAATTACTTTCAATGTCGCTTCTTTGCCAGAATCAGAAGATACAGAAAAACCATTTAGAGTTAATGTATTAACATATAAATCATTTGTATAAAAAGAAGAAAAACGTCCTGAATCAGATAAAGTTAAAGTGTCTTGAATATTAAAGTTTCTGGAATCTGATGTCAAAGCACCATAAACAACTGCGGTATTTGTTGCATAAACAGCATCTATTGTTGCACGATTTGTAAAACTTAATGAATTGGTTGCTATTTTTTCCACAGATAATTTTTCTTCAAATTGCGCTTTGCTAGAATCTAAGAATTTAACATTTGTTATATCATGCCCATCTAAATTTAATGGTGATAACATTGTTGAATCAGATTTATTTTCTGATGGTAATCGCCACAAATATTCTGTATATCCACGTTTAACACCTGTTGTTCCAATTAACCCTTTGTTTTTATTAAAATCAAAATCTTTCGTATTTGCATGGAAAGCCCCAAAACCACCGTATGTTGTATTACCTTCTATAAATCCTATTTTTCCACCACCAAGATTGACTATTTCTCTGGTTCGCATAGGGGTAATGGAATCATCATTTAATATAATTATCCCTTGCAGGGTTGATTTCTCGTTTCGGTCCGCAGATTTTAATATACGTAATTGATAATCATTTTTGTATGTATCTGCAATATATTCAGGTAAACCATAATCTGTCAATTCAGATATTTTTACACGATATATATTTTTTCCAATTGGTTTCATTAATACGTTTTTATTTTCCACAATATATCTTTCTAGTGCATTTTGAACAATTTCTATTTGTTTAGCAATTGCAACATTTCTGGCCCTGGACACAGCATTTTGTTGATATCTAAAAACAAAAGGGATAATAATTGCAGCTAATGCAATAGACATCATTAATTCAACCAACATGCCACCATGTTGTGATTTAAAACTTAAAAAACTTTTTTTCTTTGTCATTATCTTGTCTGCCAATCTTTTGATATTATCTTTTTAAATTCTTCATCATCAGGAACTGATGGTATGGATGTTCTGGTTAAAATTAATTTTGAAAAAGAAGGTGGAACATTCGTTGGAAAATACCAAGATCCAATTTGCAATGCTGCTTTACCAGTTACCAATAATTCACCAGAAACAGTTATTCCAAAATTTTCACTAAATACCATATCACTAGCCGATACATATGGTGTTAATAAAACGTTTGCAGATATACCAGTAAACCCCGTCACACTTTTAGAGCTGCTGGATTTAAGCACTAAATTTCCTGCAACATTAACAGAATTTCCAACAGTAGCCCTGTCGACAATCAAACGACCGTTTGTTGAATATTTATCATCATTTAATTTATTTGCCACAATATTTCTGAAACCATTCACATCCCCTGTAACACGAACAGAACCAACTGTTATATTTGGTGATTGCATATTTGCACCAGATGAAAAATATACATTATCAGAATCAACAATATTAGTATTTAAGAACACAGCATCAACATCTGTTATTTTTGCAGATATAGCATATATATCACTGACATTAAATATATTAAAATTATTCATATACAAATCTCGATGCATTTGGTTAAGACCATCTTCACCCATGGTGGCTCTGTGTAAAAACCTAGATTTATCAGCACCATCAAAATCACGTGATATTCTGAAAATCAAATCACCAACATTAAAATCATCTGGTGCAGATACTGCCCAACTTGCAGAATAAGCTATTCCATCTTCACGAACAACAGCTGCATCTTGACCAATATATTTTGCAACATTTGCACTTCTATATTCTTTATCATGGACATCAAAAGCTAAATATACATCACTAATAGACGCTCCATTAACTTTATATTTATCAATAAAACCGCTGTGTGCAAAAGGCGATATTTGTTCCAATTCTTCTTGTGATAACTTTATTTCAACTGTATCTTCCCACTTATCTTGATTAACACGTAAAAAATTAATAACACCATCTCGCAAATTTACAATTTTATTTGCCATCATCATATCTTTAACATCATCAGATATATTAGCAATTTGGTTATAAACAAATGGAGAAACAGCCAGCACCACAGATATAGCCATAAGTGTTTCCAACACAGAAGCACCCCTTTGTGCATCAAAATTAATTTTATAAAAATGTTTTTTACATACAATCATTTCTGCCACTTAATAAACAATTTTTTATATCTATTCTGTTTTCTAATCTTTGCCAAAAAACATATTGGCAAATTAAATTTTGCGCCAAAGATTTACTGTTATAGTTACCATTCAATGCAGTTATAATTTCTTTGCAAGAAACAGTTTTTCCATCCAAATCTTTTGGATCGGCAATAATTTCAAAAGAATCATTATTAATACTGTCTACATACACATCAGGTAACACAGAAGTTCCAGCAGGTCTTACATCTATAATTGTTGCACCACTTTGACCATTTAATAAACCATAAGATGTCTGATCACGCAAAGTTATATTTGCAGCATAAATATTTTTTACATCAATACCTGATTTAGAACTGTATTCATAACTATCAGGATCTATATAAACATCTTGACCACGTGATGCATCTATGTAAGCACCTATATCTAAACGTTCTGTTGTAAAAGTAAAATTATCAGCTTTCACAGAGCCACGAACAGTCCAATTAAATGGACCATTAAAACCTGTTTTTCCTTCTGCCATTGAAAATTCATAAACAGATGCATAATTAGATTCAAAACCACCAGCCGTCCCAAAACGTGCAATTGTTCGTAACGATGCACTGCCAACATTAAAATCTCCACGAGACACAGATAAAGCAGATTCCCCATCTACACTTTGAAATATTGTTTTATTTGTATATAAATCAGATATTTTATTTTTTTCATTTTTACCAGTTTCAACCCCATACAAAACTAAACTGTTAAATTGTGCAGTTTCAAATTCAGCATTACGCGCAAACAATATACCTATTTTTTCAATACTGTTATCATTCAGATCTAATTCAGATAAAAAGCCAACATTTTCACCTGTTTCTTTTTTGCTGACTATATCAGAATACATTTCATCCAAAGGAATTGTTATTTCAATAGAATCATCTACTAATTTAGCATAAAAACCTATTCTGCGTGTTAATTCTGCCAATTTCATTTTTGTTAAATTACCACCAATTAATTTTATATACCCATTTATTCCATCTTCATTTTTATCTATTATTAATTGAATATCTTGATTCAAAGTTGTTTTAGGAATAAAACCTATTGGCAAACCATACTCTTCTAAAACATCGACCAATTTATCTTTTGCAAGAATTGTTTTTTTATACGGCAAATCATCTTTTTTTTCACGCAAATAAACTCTTGCTGCACCATATACAGATTCTATCTGATTAGTAGCCGCATACATCTGGGCTGCATTATCATACAAAGCAATTCTTTTTGCAAAAAAAGGCATAAAAACAAAAACCAGCGTTAAAGCTAGTAACGCTTGCAATAAAAAATTACCATTTTGCTTATGCAAAGCCCCCTCCTACATAGTTAAGCATAGCAACAGAAAAAAATTATTGCAATCAGTTTTAAGATGTTTTAATATCAACGTGTTGAAGAAAACAATAATATTAATTTATTGTTTAATTGTTTCCTTACTAAAAAAAGTAAAAAAAATGCAAAACAAAAAAAATCAAACTGGTGTTGGACAGATGATTCAACGTTGTCATAAATGGCGTCAAAAAAGAAAACAATATGTTGATTTGGCACGTCAAACAAATGACGAAATTGAACGCGAACGTTTATTACAAACTGCAGAACATTATTGTCGTATGGTTAACGAAGAACAAATAAAAATAGATTCACAACGTGATCCTAAAGACAAAACACCTGTTGAAGAAATTACAGAATCTGGTGAAAATTCTGATACAGTCGATACAAACGAAGAAGAAGAAATCGGCTTTCCAGATTTTATTACTAATTTAAAGTAATTTTTAATCTATTTTTTATTGAAATCGGGTATTTATTTGCTATGCTTTTACCCAAAGGAAGCATCATGGAAAATAATTATACCGTTTTGGCCCGTAAATACCGCAGTCAAGATTTTGAATCCTTAATTGGACAAGATGTTCTTGTTAAGACTTTAACAACTGCTATTAACACTGGCCGTATTGCTCATGCATATATCTTTACAGGAATACGTGGAACTGGAAAAACAAGTACCGCACGTATCTTAGCAAAAGCATTAAATTGTTTATCATCAGACCATGCAACATCTAAACCATGCTGTAAATGTGAAAACTGTCGTGCTATTGCTGCTGGACAACATATTGATGTTATGGAAATAGACGCTGCTTCCCACACTGGTGTTGATAATATGCGTGAAATTTTAGATGCTGCGCTTTATCGTCCTACTAATGCCAGATACAAAGTTTATATAATTGACGAAGTTCATATGTTATCAACCAGTGCATTTAATGCATTGTTAAAAACATTAGAAGAACCACCTGCACATGTTATATTTATTTTAGCAACAACAGAAATACGTAAAGTTCCTGTGACCATATTATCAAGATGTCAAAGATTTGATTTAGCCCGTGTTCCTGTTGAAACTTTGAAGAAACATTTTGCATGGATTGCAGAACAAGAGCAAATAGAATTATCAGATTCTGCAAATGAATTATTAGCTCGTGCTGCCGATGGTTCTGTACGTGATGGTTTATCTTTATTAGACCAAGCAATTGCGCAAACTGGTGGTCATGTTGACGAAGGCGCTGTTCTAGATATGTTAAAAAGAACAGATCGTGGCACAGTCGTAAAGTTTATGAAAACAGTATTGTCTGGTGATGTTAATGAAGCATTAAATAAACTAGATGAAATTTATAATAACGGTGCAGATTTAACAATGTTGTTAAACGATATGATGGAATGGACACATTGGGCAACTCGTATGTATCCTTCATTACGTTTACAAGCTGCAACATCTTCACCTTATACCGCAGATCAACGCGAAACTATCAGACAAATAAACGAAAACATATCTTTGAATACTTTATCCAGAATATGGCAAGTAATGGTATCTGCCGTATCTGAATTACAAGCATCCAGCAATCAAAAACAATGTTTTGATATGTTAATTGTTCGTTTGATGCACATTGCTGATATGCCACCTGTTTCTGAATTGTTAAAACAAACATCTCAACCAGAACCAGTTGTTCAAAAATCGGTTGTAGAAAAACCAAAATTTATGGAAATAAACACACAACAAGAATTGGCAGATGCACTTCAATCATCTCGTGAATTATTATTATATTCCTATTACGGTTCTAATTTAGAAATAACAGAATTTGAAAACGGCAAGATAAAATATTATGACCGTAAAGGAGATAAAGATTTTTCACAAAAATTATCTTTATGGTTGAAAGATAAAACTGGTAAAAATTGGACTTTAGAAATTTTAAACGAACCAACAAACGAACAAACAATGTCTGAACACACAATGTCTGAAATAGAAGCAGATCCTATGGTGGCCAGTGCTATGGATTTATTTGCAGATGCAGAAATTGTAAAAACATCTAAATAACAAATTATTAAGGGTAAAGAAATGAGAGAGCAATCAGGACGTTCATTAATAGAAATCATTGGTGTATTAGCAATAAGTGGTATTATGATATCTGCTGTTTTCAGCATGTATCAATCTATCAGTAACAGAAAAAAAAGAATGATAGCTTCTGAAAACTTACAAGAAATTGCATCAAAAACAAAAACATTATTAGAATATTCTGGATATAGAAATGTATCAGTGGATTTTTTGGTTGAAGCTGGTGCTTTAAACAATACAAAATCTCCAATAGGCAGTTCTGATTGGTCTGTAACATCATCCACAGATGGTTCTGAATTTTCAATAAACCTTAACAATTTAACGTATGAAGAATGTACATATTTCACGACAAAAAAACTTGATTGGGTTAACCGTATTTCAGTAAACGGTTATGAAAATAACGCAGCATCTTTTTGTTTAAAAACAGGTGAAAATAAATTGTCATTTTTTGTAAAATAAAATCATGAAAAAATTAATAGCTGTTTTATCAATTTTGTTATCAGGATGTTTACAATATCACAGTCCTGAACGAAACACATGGCAATCACATCTTGTTGGTGCCAGCTTTATGGAAATGACAGATACAGCAAAAAATGCTAAATTGCCTATATACATGGGACACGGCGGGAAAATAGTAACCCAAAGCGGTGAATTATCTGCAAACATGCAATATGGTGATAAAAACAATATAGATAACGCAATGTTATTAAATTATATGGCCAATATGGAATATGAGTTATACAACAAATTGCGCAAACCAGGAATTTCTGTACAACGTGTTGGAACAGATGTAATTGTTATTTTGGTCCGCGACAGTATCATGAAGATTAACGAACCTGATATTTCCAAAGATGGCGCAGATACATTAAAAACAATTTCAAAAATCATGAATAAATATAACGCAACATTTATGGAAATTGCAGGATATACTGATTCCATGCAAAATCAAAATGCTGCGCATGCATTATCTTTAGATATGGCTGAACGTGTTGGTGTATATTTTGCCCAACATAAAGTTTCTACATATCGCATGTTTATTGTTGGTCGTGGTTCTGCACGCCCTATTGCTGCACAAGACGACATAGGCCGTTTAACAAATCGCCGTATAGAAATAAAATTATCTCCAACCAGATAAGAAACGATTTTATTCTTATAAAAAAAATACAAAAACTTTTTGCGTTTTTATGCATATCTTGCTATATTTCAAACAACCAATTAACAAAAGGATGGAAAACAATGACAAAAGAATTACAAAAATATACAAAAATGGGTATTATCGCAACTGCTGCAATTTTGGTTGCTGCATTGGGAATATGGGCTGTATCAAGCTTGAATAAAAATGTTCAATTAAATAAAGCTTTGGATGGTGTTTCAACACAAGCCGCCACAGCATCAGAATTAAGAATTGCAGTTATCAGCATGGATAAAATCCAAATGGAAGCAAATGCTTTAAAAGATTTACACAAACAACGTGCAAATTATGAAGAAAAATTAAAATCTAAATTAGAAAAAGAACAAAAAGCTATTGAAAAAGAAAAAGCTGATATTGAAAAATCTCAAGACGTTTTATCACAAGAAGCCTTGCAACGTCGTGTCGTAGATTATCAACGTCGTGTTGCAAATTTACAACGTGATTTGGCTGAAAAAGCACAATCAATTGAAGTATCTTATCAAGAAGCTTTGAACAGCATACAAAAGAAACACCTTGATCCAATTATTCAAGGCATAATTGCAAAAAAGAATTTGTCTTTGGTAATTGATGGTCGTATGGCACGTGTTGGTGAAGCTGCTAATTTAGATATCACAGATGAAGTTGTAAAAGCTTTAAATAAAAAAGTTTCATCTGTAAAAATGGCAACCCCAAAAGGTTTATAAGAAAAATATAAAATAAAAAACGCCCGAATGGGCGTTTTTTTATTTACATGATTTTTCCATCCTAGAGATTGGAAAATCCATATCCCCTTCTTGCAATTTATCTAAAATACATTCGTAATATTTTTTATCTGATTCATCAGAATTTGATAATTTTTCAACATAATATTCTATCAAATAAAATCTGCATTTTTGTGCTGATTCTATCCAAGATACACACTGTTTGTATATTTTACCAGATGTATCACGTTTTGAATAACTTATATCGTTATCCATAACATATTCACGACATTCATTAAAACTGAAATTACCGGCTTTAAATTTATCAGATCTTTTACAATAATTACCATGATCTAAATATTTATTATATTCGTTTATAAACGCAGCACATGTTCTGGTATTTTTAATAATTTCTTCACATTTATCCATTACTTTATCTATATCAATTGTATCATCATAATTTGCTAAATTTTCAAAAGCCGAAGAAAAAGCATCTTGTGCATCTTCTAATGTTTTATAAGGTGAACCTGAACCAATTTTTTTTATCTTACCTAACGCGGTTTCCATCGCCACAGAATCAAAGGTTACCAAACGTTGTGCATAACCAACATTTATGCAAAAACAAAATAATATTAAAACAAAAATTTTTTTTATATACATATTTAATCCAAATCGCTTTCTGTTAAAGTTACACCATGTTCCTGGGCCATTTTTATTATATCTGCTTTGGTTAAAGTTTTTACATCAACATCTTTATCTAACACACTTACAGTTTTCGTAGAAACTGATTTTTTTGATTTTCTTTTTTCTTTGGCGGCTTTTATTGCTTCACCCAATTTACCGTTAATCAAACTGTTACCCAAAATACCAACACCGGCACCAACTCCTACCGCTATTGCCCCACCTTTGACGCGTTTTGCTGATTTATCTTTTTCTGCTTGAATCTTTGCTTGGTCTTCTTCGCTGTTTAATGCGTTCGCTCTGTATAATGATGCATAGTTTCCACTTGTTATACCAACATTTTCATCATCATACAGCCCCATATCTGCTTTATCTAATATTTCTTCGCTTTCTATACCAGGTTTCATTCCTAATGCTTCTTTGCGTTCTTTCAAATCTTTTGCTAATGCAATATATTCACTTTTTAAAGATTGCAATTTTGCATCATTACCACCCGGTAATTCTATCGGATCGGGTCCACCTTTGAATGATTTACCATCTGTATATTTACAACGGAATGTGGAAAGGTATGCTTTCATATCTGCTTCAGCATCTTTATCTGCTTTTTGTTCACTTAATCCCATTGCTAATTCCATACCACCTATTCCCATTGCGGCAGTGGTTGCAGCAGTCAAAGTTCTGTTTGCCAATGATTGTTCTTTTTCTTTCGCTGCTTTATATGCTTCTTCGGCTTTCTTTAATTCAGAATATTCTTCATTAACTTCTTGTATTTGTTTATATAATTTAACAGAAGTTAAAGAATCAAAAATGCCTGCATTTGCACCCCTATCAAAAAATGATAGGCATAAACAAAACAATATTAAAAATACTTTTTTATTATTCATCTTTATTTGTTGTTAAAGTATGACTACCAAATAAATCTAATGTTCGACCGCTAATATGCCCCACAGGCATATGGTTGCCCGCCCAATCATGTTGATACACACCTTTTTCATTTCTATCTTGTAACTTACCGTTCTTTATATCAATACGATCCAAATTTTCATATCTTCTGTATTTATCAAAATCTGTTGTCATGTCATAAAAACTAATCATGCAATCACAAGTAACAGACTGAAAATTATCACTAATATCATTATCACATTCACAATCTTTAAAAGCAGAAGATTCAATATGTTCATTTTTTTCTAAATTATCATACACATAAATAATTTCCTGGATATTTTCATCTGATTTAGACATAGATAATTGTAATCTTTCATGTTTTTCTGGTATATGTTCTACGTTCCAACATGATATAGATACCATTTCGCAATTTTCATTATACGGATTCATTTCCCAAATATCTATTTTTTGCGATCTTGCCACTGCTTCATCATATTCTTTTCGTCTTTCTATCATTTCTTGTTCAAATTTTTGTCTTTCCAATTCATTTTTTTTATCAAATTCTTGTTTTTCAAGATCGTTTTCTTTTATACGATTTTCAATATTATTAATTTGTTCAGAATATAATGTTTTTTTATTTTTTTTCAAAATTTCTTTTAAAGAAGCATCATACTCTTCATAGCTCTTTTTTCCATCTTTCTCATAATCATCTTGTATTTTTTTCATATTTTTTTCGTAATCATCTAATCTTTTTTTCCAATCTTTCAAATATTGTTGCGCCCAATCTTGATCAACACTGCTACGTGGTTTTATACATTCTTTATCACAATACATATCTGCCGGTGATTTTGCTATTTCGGATGCTATGATTTTATCTAATGCTGGTAAATCTTGTTGTTTAAAATGATACCAATTTGTTCCTTCTCTTGGATGTAATAAATTTTGTCTTTTGGCTTCTGCCATTATATTATCTTCAACATAATTTGTTCTGTATAATTTATCAGAAGAATTGTAATAATATATTTCATCCCCATAATCGTCCATAGAAACACCATTTTTTACACGAGAATAAATATCTTTTTTGAAAGTATTCCTTATTTCTGAATAAGCTTCTTGGGCTAACAAATTTTTTATTACTATACGTTTAGCATCTGGTTCTAATTCCTGAAAACGAGACCAATCAAAATCTGGATATTTTTTTTGTACTTGCGCAGCAATATCATTAAATTTTAATTCATTATCTTTAATTTTTGATAATATATAATTCATATTACTATTAGCATCAATATTATCATTCTGTTCATCTGCAATAGATACCCACGGCATAAAACAAAATATCAATAATAAAAATGCAAATACTTTACGCATGCAAACTCTCTCCGTATAAATACGTATTTTTATGTGTATATTTTATCATAAATCAGGAATAAAACCAACAAAAAACCCCGAATTTATTTCGGGGTTTTAACATTTTTGCTATTTTTATAATTCGGCTTTGACTTCTTGAATTTCATAACATTCAACCCTGTCGCCTTCTTTAAGGTCGTTATATTTATCAAAACTCATACCGAATTCTACACCAACGCCTACTTCGCTGACTTCGTTCTTTTCACGTCTTAATTGTCCAATTTTACCATCGTAAATAACAACATTATTACGCAACAAACGAACCATAGCAGATTTCTTTATCACACCTTCACTTACACGACAACCGGCAACTTTGATACCTTTACCCACAGTAAATAATGCGATAACATCGGCGTATCCAATAAAGTTTTCACGTTTTTCAGGTGCCAATTTACCAGACAAGATTTCTTTGATTTCGTCTGTGATACGGTAAACAACACTGTGATAACGTATATCTACACCGTTATTACGTGCCATATCACGAACAGCACTGTCTGCACGAACATTAAACGCAATTATCACAGCACCAGATGCCGTAGCCAATCTGATATCACCTTCGGTAATTTGACCAACACCGGCTGATAACAATTCAACACCTGCTTTGTCAGAATTAAACCCACGCAACATATCTGAAATTGCTTCTACAGAACCCTGAACGTCTGCACGTAAAATAACCGGTAATGTCAATTTTTTGGTTTCATCACGTTTTGCAAACAATTCTTCCAAAGAAGAACGTTTTACAGCGTTGGCTTTATCTTTTGCTTTTTGAACACGATAAGCCGCAACTTCACGTGTTTGTGCTTCGTTTTCCATCACATGTAATTCATCACCGGCACTTGGAACTGCTTCTAAACCTAATACCATTGCTGGTTGTCCAGGTTTAACAGATTTAACACGTACACCGGCAGAATTTATCAAACCACGAACACGTCCAAATGTTTCACCCACTACAAAAACATCACCAACAGACAATGTACCTTGGCGAACCAAAACTGTTGCAACTGCGCCCAAACCCTTTTCCATTTTTGCTTCTACTACATAAGCAGATGCCAACATATCTGGGTCGGCTTTCAAATCCATAATTTCAGCCTGTAATAAAATAGCTTCTTCTAATTTATCCAAGCCCATTTTTGTTTTGGCAGAAATTTCAACACATTGAATATCTCCACCCATTTCTTCAACTTGTACTTCTTGTTGCAATAAATCTGTTTTAACACGATAAGGATCTGCTTCTGGTAAATCACATTTATTAATCGCAACAATAAATGGAACTTTTGCTGCACGAATATGATTAATGGCTTCAATAGTTTGCGGCATAATAGAATCATTAGCAGCAACCACCAAAACAACTATATCTGCAATTTGCGCACCACGTGCACGCATTGCTGTAAATGTTTCGTGACCTGGTGTATCCAAAAATGTTATAATCTGGCCAGATTTTGTTTTAACTTCATAAGAAGAAATATGTTGTGTGATACCACCTGCTTCGCCTGCAACAACATTTGCATTACGGAAAGCATCTAATAATGAAGTTTTACCATGGTCAACGTGTCCCACAACAGTAACCACAGGATAACGTGGTTGTAATCTGTCTTCGTGTGGTTGTTCTTCTAAAATATTAGCATAAGGTTTAACATCAACACGTTTAACTGTTGCACCAAATTCAGTTGCTATCAATTCAGCTGTATCTGCATCAATAGATTGATTTTGTGAAGCCATCATGCCCATTTCCATCAATTTTTTGATAACATTACCAACTTTTTCCGCCATAGCAGCAGCCAAATCTTTAACTGTAATCGTATCAGACAAAGTTACAACATGTTCTACTTTTTGTGGTGCAGTAAATACAGCACGAGCTTTTTCACGAAAACGTTTCAAAGAAGCTTCGCTACGTCTGCGATTTGCGCCACGTAAACCTATTTCATCATCATCGTCATCTTCACCACCACCGATAATAATATCATGAATTGATATTTTTCCGCCTTTTTTGAAATCTTTTTTAAATTTGTTTTGTTTTCCATTAAAACGGTTATCTTCTTCATCATTATCGCGACGATTGTTATGATTTTGAACACCAGAACCGGATTTTTTATTTTCATGAGTGTTTTCACGTGCTGGCACATTGACAACTTCTTCAACCTGAACTTCGTTTTCGGTTTCGCGTTGTGCCAATTGTTCTTTGACAGCTTCGTATTCACGATTTTCACGTTCAATTTCTGCTTCACGGGCTTTACGTGCAGCTTCTTCTTCTGCTTCACGTTTTCTGCGTTCTTCATCCCTTGCCTTAGCGGCAGCTAATACTGCACGCAATTTTTCATCAGCGGCACTGTGTGCAGTTTCAACTTTTTTAGGTTCTTCACGCAATTCATTATTGCCAGGTGCAACAATACGGCGACGACGTTCTACAAATACTGCATCGCCCTTTTTGCTTTGCACAGCATCAATTGTTACAGATTTTCCAAGTGTCAATGTTGCCATTTTTTAACCTTTGGTTACTTTATTTCTTATTATTCGTCCATTTCAGGTACAATGCCGTAAGCCAATTCACGTGCTTTCATAACAACACGTTCAGCCAAACGTTCAGACATATTATCTTCGCCCAAAATTTCGACTAATTCATCAGATGCTAAATCAGCTAAATCAGACAAAGATTTAATACCTGCTGCACCTAATTTCATAATGATTGGACGTTTAATAAAATCAAATTTTAATAAATCATCGCTCATACCCATTTTATGGCCATTATCGAAATAATCTTGTTCGACTTTTACCAAATATGCTTTTGCGCGATTTTGTAATTCTGTTGCCAATTCTGGATTAAAGCCTTCGATAGAATCTAATTCAGATTGTTCAACATAAGCAATTTCTTCAATTGTTCTGAAACCTTCTGTTATCAACAATTGAGCAATTGTTTCATCAACATCCAGCGCAGTTGTAAATAATTCTGTCTTTTCTTTAAATTCTTTTGCACGACGTTCTTGTTCTTCTGCTTCATTCATAACATCAATATTCCAACCTGTTAATTGAGAAGCAAGGCGAACATTTTGACCACGACGACCAATAGCCAAAGATTGTTGATCTTCTGTTACAACAACAGCTGCTGTATGTGTATCTTCATCAACAATAATCTTTGCAACTTTTGCAGGTTGCATAGCATTAACGATAAATACAGCAGGGTCTTCCGAATATAAAATAACATCGATTTTTTCACCATGACATTCATTTATCACAGGTTGAATACGTGTTCCTTTGATACCAACAGTCATACCAACAGCATCAACAGAAGGATCTTGAGTTTCAACCGCAATCTTAGCGTGAGAACCAGGTGCACGAGATACAGATTTAATTTTAATAATACCTTCATAAATTTCTGGAACTTCTTGTGTAAATAATTTTTCCATAAAGCTTGGATGTGTTCTGGTTAAAAATATTTGTGGACCAGAATTTGAACGAACAACGTCCATAATCAAAGCACGAACACGATCACCAACAGATAAACGTTCCCCAGGAATTAATTCTGTGTTTTTAATGTAACCTTCGGCTTTACCATTTATATCAACAAAAACATTACCAAATTCAATACGTTTAACAACACCGTTAACGATATCGCCAATATTATCTTTGAATTCTTCGTATTGATTACCTTTTTCAGCATCTCTAACACGAGCAGTCATAATTTGACGTGCTGTCTGGAAAGCCATACGACCAAATTCAGGTTCAGGTAAAGAATCTTCAACAAATTCACCAACAATTGGATTATCTGAATATTTTTTTGCTTTTTCGACTGTCAACATTGTATTTGGGTTATATTCATCACCTTTTGATTCTGGTGATTCTATAACTTCAAACAAACGTTTAACATGTATAGCACCATTTTTACGGTCTATTTTAACAACAATGTTAAATTCTTCACCATATTTATGTTTTGCTATTTTAGCAATAGCAGCTTCCAAAGATTCTATAACAGTTTCTTTGTCTATCATTTTTTCTGCCGCCAAAGAATCAATAGCTAACAATAAATCTTGACGTGGCATAGATTCAAAAGACATTTGTTTCTCCTTGATATAAATTCGCCTTTTATTGAAAGAGCGGGGTTTTTTTAACCCCGCTCCTAAAACTTACTTTAAGAACACGATTTATTATTAATTCCGAATCGCCAAAAATCAAGAAAAAAATGTCTATATGTATGTTATTTATAATATGTTCCTTGACGGTTAAAGTTTTGGGCTTTATACTTACCTTAGTAAAATGAAGATTATTAACAGATATTTTTTAAAACAATTATTAGGCATATTCATCATGTTATTGTTAATTCTTACTGGATTAGCATGGATGATGCAGATTATGTCTATGACAAAATTCTTAATAACATATGGAATTAAATTTTCCAGCTTTGTTTATATGACTTCGTTAATGATACCTTTTATCGTATCTATAATTTTGCCATTTGTTACTTTTATATCTGTGATATTTATCTACAATAAAATGATTTCTGAAAACGAAGTTACTGTGATGATGGCATCCGGATTATCGCCATGGCAAATTGCAAAACCTGCAATCAAAATGGCTGCATTATTAACAATTTTACATTTGATATTAAATATTTGGTTTGTACCTTATTCTCAAGCTAAATTTTACAGCACTCAATGGAATTTACGTTATGGCTTAGCACATTTAAAATTACAAGAATCTTCTTTTACAAAAATGGCTAACGGATTGGTTGTATATGTAGATAAAGTATCTGGGCACGATTTAAATCAGGTTATGTTGTCTGATTCACGCGATAAAAATAACGAAATATTAATTTTTGCAGAAGTTGGTAAATTGATTTCAACAGATCATGGTTTATCCATTGTTACACAAAACGGTTCATTACAAATTGCTGGTTCTGATAATTTTACAACTGGAACATTTGATACTTTTGATATGGATTTAAATTTAAAAGAAAAAGATTCTGATTCTTCTTTCAGGGTAAGAAGAATATCTACTGCAACATTAATGCAAGATGTTTTTAATCAAAAAAATACCAGACAGCATAAATTAACAATTATTGAATTATGTACCAGATTTATAAACCCTTTTATGAATTTAATTTTAGCGATAGTTTGCACATTAATTTTATTAAAAACATCTTTATTACGTCGTAGGGCCAGTTTTTCACCAGCAATGGCTGTATTGTCGATGGCAATAATTATGGCTTCATATATGTCTTTTTCTAATATGATATCCAGTTTAACTGGTTTTGTATGTGTTTTTGCTGGTGTAATTGCTTTATTATTATTTTGTGTGTATTTATTAAGAAAGAAATGAAAAAAATAATTGCATCTTTATTATTCTGTTTATTCGTAATAAATTCTTTTGCGATTGGTATTAATATGGACGAAGCAAAAACAATACAATCAGACAGAATTGAATATGACGTAAAAACAGAATCTTTAAAAGCAAAAGGCAATACAGAAATAATAAACGCTTCTGGACAACAAATAAAATTGACTGATGCAGATTTTAAAAAAGAATCCAAAGATTTAAAAGCACAAAATATAGAATTATGGTTAGGACAAAATGTTTACGTTCGTGCAAAATCTATAATTCATAATATGTCTGAAACGATTGCAAAACATGCGATGTTCACAGCGTGTGATAAATGTGATGAATATGGAAACGCTTGGGAAATATACAGCAAAAAAATCGTTCATGATTCAGAAGAAAAAATGTTATATTTTCATAATGCAACTTTTTGGGTATATAATGATAATATTCCAGTATTATGGTTACCATATTATGAAATGCCAGACCCGTCTGTAAAGTATAAGACAGGTTTTTTAGACCCAAGTTTTAATTCAACAAATAAAATGGGAACACAAATAAATATTCCTTTCTATATCAATTTTTCTGATAGACACGATTTAACAACTACTTTTTCGTATCTGACAAAAGAAAACCCTTTATTACAAGCAGAACACAGATTAAATATGACACATTCTGAATTCAGAACCAAGGGTTCTTTCACACGAAATAAAGAAGGAGAAAATCGTTGGCATTTATTTAATGATGATATTATTGAAATGGGTGAGAATGCACGTACAACAATATACGTTCAAAGAACATCTGATAAAACATATTTGCAAAAATATGGGTTTTACAGTTATCAACCTTACCTAGATTCTGGTGCAAAATTAGAATTGTTCGGTCAAAACAGTTATATAGTTGCTGATACCCATGATTTCCAAGAATTGCGTGAACCAAGCCGTAACCAAACATTTGTTTCCGGTAATATTTTACCAAATATACGTGGAACATATCAAACAGATCCTTTCTTCAAAGAAACATTTTTATCTATATCTGGCGACGTATTAGCTGTATCTGGTGATAAAACAGACAGTCAACGTATCATCGGTGAAACAAGAATTATTTCACCATGGACTTTATGGGGTGGAAACAGATTAACTGCCAGTGTAGCAACAAGATACGATATATATAATTTTGAAAATGTGGCTGTATATAATAATAACGAAATAAGTCAGTCTTATACAGGGTTGAAAACAAGATTTTTACCAAGCGCATATATTGAATGGGGACTTCCTTTATATGATGCACAAGAAAATTGGACATATATCCTAGAGCCAAAAGCCAGATTAACAATTATGCAACATTCAAATAAAGATGCCGTATTTGCAGTCAGCAATGATTCAGCTGGTCACTTTTTATCTGATACAACACTGTTTTCAAATAACAGATTTGCAGGATTAGACGTTTGGGAAAACGGTGATTTTATAGATTACGGTGTTCACTGGGCGGCTTTTAATACTAAACATAGTTTTGATGTATTTATTGGTCAAACATACGATATAAACACACAAGATAAAGAAAATTCTGATTTTAATGAAAATGGGTTCAGAAATGGTTTTTCTGATTATGTTGGGCGCATAACATATTCTATACCTGGTTTCAATATATCATCTCGGTTTCGTTTTGACAGGGATAACTATGCTTTAAGACATTCTGAAAATTCTGTTTATACTGGTTGGCACGGGTATTATTTTACACTGGGACATATATGGGATTCAGAACCTATTGATATTTATTCTTCTAAAACGAAAGATACGCATGAAGCACAAATTGGTGCGGGGTTACCAATAACAAAAAGACTAAAATTGACAGGAAATGTAATTTATAATGCTGAAGAACACAAAATACAAAGAAGAACAGCAGGCATATTTTACGAACACCCTTGTTATTTTTGGTCTTTAAGTTTTAATCGAGATAATGCTATAAGAAATGATTATGAAGGAAACACAACATATCAATTCAAATTTGGTATCAGCATAAATGGCACTCACTATTAAGGATGATAAAATATGAAAAAAATTTGCAGTTTTTTAATGTTTTTATTTTTTGGAATCAATGTTTCTGTTGCCGCCAGTGTTGTTGCAACTGTTAACGGCAATCCGATAACAGATACAGATATAACAGCAAGAACAGAATTAATGTCAAAACAAGGCCAAGTTTCTACAACAAATCGTCGTAAAGCATTACAAAATATCATAGATGATTATGTAAAATTAAATTATGCAAACAATTTTAATGTTAATCCTACTAATAAAGATGCTGACAAAGAATTAAAAAATATGAATTTAGGTCAACTAAGCGATACTACATATTCTATGGCAAGATTGGCAGTTCGTTCCGACATGGCTTGGGGTGTAATTATTGCAAGAACAATAATTCCAACTGTTGATATATCTGAAGACGAAATAAAAGAAGAAAAATCTCAATTAATTCGCGAACGTGGTTTACCTGTTGAAACAACAATGATTCGTTTAATAGATATTCCAGTGGATACAGCAAAAAAATTAACAAAACCGAAAAATTGCGATGCTGCAGAAAAAATGGCTGAAGATTTAGGTGGTTATCCACAAAAAATAACAGCCATGCAATACGAATTATCTGACGATATAAGATCCAGAATATCTAATTTACCTTTATTAACATGGTCTTCTGTCCAAGACAATTCTGTTCTTTTGGTTTGCAGTGAAAAAAAATCTAAAGAATATAAAGATATAGATGAAATAATAAAACAGAACGCTATATACAGGAAAGCAACTGTTATTGCTGATCAACAACTAAAACAATTACGCCGCAAAGCAGTAATTATCATAAATGACGACAGATATAAATTATGAAAACAATTCTTTTTAATTTAAACGATTCTGAACTAGAAAAATTCGTAACAGATATGTCTTTGCCACGTTTTCGCAGCAAGCAAATACGCGAATGGCTAAATCGTGGTGCCCCAAATTTTAATGTGATGAAAAATCTGCCAGAAGATTTAAGAAATAAATTAAATGAATGTGCAGAAACTTTACCTGTTAAAATCGTAAAAAAACTAGAAAGTTCCGACAATCAAACAACAAAATTCTTATTAGAATTAATTGACGGCGAACAAATAGAATGCGTTTTAATGCGTACAACATACGGAAATAGCGTTTGTGTTTCTTCCCAAGCAGGTTGTGCAATGGGATGTAAATTTTGTGCATCAACTTTATTAGGATTAAAACGTAATTTAACAGTAAATGAAATGTTTGCTCAAATCTTGGTTGCACAATGGGAATTAAGGGGTGATAAATTAAAAGATATTCATCCAAATGGCGATGCAAATAACGGTGATGTTTCTCACATAGTAGTTATGGGAACAGGCGAACCTTTGCAAAACACAGAAAATGTTATTGGATTTTTAGAACGCGCGAATTCCGAAATGAATATATCTTGGCGAAGAATAACTGTTTCTACTTGTGGTATAGTTCCAGGAATAAAAGAATTAAACAAATGGGGACGCCCAATTAATTTGGCTATATCATTACATGCTCCAACAGATGAATTACGCAGTCAAATTATGCCTATAAACAACAAATATAAATTACAAGAAGTTTTAGATGCAGCATTTACGTTTTCAGACACGCACAATCGCCAATTAATGATTGAATATATACTGTTAGGCAAAAAAGATAAAAACGGTGATATAGAGCTTTATAATGCATCTAATGAATATGCAGAAAAACTGTCCGATTTATTATATGGCCACAATGTGATGGTAAATCTGATTCCTTGGAATACAGTGGACGAACGTGATTTTGCATCTATTTCTGGAAATTCTGTTCACAGGTTTCAAGATATTTTGATAAAAAAAGGTATTCATACACGAATAAGACGCGAACGTGGTGCAGACATTGGTTCAGCTTGTGGCCAATTAAGATTAAAAAACGCAAAAAAATAAAAACCGGGATTAACCCGGCTTGAATTCCTGGTGGGTGTTAAGGGACTGGCTCGGATATAAATATCCTGCGCCGCATTCGTTAGCGCTCAAACTTTGCTAATGCTTGTTTTCGCTTACTCATTGTCAAACCAGGGGTTTTCGTCTAACACCACAATAAAAAAACAAAAAACCGGGATCAACCCGGCTTGAATTTCTGGTGGGTGTTAAGGGACTCAAACCCCTGACCCTCTCGGTGTAAACGAGATGCTCTAATCAACTGAGCTAAACACCCAAAGCGATAACTATATTACATTATTTTTTTTATTTGTCCAGTATTTTTTTATTCTGACAAACCACCTGTAATTTGAGACATCACTTTATCAATTAAAACATCTGCTTTTGCTTTTGCATCTTTATATGCATCTGTTACTAATTTAGATACTTTTTCTGCATCTAACGATAAAGTTTCAGGACGAATATTCACAGATAAAACATCATATTTGCCAGTCATAGCAACTATTACTGCACCATTTTCAGCAATTCCTTTAACCTGCATATCAGCCAAAGAATCTTGCGCAGATGCTATTTTAGTTTGTAAATCTTGTGCTTGTGCCATTAAAGCTTCCATATCCATTTTTATTCTCTTTGTTTATTTTTGTCTTATAAGCAACATCTGAACAGCCCTTGCAGGAATTTCTAAATGTCTTTCCCAAAAACTATCTAAATACATTTTTGAAATAATATTAGTATTCGCATCTTTTAAAGCAGCTTCATATGTATCAAACATATTTTTTCCGCTTTGCATTAAATACAATCTTTGTTGTCCAGACGGTGAAAAATCATATCTGTGCATTACAAAAAAATATTTGCCACTGGCTACATCTTTTGTAATACCTGTTAAAAACATACTTTCTAATATCTCTCTATACTGCGCAACCTTAGTTTCTGGGCAACCTAAATAGGCTGCCCATTCCCTGTCCACCCATTGTGCTTTATCAACTACAGCCACAATTCATACCTTTTATTATTTTTTTTCTTTACCTGTTTTTTGATCAATACCGACCATAGACAAACGTGTTTTTCCGCGTTTATCTGTACCCATGTATTTAACAAAAACTTTATCCCCTACTTTGATTTTAGCATCTTCAATTTTTTCTAATCTTTCACCTGTGATTTCAGAAATATGAACCATAGATTCAAAATTTTTCAAAATTTTAACGAATAAACCAAAATCTTTCATTCCGCTGACTTCACCTTCATAGATTTCGCCAACTTCTGGTTCAGCTACGATTTCTTTGATACGAGCAATAGCAGCTTCGGCATCATCTTTATCAGCAGCCATGATTTTAATACTGCCATCGTCTTCTAATTCGATTTGAGTATTAGTATCACGTGTCAAAGCTTGGATAACCGCACCACCTTTGCCAATAACATCACGAACCTTTTCAGGATTGATTTTCATTGTGTAAGCTTGTGGAGCAAATTCAGACAAAGTTTTACGTGGAGCTTTGATAGCTTTTTCAATTTTGCCTAAGATATGCATACGACCATCTTTTGCTTGTGACAAAGCATGTTCCATAATTTCAAAAGTAATAGATGTGATTTTGATATCCATTTGCAAAGCTGTGATACCACGATCTGTACCTGTTACTTTAAAGTCCATATCACCCAAGTGATCTTCGTCACCCAAGATATCTGTCAAAATAGCATAATCATCGCCTTCTTTGATTAAGCCCATTGCGATACCTGCTACTGGACGTTTCATAGGAACACCACCATCCATCATAGCCAATGTCGCACCACAAGTTGTAGCCATAGATGAAGAACCATTAGATTCTAAAATATCGCTACAAACACGAATTACATAATCAAATTCACTGCGAGAAGGCACCATTGGATGAACAGCACGCCATGCCAAATTACCATGTCCAAGTTCACGACGACCTGGGGATTTTAAACCTTTTGCTTCACCAACTGAATAACCTGGGAAATTATAATTCAAAATAAAATCACGTTCGCTGTCACCATCTAAAGATTCGATTGGCAAAGCATCTTTACCACCACCCAAGGTCAAAGATACCAAAGCTTGTGTTTCACCACGTGTAAACAAAGCAGATCCGTGTGCACGAGGCAACACACCTAATTCAATTTCAATTGGACGAACTGTTTTAGTATCACGACCATCAATACGTGGTTTACCAGCCAAGATATTTCCACGCATAATACGTGCTGTAATACCTTCTACAATTTCATCAGCCCAAGATTCTAAAGTAGAAGTTGCAGTTGTTGTGGTCGGGAACAATTCTGCAATTCTTGCTTTTGCTTTTGTATGGATTTCAGCTAAAGTATCCAAACGTACCAATTTTTCTTTGATTAACAAAGCATCTGTTATTTCACCAGCAAATTGTTCAAAATCTTTTTCCATAGCAATATATTCTTCACTATGTTCTGGTGTTTCCCAACGTTCTTTACCTGCTTTTTCAACAAATTCATTTATCGCTTTAATAACTGTTTGTTGTTGATCAAAACCAAATTTTACAGCACCCAATGTTGTTTTTTCATCCAATTCACCAATTTCAGATTCAACCATCAAAACACCGTCTTTAGTTGCAGCAACAACTAAATCCATTTCTGATTCATCCAAGTCTTTTTTAGAAGGATTCAAAACATATTGACCATCTTTATAACCAACACGTGCTGCACCAATTGGTCCTGCAAAAGGAACACCAGATATTGCCAAAGCAGCACTTGATGCAATCATAGCCAAAATATCAGGTTGATTTTTCTTGTCATAAGAGAAAACCTGGGCAATGATTTGAACTTTGTTTTTAAATGTTTCTGGAAACAAAGGACGAATAGGACGATCAATCAAACGTGCAATCAAAGTTTCACTTACGCTTGCTTTACCTTCACGACGATCGCGGGAACCAGGGATACGACCAGATGATGCATATTTTTCTTGATAATCAACAGTCAAAGGAAAGAAATCTTGACCTTCTACAGCTGTTTTTTCAGCACATACAGTTGCTAAAACCATTGTGCCACCCATTGTTGCCATAACAGCACCAGTTGCTTGTTTTGCAAAACGACCTGTTTCTAAAATAACCTTTTCGTCACCATATTGAAATTCAACAGTAACAGGATTATTCAAAACATGTTTTTCTTCTTTTTTGAAAATTCCGAACATATAAATTCTCCATTCGTTCATTTTGTTCATTTTTGCAGAGAAAAATCATTCGTTTTTGTATTCTTTATCCAAATACAAGAAAGAACAATTTCATCCCTGCGGCTTTTCAAGGAAGATTATAAAATATATTTATTTATTTGCAAGATTTTAGACTATATTTTTTATTGACAATTTTTATTTTTGTGCAAATATATATTTATGACAAATCTTATAAAATCTTTAAAACAAGACGTACGTTTTGCCAACGACATACTGTTTTTGGCCGCCAACGCACCATATTATTTAATATTCAAAACAACAAATTATTGTTGGTATAAATGTCCGCATTGTTGTGAAAAATCTGGTCCAAACAACGAAAAAACCTATATTCCACAAGAAACCATATTTGAAATTTTAACCCAAGCAAAACAAGACCCAAAATTTATTAACGAAGTTGTTTTTACCGGCGGTGAAATATTTTCTGCTTATAAATTTGGCGACAAACAATACATTCAAAATATATTAAGATTTGCTATCGACAATAAAATCGGGGTTGATATAAAAACAAACGCGGGTTGGGCGAATACATCTTTTGGCAAAGAAATTTTTGATGATTTACGCAAAATCATTACAGAAACCAGAACCAATAAACTTGAATTTCCTAAATTACAAATATCTTTATCATTAGATAACTATCACACAAATTGTTTTAAAAATAATTTTAAAATTATTCAAGAATTGGCTGGTTTGCCAGTTCTTATACATTTATCTTCTTTTGTTGGCCAAGAAGAATTGGTTGCAAAATTTGAAAAACAATTATCCAAAAAACTTAAAACATACGAATTGGTTGCATTTGGGCAAAATTCAAAGAAATCATATACCGGTATAAATGAACAAATGTTGTATTATTCAAGTTTTGCAACATTATTTGACGGTGGACGTGCGGCAAAAATTCCTGGTGCATATAATACAGAATATCCACAATTCACATTTATACAACCAGATGGAAACAGATTATTAAAATTGGTTGCTTTTGATAATTTTGGCCGCGTGACATTGGGTGAAAATTCCGGACGAAAAATAATGACACCTTATATAGACGAATACAAAAAAACAAAAACTTTGCCACAAATATTCAAAGATTTAAATTCCGCCGCATTAAAAGAAGTACTTTACTTCATTTATTACGACAGAATTTTTAATTCTTTATCAAAATAATTATTTTTATTCCAAAGAATCATCATAAACCAAATATTCAATACCGTCTAGAATGACATGTAATGAATTTTCGGCACCAAACGACATTTTTATATCATCAATTCCAAATTCTTTTGGTTTGGCATTTGCAGAATAAACCGTATTTCCATATTGAATAAATAAACGATGTGTTGTTGGATGTGCAGGTTGTTGGTGCATATAAATAACATCATTACCGACATGTAATTTCCGACCACATTGAGATTCCAACCACATACCCACCGGCGCAAAAGGATGAGCAGATGGACATTCTATAATTCCCTGTGGAGCAGTTTCATTAAATGTAAGTTGTCCACCGGGACAATAATGATCGGCCGAACATATCGTGCAACTAACACTGTTCGCAGGTAAATAATACCCTGGATCACAATTACGCTGTGCAATTTTGAAGTTTGCATATAACATTTTTGGAAAATTTTGAGAACAAACATTATTGGCTGATGTTGTTATCTTTTGTCTATAATCTATACCCGAAGATTTTGTTTCATTAAAAATCAAATCACCACCAGGACAAGTATAACCATTTGGACAATTTGAACAAGTGACAGAATTCGCAGGTAAAAATTGATTATCATTACAATTTATAGTTTTGGGTGTAAATAAAGCCATTAAATCCTGCATGCCAGTTTTACAAGATAATTCATCAGCAAATACAGGTGTTTGCACTATAAATAACAACAATAAAAATATTGTTATTTTATTCATATTTTAATCCAACTGTTTTTCAGCGACCCAACCACCACGACCCAAATCGTTCCAATTGCCATGATACCGCAATAACCATTTACCAGAATATGGATAACCGGTGATAAATTTGGCATAAAAACTTTTTCCGCCGTTGTATTTTCCGTCTCTAATCTTATCGTCGGCAACCACTGTAAAAAAAACATTTCCTGGTTCGTAAATTACCCCCGAACAAACAACGTATCTTGTGTCAGAACGCCAATGAGCACAAGTTCTGGCACTATATCCACATGAAGTGGTATATGTATAAATATTTTCTTCATATAAATATTCACCAAAACCGTAATCGATGCTATCAACGTATGTATTACATTTGCTCCAAGACCAAGAACTACTACTTTTTGCATACATTTCGATATTTTCGCCATATTCTGGAACATCACTTGCATCGTTAACAATAATATAATCATTTTCTTGTGGAATATTCGAACCGTTTGAATCACCCAAATAACCGCCTGCGCTGTTTGGTATGGCCGCCCAGTTTGCAAATGTTCCACGATTAAAGATTTCTGACCAACCGATAAAATCGTAACCGTATTTGGTTGGTTCATCGGGCAAAGATACACCACCACCAATTTCACAAGTTGTTGTTGCATATGTATTGCCATCAACATACCAATTTATTGTTTCTGTATCTGCGTGAGCGATAGAGCAAATAAATATTACAAACAATAATATAAGAAACTTCTTCATTATTATCTCCCTGTGGCACAAAAAGAAATACCACCAAAAGAAATATTGGTGGTCAGGGAGTTGATAAAACCATATTCGTCAATGATTCCGTCGGTTTTTCAGTTTTTTCTGTATTATATAGCCAACGCTCCCCAACCATAAAAGTCAGGGATGATTACGATGCATTTATTGCACCGGACGAATATAGGACTTATCAAGGTCCTGAACCCCAAATCCCTTTGGAATTCGCTTATAATTATATCATACCTTTATAAAAACACAACACCTGTTTTCACAGGTGTTGCGAATTTCAACAAAAATTTATGGTATTTACAAACCCATTTTTTCTTTCATTTCACACAAAACAGGTGTTTTTATACCAAATTTTTCTGCACGATGAATAAGTCCGCGCAAGGCAAATATACCTTCGACAGTTCCGGTATATTGTTCGCCACGTGCGATTGCTTCACCCGACGAAAAATTACGGCTGGTTGGTGATGTTGCCGACAAAAACAAATCACCCACACCACATAAACCTAAAAAAGTTCCACAATCTGCACCCATTTCAACGGCGATATCCACTATTTCATTCCAAGCACGTGTAAATATCAAAGCACGTTCATTTTCGCCACCCGCTTTGATTGTTTCATACCCCGAAATCAAAGATACAGCATTTTTACCAACACCACACAATTGTGCACCTATGACATCTGTGCTGTCTTGTAAATATAATTCAGAAAGTGCTATATGGCCCCCTGCTCTGACTTTATCATTTCCGGCCAATGTTGATCCTGTTGGAACACCGGTTGCAACTTCACGTGCAAATTGCGGCCCAGACAAAACACCAAAATCTTTACATTCTGGAATTTCAGCGTTTAAAATTTCGGACATAAATTCCCCAGATTCACCTTCCATTCCTTTTGTACAAATCAAAATTGGTTGACCATTATAAACATTCGCCATTTTTTTAACAGTTTCCCTGAAAAAAGCAGCCGGGGTCACAATTAACCAATATTCGCAAGATTTTAAATCTTCCATGTTATCTGTTCTTACGACATTTTCTGGTTTTTCTAAATCTGACAACCCATCAAAAACACCATTAAACCCCCAATGAATAACATCATTACCAGATTTTGCACAAGTATAAGCCAGCGCAGTTCCCCAAGCACCAGCACCAAAAACACCTACTTTCATTTTATTTTCCTTAACTTTCTTTGAACAAAAGGCACCACCACCAAGCCATCATCAGATAAATCTATAGCACGCAAATATGACTTTTTTGCCTTTTCGTTTTCACCTTTTTTTAAATACAAATCACCCAAATGTTCATATAAAGAAGATACATTTACAGATACTCCACCAACATGTTCCATTAATTCCAAAGCAGAATCAACACCTTCTTTTTTATCTACAATTACACCCAACAAATCCCATGCAACAACATCAGATGTATTTTTCTTTATTAAAGACATAGTATAAGCATACGCATCATCCAGATTTATATTTTTTTGGTTCCAAGCACGAGCTTGCAACAATATAACATCAGGCGATAAAGTATCATCTATATCCATAAACTCGTATATATCCGATTGTGCTTTATCAGGATTATTAAACATTAAATAAACATTTGCGCGTTGTTTCAAGAAATAAATTTTACCATAATCAGACAAATCCTTATTTTTTAATCCAGAATTTATCAAATTCAAAGCAGCTCTTTTATTTCCATTTTTAATGTAATTAGCCAGCATTACATCCACAGCAGGAACAAATAAAGGATTATTTTTCGCAATTTTTTCTATATATTTCAAATCACCGTTTTTTTCAGCAACCTTCATTTGTCCAAACAGATAAAAAGGGCTGTTTTTAGAAATATTATTTATATTTTTTGTATAATCACCTGTATTATAAAAATAATATTGTCCAAGATAATAATTCAAAGCATCTGTATTTGTATCAGATATACTTTCTGAAAAACGCAACAACAATAAAGACAAATCTGTTAATAACATTATATGAGTATGAGAAACAGTTTGAATCATTGAAAAAGCTATATTATTTTCAAAACCAGAATATTCAGACCAATCAGGAATATCATCATAATCTAAAACAAACATACCACCGGGTTTAGATGTAAAATCTCCACGCAAAATATCCATATCTTCAAACATATCGTTTGTTTTATAAAACGACATTAAATACAAATAATCGTTTATATTCATAAAATCAGGATGAACTTTTGCAAACTCTTTTGCTGCACCTTCAACATCTTTGTTTAAGACAGCTATTTGACCACGAATAAACGCTTTCCAATTATCTGTTGTTTTCAAAGAATCAACATATTTCAAAGCTTCTTTTGTTTTACCTTGTTTCACAGCAGAAAAAATTTTTATTGGCGCAATCATCAAAGAATTGTCTTTAGCATGTCTTTGATATAATTCAGACCATTTGTTTTGATTAATCAAATAAGAATCATAAATCAATCTGTTTGCTAAATCTTTATCAGACTTTAAAACAGTTGCATTTTCAGGCATTTTTCCGCTAAAAAAATCAGCTAAAACCTTAGTTTGTGAAACAACAGATATATCTGATTTCACATTACTAATCATTTCAGAAGCAGATTCAAAATCATTAACAAACAAAGCATGTTGAGCGGCTAAAAAATTACCATACTCTGTATTTTCAACACCAGAAACAACATCTCTTTTCAACAATCCAAAAAAACCAGTGTTGGTTCCAATTAAATAACCCAAACCAACCACAAACACCGTAATTAAACCGGCACTACAAAAACTTTTTATTCCTTTCATAATAAATTATGTTAGAATAAATATTATGAAAATAGAAGAAAAATTTATTAAATACGAAAATCTGCTTAAAGAATGGTCAACCAAAATGAATTTGGTTGCACCAAGTACTTTATCAGACATCAAAAACCGTCACATTTTAGACAGTGCACAACTTGCTAAATACATACCAAAAAACACAAACATTATAGATTTAGGCAGTGGAGCTGGTTTTCCAGGTGTTGTTTTAGCCATCATGGGTTGGAATGTTACTTGCATAGAATCAATAAGAAAAAAAACAATTTTTTTATCAGAATTAAAAAAACAATTAGATTTACCAAATCTAACCATAATCAACGACAGAATAGAAAATTTTCTTAAAAAAATACCGGCAAATACCGGTAATATTATTTTTACAGCACGTGCATTTGCACCTTTAATAAAAATATTTGATTATACACACAAAAAAAATTACCAGTTTTTTTTATTAAAAGGCCGGGAAATTGAATCTGAAATAAAAACTGCAAAAACAAAATATAAATTTGATTATGAATTATTTCCTTCCACAACAGGTGACGGAAATATCATACACATAAAAACATTAAAAAAATAATTTTATTTCATATGAAATTTTAAATAACTTATTGATTTTAGTAGTTTTAATATTTGTATTGACTATTTTTTTATAATTTAATATGCTGTTTTTAACGATAAAAAAAGTTAAAAAATGGCTAAAATAATATCTTTCGCAAATCAAAAAGGTGGTGTAGGCAAAACAACAACAGCTATAAACATAGCTGCATCTTTAGCCGCCATAAAAAAACGTGTATTATTAATAGATCTTGATTCCCAAGGAAATGCAGGAACAGGCTTAGGTTTTATACGCGCTTCACATAAACAAAGTATATATGGTGTTTTAATGGGAAACGCAACAGTGAACGAAAACATATTAACTACCGCCGTCCCAAACATGCATTTATTACCAGCTTCTGCAAAATTGGCTGGTGCAGAATTAGATATGTTAGACCTGGATAGACGCGAATTCAGATTAAAAGATGCGTTAGAAGGTATTCAAAATAATTATGATTACATACTTATAGATTGTCCACCAAATTTAGGTATGTTAACTATAAATGCTCTGACAGCGTCCGATTATGTAATAATTCCTTTACAATGTGAATTTTTTGCTTTGGAAGGTGTTCAACATTTATTATCTACAATTAAAGCTATTCAAGAAAAATGGAACCCAGATTTGGATATTTTAGGTATGGTATTAACAATGTACGATAAAAAACTTGGTTTAACACGTGCTGTTGAAGAAGATGTAAGAAAAACTTTTGGAAACAAAGTATTTAAAACCGTAGTACCAAGAAACGTCCGTGTTTCAGAAGCACCAAGTCATGGTAAACCAGCCCTATTCTATGATTTTAAATCTACAGGCGCCCAAGCTTATTTAAGAGTTGCAACAGAAGTTGTTAATGCTTTAGAAGAAAGGAATTAAAATGACATCTAGATTTTTAGGTAAAGGATTAGCAGAATTAAATCAAGAAATGGGACAAACCCCAGATATATCTGTATTAACAGGCACAGAAAGAACTGTTATAAAACCTATCCCTTTAGTTCAAATAAGCCCTAACCCTGACCAACCAAGAAAAACTTTTACACAAAATGAATTAAAAGATTTATCCGAATCAATCAAAGAAAAAGGGGTTTTGGTTCCTATTATTCTTAGAACAGTAAAAAACAAGCCTTATCTTTATGAAATAGTTGCAGGCGAACGTCGTTATCGTGCAGCTCAAATGGCAGGGTTAAGTGAAATTCCCGCATTGGTAAAAACTTTAACACCACAAAATGCGATGGAAATTGCTTTAATAGAAAATGTCCAACGTGAAAATTTAAACCCTATTGAAGAAGCGGAAGGTTATGCAAATTTGATGGAAAAGTGCGGTTATACAATCGAAGAAGTTTCAAAACTTATCGGAAAATCCGTCAGTTATATTCGCAATCTTATGCGTATAAATTCTTTACCTGATTCTGTTAAAGATTTAGTAAAAAGCGGAGAATTATCAGCATCTCATGCCAGAACAATTGCAGTTTCAGAAAACCCTGAACAAATGGCTCATGATATTATTAACAATAAATTATCAGTATCAGAAGCACAAAAAAAAGTAAAAACATCTGAACGTTCTAAAACCAGCAGATCTTTTAATAAAAAATCTTTAGATCCTGCTTATGTATCTAAAATAGAATCTAAAATATCGAAAAATTTAGATACAAAAATTAAATTACGCGAAAAAAAGGGCGGAGCAGGTGAATTTATCATTTCTTTTGCTAATCGTGTACAAATGGAAGATCTAATAAATAAGTTATTAAAATGATATAAAAAAAACACCGGCAAAAACCGGTGTTTTTTTTATATAACAAAAGCTACATTATTTAACTGTTGTTGTTGCGTTACGATTGTATTTCCAAACGCTTTCACCAGTACCTTGTACCAATGGACGTTCTTTACCGTAAGAGATAGTAGAAATACGAGAAGCATCAATACCATCATTTACTAATACTTTCTTTGCAGCATTTGCACGACGTGCACCCAAAGCCAAATTGTATTCTGTAGAACCACGTTCGTCGCAGTTACCAGCAATTTGTACTTTAACATCATCATGATGTTTCATATACAAAGATTGACCCAACAAATTATTTTCTGCATCTTCAGAAATTTCTGCAGAATTATATGCAAAAAATACACGTTGATTATTCAAATCAGCAGGTTCAACAACACTGGATCCTCCGCAAGATGCTAACAATCCAGCAACACCAGCTAACATAGCAAAATTTAATACTTTCATGAAAATACTCCCTTGAGTTTTTGTTGCTCAGGTTATATTGTATATTAAAAACAACTGAAAAGCAAGGATAAAACATGGGAAATAATGGGTTATTAGATTTAAATATGGCTGGTGTTCAATGGGAAATAACCGAAAATCCGGCAAAAAACAATACGAAGAAAACACCTGTTCAACAAAGTTTTTCTGCCCAAACGAATCGTCAAGACGACAAACCTATGATAATAGCTCCATCTGCACCAATAACATTAGAAACAGTAAAATCTATGGTAGCCAGACCAAATGATATACAATCTTTGATACGTATGATTTGTGAATTTAACCACCCTTTGCGAAATGGTGCGACCAATGTTGTTATGCCAAATATTGCAACAAAACCCAATGGTTTACTTATAATAACAGATATACCAAGTACAGATGATGACTTGTCTGGCAATATATTATCAGGCATGGCAGGTGAAATGACAGATAAAATGTTATCAGCTATTAATATGTCGCGCGAATCTGTTTCCATAATTCCATTAGTTTTTTGGCGAACCCCGGGTGGCAGAAGCCCAAACAAAGAAGAACTAGATTTAATTCGCCCCTTTACAGATAAAATTATAGAAATGTTAAAACCCAAAGTAATTTTAACTTTCGGAACATTGGCAGCACAAGAAATTGGTAAAATAAACTTAACATCTATGCATGGAAATGAAATTGAAACAGAATCAGGCTATACGGTAATCCCAGTGTATCATCCAAATTATTTGATTTTAAAACCAAGTGCAAAACGAGATGTATGGAACGCATTACAAAACGTTCAAAAAATGTTGAAAAATGCATAAAAATATTTAATAATTCCCCTGTATTATTAAAGGAGCACAACAATTAAACCAAATATGAATAGTAACAAAGGCCGTGATATGGGCCCACGTATGAATGAAAAAATATTTGCTAAATCTGTCCAGGTTATCAGTCAAGATGGCCAAAACTTGGGTGTTATGGAAACTGCAACTGCATTAAGTATGGCAGAAGATGCCGGATTAGATTTGGTTGAAATAAACGCCAATGCAACACCTGTGTTGGTAAAAATGATGGATTACGGTAAATATAAATACGAACAAAAAAAACGTGCCAGTGAAGCACGCAAAAAACAAAAAACAATCGAATTAAAAGAAGTTTGGGTAAAACCTTTCATTGAAGAAAACGATTTAAATATAAAATTAAAGAAAGTTTTTGAATTTTTAGAAGAGGGCAATAAAGTTAAAATAGCTGTTATGACACATGGATCTAAGAAAGTTTTAGCACGTGGTCGTGATGCAGTACCTCAATTATTTGCTCATATTGTTGAATTGGTTGGGGACAAAGGAACACTGGAATCAAAATCTAAACCAGATGACAGAACTAAATCAATAATAATTGCACCAACAAAATAAAAATTCCGCCGAAAAGCGGTTTTTTTATACATATAAATTCTTGCAAACATCATTTTTATGCAGTATCTTAGCACTATAAAAAGGGAAAGATATGGATGCAAATAAATTATCTTTTGAAGAAGCATATAAACAATTAACTGAATTGGTTCAAAAAATGGAATCCGGTCAAATGCCTTTGGCTGATTCTGTTGCTGCATATGAACAAGGTATTAAATTAAAAGCTTATTGCGAACAATTATTAAAAGAAGCCGAATTAAAAATTGAAACTTTGAAAGTTTCTACTAGCGCAGAATAAAAAAACATGGCAGAAAAAAACAAACTTTCACCTGTGATGCAACAATATGTTGATATGAAAGCGGAAAATCCTGATGCTTTATTAATGTTCCGCTTGGGGGATTTTTATGAAGCTTTCTTTGAAGATGCTAAAACTGTCAGCGAAACATTAAGTTTAGTTTTAACACATCGTGGTACAGATGGTTTTGGTGAAAACGTTCCAATGTGCGGCATTCCATGGCATGCTGCTGATAATTATTTTGGTCGTCTTGTAAAATCTGGATACAAAGTTGCTTTGGTTGAACAAATGGAAACGCCAGCGCAGGCAAAACAGCGTGGTCATACATTTATAGAAAGACAAGTTGTTCGTGTTTTAACCCCTGGTACGTTAACAGACGAAAATTTATTAACTCCGAAAAAATCTAATTTTTTAATATCAATAGTTCCTTTATCTGGTGCAAATTTTGATATAGCTGGTTGCGATATTTCTACTGGTGAATTTTTCACAGGTTCTTCTGATTGTATTGTTGATGATATGATTCGTATAAATCCAGCAGAAATAATTTATCCTGAAAAAGATGCAGAAAACCAAATTATCAAAAATTTACGTGATATATATAAAACAACACCTGTATATGAAAAATTATATATTCGTTCTGATATCAATTTAATTGTATCACGTGTATTCAGTGGCAATGTAGAATCACAAAATCCTAATATTGCATCTGCCATAACTTTATTAGCTGGATATTTATTTAACACACAACGTGGTGCAAATATATCTTTTCGTGCACCATATAATTTTAAATCTGGACGTCAATTAATTATAGATTCTGCAACATGGAAAAGTTTGGAAATAGATGCACCTATCAATGATGGTGGCACATGTTTACTGGATGTAATAGATAACACAAAAACTGCATTTGGTGCCCGTAAATTACGTTCTTATTTACGCACATTACCCGCCGATAAAGAAATCATAGAAGCAAGACAAGATCATATTGGTCATTTGTTATTAAACCATTCTTTGATGGCTGAAATCGGTGTTACTTTATCCAGAATTCCAGATGTTAATCGTGCATTATCTCGTTTGCTATCAGGACGCGGAACACCACGAGATATGCGAAATATATCTGAATTTTTATCTATTTTAGATTCTGTTCGTTTATTGGGTGATAAATTAGATTATCAATTATCTGAAAAATTTAAAAATATAAATACACATGATTCTTTTGCTCAAGAATTAGATTCTGCATTAAACGAAGAATTACCAACATTTTTCCGTGATGGAAATGTAATAAAAAACGGTTTTGATTTATCTTTGGATAAGATGCGTAATTTATCAAACGGAGCAATGGAAACTATTGCAGAATTACAAGCACAATATATAAACGAAACGAACATAAACACATTAAAAATAAAATATAATAATATTTTAGGATATTTCATAGAAGTTCCATCTTCTCGTGCTGATATTTTAATGAATCCGGAATCAGGTTTTATACATCGTCAAACAATGGCCGGAAACATGCGTTTCACAACAGAGAAATTAATTGATTTAGACAATGATATACGCAGTGCATCTGAAAAAGCATCTGCAATAGAAAACGATATTATAAATTCTTTGATAGAAAAGATTAAAAACATATCTGACGATTTAATGAATACTGCTGATTTAATAGCAGATTTGGATGTATGGCTATCTTTGGCTGTTATTTCTGATTTGTATTCTTGGGTTCGCCCGGAAATAACTACAAACAATGAATTTAATATTGTTGGTGGTCGACATCCGGTAATAGAATATGTTTTGCGACATAATGGAAATAATTTCGTTAAAAACGATTGTAATTTAACTGATAAAGAAATAGCTTTGCTAACCGGACCAAACATGGCTGGTAAATCTACATATTTACGTCAAAATGCTATATTGGTGGTATTGGCACATCTTGGATCTTTTGTTCCAGCTGTTTCAGCAAAAATTGGTATTTGTGACCAATTATTCAGTCGTGTTGGTGCTTCTGATAATTTAGCAGCAGGACAATCTACATTTATGGTAGAAATGGTTGAAACCGCAAACATATTAAATCGTGCAACAAAACAATCTTTTATCATATTTGATGAAATAGGGCGCGGAACATCAACTTTTGACGGAATGGCAATTGCTCAGGCTGTTTTAGAATATTTAAACAATTTGACACCACGCACATTGTTTGCAACACATTACCACGAATTAACAAAATTAGTTAATGACGAAAAATTATCACATGTATCATGTTTAACAATTGATGTTCGTGAACATAACAATGACATAGTTTTCTTACACAAAATTATACCAGGTGTAGCAAACCGTTCTTATGGTATAGCTGTTGCTAAAATGGCAGGAATGCCAGAAAGTGTCGTTCAACGTGCAGAACAAGTTTTATCAAATCTGGAATCTGATACAGATGTTCAAAATGATAAAACGACAAAAAAAACATCTGTAAAACCAGTTATAGAAGAACCAAAATCTAAATCACAATTATCATTATTTGGATAAAAATGGACGGATTCATTATCTTAGATAAAGATTCAGGTCTGTTCAGCAGAACAGCTGGTTGGCATATTGCAAAAATATTTGGTGAAAAAAAATTTGGACACATAGGAACACTTGACCCAATGGCCAGCGGTGTTTTACCAATAGCTATTGGAAACGCTACAAAAATGATTCCTTTTATAGAAGAACACCAAGAAAACAAAAAAGAATATTTGTTTGGTTTGCGTTTTGGTATAGAAACAGATTCCTTAGATATTACCGGTAAAATTGTCAAAAAAGCCGGTAAAAAACCATCAGATTCAAAAATTATAGAAGCATGTAAAAAGTTAACAGGTAATATTGAACAAATTCCACCAAATTTTTCAGCTGTTCATGTAAATGGGAAAAGGGCATATGAATTAGCAAGATCTGGTGAACAAATCGAAATAAAATCTCGTCCAATAGTAATTTATGAATTAGAATTTACCGGTAAAACAGACGATAATTTTAATTTTCGTGTTATTTGTTCGCGTGGTACATATGTTCGTTCCATAGTTCGGGATATAGCAAAAATTTGTGACACAACAGCGACAACAACATATATACGAAGAACAAAAACAAATGGGTTTGATGTAAAAAATGCTGTAAAACTTGATTTTTTGGAAAATCTGGTTAATAATAGTGATGCTGTCATGAAATATTTGATGGCACCAGATTGTGCGCTGGGGGACATTCCGGTAATCAATTTGGACGATAAAGATACTGCTTTTTATAAAAACGGTGGATTTATCAAAACCGACAAAACATACGAAAAAGTGCGTGTTTACAACAATAAAACATTTATTGGTATAGGATGCGTAAAAAACGGTATGCTTTGCCCAATAAGAACTCTTTAAACAAAGGATGAACAATGTCCATTACAAAAGAAAAGAAAAGCGAATTGATCGCTGCGTTCAAAACCAGCGAACATGATAACGGTGGTTCTGCCGCTTCTCAAGTTGCTGTTTTAACAGAACGTATTCGCAATTTAACAGAACACATGAAAGCAAATCACAAAGATGAACATTCAAAACGTGGTTTGTTATTGATGGTTAATCGTCGCAAGAAATTGTTGAAATACATCAAAATGAATGATGCTTCTGAATACGAAGATTTGATTAAAAAATTGGGTCTGCGTAAATAAAAAATACCGGCAAATGCCGGTATTTTTTTATAACTTTCTGTTCTTTCTAAATTCATCCAAAGAAACTATTCTTTTATCATCTGGTACAGAACCAGGTTTTTCTTCCAATGGTAATTCTATATCATTATCTGCTGTTGTTTGTGTTTGTTTTGGATGAAATGATAACATAAATTCAGTCGAAGGATCTTTAAATTCAACCAATGCAGAAAAAGGGACACGTATAAAAAATGGACGTCCATCAAAAGTTAACTGTACCCCAAATTCTTTATCCGAAACATTTAAATTATTATATGAATATTGTAAAACAATCGTCATAACATCAGGATATCTTATCTTTAAAAAATCTGGTAATACAACCCCAGGATCACGTGTTTTAAATGTAATAAAAAATCCAGCATTATCACCCAAACCATTAAATTGAGCATAAATCAATGCTTCTTTGACAACAGATTTTAATGCGTTATCCAATAATTGTTGATAATCTATGTTATGCATTTGTTTTCTCCGATACAACTATATTACTTATTGATCCATTTTGGCAAGTAACAAATACAGCATTTGGAATATTTTTAAAAGCATTTTCATCTATTCCTGTAGCCCATACTTGAGCATCCGAATCATTTAAATCTTTAAATAATTTAGTTCTTGCAGATTCATCTAAATGAGCAATAGCTTCATCTAATAAAATTAAAATATTTTGTTTTGTTCTGACATGAACCAATTTAGTATGAGCCAAAATTAAATCTATTAATATTGATTTTTGTTGACCTGTACTGGTTATATAGGCTGGTAAATTTAAAATTTTATTAAAAACCCCAAAATCAGACTTATGAACCCCATCTATAACCATTTTATCACCGGTTAAATCACGGTTATTTTGTAAATATTCAAAATATAAAATTTCTGCATTTGTAACAGTATTTTCGACAATCAATTTTTCAACCATACCATTAACAGAAACAGCACCATTTTCAAAAAAATAATTCAATTCTGATGCATATCTTATACGTTCTGCCGCTATAGCTATGGCCGTAGAAGCAATCTGTTTATCTAAAACATCTAACCAATTTTTATCAGCACCAGATTTTATTGCCCCCCCACGTTCAGACATTAATTTATTCAAACGTGTTAACCGTCCGATATGAGCAGGTTCAAAACTGGCCGCTAATCTATCAAAAAAAGATCTTCTATCTGATGCAGATTCAACAAAAATTCTGTCTTCTTTAGGCGTCAGCCAAATAATACGTAAAAACCTAGCTAAATCAGACAAAGACGCATTTTCATTATCTATTTTTGCACGTCTATTTGTTTCCCCAGAATTTAAATAAACACATAAATCTGTATCATCATTTGTTGATGCAAATACAGAAAAACCGCCATCACCATCAAATCTTGATAAATTTTGTATATCCGCACCACGCAAACCACGTTCACCAGACAACAAAGAAACTGCTTCTAATACAGCTGTTTTACCAGCACCATTAGAACCAGTAATAATAACATTTTTACAACCATTTGTTCTTATTCTGGAACAAATATGATTTCTGAAATTTGAAATAGTGATTTGATTTATCATTTTTAAATTTGGAGGCCAGGGTCGGAATCGAACCGGCATCCAAGGATTTGCAGTCCTCTGCATAACCACTCTGCCACCTGGCCTTCACGTAAGGCTATATTAAGCAAAAAAATATATGATTTCAACATAAAAATATCATTCAAGCTAAAAGAATTCGTTCCGATGTTTTTTAGGCATATAAAAGATTAAAATTATCAAAAAAATGGATTAATAGTGAAAAATATTAAAATTTTTATTTATTGTTTATTTTGTGTTCCTGGAAGTGTTTTAGCATCAGAAAATTGTGCCACTATAAGACATTTACCAAAACATGATTTAACTTTACAAGAAGTCATAAACCTTGGTTTATGTCGCAATCCAAGAACCGCATCTGCTTATTCTTCTTTGCAATCCGCCAGATTTACAAAAAACGCTGCACATTCATATTATTTACCAACAGTAACAGGATCAGTTGATGGCAACAGAAATCACACAGAACACGACGATTGGAATTACAGTGCATCTTTATCTGCATCTTATTTAATTTTTGATTTTGGAAAACGCGAATCTGATTTTGCTGAAAGTTTGGCAATTTATCGTGCTGCCGGATTTGATTATGATGAAACAATTCAAAATTTTATATTTTCTATAATAGGTGCTTATTATGAATTATTAACAGCTGATGCAAACGTAAAATCTGCACAATCAGCATTGACTGTTGCACAAACAGCTAAAGATACAGCAGATAAAAAATATAAATCCGGTGCCGTAGCAAAAGCTGATGTTTACAAAGCAGATACAACATTAGCATCATCTAAATTATCTTTAGAACGCGCAAAAAATAATCGTGAAATTACAAAAGGGAATTTGTTAAATACAATATCTTTTCCTGCTTCAGAAGAAATAAAAATAAAAGATATGCCTGCAAGTTTTGGTTCTGATACAGAATTAGAAAACATAGAAGAATTAATATCAATTGCACGTAAAAAAAGACCTGACTTATTAAAAGCAAATGCTCAAACCAGTGCTGCATGGCATCGTAAAAACAGTGCTTTTTTAAAAAATTTACCATCTTTTTCTGTACACGGCACAGCAAATCTTAATGACAAAACCATGGATGGAATGTTTGAACATATGTCTACGAAAGTAAACGGAAGTGTTGGTGTATCTGTTTCTATGCCTATATTCACTGGTTTTTCAAATATATATAAAGCACGATCTGCAAAATCAGATTATGAAAGCATTAAATATTCACAAGAATCTTTAACAGACGATGCAATGTTAGATGTTTTCAGCGCATATCAAAATTATAAAACAGCAAAAACTATTCTTGACCAATCTGAAACACTTTTAAAATCAGCAACAGAAACAGAACGCGTAACATCTGGGATGTATAAAGTAGGTCGAGCAACTATGTTAGATTGGTTAACAGCACAATCAGAATTAGCAGATGCCCAGAAACAAAACAACGCTGCTAAATACGATTTATTTATAAAACGTGCATCTGTTGCATTAGCAATAGGCGACATAAAATCAGGGCTAAAGGACAATAAATGACAAACGAAGAAACATTTATAAAAAAGCCTTCTTTTATCAAAAGATTTTTTTGGTGGATTTGGCGTAACAAATGGTTGGTTTTAATTTTAATAATTATTCTTATTATTTTATCTTGGTGGCTGTATCCAAAAATATTTGGCAATAAAAAAGAATATATAACTATGGATATATCACGTGGTGACATCATTCAACAAGTTACTGCCAGCGGAGAAATTCAACCAGTAAATACTGTTAATGTTGGATCCCAAGTTTCTGGCACCATAGAAGATATTTTTGTAGATTTTAATTCTCATGTAAAAAAAGGTGATAAATTATTAACAATCGAACCATCTGTTTTACAATCAACAGTTGATGAAGCAAAAGCATCTCTTGATTCTGCTAAATCAGAATTAAAATATTTTGAAAGTGAATATAAAAGAAATAAATCTTTATATAATGATGGTTTTATTTCTCGTGCTGAGATGGAAAAATCTTTAACAACTTATGAACAAGCAGAACAAGCTGTTAACAAAGCACAATATTCTTATGATCGTGCTTTAACAAATCTGGGATATGCAACAATTACTTCTCCTGTAAATGGAACTGTTATTTCCCGTAAAGTAGATAAAGGTCAAACAGTTGCAGCTTCTTTTCAAACACCAGATTTATTTGAAATAGCCGAAGATTTGTCAAAAATGCAGATAGAAACAGCTATATCAGAAGCTGATATTGGTATGATAAAAGAAGGTTTACCGGTTACTTTTACTGTTGATGCTTATCCAAATCAAACTTTTACAGGTAACGTTCAGCAAATAAGATTATCACCAACAAATGTTTCAAATGTTGTTGTTTATACAGTTGTTATAGATGTCGATAATTCTGATTTAAAATTAATGCCTGGAATGACAGCTTTTGTAACAGTCGTTGTAGCTGAAGCAAAAAATATTTTTAAAACAAAAAATTCTGGTTTACTAAACCGCACATATAAAAACATATTTGAAAATGTCCCAGAAAACGTAACTCCTGCAACACATATTGCAATAAAACGAAACAAAGACATTATTTTTGTTCCTTATAAAAAAGGCCTTATAACCCCAACAGAAACACAAATAATATCAGATGAAATACAACCAAATGATAAAATCATAATTGGATATATCGGTCAAAAATCAACAAATAAAAGCGATATTCGCGGTGGACCAAGAATGTAAAATGAATAAACCATCAGTAGTTTTCTTAAATAAGATTTGTAAACAATTTCCTTTGGAAATAGGGGGAATTCAACAGGTTTTATTTGATATTACTTTTGATATAAAATCCGGTGAATTTGTCGCAATTATGGGGCCATCTGGATCAGGAAAATCCACTTGTATGAATATAATCGGTGCATTAGATACCGCCAGTTCTGGAACATATGAATTATATGGCAAAGATATATCAACTTTATCACCTGATGATTTGGCAACAATAAGAAATGAATATATTGGTTTTGTATTTCAAAATTTCAATTTGTTACCAAAAAGAAATATTTTAGACAATGTGATGTTACCTTTGATGTATCGTGGCATATCAATAAATGACAGAAATAAACGAGCTCACGAAATGTTATCTTTAGTTGGTTTGGAAAAATTTGAAAGTTATTTACCTACACAATTATCTGGGGGTATGAAACAAAGGGTTGCAATTGCACGTGCTTTATCTGGTAACCCAAAATTAATTCTGGCAGATGAACCAACAGGATCTTTAGATTCAAAAATGGGAAATGAAATTTTAAAATTTTTTAAAAAATTAAACACAGATATGGGTATAACAATAATTATCATTACACATGAATTTGAAATAGCTCAATATGCAAATCGTATTATTCATATTTATGATGGACATGTAACTTATGATGGTCCAATACCTAAAAATGAACAAAGTCTTTTAAAATCTGAACAAAGGTATAAAAAATGACTATTTCAGATATTATGAAAGAATCTTGGTTATCTATCAGCGGAAATAAATTACGTTCTTTTTTGACTGTACTGGGAATTATTATTGGTGTAATGGCAGTTGTTATAATGGTAGCAGTTGGTGAAACGGTTCAAAAATCTATTACAGATCAATTTTCATCACTTGGAACAAACACAATTGTTGTTCGTGCAGGAGCAGCTCGTAATCGTGGTGTTCGTGTTGGTAACAGACAAACTTTAACAATAACAGATGCAGAACAAATAAAAAGATTGCCAGATGTTGCATCTATTACACCGGCACAAAATTCATCAGCCCAGGTTATATATGGAAATAAAAATTGGTCCACTATGTTATTGGGAACATATCCTGATTATACAGCTATTCAAGATATAGAAATGGAACATGGAACATTTTTTGATATGAATGCTGTAAAAAATGCATCAACATACGCAGTTATTGGACCAGAAACAGCTGTTGAATTAGGATTGCCAGAAAACCCTGTTGGTGAAATTATCAGAATACATCATATGCCTTTTGTCGTATTGGGGGTTATGAAGGCTCGTGGAGATTCTGCATTTGGTTCACAAGACGATATGATAATAATACCAATTACAACATTAAAAAAACGGTTACAAGGTTCTAAGTTTCCTGATGCTGTTACAATGATTGCATTAAAAATATTCCAAGATGCCGATAACAATATGGTTATTGAACAAATCACATCTTTATTACGACAAAGACACAGATTAAAACCAGACGACGAAGATGATTTTCAAATAACAGATATGAAACAAATAATGGAAACAATGGACACAGTAACTGGCTATTTAAAATTATTACTAATTGCTATTGCGGCTGTATCCTTACTGGTTGGTTCTATTGGAATAATGAATATGATGTTAGTATCAGTCGTTGAACGCACACGTGAAATAGGTGTCCGCAAAGCCGTTGGTGCACGAGAAAATGTAATAATTATTCAATTTTTATCTGAATCTGTAATGATATCTTTCATAGGTTCCATGATTGGTTTAATTTTAGGGGTTGGCTTATCCCAAGGTGTCGGGCGTTTAATATTACATTACGTTGTACCTTTTTCAATCTGGCCGGTAATATTATCAGTATCTGTTGCAATTATTGTTGGTCTGGCATCTGGTGTAATGCCCGCAATCAAAGCAGCCAAATTAAACCCAATAGATAGTTTAAGATATGAATAAAAATACCGGCATTTGCCGGTATTTTTTTATTATTCTGATTCTTGTTTTTCTTCAGTTTTTTGTTCAGCCAAATAATGTTCTAACCAATGGTTATCTGTTTTTAATTGACGAACATCTGAATTTTCTAACAATCTTTTTTGTAATGGAATTGTTGTTTTGATTCCTTCGATAACAAATTCATCCAATGCACGCTGTGCACGCATAATACATGCAGGTCTTGATTGCGCATGAACAATCAATTTTGCAATCATAGAATCATATGTTGACGGAATAGTATAACCTGTGTAGACTGCAGAATCAACACGAACACCCAAACCACCCGAAGGTGCATATAAAGTTATTTTTCCAGGATTTGGAATGAAAGTTTCAGGGTCTTCTGCATTTATACGAAATTCTATTGCATGTCCATGTGCGATTAAACTTGATTGTGTATAACCCAACTTTTCACCAGCAGCAATACGAATCTGTTCACGAACTAAATCAATACCGTAAACCATTTCAGTCACAGGATGTTCCACTTGCAAACGTGTATTCATTTCCAAGAAATAAAATTTACCGTCTTCAAACATAAATTCAAAAGTTCCGGCATTTGTATATTTCATTTTCTTGGCCGCAGTTTTGCAAATTTCAATCATATCATCACGTTGCTTTTGTGTTAATATTGCAGCCGGACATTCTTCCATAACTTTTTGGTTTTTTCTTTGCAAAGAACAATCGCGTTCACCGAAAATAACAACATTTCCGTGATTATCACCTAAAACTTGGAATTCAATATGACGTGGATGTAACAATAATTTTTCCATGTATAAAGTATCATCACCAAAAGCAGATTTAGATTCTGCTTTAACTATTGGGAAAAATTCGCGTAATTCATTAACATCATGAATTGCACGCATACCACGACCGCCACCACCAGCAGCAGCTTTAATCATCACAGGATAACCAATTTTATCAGCCCAAATAACAGCATCTTCTATATCTTTAACAGAACCTTCGCTGCCTGGGACCACCGGTAATCCGCATTTTACAGCAGTCTGTTTAGCGTTAACTTTATCACCCATTTTGCGAATCATAGCAGCACTTGGTCCAATCCAAATTAATCCGTGTTGTTCTACTTTTTCAACAAAATCAGCACGTTCAGATAAAAAACCATATCCCGGATGAATAGCATCAGCATTCGTTAACAAAGCAGCCGTTAAAATTGCGGATTCATTTAAATAAGATTCAGCACTTTGTGCAGGACCAATACATACAGATTCATCTGCCAATTTAACATGCATTGCATCTTTGTCCGCGGTAGAATAAACAGCAACCGTTCTTATTCCCATATCACGACACGCACGAATAATACGTAAAGCAATTTCACCACGATTAGCGATTAAAATTTTCTTTATTTGTGGCATATTAAACCTATTCTATTACAGCGATAGGTGTATCAAATTCAACAGCAACACCATCGTTAACCAAAATTTCTTTAACCACACCATCAATATCTGTTTTTATTGGGTTAAAAGTTTTCATTGCTTCAACCAGCGCAATAGTATCACCTGCATGAACAGTATCACCAACTTTTACAAAATGTTTTGCACCTGGTTCTGGGGATAAATAAGCAACCCCAACCATAGGTGATTTTAACACATGCCCGGATAATTTTGCACCATCACCAGATTTAACAGCAGTTTGTGCAAACGCGACAGGCGCAGCAGCGACAGTTTGTTGTTTAGACAAATGAATATGTTTACGATATAAACCCAATAACAGTTGACGTTCCAGATCCAATTCTGTAATGCCCATTTCATCCATTAACTTGGACATATTTTCAACTGTTGAACGAAAAGATGTCATAATAATAAATCCTTTTTATAATTATATATCGTATGAATTCTACCACATTGAAATTTTAAGTCAAGGAACAGGATCATATCCATATTCCCCACCAGGATGACATTTGGATATTCTTTTTATTCCCAAAAAAACACCACGTATAAAACCATATTTTTGAATAGATTGTTTTGTATATTCGCTGCATGTTGGTGTAAATCTACATGCACATTTACCACCCGTAAAAGGTGAAATACAAATTTGATAAATATCGATTAATTTACAGCCAATAAAAACAAAAAAATTATTATTCATGTGTATCATTATAAATTTTTGTAATTTTTTCCATTGCTTTACGCATATCTTTATAACCCAAATCACGTGAATAATCTAAGATTTTTTCATTTACAAAGAATATATAATCCATATTTAAATTCATAAATTCTTCATTATAATGAATCCAATCACGAATTTTACGTTTTGCCAAATTACGTTTAACAGCTGTATTAAAAATTTTCTTAGAAACGACCAAACCATATCTGGTTTCACCTGGGACGCTTTGTTTTTTTATTTTAACAGAAAAACAATCAGACCCGACATGAATATCATTTCGGTCTGCGATAAAATCTTTATGATTACGAATTGTTTTATGTTTCATAACGCTAATATTACCAGAATATAAGAAAAAGCAAATAAAAAAGCAAAAATAGTTTCATCTGGACTTGATTTTTTAAACACCTGTTTTATAATGCAGACAATTGAGCCTTAAGGATAAAAAATGTATAATTGGTTATTAAAATTTTTCTCTGCTGATATGGCTATTGATTTAGGAACAGCAAACACATTAATTTATGTAAAAGATCGTGGAATTGTATTAAATGAACCATCTGTGGTTGCTGTGAAAGAAAATAAATTATTGGGTCGCAAAGAAATAATGGCTGTTGGTGCAGAAGCAAAACAAATGTTTGGTCGTACACCTGGAACCATTTCTGCGGTGCGTCCTTTGCGTGATGGTGTTATTGCAGACTTTGAAGTTGCAGAAGAAATGATTAAATACTTTATACGTAAAGTTCACAAAAGAAATCCTTTGGCTGCACCTTTGATTATTATTTGTGTTCCATCTTGTGCAACACAAGTGGAAAGACGTGCTATCCAAGAAGCTGCTGATGCCGCCGGGGCTCGTAAGGTTTACATTGTTGAAGAATCTACAGCTGCCGCTATTGGTGCCGGGTTACCAGTTGATAAACCTTTGGGTTCTATGGTTTTGGATATTGGTGGTGGTACAACAGAAGTTGCAGTTATGTCTTTGGGCGGAATCGTTTATTCTAACGCGGTCAGAACGGCTGGCGATCAAATGGACGAAGACATTATTGAATATGTTCGTAAAAATAAAAATTTATTGATTGGTGAAAATACAGCCGAAGAAATCAAAAAGAAAATCGGCACAGCAATCATGCCAAAAGATAAAGCAAACGAATTAACTATGAAAATCAAAGGACGTGATTTGATGAGTGGAACACCACGTGAAACAGTTATCACAGAATCACAAATCGCATCTGCTTTATCTCAAACAGTATTAAAAATTGTAAACACTGTTCATTTGGCTTTGGAATCTACACCACCTGAATTATCTGCAGATATTGCCGATTTAGGTATAGCAATGACCGGTGGTGGCTCATTATTACGTGGATTAGATTCTGCCATTCGTGCAGCAACAGGATTACCAGTATTCTTGGTTGATAATCCAATGGCTTGTGTCGCAGTGGGCAGTGGTAAAATGTTATCTAACGTTGATAAAAACAAACACGTATTACAAACAATGTATTAATAAATATTTTATAATAAAAAAAAACACCGGCATTTGCCGGTGTTTTTTATCTTTTTATATAAATTATTTTTCTGGCATTTTTACACCAAAACTTAAATTCATACGAACTTCTTGTTGGTTATCATAATCATTTGTACATTCTTCGCCACCACAATCACGAACCTGAACAAGACCAACTGCTTCAATAGGTTTATTATTATCCCCAAAATAACGCAAATCTTCACCTGTAACACTGACGGTTTTTCCTTCACCTGTCGTGTCTCCAATCAAATAATAATCTGGTTTCTTTCCATTTGTAAATTTTACATTACCTTCACTGTCACCTATTTTTGTATATTCTACATCATACCAGTTTGAAAAACTTGCTGTCATCGTTGTTTTGTCTGTTTTTTTATCAAATTTCAAGCTTGCATCTGAATCAAGAGGTATAGCAGTTCCAGATCCTTCACCACCAAGAACCGCTACAACAGACCCTGTAGCTTTACCTTCAAAATCAATATCTTCTTCTATATTTTTTACATCTATTTTTTTTACATCATCATATCCACCAATAAAAGCTGTTCGCCAACCATTTATAACACTAATATCAAAACTACCAAAATCGGAATATTTTAAACCTATTCCACCATCTTCTTTACCCAAAGAATTATAAGTTAATACAGCATCTTGATGTCCTTCGTGGTTCACTTTACCAGTAAATTGGTATGCTGTCTCCTTTTCGTTTGGATTATATTCTGCGCGTTCAAAAGACATACCTTCATCTTCTGGATCATCTTCATCGGGCAAAAGATAAAAAGACTCTATTTCACCAGTATTTTCATTTATACCAAACTTCATTTCTCCACCAAACCCTTCATCAGCCATTACAAAATCAACATCTTCTAAGTTATAAACAGTAAAAGTTTTATTATTATGTTCTATACCAGTTGATTTACGTCCTGTATCTGGTCTTGGAGAATCACAATTTTCACAAACAGCTATTTCTGAAACCATGCCCGTAACTTTAGAATTGCTTAATCTTGAATCTTCGTTTGTTAAAAGATAAAGTGGTTCATATGTTGGTTGTTCACTAACTCTGACACGTTCGCTGGGATGATGTGAGCCACCACCGCATGCAGTTAAAGCTAACAAAGATGTAAGTATGGCAAATTTTTTCATAGAATATCCTTTCGTTCCTGTGTTTTGATTTTGCTATACACAAAATATAAAAGCAAGTTTTAAAAAAGTAATTTTTATATTTACAAACACTTTTATTATGTTATTATACGCCTGATATACAAAGTTTTTGGGTGGTTAGCTCAGTTGGCTAGAGCGTCACGTTGACATCGTGGAGGTCGTTGGTTCGAGCCCAATACCACCCACCACAGAATAAAAAATGCGAATGTATAAATAATCTTTATCAAAACATTGCGGGAACAATTTATGCGCCCGTTTCGGGCGTTTATTTATAAAAAGGAATAAAAAAATGGCAAAAAAATATCTTATTACATCTGCATTACCATACGTAAACGGAGAATTACATTTGGGACACCTGGTTGGTTGTTGGTTACCCAGTGATGTTTATGCCAGATTTTGTCGTGCAAAAGGTCGTGATGTTTTGTTTGTTTGCGGTGCAGACGAACACGGAACAACTGCACTGGTTGGTGCAATGAAAGAAAATATGCCTGTTAAAGAATATAATGATAAATATTATGAAAAACATTTGCGTGCTGTGTCTGATTTTAATTTATCTTTTGATTTATACGGTCGCACACATACAAAATTACAAGAAGAATTAATTCATAATCTGTTTAATCGTTTACAAGAACAAGGTTTAATCGAAGAACGCGAAACAGTTCAACCTTTTTCTATTGATGACAATATGTTTTTAGCCGACCGTCAACTTGTTGGAACATGTCCAAAATGCGGATATGAAAAAGCACGCGGTGATCAATGTGACAGATGTTGTTCTACATATGAAGCAACAGAATTAATAAACCCAAAATCTAACATTTCAGGTTCTTCAAACATTGAAAATCGCCCAACAAAAAATTTATTTTTCTTGGCTTCTAAAATGGAAGATACCTGGAAAAAATGGTTAAACGAACATGCACCAAAATGGTCAAAGACGGCATCTGCTATTGCACGTGGTTGGGCAAACGAAGGGTTAAGAGATACATGTATCACTCGTGATTTACCATGGGGAATACCTGTAAATAAACCCGGATATGAAAACAAAGTTTTCTATGTTTGGTTTGATGCACCATGGGGTTATGTTTCTATATCCCAAGCAGCAAACAAAGATTGGCAAAGCTGGTGGAAAAACCCTGATTGTTATTATGCTCAATTTATGGCAAAAGATAACGTTAAATTCCATTCTGTGTTTTTCCCGGAACAAGAATTGGCTATGAATGATAATTGGAAAACCGTTGATATGTTGAAATCTATGAATTTCTTGAATTTTGAAGATGGCAAATTTTCAAAATCAGAACACAACGGTATATTCTTGGATGAAGCTGTAACTATCGCACCAAGTGATACTTGGCGTTATGCGTTGATGGCTTCTGCCCCAGAAACAGACGATTATTATTTTAAAATCGACCGTTTTGCAGATATTGTTAACAAAGATTTAAACGGTATTTTGGGTAATTTTGTATCACGCGTTTGTAAATTATCTGCTAAAAATTTTGGTAATATTGTTCCAAAATCCAATGGTTTTGATAGCGAATTAAAATCAAAAATTGATGAAAAATTAAATGAATTAACAAATGCTATTGATGCTTGCGAATTTCGTTCTGCCATATTTGCTTTACGTTCTATTTGGTCAATTGGAAATGAATATATGACAGAAAAAGAACCATGGGCATTGGTTAAAAATGGTGATTTAGATTCTGCACAATATGTATTAAATAATTGTTTTCAATTAATTGATTTTTATGCTCGTATTTCTGCTCCATTTATTCCAAACACATCTGAAAAAATTCAAAATATTTTTGCAAACAAACAAGATTTATCTTGGCCAACAGAATTTGAACCACGTATAAAAGAAGGTACTGAATTTATAATTCCAGAAAATTTGTTTGAAAAAATTGATGATGAAAAAGTTGAATTTTTAACAAACAAATATTGTAATAAAAAAGAAGGCCCACAATTAACAATTGTAAAAATCATCGATATAAAAAATCATCCTTCACGTGAAGATTTACATATTTTAACAATAAACGATGGTTCAAAAGATTATTCGGTGGTTTGTGGCGCACAAAATGTTAGAGAAAATATGTTGGCTGTATTCGCACCAATTGGCGCAGTTATACCTAAAACAGGAAAACCTATAAAACCACGTAACGTTGCAGGTATCATAAGTGACGGTATGTTATGCAGCGGTGCTGAATTAAACATATCTGATGATGATTCTGGATTATATGAAATAACAGAAGAATCTAAACTTGGGGAAATATTTAATGTCTGAAAAAGCAACAGGTTTTAAAGTTATTTATATATATGATACACAAACATTGCAAACAATGTACAGATTTAAATGCAACGATTGTATTAACAGACCTTATTGCAGAAAACATATCGACGGTGTTTTAAGATGCCCGGTTGAAAATGAAATAGATATGAGCAAAGATATTAAATCTGTAAATAAAGCCATTACTCATTTTGGAAATCAATATTTTGTTTTAAAACAAAGAAAATGTAAAAAAGCAATTGAAGATATAATACAAAGATATACCAGATAAAATGTCAGAACAAAAACGTTTAATTTTAATGTCTTGTTGTGCACCATGTTCATGTGGTGCAATAAAACAATTAAAAGATGGTGAAATTGCCAACATTGAAGATTTTATCGTTATGTTTTTTAACCCAAACATTTTTCCAGAAACTGAATATCAAAAACGTCTATCTGAACAAATAAAATATTGTGAAAAATTGGGTGTTAAATACGTGATTGGTGATTATAACCACGATGATTGGCGCGAACAAGTAAAAGGTCTTGAATCGGAACCAGAACGCGGTGCAAGATGCAGTAAATGTTTTGCTTATCGTTTTTGTTACGCCGCAAAATATGCCAAAGAACATGGATTTAATGCCATTGCTTCTGTGTTTGGGGTATCTCGTCACAAAGATCAAAATCAAGTAGATATATCTGCAAAAGAATCTTGTGGTGAAATAATATATTTACCAATAAAATGGAATGAAAATCTACGTTCACAAATAAATCATGAATCTGATTTTTATCGTCAAAAATATTGTGGATGTGAATTTTCTATACGTAAATAAAAATTATCGTACTAAAAACATTTCTACCGCATCTTTCACAGCAGGAATTAATACCCTGTTATTTTTAAGTTCTTTGATAGAAAAATATAAATCTTTACCCACAGCATTTATTATATCGTTATAAGAAAAACCTGAACCGTATGCTGCACCCATATTTTTAACAATATTACCATCTGGCACACCAGAATTTAACTTGTCAAATTCTATAAACAGATTTCTAAAATTTTTAGAAGCATATTGTATCTTTGCAAATTGATCTTCTTTTTTCAAATAAGTCAATGTTCCCAAAGAAACAAATATATCACGATCAAAAACAATATTTTTTGGATCTTCATTAAAATGTGGCACTGCTAAATTCATTTTTTCAGAAACACTTTGAAAAACTACATTGGTTTCCGGTTTATCAAAAGTAAACATTTCTACATTTGGATTAGCATTTTTTACAATATGTCCCCAAGGCGATAAACCCCTTCCAAAATCGACAACATTTACAAGACCTTGGTCTCTTGCTTTTCTGGAAACAAAATTATAAGAATCTAAAAATCTTTTTGCATAATGATAACTGCGATAAGGAACAGCAACTTTATCTAAAATACGAGACAAAGTTGTAGCAGGCAAATTTAACATTATTCTGTATTTAGAATCCATATATTGTTTGAATTCAGGCTGATTAATTGTCCTTTTTAAAGAACGATTCCATTCGTGAATAAAATCTAAATCATCTTTTGAAAAATCAGACAAAATATTTTTGTATCTTATTAAACCACCTTCTAGACAAATACTGCAAATAACTGTTATATTCATTGGATATTCTGCCATGATTTTATTCCTTTTTTTAGCCAGAACAAAATACCACTTATTTATGTTTTGTCAATATTAATATTTGAAAAATAAAATATTATTCGTATAATATCACATCAGCAAAATTTACAAATAAAAAGGATTTATCATGGCAGAATTTTGGGACGTTTATGATATCAATGGAAACAAAACTGGCAAAATCGTTCAACGTGATAAAGATTGGTTACAAGAAGGTGAATTTCACATGGGGGCTTCTGCTTTTATTACTGACGGACAAGATAATTTTTTAATTCAACAACGTTCTTTCTCAAAAAAACAAGCCCCTGGAAAATGGTCTAACACTGGTGGATCTGCTTTGGCTGGTGAAGACAAAACACAATGCATCTTACGTGAAATATACGAAGAATTGGGCATAAAATTAACAGCTGAAAAATTAAAATTTTTAAAATCTTATGTTTATAAAAATGTCTTTATCAATGTATTTGTAGCATATGTTGATAAACAAATAAAAATAATAAAACAAACAGAAGAAGTAGAACAAACAAAATGGGTTTCACGCCAACAATTACAAGAAATATATAAAAAAGGTGAATTTTTCCATCCTTTTACAAATGAATTATTATTAAACATACGATAATTATTTGATTTTTGGGATTAATCTTCTATAATTTTATTGATATAAAAAAAGGACAAATATGTCATCTGTTTATGTTTTCCCAGGTCAAGGTTCCCAAACTGTTGGTATGGGATATGAATTATATAAAAATAACAATGATGCGCGTGCTGTGTTTGATGAAATGGACAATGCCTTGGGCGAAAAATTATCAGATATTATTTTTAATGGCCCTATGGAAACTTTGACTATGACCGAAAACGTTCAACCTGCAATATTAGCAACCAGTGTTGCAATGTTTCGTGCTGCAAAAATTCCTATGGCTGATTATGTAGCCGGACATTCATTGGGAGAATATACAGCACTTTGTGTTGCTGGTTCTATATCTTTAACAGATGCGATTAAATTGGTACGTTTACGTGGAAAATCTATGCAAAATGCTGTCCCAGCAGGTCAGGGTGCCATGGCTGTCATTTTAGGTATGGAAATTGAAGATTTAAAATCTGTTTGTGAAACAGCTGAAAAACAAACAGGTCTTGTTTGTGATATCGCAAATGATAATTGTCCAGGACAAATTGTTATATCAGGTGCAAACGAAGCAATTGAAAAAGCAATGGAAATAGCAAAAGAACATGGTGCCAGACGTGCCATGAAATTAGCATTATCTGTTCCGCCACATTCAAGATTAATGTTGCCTGTTGTTGAAATTATGCGTGACGCATTGGATAAGATAGAAATAAAAAAGCCTGTTGTTCCTATTATTTCAAACAAAACTTGTGAACCTATGAATGATGTTAATGAAATCAAAGAATCTTTGATTTATCAAATTACACATGGTGTTCGTTGGCGTGAATCTGTATTATCTATGGTTGATATGGGTATTGATAATTTAACAGAAATAGGTCCAGGAAATGCTTTAACAGGTTTGGTTAATCGCACAACAGATAAAATAAACACTCATAAATTGGAGATATAAAATGTTTGAATTAAAAGATAAAGTCGTTTTAATCACAGGTGCCACAGGTGGAATTGGCGGTGCTATTGCAAATCAAATGAAAAACGCCGGGGCAACTGTTGTTGTAACAGGTCGTAATTTGGAAAAATTATCTGGATTTGATGATGGTTTTATAAAAATTCAATCTGATTTATCTGTTGATGGTGCTGCGGAAAAACTAATAGCTGACACAATTGAAAAAACTGGTCGTATTGATATTTTAGTTAACAATGCCGGTATCACAAAAGATACTTTATTAATGCGCATGAGTGACGAACAATTTGATGATGTAATAAATACTAATTTACGTGCAACTTTTAAAATGTGCCGTGCAGTTATTATGCCAATGATGAAACAAAGATTCGGACGTATTATAAATATGGCATCCATAGTTGGTGTTGTTGGTGGTATGGGACAAACAAATTATGCAGCAAGCAAAGGTGGTATTATCGCATTAACAAAATCTATTGCAGCAGAAGTTGCTTCCCGTGGAATAACAGCAAACGCTATTGCACCAGGTTTTATTCAAACACCTATGACAGATGTTTTAAGCGAAGATTTAAAGAAAACTTATTTATCTCAAATACCAGCAGGTCGTTTTGGAGAACCAACAGATGTTGCAAATGTTTGCGTATTTTTAGCAAGTGACGAAGCTTCTTATATTAATGGTCAAACAATTCATGTAAATGGTGGAATGGGAAGGTTCTAAAATGACCAAATTTGATGTGATTGTTATTGGTGGTGGACACGCTGGTACAGAAGCCGCGGCTGCATCTGCACGTCGTGGTGCAAAAACTTTGCTTTTAACAATGCAAGAAAGTGATATTGGGGCAATGTCTTGTAACCCATCTATTGGTGGCCCTGGAAAATCACAAATGGTTGCAGAAATGGCTGTATTCGGCGGTATTATGCCAAATGCTGCGGACAGTGCCGGTATTCATTGGAGAACATTAAATTCAACACATGGTGCAGCAACTCAGGCATTACGAGCACAAATAGACCGTAAATTTTACCATGATGCTGTAATGAAAATTTTAAAAAACACAAATAATTTAGACGTCGTTTTTGAATCTGTTTTTGATTTAGATTTAAAAAATAAAATTGTAAACCATCAATATTCTGCTACGTCCATCGTTTTAACAACTGGTACTTTTCTTGGTGGACTTGTTACACGCGGAAATGAAAAAATTCAATCTGGTCGTTTGATGGATAATGGTGAATATCAAAAAAACGATTCACATATTTCTGATGTATTAAAAGATGCAGGTTTTGAATTATTAAGATTAAAAACAGGAACTCCTGCACGTATATATCGTGACAGTATTGATTTTTCTGTATGTGAAGAACAACCCGGTGACAATCCACATGACTGGTTTGGTATTGGTGATAAAAACAATAATTATAATGATAAATGTTTCATAACACATACAAATGAAACAACACATGAAATTATACGTGAAAACATAAAAAATGCACCAATGTATAATGGTGATATACGTGGTCTGGGGCCAAGATATTGTCCTTCGCTAGAAGACAAGGTTATGCGCTTTCCAGAACACAAAACACATCACGTATTTTTAGAACCAGAAGGTTGGGGCAGTGATTTAATTTACCCAAATGGAATATCGACATCTTTTGGTGCTGACATCCAAGACAAATGGATTCGCACAATACCAGGATTAGAAAATGCACGCATAGCACGTTATGGTTATGCTATTGAATATGATGCAATTGATGCACGTGCATTAAAATCTACATTGGAATCAAAAGATATATCTGGTTTATTTTTTGCCGGGCAAATTAATGGTACATCAGGTTACGAAGAAGCTGCTGCCCAAGGTTTAATTGCTGGCGCAAATGCAGCCGCCGCCGCATTAAACATTGAACCATTAATCATTGACAGAACAAATTCTATGATAGGGGTTTTGATTGATGATATAACAACCCTTGGTGTAGATGAACCATATCGTATGTTTACATCACGTGCTGAATACAGACTTAATTTACGTGCAGATAATGCAATATTAAGATTGGGTGAATTAGCTAAGAAATTAAATTTAATAACATCAGATACATATAATCTAATCTATAATATAAGAATTGATACAGCACACGAAAACGACAAATTTTATGCCGGATATATATCCAGAAACGAACGTGAAATATCAAATTATAAAAAAGACAGCGAATTAAAAATACCAAATGATTTTGATTATAAATCTTTATCAGGTTTAACAAATGAATTGGTTGAAAAATTAACCAAAACTCGTCCACAAAATGTTGCTGGTTTATCCAGAATTCCTGGGATGACACCGGCTGGAATAATGGTTGTTGTTCGCAAAATTAAAAGTGGAAATAAATAAAGATATATACTAATATCCTTTTAGCGCCGGTTTAGCTCAGTTGGTAGAGCATCTCATTCGTAATGAGGGGGTCGTAGGTTCAAATCCTATAACCGGCACCACAAAAAAAACACCGGCATTTACCGGTATTTTTTTATATTCTTTTATCTTTTGAATTACACCATTTGTTTACAGGACAATGTTCGCAATCTGGTCGCAAAGCTTTACAAGTATAACGACCATGTAAAACCATAACATGGTTTACCATTGAATGGTATTTTTGTGGTATTATTTTTAATAATTTTTCTTCAACTTTTTCTGGAGTATTTTCTGATTCATCACACCAACCATACCTGTGTGAATTACGAAAAACATGTGTATCAACACCTATATTTGGTGCATTCCATAAAACGTTCATAACAACATTTGCAGTTTTTTGTCCGATACCTGCCAATTTCATTAACTCTGCGCGATTATGATATTTTTGTGGAAATTTATAGTTTATATTGTCGCTGTTTTCATCTTTTAACTGTTGCGATAATTTGATTATATTATCAGCTTTGTTATTAAAGAAAGAAATAACCCTGATGTGCTTTTTTAAACCGTCCAACCCCAGCTTTAACATTTTATCTGGGGTTGGTGCGACTTTAAAAAGTTCAGGTGTAACTTCATTTACTTTCTTATCTGTTGCCTGGGCAGACAAAATCACAGCCACCGCAAAAGTAAATTCATTTGTTGAATATAATTCAGACCGGATATCCATATTCAATGTTGGACAAACATTTTCAAAATAAATATCCGGCGTAAGAGTTATTTTCTGTTTAGCCATTTATTTTTTCTATATCAATTGCAAAATTATAACCTTCTATTTCAGCAGTAAACTGTTCTGCATTTCCAGAATTCATTTCAACAATTAACGCATCATGCATTATACGTTTTTTGTGTGCTTCTATGGCATTATATAATGCAATATCAGCAGAATATGTTAATTTTATTCTGTCTGACACATCTAAACCAGCAGATTTACGTGAATCTTGGATGAAACGCAAAGCATCATTTACTAAGCCTTCTGCTACCAATTCACTGTTAATTTCTGTATTCAAAACAACCACAGCTGTATTATCTGGCAAAGCAGCCCCTGTGACACCTTCTTTAACAGTTAAACGATTTTCAAATTCGTCTGGTAATAAAACATTATCACCAACAACCAATTTATCTCCATCTAAAGTATATTCACCTCGTTTTACAGCTGGTATAATGTCTTTCAAAGCACCACCAAGACGTGCACCGATTTTTGGTGTTATTAAATACACAAAAGAATCAGCCAATGTTTTAATATTATCGACAAACTTGATTTCTTTGATATTTAATTCATCGCGAATAATATCACCATATTCATTCATATCAACGCCAGCAATTGTTGCATCTGCCAATGGCAAACGATTACGTAATTTATATTGTTCACGCAATTGTTTACCAACAGATACTATCATTTGAACACGACGCATATTTTCCAATACAGACATATCTGTTTCGGAAGCATTTGGCCAATCTTGTAAATGCACAGATTCCGCACCAGATAAATTTTTGAATATATATTCAGAAATAAACGGTGCAAATGGTGCCAATAATTTACAAAATGTTACCAACACATAATGCAATGTTTCAAACGCAGATGTATCTTCATCCCAAAATCTGTCACGATTACGACGAATGTACCAATTATTTAATATATCCAAGAAACGAACAAATTCTTTCACAGCAATATCTGGTTTATATTCACTTAAAGCAGAAGTTGTTATTTTAACTAATTCGTTTAATTCAGATAAAATATACTTATCTAATAAATTTTCACCATCTGGTTCGTGTTCAACTGTTATGTTTCCTGCATTAGCATATAATGTAAAGAAATGATATGCATTCCAAAGCGGTGTTAATATTGTTTTGATAGTATCATTAAATACACGACCTTCTTTATCAACACCAACTGATTCAGCTTTCATAAAATTGCTGCCTTGGATAAACAAACGTATTGCATCTGCACCATATGTTTCCAATTGTTCACTTGGGTCAACATAATTATGTAAAGATTTTGAAAATTTACGTTTTTGTTCATCACAAATCATACCATTTACAGACACAGTCTTGAAAGCAGGTTTATCAAATAAAGCAACCGCCATAACCATCAATAAATAGAACCAGCCACGTGTTTGATCTTGACCTTCAATAATATAATCTGCTGGGAAATTTTTTTCAAACTTATCAGAATTTTCAAATGGATAATGCAATTGTGCAAAAGGCATAGAACCACTTTCAAACCAACAATCTAAGACATCAACTATACGATGCCAACCATCTTTTGTTAATGCATCCAGTGTTGGACGATGTAAATCTTTTATTTCTACACCAAAAAAATCTTCCATTTCTTTGATAGAACCAAATATTTTGTATTCGCCATTTTTTTCCCAAATTGGTAATGGAACCCCCCAGAATCTGTTTCTAGAAATGCCCCAAGGACGAGCATTTTCAATCCAAGACATAAAACGATTACCAGCACTAGTCCAATTTGTTTCTTCTTTTGTTATTTCCACCAAACGTTCACGAATTTTTGGAACATCAACATACCAAGCATCAGTTGCACGATATATTAATTTTTCATGACTACGTGGACCAAAAGGATAACTGTGTTTATGTTGATCTTTTTTAACCAAAATTCCATTTTGTTTCAACCATTCTATAATTTTTGGATTAGCTTCAAATATATTTTCACCGGCCCAATCTTTTACAGAACTATCAAAATTACCATAATCATCAACATTTAATATCACAGGAAACTTATCATCCAATGCTTTTGCTGCCAAATAATCGTCTTCACCAAAAGCAGGAGCGATATGAACAATACCTGTACCATCACCATCACTGACATAATCTGCAGCAATTATTTGGTGTAATAAAGGATCAGAATTTTCATAATAATTAAATATTGGTTTATAATGCAGACCAACTAAATCTTTACCTGTTATTTTTCCCAGATTTTCAGATTCACCAAAAACTTTTTCATATGCTTTTAAACGAGATTCTGCCAAAACATATACATTACCATCTGCATGACGCATACGTACATATACCATATTTGGATTAACTGCTAGTGCTGAATTTGCTGGCAACGTCCATGGTGTTGTTGTCCAAGCAATAGCTCTGTCACCATTTTCTAATTCAAACCATATTGTCACAGTATCATCAACAATATCTTGATATTCGCTGGATGCTTCACTGTTTGATAAAACAGTTCCAAGTTTCCAATCGTATGGATTAACTTTAAAATCTTTATACAGCAGACCTTTGTCATATAATTTTTTCAATGCCCAAATTACAGATTCCATATAATTTTTATCCATGGTGCGATAACCAAAATTATCACCACCATCAACCCAACGACCAATTCTTTCAAAATAACGCAACCATTCATTCATATATTGCATTACATCACTACGACACATATCACAAAAAACAGCAATACCATCATTAGCAACAATATCTTTTGCGGTGCGACCTTGTTTTTTTTCAACAGAATTTTCTGCTGGTAATCCATGACAATCCCAACCAAGTTCACGAACAACATGTTTTCCACGCATAGTTTGAAAACGAGAAACCATGTCTTTAATGGCTGATACACCTAAATGTCCCCAATGTGGTAAACCATTAGCAAAAGGAGGACCATCATAAAAATTAAAAGGTTCACCCATTTTTGTTTTATTCAAAGATTTGTGAAAAGTATCATTTTCACGCCAAAAATTAAGAACTTCATGTTCTATTTGTGAAAAATTAGCCTTTGGTTCTGTTTTTTTATATGACATTTTTTAAACCTTTTATATTAAAAATGGCGCCTTACGCGCCCCGGACTTACGCCAAAGCGCAGTACCGTTTATTTAATAATAATTATTGTGTTTGTTTTCATACAGCTATTTATACAATGATTTTTACACAAAATCAAGCTTTCACATAACATTTATTTACACAAAAATAATATTCAATATTATAACTTGACAAACAAAATATATTGTCTATAATAAAACACATAAAAAACAAAAGGATTAAAGATGACAGTCATAGCTCACTCTTATTTACTGGCAAAAAAAGCCATTCTTGAATTAGCTAAAGATAAAACTTTTGATAAATATGCTGAACAAACAAATTCCGTTGGCAAATTTATATTAACTAACAACTATGGTATACCTGTTTTACCAGATAATGCTAGCGAAGAAGAAAAAATAATTTGTAAAAAAATAGAAAACTTAAACACATCTATCAAAAAAACAGAAGATCAAATGCGTAAATTATATCGCGCAGAATATAAACTTATGAGTTACGCTACACTTGGTTTAAACATAACCGCAAACGGTCATGAAAAGAAATGGGCTAAACACAATCCTTTTGCTTTTGAAGCAGCTGTTTTAGCAACACCTTTTATTATCGGTATGTCTTTTCCTTATGCTATATATTACTTAGGGAAAGAATGTTATCAATCTTTAGAATACTATCTTGCCGTCAAAAAAACAGAAAAAGAAACAAAACAAGAACAAAAAGCATTAAGAACACGTTTGGAAAAAGAAAAACAAATTGCTGAAGAAGGTGCAAATTTAGAATCCAAAGATCTACAAACTGTTTTAGAAATCATTTCTAAATCAAACGGAATAAAAAGCAGATACATAGAAAACAAACCAGATAAAAACGCTATTATTATGGGCTTGGTTTTACCAGAAAAAACTGCTTTCAGAAACAGAAAAATTAAATTAAGCGATAATATTTATGCTTTCTATTACAGTAAAAGTGTAGAAATTCCTTATAACAATCACGAAGAATCTGCTGAAAACAGACATGCTTTGTTAACAGTTTTTTACAAAAATCCAGAAACAGGAAATTATCATCAAATTGCACAATTAATTGCGAGAAAAAGTATAGAAGCTGTTTTTAAGGCTATAAAATTAAGACAACAACAATTAGAATTAATTGCTGAACACAAACAAGCCATTAATAACATTTTTATCAAAAACAAATAAGAAAAGAATAAACACATGTCTACAAAAACAAACAATTATTATGAAGATATTATTGATATTATAAATAACAATGTTGTTTTTCCTGCTGTAAACAATCATAAAAGTCCAGACCAAAAAGTTTATACAATTGGTAAAGATATTTTAGATATAATTTTAAATTTTACAGAAAAAACTTTTTTTGTTATAGACCGCAGAAAAAAACCAACCCAATATGTAAAAGCAAACGATTATACAAACCTTATGAAAGTATATGAAATTTGCGAACAAAGAATCAAAGAACAAAATAATCTGTTAACACAAGAACAAGAAAAAGTACAAAGCATTACTAAACATGGTAAAATGTTTGAAAAAGCAAAACGTTTAGCTGCTTCTACCGACACTGTTTTATCTATTGAAAATTCACCAGAACCAAAAACAGAATACAGTGTTGCATATGTTAAACTTTTTTCTTACTCTCTAGGCCCGACAGAAATCAAATATAAAAAATGGATTGTTGAATGTTATAATTCAGCAAAACACATGCAATTACACGGATACGAAAAACATAATAAATTAGTTCAAGGATCTGGTGTAACATTTATCAGAAAAAAAGAACAAGATGTTTTTTATGGCAAAGAAGCAAAAGAAATTATTGATATATGCGAATCAATTCATATGCAAGAAATATTAGAATTAACAAATAATGCACAAAGATAAAAACACCGGCAAATGCCGGTGTTTTTATTAATTATGCGCGCAATTTTGCACCACATTTTGATTCTATATTTTTTATTACTTTATCTTGAATCTCTAATAATTCTTTATCCGACATATTTTGTTGTGGATAAATTGTTATTGTGAAAGCTATAGACTTTTGACCATTACCCATATCAAAAGAATCAAATATAACAGCTTTTGAAATCATGCTGTCACTAGCAATCGCAGTAGACGTTATTTTTTCAGATTCAAAATTACTGTCTACTACAAATGCAAAATCACGTGTAATTGGCATAAATTCTGTCATAGGAATTTTTGCGTATTTTGGATTTAATGGCAAATTTTCAATATTTTCCACCAAACCAACAACTACTTTTGTTTTTATATGTAATTGTTTTGCAACGCTTGGATGAAGTTCACCAAATTCGGCCAACACTTTTTTACCTTGAACGATTTTACCATATCTGTATGGATGCGCCCAAAGTGGTGCATTTGTTGTATCTATTGTAAATTTTTGAGATCCCAACAAAGACAACAAATCAGCCTTTACATCAAACACATCAACAGGTCTGTTGCGTTTCATCCAATGTTTTGGAGATGTTTCACCACTGCGAACAATACAAACCGAAGTATGTTGTTGTCCCGGCACATCACCATCAAAAACTGTTCCTAATTCAAACATATTCAAATCAGCAAAACCACGTTTTTCATTATTAGAAACAGCTATCAATAAATTTTCTAATAAATTATTACGTGCTGTGTCCATATCAACAGTTATTGGATTTGCAACTTTTATAATTGGTTTATCTGATAATAATTGTTCGATTTTTGAATTACCAAAACTAAATGAAACGCTTTCATTCAAACCACGATTTGATAGTTTTTGTTTCAAAGCCAAATTATCATCATTATGGATTACACTTATAGTGTTTTCTGGCAATGAATCATGTCCGATTTTGTCATAACCATAAATACGTATTAATTCAGAAACTATATTTTCTGGAATCACAACATCAACACGTTGTGAAGTTGGTGTGATAACCCAATCGCCATTTTTGTTATTTTTTATATCAAAATGTAATTTGGTTAAAATATCTTTTTGAATATTTTCATCCAGCTTAATCCCTGTTTTCTTTTCAAACATATCTGGGTTATAAACCACTGATTCTGGCGTATATGACAAACGACCAGCACCAGCAACGTTTACTATTTTACCACTACATTGTTTCATGATTATATCAGCAGCCAACGACAAAGCAGACAATGTTCCATCTGGATCTATACCACGTTCATATCTGTAAGAAGAATCTGTTGATATTCCATGTCTTTTTGAAGATTTACGAACAGATACCGGGTTAAAATATGCAGATTCTAAAATAATGTTTTGTGTTTTATCAGTAGTCGAGGCGCGCATACCACCAACCACACCAGCCAAAGCTAAAATTCCAGCATCATCTGTTATAACCAAATCTTTATCGCATAATTCATGTTCGTTTCCAAATAAATCTGTGAATTTTTCACCATTTTCTGCCATACGAACAGTTATATTGCCAACAATTTCGTCTGCATCAAAACAATGCATTGGTTGTGCCAAATCATAACAAATATAATTAGTGGCATCAATTGGTGCATTTTTAGGATTTATCCCTGCAGACTTTAATCTGTTTTGAATATATTCGGCAGATGGTGCATTTTTTATTCCATGAATTTCACAGAAACGATATGTTGGACACGCTTCATTTGCTAAAAGATTTACTTTTCTGTCACCAGAAACAGATTTTAATAAATCTATTTTATTTTCTATATAATCACCAACCCCAGCAGCACTTAAATCCAGCGCAATACCACGTACAGATAAATAATCCGGACGATTTGGTGTAATAGATGTTTCAAAAACAGCTGAACCTGTTCCAGACAAAGCAGATATTGGTTGTCCAATAACTTCTTTTGATTCATCTAATTCTATGATACCACTGTGATCTTCATTTATACCCAATTCTTTACCGGAACACATCATACCATTTGATTCAACGCCACGTAATTTTCCAGGTTGAATTGTAATATCACCAATTTTGCATCCTGGCAAAGCCAAAGCAGACACCAAACCGACACGTGCATTTGGTGCACCACATACAACTTGGCGTAATTCACCAGAACCATCATCTACTTTTAATACATGTAAATGATCACTGTTTGGATGCGCAACACATTCAACTATTTTTGCAGCAATCGGCAAAACTGGATTGTATAAATCTTCGACCTCTAAACCAATCAAGTTTAATTTATCAGCAATCTGTTCAGGGGTTAAATCTGTTTTTAAATATTGTTTTAACCATTCATAATTCCATTTCATTTTTTACCCCTTTATTAAAAACCACTGTTTTTTAACCATCTGATATCGCCATCATAGAACTTACGAAGATCATTAAGTCCATATTTCAACATTGCCATTCTGTCCCAACCAAAACCAAAAGCAAAACCTTGATATTCATTCGGGTCAATATTACAGTTTTTCAAAACATTAGGATGAACCATTCCTGCGCCACCCATTTCTAACCATTTTCCATTTTCCCATTTCATATCAAATTCAACAGATGGTTCTGTGAAAGGAAAATAAGATGGACGAATACGTATTTCAATATCACGTTCAAAGAATTTTGATAATAATGCACGTAAAGTACCTATTAAATCAGACAATGTCACATTTTTATCTATATATAAACCTTCTATTTGATGGAACATTGGTGCATGAGTTGCATCCATTTCTTTACGATAAGTAGAACCTATACCAAACATTTTAATAGGAACACCATTTTTTTCCATAGCACGAATTTGTATAGAAGATGTTTGTGTTCTTAAAACATTGCCATTTTCCAAAAAGAAACTGTCTTGCATATCACGAGCAGGGTGATATTCCGGGGTATTAAGTGCTGTAAAATTATGCCAATCGTCTTCGATTTCTGGACCTGTCCACAAAGAATATCCAAAAGATTCCAAAATTGCAGATATTTCTTTCATAGCTTGTGTCAAAGGATGAATTGTTCCACGATTTTCAGGTTCACAATCCAAACTGACATCAATGTATTCTGTTGCTAATTTAGCATTCAAAGTAGCAGTTTCTAATTCTGTCTGCTTTTCTTTAAATAATTGACGTAATTCTGTATTTTCAGCATTTACTACAGCACGTTCTTCATTAGATAAAGTTGCCATAGTTTTTAATTTGGCTGTCATTGTACCATTTTTACCAAATACAGAAGTATATAAATTCTGCAATTCTTCCAAAGTTTTTATATTTTTTACTTCGTCTTTCATATCTGTCCCCATTTATAAAAATAAGACCGTTTGCACGGCCTTATTATGACAAAACAAAACCCTGCCGCCAAGCATTATTTACTTGAAGCAGAAATAAATCGTTTTGCAGTTTCAATCAATGTGTCAAAGTTCTTATCAGCATCGTATGCCATTTGGGCCAAAACTTTACGATCCAAAGTAATACCTGCTTTCTTTAAACCATTCATGAACTGGCTGTATGTTAAACCATTGCTACGAACAGCTGCATTAATACGAACAATCCACAAAGAACGAAAATCACGTTTCTTTTGACGACGATCGCGATATGCATATTGTCCAGCTTTTTCAGTTTTTTCACGAGCAGCACGATATGTAGAATGATGACGTCCCAAATAACCTTTGGCACGTTCAAGTATCTTGTTATGTTTTTGTTTTACGGTTGTTCCGCGTTTTACTCTTGCCATGACTTAGCCCCCTTTTATTTCAAACCATATGGAGCCAAGATTTTAGCCTGACCCATCATGTTATCGTTCAAATACTGTGGTTTAGATCCTGCGTTATTAGCACGTTTGGATTTATGCAACAGACATTTATGGTGAGCATTTCTTGCAACACGGATTTTACCAGTTGCAGTCATAGACGCACGCTTTTTTAAATAAGATTTTGTTTTCATTTTTGGCATTTTTATATCCTTTTATTTTACCCTCGTGGCAATGCCTTGCCATTTCGGTTGATGATATTTTGACATAATAAAAAGAAAAATCAAGTTTTTATTGAATATTCATATTTTTGCGTTTAAAGTATCAACCATGACCAAAGATTCTCTGTCTTATAAATTAGGTAAAATTATAAAATCCGCATTAGCAGCGGTTGCTGTTCCTGTATTTATCATATATATTATGATTGCAAAACCAGATTATACTATTATGAACGGGCTGGCACATGTTGTTTTACCTGTGGCACATGGAATTGGTTCTGTTATTACATGGCCAATTCATGCCGTTGGCGACAGTATAGATTGGATCAAAGAAACATCAAATTTGCGTAAGGAAAATAAAAAATTACGTGAAAAGTTAGATGCTGCTTTGGCAAATAAACATTATTGTGATATTGCAATAGTTGAAAATCAAAAATTAGAACAAGAAATAGATATAAAACGTGCAACACCTTATAAAACAGTAATAGCAGATATTCAATTTGATGATTCTGCTTTTCATCATACAACATTTTTGATTAATCGCGGTAAAAAAGACGGATTGGAAAAAGGTTTGGTTGTTGTATCTTTTGATAACAGACTTGTTGGAACAATTTCAGATTGTGGTTCTGAATTTTGTCGTGTTCGTGCATTAACAGATTCTGATACAAATATAGCAATAAGAATTTCTGGGACTGATATTTCTGGATTTTTACAAGGAAATGGTAAAAGCGATGCTTTTATTGTATTTTTCAGTGATACACAATTTGTTGCACGTCAAGGTTTAAAACTTGTAACCAGTAATATAAGTGGTATTTTACCGGCAGGAATATACATAGGAGATATGAAAGACGATAAAAATGTAAAAGTTTTAACACCAAACAAAATATCACGTGTAATGGTATTAAAATATGATAATCAAGGTTCATATAAGTAATGAATAATATTGTTTATATTTTAAAATATTGTTTTCCTTTTTTAATCACCTTGTTTTTATGGCGATTGTCTGTTTTTTTCTGGAATCCAGCTGGAATATTGGCTTTGATACCAATTTTTTATTACACTTTTGTAAAACCAGTAAAATATTTTTCTATATTTGGATTAATTTTTTGTTTTCTTATAGATTACAGATGCAATCTACCTTTATTTTGGACAACTTTATATTGTTTATTTTATGCAATAAACGGGTTTCAAAATTATACAGATTTAACACATTTGGACAATAAAGCATTATATATTTTTATGATATTCATTGGAATTGGTATTTTTTTATTAACTCTTTCTAATTTTACGTGGAAAAATTTTATAAATAATTTATGGTTATTTATATGGTTAAGTGTCTTATATATACCGATAACTAATTTGGATAAAATAGAAAAAAAATGATAGATACAGAAGTAGCACGTACATTTGACAGACGCAGTGCCTTATTTTTAGGTACAGGTGCAATCTTGACTTCTGTTTTGATTATAAGAATGTTACAAATGCAGATTTTTGAATACAAAAATTATTCAAAAAAAAGTGAACATAATTCTTTCCGTATTAAAATAACAATGCCTAAACGTGGAAATATATTATCACAAGATGGAAATATTATTTCCAAAGATACATCAATATACAGAATATATTTAATCCCAGAAGAAACAGAAGATATTAATTCCGTTGTTGATATTGTTACAAAAGAATTAAAATTGCGTGATAAAACTGTAAAACGTATTTGGAAAACAATAAAAAAACAGCAAGCTTTTCAACCTGTATTAATAAGTGAAAATTCAAATTGGAACACACTTGCTAAATTATCAGCTAAAAATATTTCTGGAATTCATATAGATACTGGTTTTTCACGAGTATATGAACTTGGTCCTGCTGGTGCTCAAATTTTTGGATATGTTGGTGCAACAAATAAAAATATGCCAAACACACCTTTTTTTACAACCGGTATTAATGGTCTTGAAAAAAGATATAATAAAGAACTATCTGGAAAATTTGGTAAAACCGTTCATATAACAAATGCATCAGGACGTGTTACAGGTGAAGATAAAACTCAATTTATACCACCTATACCTGGAACAGATATAAAAACCACAATAAAAGATAATATTCAAAAAGTCTTGTATGATTCTTTAGCTATGAATAGAGCAGGTTGTGGTGTGGTTTTAGATATAGAAAATGGTGATATACTTGCAATGGCTTCAACACCAAGTTTTGATCCAAACAATTTTAGAACAGACGATGGTGAAGAATACATATCTTCTTTATTATCAGATGTCGCTAAACCTTTTATGAACAAAACTATCGAAGGTTTATATCCGCCTGGTTCTACATTTAAAATTGTTGTAGCTTTGGCTGCTTTGGAAAGTGGCGCTATAACGCCAAATGAAAAAATATTTTGTCCGGGATATTGGAAATACGGAAATCACAAGTACCATTGTTGGGAAAAAGATGGTCATGGTTGGGTTGATTTAGCTGGTGCTTTAAAACATTCTTGTGATACATATTTTTATCAAATTGCTTTACGTATAGGCATAGATGCTATAAAAAATATGGCGTTGAAATTAGGTTTAAATCAAAAGTATATGCAGGATGTATTAGCACATGAAATGCCTGGTATTATGCCTGACAGATATTGGAAAGAAAAAAATGTTGGTGCTTCTTGGGTTCATGGTGACACTATTATTTCTGGTATAGGTCAGGGTTTTATACTTACAAATTGTTTACAACTAGCTGTTATGATGGCACGCGTAGCATCTAATAAAAACGTTGTTCCACGTTTAATATATTCTGACAAAAAAAATTCGTTTAAAAAACTTGGTATCCAAGAAAAAAATTTAAAATATGTATTAAATGGTTTAGAACAAGTTACCCAAAAAGGTGGTACAGCATCAGGCAGTGCTATTAATATAAACGGTAAAAAAATGGGTGGAAAAACTGGAACATCACAAGTTCGTAATATTTCTAAATCAGAACGTTTAAGTGGTGTTTTAACAAACGAACAATTAAAATGGAATTTAAGAAACCATGGATTATTTGTTGGATATGCACCAACAGATAACCCAAAATATGCTGTGTGTGTGATAATGGAACATGCTGGTTCTTCGTCTCCAGCAGCACGAGCAACCGCTAAAATTATGAAGGAATTATTACAATAATGTCAGTGACTACACGTGTTTCAAATGCAAATATGATGACATTTGGTGAAAAACTGGAACGTTTTTCTTGGTCACTTTTTATTCCTATGGGAATTGTTTTAATTTTATCTGTTGTTGTTTTATTTTCTGCTGGTGGTGGATCTTGGTATCCTTTTGCTATGTCGCAATTAATGAAAATTTTATTTGGTTTATTAATATTTTTTACAGTATCTTTTTCAAATATAAAAACATGGATAAAATCTGCTTATTTTATTTATGCAATCGCACTTATTTTGATAATAATGGTGACTTTTTTTGGTGATGTAGGTATGGGTGCACAAAGATGGTTATCTTTAGGTTTTATAAATATTCAACCATCTGAATTTATAAAAATAGCACTGGTTTTGTCTTTAGCTCGTTATTTTGCATGGCAAAATAGTATAGAATTATCACAATTTAAAAATTATTTTATTCCTGTATTAATGTTATTAATACCTTTTGGTCTAATATGTGCACAACCAGACCTTGGTACTGGAATATCATTACTTTTAATTTCCGTTGGCATGTTTTATATAGTTGGTGCAAATAAAAAATGGTTTATTATTGCTATTATACTGGGATTAATAGCATCTCCTGTTGTTTGGTATGGCGGAATGCATGATTACCAAAGAAACAGAATTATTACATTTTTAAATCCTGATCTAGACCCACGCGGAGCTGGATATCAAATTAATCAAGCAAAAATAGCTTTTGGTTCAGGTGGTATAGTTGGCAAAGGTTATATTTCTGGAACACAATCTCAACAATCATTTTTACCTGAAAAACAAACAGATTTTATATTCACTATGTTTGGTGAAGAATTCGGTTTTATCGGTGCTTTTACATTATTAATTATATATACATTCATAGTAATAATGTTATTTTGGTCTGCTAAAACATGTCGAAATAGATTTGGTCAATTAATATGTTTTGGTTTTATGTTGAACTTTTTCATTTATTACTTTATAAATATATCTATGGTTTTGGGATTAATGCCAACCGTTGGTGTTCCATTACCATTAATGTCTTTTGGTGGCAGCAGTTTGATATCTTTGCTTTTTGGATTTGGTTTATGTCAAAATGCACACATCAACAAAGACCAACAATTATCATCTAAAGGGTTTTAAAAAATGAACTTATTAATCGTAGAATCTCCATCAAAAGCAAAAACTATTGAAAAATACCTTGGTAATGGTTGGCGTGTCATAGCATCGGTCGGACATGTTCGTGATTTAGTTCCAGAATCAGGCAGTGTAGATATAAAAAATAAATTTGCACCAAAATGGCAAATTATGCCTGGTAAAGAAAAACAATTAAAATTAATAATTGATGAATTAAAGAAAGCTGATGCTGTATATCTGGCATCCGATCCTGATCGTGAAGGAGAAGCCATTGCATGGCATATTAATGATATTTTAACAAGCAGAGATGTATTAAAAGGAAAACCTGTATATCGTGTTGCTTTTCATGAAATAACTAAAAATGCTATATTGCAAGCCTTAAAAAATCCACGTGAAATAGATAATAATTTGGTTGATGCTTATCTTGTTCGCAGAATATTAGATTATTTAATAGGTTTTAATATTTCGCCTTTGTTATGGAAAAGAAATTTAGGTAAATCAGCAGGACGTGTTCAAAGTGTTGCTGTAAAATTAGTAGTAGACAGAGAAAAAGAAATAGAATCTTTTAAACCTGTTGAATATTGGAGTATAGCTGCTGATTGTTTTTTCAACAAAACCGATTTTTCAGCAAATCTTGTTAAATTTAACGGTAAAAAAATAGATAAAATGACCATAGAAAATAAATCTATGGTTGATGAAATTATATCTGATATAAAAACACCAACATTTGGAATTGTATCTAATATTGAAAAAAAGAAAATACAACGTCATGCATCTGCACCTTTTACAACATCAACTTTACAACAAGAAGCTGCTCGTAAATTACATTTTTCTTCTAAACGCACAATGGCGACAGCACAAAAATTATATGAACAAGGTTTTATTACATATATGCGAACAGATGCTACAAATTTATCAATGGAAGCTGTATCTGAAATTCGTGAATACATTGGTAAAGAATATGGAAATAATTTTGTTCCAAAACAACCAAATATATATGTTACAAAATCTAAAAATGCACAAGAAGCACACGAAGCAATTCGTCCAACACATTTTTTAAATACAGATGTAAAATTAACTGGCGATGAATTAAAATTATATAATTTAATATGGAAAAGAACTATCGCTTGCCAAATGTGTAATGCAGAATTTGATTCTGTATCTGTAGATATAGATGTTAATAAATCTGTTTTTCATTGTGTTGGAACGACACGTACTTTTGATGGGTTTATGGCTGTTTATATTGAAGATAATGATGATGAAAAAGAAAGTGATGATGTAAAATTACCTTCTTTAAATATAAATGATAAAATAGATATAAAATCATTAAAAACAGAACAACATTTTACACAACCACCTGCCAGATTCACAGAAGCATCTTTAGTTAAAAAACTAGAAGAACTTGGTATTGGTCGTCCATCTACTTATGCAACAATAATGTCTACAATCGTAGACAGAAAATATGTTGAACAAGATAAACAACATCGTTTTCATCCAACTGTTTCTGGATGGGTTTTAATTTCTTATTTATCAAAATATTTTTCTGAATTAGTTAATGTTAATTTTACTGCTAAAACAGAAGATACTTTAGACGATGTTTCAAATGGAATAAAAGACAAATTATCATCTTTGGAATCTTTCTGGAATCCAACAGAAAAATTTATAGAATCTGCAAAAGATGTAAAAACATCTGATATCATAGATAATATTAACGATTTTATGCATAATCATTTATTTAAAGAAACAGAAGATAAGTGTCCAAAATGTGGTTCTAAACTTGGTTTAAAATTATCTAAATTTGGTGCTTTTGTTGGATGCGGTAATTATCCAACATGTAATTATACAATGAAATTATCAGATGATATTACAGAAGAAAAAGAAATAAAAACAGATTCAAATCAATCAAAAGATTTAGGCGAAAATATAGTATTTCGTATTGGAAAATATGGTCCTTATATCACAGATGGTAAAAAAAATGTACCTGCAAAAAATTATACTGTTGAAAATATAACTCTGGAAATAGCCAAAGATTTATTAAATACAGATAAAAAGAAAACAGAACCAATTATACTTGGTAAAAATCCTGATACAGATAAACCAATTTACTATTATCCTGACGGTAGATATGGTCCATATTTATCATCAAATCGCGTTAATGTATCTGTAAAAGAACAACCAAGTTTACAAGAAGCTATTGATTTAATAAATAATAAAAAAACTTTAAAAAAAGGTTCTAAATAATTGGCTAAATATGATAATTCTTTTACTGATGAATTAAGACAAAGATTATCTTTGGTTGATGTTATTTCTCGTCGTGTACCTCTTACCAAAAAAGGTCAAAATTATTGGGGATGTTGTCCTTTTCATAATGAAAAAACACCTTCTTTTTCAGTAAGTGAAGAAAAAGGTTTTTATCATTGTTTTGGTTGTGGTGAACATGGTGATATTATTTCTTTTGTTATGAAATCTGAAAATTTAGATTTTAAAAATGCTATAAAAGAATTAGCAGACATGGCTGGTATGAAATTACCAGAAATAAAACAAAAATCTAAACAACAATTAGAAGCAGAAGAAAATTATGTAAAAATAACAGAATCTGCATCAAAAATTTATCAAGATTTATTATATCAAGATATTGGAAAGCATGCTCTGGAATATATAAAAAAACGCGGATTTTCTGATGAAATGATAAAAAAATATTGTATTGGTTATGCACCAAAAAATAATATTATTTCATCTAAATTTTCAAATATAAATATTAATAAATTAACATCTACAGGTCTTGTTCGTATTGGTGAATATGGTCCATATGATTTTTTCCGTGATAAATTGATGTTTCCTATATTTAATGCACATAATCAAATTGTTGCTTTTTCTGGACGTTCATTAGACGGTTCTGAACCAAAATATATAAATACACCTGATACTGAATTATTTCACAAAAGACAAACTATATTTGGTTTTAACTTTGCACGTGAATTTATTCATAAACAAAATCGCAGTATAATAGTTGAAGGTCAAATTGATGCAATACAAATGCAAAATCATGGATTTGGTGAAACAGTTGCACCACTTGGAACAGCTTTAACAGAAGATCATATTGCTATTTTATGTAAATCTAACAGAAATATAACTTTTTGTTTTGATGGTGATAACGCCGGACAAAAAGCTGCTATGCGTGCCTGTCTGTTGGTTTTACCATTTTTACGTGATAACAGTGAAATAAAATTTGCATTTGTTACTGGCGGTAAAGATCCAGATGAAATATTAAAAAATTCTGGCGAATCTGCTATGCATAAAATAATAGATTCTGCAACACCTTTGATTGATTTTTTATGGGATAATGTAAATAAAAATTATTTAATAAATACACCAGGTGGTCGTGCCCAGGCTGAAAAATTTTTAAAAGATTGTACTTCAAAAATTACTGATAAAATATTTCAAAATGAAATTGAACAAGAATATAATCAAAGAAAATTTAATCAATGGCATAAATGGAAACAACAAAAATATACACCAAATATTGAATTACCTGATATAGATTCAATGACTTTAAATGTTATAAAATCTATTGTTCAAAAATATCCTGAACTTTCTGAAAAATATTTAGAATTTTTATCTTCTTTAAATATATCTTTTGATGATAATGTTCAAGATACTAATTTATCTTTGATAGATGCAGAAAAATATATAGTTTCTTTTAAATTACAAAGATATATAAAATCTTTACAATCAGAAAAACAAGAAATATTAAAAAAAGCACTGGAAAATAATATTTCTGACCCATCTGTCTTGCAAGAAATAGAAGATAAATTAAAAGAAGCTCACGATAAACTTGAAACATTATTAGATATGAATAATAAATAAAAAAACACCGGTATTTTTGATAATAATATTCAAAAAAGCCGGTGTTTTAAAATTTTATTTTTTATTATACATTAAACAAGAAATGACATATATCACCTTCTTGCATAATATATTCTTTTCCAACTAAACGCATTTTACCGGCTTCTTTAACAGCAACTTCACCACCATATTGTAAATAATCACTTGGTGATATTATTTCTGCACGTATAAAACCACGTTCAAAATCACTGTGTATTTTACCAGCAGCCTGTGGAGCAGTCATACCTTTTGTAATAGTCCAAGCATGTGCTTCTTTTGGTCCAACTGTATAAAAAGTTTGAAGTCCCAGTGTATTATAACCTGTATGTATAACTTGATCTAAACCAGATTCTTTTAAACCTAATTCATCTAAAAACATTTTTCTTTCTTCAATATCAACAATTTGAGCAATTTCCATTTCAATTTTACTGGAAATAATTAAAACAGGTGATTTATCAGAAAATTTTTCACGAACTGCATCAGAATATTTATTTCCTTTACTTGCAGCAGATTCTTCAACATTACATACATAAATTACAGGTTTACTGGTTAATAAATTAAAAGGTTTAGAATCAATATCTTGTTCACGTGCCGGAACAGAATTTTCCAATCCTGTTTTAATAGCTGTTGCATCAGATAATAATTTTGCTGCATTTTTATCTTGGCCATGAACTTTTTTTTCTAATTTTTTAATCTGATTATCTAAACTTTCTATATCAGCTAACATTAATTCTGTTTCTATGGTTTCTATATCAGCTAAAGGATCAATTTTTCCGTTAACATGAACAATATCATCATTTTCAAAACATCTTACAACATGAATAATTGCATCTGTTTCTAAAATATTAGATAAAAATTTATTTCCAAGTCCTTCACCAGCAGAAGCACCTTTTACTAATCCAGCAATATCTACTATTTCAAGTTGTGTTGGTATAATTTTTTCAGCCCCAGCAACTTTAGCTAAATTATGTAAAGTTGAATCAGGAACAACTACACGTCCTGTATTTGGTTCAATAGTACAAAACGGATAATTTTGAGCATCAGCGGCTGCACTTTGTGTTAAAGCATTAAATAATGTAGATTTACCAACGTTTGGTAAACCAACTATCCCACAATTAAATCCCATATCTTTTCACCAATATTGTTGTTTTTTATTTATTTTAATATATTATATAAGTATATAATTTCGGATATAAATATGTCATACCTTTGGCAAGAATTCAATATAAAAACATTTCCAGCGGAAACTTTAGTTTTCCGAGATGGTGTTTTTTGTGAAGAATTATCTGATTATAAAAATGCTGAATTTAAAAATAATATAATAAACATAAAAAAAATTGATAAATTACCATTTCATATTATATATATCGGTAAAATTTCAAATGATAATGATTTAAATATAAATATATTATCAACAGCTGAAAACACTAAAGTCATATTAACATCTAAAATAGAAAATGAAAATCCGGCTTTTTTGAATATTTTTATTAAAAATGCCGGGAAAAATTCAAAAATTAATGGTCAAATAATTTCTATAAATAAAAATTCTTTAAAAATAAATGTCAAAGGTGAACATTTATCAGAAAATACCGGTATTTTTGTAAAAACACGTGTAATGTCTTATAAAAATACAAATACAGAATTAAATGGTTATGCAATAATAAACAAAAATTCGCCTTATTGTGAATCTGATATATCTTTTTCAGTAATGGCTGATGAAAATGCTAAAATTATTATGAAACCAACACAATTTATAAATTCTATTCCTGAAAATGCTTCACATTCTGCATCTTTATATAAACCAAATGATAATCAAATTATATATTTACGAGAATCAGGTTTATCGGGTGAAGAAATAAAAACTGTTTTTACAGAAGCATTTTTATCTTTAATATAAAAAAATACCCGATAAAACGGGTATAAAAATATCATCCTATTGGAATTATTTTTTCTTAAAACCCTGTTTAGCCTTTAACTTAGGATTAGAAGGGTCAATCAAGATAACTTGTTTACCACGGCGAATTTGTTTAATGTTACCGCGTTTTTTCCAAGCTTTCAAAGAACTTAAAAATTTCATATCTGAATCCTTTTTACTGGCTGATTATAAACCAGATTTATAAAAAATCAAATATTTATTAATATTATTATTGTTTTTATTGTACATGTTTATTATGTTAAAAACATAAATTAACTTTTTTTAAACAAGTTTTAAACAAAAAAATCTTAGTTTTCTGCTAAAAATTAAAAATTGTTGATAATTTAAATATAAAAATAAACATGTTAAAAAAATCTATATTTTTAATAATTTAAACAAATTTATATATTTTTACTTTTATACTTGTTGAAAAAAGTTGAAATTGTTATAATTAAACCATCTGGAGAGGGAAATTGAGACAAAAAATTCTGAAAGCTTTAGCAAATCCGCCGCGCATATTTTATGTGCCTTATTCTTTAGCTATATTGAATTTTTTAATTTGTTTTTCAATTTTTATTGTTTTTATGATTATTATGTTGGTTTTTAATGGTCTTGAAATACCTATTATTGCGCCAATTATATTTATAACTGTTTTAATAATAACACATTCTATTTTGGCTTTTTATTCAAAAAAAGACCAACAAATATTTCAAATAATAATGTCCAGTATATCTTTATTTTCAAAAAAAATACCAAGGAAATTAACGGTCTAAAAAATGAATTTTTTATTTGATTATTTTGCAGGAAACTCACATTCTATGATTATAACTTTGTTAATCATGGTTTTATCAATAATACTTGTTTTTTTAGGCTTGTTAATATATTTACCATCTTTAACAAAAAAGATTTTACCAAAATATGGTTATCCAAGATATTCAGATTATTTACCTTTTGATAAAGTTTATAATGATAATTCTTTATCAATAAAAGATGGTTCTTTGGTTCGTGTTTATAAAATAAACGGTGTACAAACCAGTATTATGAGTAATGAAAATCGTGAAAAATTACTAGATTTACGTGCTCAATTATTTAATCAAATTCAAGATCCTGATGTTTATATGAGATTTTTCACAATTCGTGATTTTGTAGAAGAAAAAACAAATTATGAATTTGACCAACCAACTTTACAAAAAATATATGATAAATGGAATAATCAAGGATTAAAAATATTTGTAAATAATTATTATTTAGTTATATCTGTAAAAGGTTTAAATAATCGCGATAAATTAAATCAATATTGTAATTATATAGAATCAGTTTTATCTGTATATAAACCAAAATTATTAAAAAATAATAATTCTGAAAATATGGGAACATTTTTTGGAAGAATTTTATCACCTATAACAAAACCTGTGATAAAAACATGTAATGAAAATATGGCAGATATGGCCACTGTTGATAATGTAGAATTTAAAAAACATGGAATTATAGAATATAACAGTGGTGAAAAAACTTCTTACGCATCAGTTTTATCTTTCAAAATATCACCTGATTATATGGATGAAGAATTTTTTGATACAATAACAACACTTCAGTGTGAAATGATATGTATGAATGGTTTTCATATATTAAAATCCAGTGATATAGAAACTTTAATGCGTCAACATAAATCTACAATTACCGAAAAAACTGAAAATTCGACCATAGAACAACTTTCAGAAGCAGAATATATGATGGATGAAAATATCACAGGAAATCAAACTTTGATAGATTATTATCCTTTATTTATCTTATTTGGTAATAATATAGATGAATTAAATCATAATGTATCAGAATTCAAAAAAATATGTGCTTCTTTTGGTATTACACCTGTTGTTGAAAATTTTGCTGCTAAAACATCATTTTTTGCTCAAATTCCAGGTTTTGATATATTTCCAAGAATTTATAAAATGTTATCTAAGACAGCGGCTGTCAGCATACCTTTATCAAATATGCCACGTGGTATAAAAGACAGCGATTGGGGTCCTGGACCTTTGGTAGTATTTCCAACAGCCCAAGGAACACCATATCAATTTCAATTTCATGTTTCTGATAAACCAGCTGCGGTTGGACATACTTTAACTATTGGTCCAACTGGTGGTGGTAAAACAACATTATTTTCATTTTTAATTGCACAATCTTTAAGACATCCAAAATTAAAAGCGTTCTTTTTTGACAGAAATAAAGGTGCAGAAATATTTACTTTATCTGTTGGTGGTAAATATGTGACTATGAACGGTAAAGAAAAAAATGAACAAGATAATATGTTTTTAACACATTTAAATCCGTTAAAAATACCTGATACAGCTGCTAATCGTGCGTTTTTACGCAGATGGTTTGCAATGATAACAGGTCAAACAGATGTTATATCAGAAGAAGAAATTGCACGTGCAGTATCTGTTAATTTTGATTATTTATCTGATAAAAACAGATTATTAAAAAATCTTTATGAAAGTTGTTTTTCTTCATCTGGTAATATGCGTGGCGCATTAAAAAAATGGATAGATCCATTACAATATGGCGATATATTTAATGAAGACAGTGATACTTTAGATTTAAATTCACGTTTAACAACATTTGATTTTACAGATATTTTACAAGATGAAAATCTTGCACCAGCTGTTATATATTATATATTACACAGAATTAATAATATAACAGTATCTGGTGGAAATCCTTCTTTGATTATGATTGACGAAACAGCACCAATGTTAGAAAACAAAATGTTCCGTGATAATTTCATAGCGGGCTTGCAAGAAGGACGTAAAAACCGTCAGGCTTATATGGTTGCTTTCCAACGTGCAAATGTTTTAGATAAACTGGGAATAGGGGATGTTGTTCGCGGACAAGCCCAAACAGTGTTATTCTTCCGTAATCCTGCGGCTGATGCGTCTGATTATGAAAAATGGAATTTAAATCCACTGGAAATGGCATTTATCCAAGGTAAAGCATATCCAAATCTTAAACGTGCGGTATTATTATCCAGACCTGTTAATGGTGAATCTGTGATATTAAATACAGAATTAGGTGGTTTGGGTAATATGTTACGTTTATTTGAATCTGGACGTTCTTCTGTATTATTGGCTGAAGATTTATATAAAGAATATGGAAATAATTTTGTTGCAGAATATTTAAAAAAGCAAACAATGTAATACATGATTAAAAAGTGTGTATTTTTATTGTGTGTTTTATTTATAAATTCAGTATTTGCTGATGAATGTTTATCATATAAATTAAAACCGACGGTTAATATAACTATCCCAACATGGGAAAAAACAGTTGTTCAACCATTACAGCCAATGGATGTTTTACATGGAAATGTAATAGCAACCATGGTTGATAATTATGAAATAACAACAGATATTACATCAATCGAAGATGGTTTTTGTGTATCTTTGAAAAACATAGATGCAACGGTTGGATATACAGATTTTTTGGTCCAGATAGATAAATCTAATCGTAAAGATTCTTGTTCATATAATGCAATATTACAACACGAAGATGAACATATACGTTCTTATTTATCAGTCATAGAAGACAATAAAAAAATGTTAAAAGAATCTGTATTATCAGCGGCTGAATCAATAATACCTGTATTTGTTTCAGAACAAAAAGATATAGAATCAGTAGTAGATAAATTCAACGAACAATTACAAAATCATCCAGACATAGTTTTATTGAAACAACATATCAAAGCCGAAGAAGAAATCAGAAATAAACAGGTAGATTTAAAAGATACCGGTGAAACATTAAAAAAATGTTTTAATTGAAAACTTGAAAAAACAAGAAATAAAATTATATATAAACCGTTCCCTGAAAAAATGTGTTTTTTGTTTAATCGCCACGTGGCGATTTTTTTTATTTTTTTAACGAAAGGAAAACAAAAAATGACAAGACAAATTCAATTACGTCGCGGAAGTGCGGCTGAAAATGATGCTTTTACCGGGGCAGTCGGTGAAATAACAATGGACACCACAAATAATACATTGCGTGTGCATGACGGCACAACCGCCGGCGGAATAAAATTGGCTAAACAAAGTGAAATACCGGCACCATATACAATGCCATCAAATTATGATTTTGTGGTTGAATCTCAGGCACCAACATCAGCAAACAATTATACATGGTATCGTAAATACAAATCTGGTTGGGTCGAACAAGGTGGTATAGGTCAATCTGTAGCACAATCATCTTATAATATAATATACCCAATACAAATGAGAGATACAAATTATACCTTAATAGCATTTGCAAAAAGTCCACATGAAACATCATCGTCAACAATACATGGTTGTCATTATACAGGAAAAACAAGTACAGAAAGTACAATTATTGCAGTAGCATTAGATGGAAATTGGCTTGCTGCCGAAATAAATTGGTATGTTTGTGGTTTTTGTGCAGAATAAAATTGGGGGACATACCCCCAATTTCATTATATTTTTTTCCAAAACACAGGAAAAACATTAAACAATAACCACACAATATGATTTGTTTTTTTTCTTATTTTCAATATTGATATTTGCCAAATTTTGATTTTTACACGAACTGTTTCATATTGTATATTGAAAATATTATTCAAAACATTATTTAACATAAGTTTATAAGCAGTCTTATCATAACTATTAAAATTATCTGCATTTATATATGGCAGACGTTTTAGCGTATTTATAAAATATTTTTGATATTCTAGTTTTTTTGATTTATCTGAAAGGTTTTCTAACCTTGCTAGGGTTTGATAATATATAAATCGCACTAGACATGATGTTGCTATATCATCTTTAATTATATTTAAATGTTCTGCATCATCAATCAGTGTATTAAAATTATCCAAGGCATCAAAGAATTTTTTTGTCTTTATTGCATCATTATGCATAATAGATTTTTCTTGTTGTCTGTAATACTGATATACATTAGGCAAACAAATAATTTTTTTACTGAGTGCTACAACCATAAATGTAAAAGGAAAATCTTCTATATATTTTCCTTCGTAAAACAACAAGTTATTTTTTGTTATCAATTCTCGTCTGTACAATTTATTGCAACAGGTACAAGATTGCAACATATTCAATTTATCACTTGTTCTAATTAATTCTTTTTTTCCATCACCAAAACTAAATTGCGAAATAAAATCAAAACGCATATTATCTTTGTTGTACCAATATGGCATATTACTTACTGCAATATCTGATTTTGTTGATATTGCCGCTTTATATAATTTTTCGTAATAATCCAAAGAAACCCAATCATCAGAATCAATAAAAGCAATATATTTACCGGTTGCTGTCATTAGTCCAGAATTTCGTGCAGCACCTAGTCCCGCGTTCTTTTTATTTATTATACGAATACGAGAATCTTTTTTAGCATATTTACTTAAAATTTTCGCGGAATTATCCGTAGAACCATCATTAACACAGATTATTTCAATATCATGCAATGTTTGATTACAAACACTATCTAAACATTGGTTTAAATAATCTTGAACATTATAGACAGGAATAATTATAGATACTTTAACCATTATAACCCCTCCTGTTTTCCTATGACAAACTGATAAATGTAGTTATCAAACAAACACAAACTGACGCAAAATAACTTATGTTTTAATTTAGGAAATAAAAAGATTCTTATTCTTTTAATACCGTTCATTTTGATTTTTATGGGCGATAATAATACAAAGAAAATTTCTTGCATTTTTGTTTTCCATAAAAACTGTTTTATGATTTTTTTTACTTTAAAGGGATGCTTCAATATATAAACTAAAGGCAATTTGCCACCAAATAATTTAGCATAAGAATCATTATTAGGATTTGTAGCAGTAGAAATTTTAAACATATAATTTTTATCTCGTGCAGTCGGATTAAATATATATATGTTCAGCCATGACATTATTGTTGAAAAATCTATAAACGTGTCTATTCCTTTGAATATAGACAATAAATCATCTGTAAAATCACATGCTCTATCGGCAATAAATGGATATATTTTACGTATATTGTATTCATCTTTTGAGATGTTTTGTTTATATATGGGTGCCCCCGATGTAGATATACCTTCTATTGGATATTCTGGTGATGTTAATAAAAATTCTACTAACGGCCAGTAAGCCACCCATTCTGGTCTTTGAATTAAAGAATAATCTATCCAACCATAACAATGAGAATGTTGTGGTTGCCTTTTAGGGTCCAAAATTTTAAAATAAAAACCATAAATGTCTTTTTTTCTAAAACCATCCATTAATAATTTCTTTGCAGAAAAATTCTGTGTTATAGTATCTACAATACCAACAGATTTACCAACATTTAATTTTTCCAGATAATTTTGATATGTTACTAATTTTTTATGTGCAAACGGTATTAACATTTGCTTATTTGCATTAAGAAATTCAAGAGATGATGTTTTTTTGAAATCAGTTTTTTTATACAACTCTTTAAACTTGGGAATTTCATTTATGTAATGTTTTATAATCGTATTTTGATGCGCTAATGCTACATCAGAATCATCTGTACGATAATCTAACCTGAATATAAGATTTATATATCGTGGTGCATATACATAGTGGCTAGTTATGTTTTTGTTTATCTTTTTCTGTATTTTATCAAGCACATAACCATCTCTGGCAATATACAACAAACAGGACAACTTTTTTTTAGTTGCCATCGTATTTACCCAAGAAACATAAGAGTATGCGAGTGGCCCCGTGTATTCATATCCTAAATCATGCCAATAAGTATCACTTACATTTTTTGTTACGTAGTGTCTTGCAAATAATGCTGTCAAGACAGAAGCACCTAAATTATCTGGGCAATCATCTAAAAAAATTTTAACTTTTTGATTCAATTTTATATATTGTTCCACAATTCTTGGCACCAAAAATGTTTGAATACCTAGCGATTTAGGTACAGTAAAATCACTATATTTGTTATCGCCAATATGCAAAATCTTGTTTGGGTTTACATTTGTCGCACGAATAATTGCTTCATACATTGTTCCGTTTGCTTTTGTTATTCCTAAATTCCCAGACACATACAATCTATCAAACCCAGAAAAACCATTTTTTTCTAAAACTTTTTTTATAAAATCTGTTGGCAAATACATATCGCTGGCAATAACAATTTTTTTACCAGACGATTTAGCAAAATTATAAACACCTATCATTTGCGGGTTTGGACGTAAAACCATCTCTTCCCAATCTAATTCACGTTGTTTCATATCAACGAATGTATCGTCTATTTCATTGTAAATATCATCCAAAGTAACATCAGGATGTATTTTTTCTCGTGCTTTTAATTCTGCGTTTATTCTGTGCTCTGCAAAGCCGGGCATACCATAATGTTTTTCCATATGTTTGAATAAATCTGTTGGTTTAACATATGGTCGCACAAGCAATGTGTCAAAGATATCAAACGATATAATATCGTGATTTAAAATTTCTTGTTTCAAAGTTTGTTGTAATTCTTTATTCATTTCAACGTTCCTATTTTTAAATATTCAAAAAGATAAATTCTGCTGTCTTTTTCTTTTATTAACGGGTAAAGATTTGTATATCAATTCTGAAACATCATAAATTTTAACAAAATCATTATCTTTATATTGCAATGCATTAACGTGCGAATTTGTACATAAAATTTTATTTATACAATCACAAGACTTCATTTTTTCAATCGCGTTATTACAAAAAACACCATGTGTTATTGCAACATAAACATTTTTTGCACTATTTTGTTTATATGCTTTTGCTGCCATAACAACTGATGTTCCAGAACGTATCATATCATCTATGATTACAACATCTTTATCTTTAACATCTGCATTTATTGCTAATATTTCTGTTTCAGATCCAGAAATACGTTTTTTCATAATATAGGCAGTATCTAAACCAAGATTTTTTCCAAGTCTTTCAATATTCTTTGCACGTCCCATATCAACAGATGCTAACACAACATTATCACCACAATCACTTATCATTTGTTTCATTATTTCATATGAAGATAAAGATATTGTGTGTATTGAATTTTCAAAATAATATTGTATTCCTATTGCGTGTAAATCTAACATATATACATAAATACCTTTTGACGGAGTTGGTATATTACTGATTAAACGTGCAATATTTTTAGCCGTCACAATTTCACCTGGTTTGTCAGCACGTTCCATGGCTGCATAACCAAAATAAGGTATAACTATATGTAATTCTGAACATTGTTCACTGACCAATCCACACGCAATATTATATAATTCAAAGATAGCATCATTATTAACGGTACCACAAATATATACAGCAGGTTTTCCTTTTATTAAATCTGGTGTTTCAAATTTAAAATATTGTTCCCCATCTGGAAAAACATCTTTTTTATATTCAATATTAATAATATCTTTATTGTTTGATAAAATATTATTTTTTAAATACTCGTATTGTTTCGATGATAAAATATTCATTTCATAAACCCTATCTTTATAATTTTAAAAAGGTAAATTTTGCCGTTTTGTACACGAAATATTGGTAATTTTTCAAACAGGTAATATTTAGTTTTTACTATTGAATATTGTTTACGTCTGATAATTGGTAAAATACCAAACAACCAAAATCTTTTATTTGTTGTTTTTGTTATTTCTAGCAATTTATCTTTGTCATAATCGGAACTGCATAAATAATTTACTATGTTTTTGCGGACTTTTTCTGCACTGTCATCCTGTATCTTTTTATGGACAAGCGATACATTTTCTTTATGCCAACGATATTTTAATAATACTTCTTGTAAATTATGTATTTCTGTATGTTTTACAATTTCTGTCCAAAATGCAAAATCTTCCGCATATGGACAATTTGAATCATATTTAATATTGTTTTTTGTTAATATTTCTTTTCTTATTAATACAGTTGGATGCGAAACCAAATTTCCGTGCAATAAAAAATCCAACATTTTAACCTTTGGTTGATAACGATATATAACCATATTTTTTATTCCGTCACCAAATTTTTCATGCAAACCACCCAACACCCCACATTCCGGATGTTTTTCCATGTATTTTATTTGCTTTTCAAAACGTGTTGGCACAGATATATCATCAGCATCCATTCTGGCAATATATTTTCCACGGCAAAGTTCCAACCCTTTGTTCAAAGCTGCAATAAGACCGGCATTTTTCTTACAATCTATAAATTTAATTCTTTTGTCTTGTTTAGCATATTTTTTAATAATTTGTGCAGTTTTGTCAGTTGAACCATCGTTTATAATAATAAATTCAAAATCTTTGAAAGTTTGGTTAAGTATGCTTTCAATAGATTCTGCAATATATTTTTCAGTATTATATGCAGACATTAAAACAGAAATTTTTGGTGTTTTTGACATAAAAACCCTTTTTTATCTGGTCGGGCGGGTTGTGTAATGTGTTTTTTTGTTCCCGCACAGCACGCCCGTTTAAAAAAATCAAACCACGGTTTGATTTTTTATTGTTTAATATGTCGATATATTTTAAAGAAATATACAGTAAAGTCAATATATATCTGAATATTTTCCAAAATTTCTATAAAAAAACATGAAAAGAATCAAATGGTGGT
>JAFXPG010000015.1 GCA_017528045.1 Alphaproteobacteria bacterium | reverse complement strand
TGTTTTTTTATTTCTTCTAAAAGATCTCAAAGATCCAAACCAATCTGTAATTCTTGGTTTTCCCTTCAAAGGCTCACTGTATGGTATTTTTTGACCAACTGGTATTTCTGTATTACGACCGGCACAATTATAATCATATCCTGTTTGATCCGGATTAGTTTTTTGTCTTTCCTGATATTCCAAAGATTCTTTATAAGCCTGTTCTGAACGTTTGTTCATTTCTTCATTAAATTTGTCATAACTGATATTTTCTCCGTCACACCCAGATATACAATTACCATTTTCATCAAATTCCATATCCAATGTAACGTCTTCTCCGTCATCGTATCCTTCACTTTCTTCTGGATCGATTAACAAACCTGCTTCGATACTTTCATACTTGTCTTTTGCGTTTAAACCAGGAAATGCACAATTTTTTATACAAACACCTTTATCATCATATTCTGGGGCAAATTGAGCATAATCTTTTGTTTCAAATTCTATTTTATCACCAAAAGATATATTTTTAAACGGCTCAGGAAAAGACTGTGCCTTTAAAAAGCTGTCTGCAAATACACTTGTTCTGGTTCCGCACAACAGTATTAAAAATAAAACTTTTGATATTTTCATGTCTGTTTTATTTTATCATTTTTTAGATATAAAAACAAATAACTTCTTGACCCAAAACATACAATTTTACTATATTACGGAAAAATAAATATCGGGGGTTCAGAGAGATTATACGAAAGGACGGAAAAAATGGCGAAATTGCATTTCTTTTATGGTGTTATGGGTGCAGCTAAATCCGCAGAACTTTGTATAAACGCTTATAAGTTGAGAAAAGCTGGAAAAAAATACGAAGTTTTAAAGCCTGCTGTTGATAACAGGGATTCTTTAACAGAAGTCGTTTCTCGCATAGGATTAAGAGAACCTGCAATGGCTTTAGTCAATTTAGATTCTTATACGCCTAAGAAAGACACTAAATTTGTACTTATTGACGAAGTTCAATTTTTTTCTGTATCAGATATTCATAAGATTGTAAATATTGCCGATACAACTAATATAACCATATTTTGTTATGGTTTAACAGTTGACAGTAATGGTAATATGTTTCCTGCATCAGCGGCTTTATTCGCAGCAAATCCTGAAAGTCATGAATATGAAGTAGTATGCGAAATGCCAGAGTGTGATAACCATGCTTCACACCATTTAAGATTTGATCAAAATGGAAATATTATTCGTGGTGGCAAACAAGTTGAAGTTGGAGATTCTCAATACCTGTCTGTGTGCAGACCATGTTTTCATAAATATTATGATAACCCATCTGAAAACTTGTTATGGTATTTGTATAAAAAAAGATCACAGAACACCAAATAAATTATTTTTTCTTGCATTTCAAATATTTTTATATAAAATATATCACGTTGCGCCCATGGCTCAATTGGATAGAGCATCTGACTACGGATCAGAAGGTTGAGGGTTCGAATCCTTCTGGGCGCGCCACGATTCAAAAAAAACGGCACTGTGCCGTTTTTTTTAATTCGTGCTATAATTGCAAGCCCAGAAGGATCGGCCAGAGCGAAGCGCATGGCCAATACGAAAATACATAATTAGAAAAATCATAAAAACGGAGTTTGTAAATACGAGTTTTTATAGATTTTTCTTATTATGTATTGAGGAAAAACAATGGGCGCGCCACTATTTAAAAAGACACTGTTTTGCAGTGTCTTTTTTTATTCGTATCTTAAACTGTCTATTGGATTTAATTTGGCTGCTTTAACTGCAGGCATAACACCCGACGCCAACCCCACAACAACGGCAACTGATATAGAAACTATAACAGGCCATATACTGAACGGAACATTATAATGTAAAATGAATCTTCCAACACCTTGGGATAATCCCACTCCAAGAATTAATCCAAACATTGAACCAATAAATGATATTAATATAGATTCAGATAAAAATTGTGTAACAATAGTACTTTCTTGTGCACCGATTGCTTTACGAATACCAATTTCACGTGTACGTTCTGCAACAGATACTAACATCATATTCATAATACCTATTGATCCAACCAATAAAGATACCGCTGCAATGGCTATTAACAACAAAGTTAAATATCCCGTAACTGTTTCCATTGTTTCCATAACTTGTTTCATATCGGTAATTTGAAAATCATCAGCATCAGAATCTTTTAATTTATGTCTTTGACGCAACAAAGATGTTATTTGTTCTGTAACTAAATTATTATCTGCGTCTTGATACAATTTTAAAGAAATCATAAATACAGAATTTGGAAAACGAGAACCTGTTATACGTTTTTTCAAAGTTGTTATAGGAACAATCAACATATCATCTTGTGATCCCATACCAGAATTACCTTTTGCTTTGGTCACACCAATTATAACAGCTGGTGTATTACGAATACGAATAATTTCACCAACAGGATTTTTAGGCATTCCCAATTCTTCTGCCGTATCTGGTCCAATCACAGCATAAGTTGCTGCATTCTTCACAGCAGACATATCAAAAAATGTTCCGTATTCCATTTCTATGTTTTGAACTGTTGCATACCCCGGATAGGCACCAATCATAGAAGTTGACCAATTCTTATTTCCATACACAATCTGTGCAGAACTATTTTCAACAGGACTTATTGCTGCAACATCTGGCAATTTTGCTAATTCTGTAATATCGTCCATTGTCAAAGTCATACGATTACCTGTTCTTACACCTGCACTTTGTGCAGCACCAGCACGTATCATCAAAGTATTTGTTCCAAGTGATGAGAATTGATCAGTAATAGATTGTTGAACTGTTTCCCCAACAGCAACCATAACAACCACCGCCATAATACCAATAACTATACCCAACACGGTCAAAAATGATCGCATTTTATTACCGCTGATAGACAACCAAGATTCGTGTGCTATATCGTAAAATGTCATTTCTTAGCTGCCTTTTTTTCTGATTTTAATAATACTGATTCTTGTTTTGGAACCACACCATCATAAGTTACCCGACCGTCGTAAATATGAATCACACGATTTGCATATTGTGCAATTTCAAATTCATGAGTAATCATTACAATAGTTATTCCCAATTCTTTATTCAATTTTTTAAAGAACTTTAATATTTCATTACCCATTTTAGAATCTAAAGCACCAGTTGGTTCGTCTGCTAAAATTAATTTTGGATCACCAGCTAAAGCACGAGCAATCGCAACACGCTGTTTCATACCACCAGACAATTGTGTTGGTAAATAAGTTTCAAATTTTTCCAAGCCAACCAATTTCAGCATTTCTCGTGCACGTCTAAGACGTTCTGCCATTGGTAATCCGCGATACATCAAAGGTAACATAACGTTATCCAATATATTCCTTTTGGATAATAAATTAAAATTCTGAAAAACAAACCCAATATATTCATTACGAATTTTTGCCAATTCATCCGGGGATAAGGTTGTAATATCTTTACCATATAATTTATAAGTACCTGAACTGGCAGTATCTAATGCACCAATTATATTCATACAAGTTGACTTTCCGGAACCACTTGGTCCCATAATTGCTACAAATTCCCCAGGCATAATATTAAAAGTATGATTAAATAAAACCTGTTGTTCTCCACCTATTTCCAACGGGAAACTTTTACATATGTTATTCAAAGATATAATTGGAATTTGTTTCATTTAAAAATCACCATTAACGAGGTCCACCGCCAGGACCGCCCATCATACCACGATTATTTGATTTTTTTGTTGTTGATTCTTGACCAATATAACCAATAATAATTTTATCTCCTTCTTTTATTTCATCAGAATGAATTTCTGTTTCTGTCGCAGTTACTAACCCTTTGGTATAAGGTACTAACACAACTTTACCATCACGTTGTATTGCTAGATGATTTTGTGGAGTAACTCCTTCACCAGAAACATCTATAATACCTTTAAAACTGCGCAATAAAAATGCAGAATTTTGTGCTTTCCATACATCTTTTGCAGAATCAACCATAATTGTTACAAAAGCTGTCATTCCTGGCATCAATTTTAAATCTGCATTATCTACATCAATAACAACAGTATACACAACAACATTTGAAGTCATTGTCGGAGATAACCGAATTTGACGAACAGAACCTTCAAATTTCTGTGTTGGATAAGCATCAACAGTAAAAGTTACAGATTGATTTTGTTTGATAACACCAATATCTGCTTCGGACACAGATGTTTCTATCTGCATTTTTGTTAAGTCTTCGGCTATTTCAAATAAATCTGGTGTCTGGAAAGAAGCAGCAACTGTTTGACCTTTATCTACTTTACGTGAAATAACTGTCCCATCAACCGGAGAAACAATTGTTGCATATCCTAAATTTGTTACAGCTTTATCATATTGGGATTGTGCACGAACAACCGCAGATTCAGATTGTTCATATTGTGTTTGCGATTGTTCCATTTCAGAACGTGCAATAAAATCATCTGCATATAAAGATTTATTTCTGTTGTATTCATTTTTTGCATAATTACGTTGTGAAACCGCAGAATCCAAAGAAGCTTTTGCTTCATCCACAGAAGCTTGTAGAACAGAAGGTTCTATTTTTAATAAAACATCACCCTTTTTAACTTGTGAATTATAATCAACCATGATTTCTTGTATTGTACCAGAAACTTGTGAACCAACATTAACAGTGTTCACAGGCATAATTTCACCAGTTGCAGTCACTGTCTGGGACAAATTACCACGTGTTATATCCATGGTTACATAACTTTTTTTGTTTGTCTTTGGCGAAGAACCATACATAACATAAACAGCTATCCCAGCACATATTAAACCAAGAAACATCCATTTATGTCTTGAAAAGAAATTTTTCTTTTTATTCATTTTCCAATCCCTCCAATTCAGATTTTATGTCGCCTATGGCCAAAGCAACAGCTGCACGTTTTATAAACAAATCATATTTAGCAGCATTATTTTGTCTTTGCGCATCAACCAATTCAGATTGTGCTGTTTGCCAATCTAACATAGTTGCACGGCCTACTTTATACATACCTGCTGTCACTTTTTCAGATTCTGTCGCAGATTTTAATAAAGATTCTGATTGTTTTAATACTGTGCGTGCTGTTTTATAATTTTGATAAGCTGTAAATACATCCATCATTGCGGCATTAGATGTTTGTTGTTCATTATATTTTGCACGTTCATAATCTGCTTCGGCAGCACGTAACCCATACATATTTGCAAAACCAGCAAACAAAGGCATTGATGCACGTATCCCAATTGAACCATTCATTTTATTTGATTCAGGTTCGAAAACACCGGATAAATTATCTTCGTTCCAACCCAAAGAACCACTGGCTGAAATAGAAGGCAAATTCTTCAAGAACGCAGAGTTACGTTTATGCCAAGCCGCATCTTTATTAGCAGCAGCTTTCAATAAATCAGGTCTTTTTTCACGTGCTATTTTTATCAATTCATCTATACTTTCACTTTCTGCATCAGAACCAAAACTGGATGACATATCAGCAATTACTATTTCTTGATCTGCTGGGAAAGACAATTTTGTTAACAAAGTCCCTTTGGCAATTTCACGATTGTTTTTTGCGCGTTCTAAAGATAACTGTGAAGAAGCCAATTTAGTTTCAGCTTTATAAACATCGGCTTTTGCCACAGAACCGGCTTTGAATTTTTTAGATGCTGTATCAAATGCTGTTTGTGCAACAGATAATGCAGATTCAGCAGATTTTACATCGGCATCTGCATTTAATAATTCATAATAAGAACCAACCAATCCATACACAAAATTTTGCACAGTTTCACTGAAATCAAAACCAGCCGCACGATAAGTGGCAATCATTTGATTCATATCTGCTGTTCTTTTTCCAAAATCAAAAATTAAATACGATGCAGATAAAGAAGCACCATATTTCCAATCACCCCAATCTTTGTTTTCATATCTTTTATTTGCAGACACAGAAGCATCCAGACTTGGTAAATAACTGGCATAAGATGCGTTTTTATTAAAATGTGTACTGCGTAAAGAAGCATAAGCCGCAGCAGTTTGCGGATTTCGACATAAACCTAATTTAATAACATCTTGTAAAGATAAAGTTTCTTCCGGAATAACACGACGAGTTGCACAATCATCTGCACAATAAGCAACAAATGGCATAAAAGCTGTCATTATCAAGGCATAAAACTTCATAAAACCCTCTTACATATATCCTACTGAAAAATATCCTAACAAAAAATTTTTTAATTTAAAAGCATTTTTTATCACATAAATATGTTTCTAAAAATACTTTATTATGATACAAATCCTGATGTTTGAAGATTCCATAATTTTTTGTATTCACCATCTTTACGTAATAATTGTTTATGGTTGCCAAATTCTACAATTTTACCGTTTTTGATAACTATAATCTTATCCATATTACGCAGAGTTGATAAGCGATGCGCAATTACCAATGTTGTTTTGCCATGCATAGCATTTGCCAATGATTTTTGAATCATCAATTCATTCTGGGAATCAAGTGCAGATGTTGCTTCATCCAATATCAATATTGGTGCATTTTTCAGTAATGCACGTGCAATAGATACACGTTGTCTTTGTCCCCCAGATAACTTAATTCCATTATTACCAACCAATGTATTATACCCCTTTGGTAATTTAGATATAAATTCGTGTATATGTGCTTTCTTGGCTGCATTTATAACCTCTGCTCTTGTTGCATTTGGTTTTGCATATTTTATGTTTTCAAAGATAGTTCTATTAAACAAAGTTGTTTCTTGTGGCACGAACGATATGTTTTTCAGCAAAGAATCCTTTTTAATATCACGGATATCAATGTCATCTATCTTGATAGCACCAGATTCTACATCATACATACGAAGCAATAAATTACACAAAGTTGTTTTACCTGCACCAGAAAGACCGACTATTCCTACTTTTTCTGCATTATCTATATACAAATTAAAATTATTAAAGACACTATTTTTACCATAAGAAAACGACACATTATCAAAATCAACCGTCGCTTTTTTGATTCTTAATTTTTTTGAATTTTCTTTATCTTCTATTTTTATTGGAGAAATAACAGTGTTATACGCTTTCACTGTACGTGCAGCCATTGTAGAATATCTGCGTAAAGTACGATTAAGTCTATTAAAAGCACCATTAATAGAAAAAGCCGAAGTCATAACAAAAGTCGCGTTAGATATAGATAATTCACCGTTTTTTATCAATATAAAACATAAAGCCACCATAACCAATCTTACAAAGATCCATAAAATTTGTGTAGGCAACCATTGTAATCTATCCAAAAAATACCCACGCTTTGATAGTTCTATTAATCTGGCACGACCTTTGTAAATATACATATTTTCATATTCTTGATTTGCAAAATATTTGACTGTTAATGCATTATTCAAACTGTCGCTACGTAAACCACTATATTTAGAAGATTCTTCCATTTCTTCCGTAGAATTTTCTTTAATTTGTTTTTGAATTAACCATTCCCAAACAACTTTTATTACACCATATGATAATAAAATTACAACAAACCAAACATTCATTGTAAACATTGCACCAACTATGAATAAAAATCCAAGTGCTGTACCTATGATTTCAGAATAAAATTCTTCCATCATAAAATTCAATCGCATAGATACTTCTTGTGCCTGAGAAACAATTTGTCCACTGGGGTTATCAACGAAAAAAGAAATATCATTTTCATAAATTCTTTTATATAACAAATACAATTTATATCTATTAAAAAACTGTTGTTTACGCCCGCGCAAAACAGAAGTGCACATTCTTAAAAACATTGTCACACTTAATATACCAGCCAACATGGCAAACAGTTTCACAATGTTAGCCCAATCAGCAGAATTTGCGTTTTCATATATTTGCATCATCCATTTTAACATCAAAGGATCTACAACTATGTTTAAAACATTAGCCAATATTCCAAAAGAAAATATAATACCAAAATAGAATGGGAATTTTTTTATGACTAACCAATAAAACCCACGAACAGTCTTTGGAAAAGAATCTTTTTTCATAAATACCCCTCGCATATACCAGGAATTATATCACAAAAGCACATGTATTACAATTTTGTGTTTAAATAAAATTTATGATATAATACTCTGCACAAGGATAATTCATGGCTTTTGTTATTTTTGATACCGAATATACTTCATGGAAAGGATGTCAAGAACACGGTTGGCATGGCAAACACAAACGTGAAATAGTTCAAATTGCTGCTATAAAGGTATCAAACGATTTACGTGTTTTAGACACTTTTAATGTATTATGTAAACCAAACATTAATCCGATATTATCTGACTATTTCATAAAATTAACAGGTATAACAAACCAACAAATTCAACACAAAGGAATTTCTTTTCAAAAGGCTTATAAAAAATTTCAAAAATTCGTTGGTAATTCAAAATGCCTGTCGCATGGTTATGGTGGAAGATGGGATGATGCATGCGATGGTGCTATAATATTAGAAAATTTAAAAATGTATAAAATGCAAATAGATTCCGATATTGAATACCACAATATTGCAGCATGGTTGATTCCAGAATACAAAAAAATCAGATTACGCAAACATCCAAAAAATTCTGGTCATATTGCAAAAACATTACATATGGATGACAAAATAAAAAATCTTGGTATAGATGAACACAATGCTTTATATGATTCTTATTCTATTTTGATGGGGATAAAATATTTTCGCAAAGATTTAAATTCCTTATTAAAAAAATTATGATTATCTTATCAAACTAATAACATATACCACATACATCATCAGTAATATCAAACCTTTTCCTTTTGTTAATTTTTTGTCGTTTACAACAAAAATCCACAACAAAACTGTTGCGACAATTCCCCACGCAGAATCTATTAAAAATGCATTTTCAAAAGGTATAGGTTGAATTAATCCTGTAACCCCCAATACAAATAAAATATTAAATATATTTGATCCAACTATATTTCCAATTGCTATATCAGAATGTTTTTTAATTGCAGCTGCTATACAAGTAACTAATTCAGGCAAACTGGTTCCAAAAGCGATAACAGTTAAACCTATAACTCGTTCAGATATATTTAAAGCACGTGCTATATTTATTGCAGAATTAACTGTTAATTTTGCACCAACGACCAAAGCGGCAATTCCTATTAAAATAAATAATATCATTTTAATTGATGACATTTTTTCGACATTAGAATTTTCAGTTTTTTGATTTTTGCTTATAACAAACAAATAAAATAAAAACAAAACAAACAAAACACATAAAACCAAAGCAGAAACACGAGAAACCGTTCCATATTGCCACCCCATAAACATTAACAATACGGATATAAAAGCAACAAACGGAATTTCATACAATATAGTATTTTTTTGAACATATAAATTGGTAATCAAAGCACTGACACCCAATATTAATAAAATATTTGCTATATTTGACCCCAATATATTACCAACCCCTACACCAGAAGCACCATTTATAACAGAAGATATAGATACTGCGGCTTCTGGAGCACTGGTTCCACATGCAACGATTGTTAAACCAATAACTATTTCAGGAATATTAAATTTTCTTGCCATAGCAGAAGCGCCATCTACTAAAACATCGGCACCTTTGGATAACATTGCAAAACCCAAAATTAACAAAATAATACTAACCAACATTTTCTCTCACCCTTATGGGTACAAGTTTAAGAAAAACCGCATATATAATCAAGATAATTATATCTTGATAAGAAAACTTTATATATTCTAAACAAATAAAAATATTATCGTTTTATAGAATTTGGTGAATATATACCCTCTTTGAACAAAGCAGTTCTAAGATTAGTATAATGTTTAAGTTGCCCACGCAAATAATGATTATATAATGTTGAATTATTACTTATCATTATCACAGGAACATCTTTTAATAAACAACCTTGGATAACAAGTGGTGAATCATCAAAATGAACATCTGGACGTATATCTCTTAATATATCAGATTTAAGACCTTCTTGGTCATAAACTTGGTTGTAACTGCAATTGATACCTGCATTTCTTAATTGCATAAAAGTTTTTTCTGGTTGTTTCAATCTGCGCTCTGTAACAAAAAGAATTTCCATGTCTGAACGTTTCATCAAAGAATTCAATATATACGGAATACCTGGATCCAACACAGGCATTCTGTACAATGCATCACTAGACCATAAATCTATTAAATTCTGACATACGTTTTCATCATATATTTCAGCAATGTTCCAATTTGTATTCTTTTTATATGGTATGCCGGCCTTATTAAAAGCTTCATGAAACAAAGGCTTCATATTAAATATAACGTCATCTAAATCAAAAGTTATCTTCATTTTGTTATTTCCTTAACAAAATGATATACCGAGCAAACATCTTGTCAATAACTATCTTATACGAACACATTTGAAAAATTGGCAAGTTATAGGATTATTTTCCACAGGCAAAACATCGGGGGAATACTTAATAATCTCTGTCTGCCATTTTGTAACATCAAAAAATTCAGATTTACTTATCGGAAAATAATCATAACCAGAACGATTTAATTCAATTTCTTTTTCCAAAGAACTTTTAAATATTTGCGTCAAATACATTATATCTATAAGATTATGTTCCAAAGCATATTTATAAATCTGTGTTCCACCACATATAAACATTTGATCAAAATTTTTACATTCTCTTATTGCATCTTCAACAGATCTAGCATAAAAAACATCATCTTTATATTCATTTTTATATTTTGAACTGCAAACTATATTCAAACGTCCTGGCAATGGTTTTCTTGGTAAATTTTCATAAGTATTTCTGCCAAATAAACAAGGAAAAGACATAGTTGTAGTTTTAAAATGGTAAAAATCTGCTTTGCTGTGCCATGGCATACCACCGTTATAACCTATCACGTTATATGGACCAATAGCTGTAATTCCACAAATAATCGGTTTATTATTTAATCTGTACATTTTAACACCTTTTAAGTACACAAATAAATACAAGCAGTCCAAATAAATGTCAATAAAAATAAAAAAAACTTGCATTTAAAAAAATGTTTGCTATGTTGATAGCCCTTTCCCCTTAAAAAAAGGACAAAAAAAATGACAGAAAAAATAACAGATATTCAACAACCTGCACAATTCAAAGATTTTCCATTATGGGTTGTAAAATATAAAGAAAATAAACATCCAAAACAAAGAAATTTTGGTTTATTACAATTAGCGTGGAATTTTTATAATGCAAACACTAACCAAAAAGGTTTCTAAGATGCAAAAAGCTGTTACTGCTGTAATAACACAAGGCCAAGAATTATTATTAATTCATCGCGCCAAAAACCCAAAAAAGACAGATTATTGGGAATTACCTGTTTATCAAATTAATCAATATGAAAAAATGGCGAAACATTTAAAACAGCAATTAAAAACAAATTTATCAATAGAAGCAGAAATTGAAAACATGGTGACTTCTTTAAAAACATCTGATTTTGAATTATTTGCATATACTGTTAAGAATTTTACAGGTACGATTTCTGGTGTTTTTCAATGGGTTCCTGTATCTGAAATTCATAACCAACGAATGTTGCCTGTGGACATAGAAATAATTAAACGTATTTATCCTGATGTAAAAACAAAACTAATGTCTCGTCCAAATACAACAATATTACCAGACAATGATGAAAGTGTACAGAATCTTGAAACAAAAGCACGTATATTTGCTTCTAAACAAATAAAAATACCTTATTATGATGAAGCAATAAAACAATGGTGTGTTGTAGTTATAAAAAACAACAAAGAAGAAAAGAAAAGTTTTCCATTACAAAAAGATGCATATTCATATTATATGGGCTATATTTATCAATTAATGGCCGCTTTTAAAAAGAATTACTTAAATTCTTTGGTACAAAAATCTTATGTGTAAAAAAATACGAATTGATATAAAAACCTAGGGATTTAAACAAATTGCGTTAAATCCCTTTTTTTATACATAATTTTAACATGAATTCGAACATATAATATCTGTGTTAACAAATTTGTTTTCCAATTCAAAAAATACAAATTATTGTTCGAATTCATATTTTTTATAAAAAACATAATTTTTTCTTGATTTTTTATTTTTTATATGTCAGAATTCACCCCGAACGCAACAAAAGTTTCGTTTGGAGGCATAGCTCAGTTGGTAGAGCAACTGACTTTTAATCAGTGGGTCCAGGGTTCGAGTCCCTGTGCCTCCACCAAAAGAATTTACCGCCAATCTGGCGGTTTATTTTTTACACAGGACGAGAACCCTGGTTCGAAAACAAGTAGATTTTGGAAGCGAAGCAAACCAAAATCGTCACGGTTTGCGCGCAGGACTTTGCCCGAGAGAGTCCCTGTGCCTCTACCAAAAGAATTTACCGCCAATCCGGCGGTTTATTTTTTGTAAGTTAATTTGGATTAGATTTATGTTTTCTGCGGGATGTATACCCTGTGGCATAAAACCAATCATCTATCATAGATAATGTTGTTTCAATATATCGCGCTATTTCTTTCGGTGAATTATGATATTTACATTCGTTTAAAATTTGATTCAATTCTTGTGCAATAAAAGACAAAACTTGTGTATGTTGTGGATCCAAGACTTCTATTTTGTCTGATTTATACAACAAATCTTCTAATAAAACCAATTGTTTTCTTATAGCACGCAAATATTTCATATCTAAATTCAGTTTTTTATAATTTAAATTAATATCTTGCATCGGAACTTCTATACGTTCCAAACCTATAATATTTTTCATTTGTGCCAAAATTTTAAACAAATATCCATCCAAAGTATTTATCAAATTAGTATGTTGATGTTTATGAACACGACGTGTTATTAAAAAATTAGAATAATCATAAAATAAAAACACCAACGGTATAGCTAATAAAGAAGCTGCCACATTATCCATTAAATCTATCCACCCCGGTGAATGCAGGTATTTTTGTGATATATCAAAAACTATCACCCCACCAGCGATAGATAGAACATAAGGTATAGATTTTAAAACAATATTCATAAACACCATATAAAAACTATAAATAATTTTATTCTGTTTTAAAACAGGAACAAAAACACAAGAAAAAACTGTTCACCCCTTGAAAAAGGGGGGTAAAAATGCTATAATTATAGCGTTGGGGCGGAAAGGAATAACCAAGAGGTGCAACTATGGCATATACAGATATGGATGATTTCTTAAAAAGATATTATAAACAATTACACATCAGTGAAATGCCAACGGATGTTATGGCCCGATTGGTAGATTACAAAAAAGATGGTATATTAACCGAGCACCAACAAGATTGGTTTGACAATTATCTTGAAGCAGACCCAGAAAGTTCATTGGGATATAAATCAAAAGACGTACCATCTCCAACTGACACAGAACAATTGGCACCGGACCAGCTGGAAAAATTATACAAAGCTTTTTCTTTGGCAATGGCTGGTATGAAGGGTAACAGTGTTTTTTGGGATAAATTTGATGATGAAGAATTAAATATTTTTCTTAAAGAATGGTATGACGAAAAAAAGTTGTTTGAAATTCCATCCGCAACCGATGAAACAGAAGAAGCCATAGTCGCACTTATGGATGTGTTGACTAATTCACCGGAAAAAGAAAATATTAAACAAATTATTCTGGATAATGCAAAAAAACCAGATAAACCAGACGAAGCAATGTTTTCTTCTATTGAAGAAATAAATACGTTTCTTAAAGACAAGGTTATAGCAAAGAAGTATAATTCGGATATTAAGGTTCAACCGAAATTAAAAACCATTGCATATGTATTATATGAAAATGTAAGCGCTTTAACATTCGCTGATATGAATGGTGGCGGAACAGCCACAAAAAGGGCTTTGGCTCCTATCAGTTCAGATTTACAAATTCTATTCCGTGATGATGCTTTTTCTAATATAAAAGTTGACGCAGATATCATGGAAAAATTTGGCAACGGTGGATATGCAGATGCTTTATTACGAACTTTATATACCAACAAGACGGTCCGCGACAAATTTGAACAGTTTGATAAGAAGAAGATTGTTGAAAAAATAACCAAGTTTGGTGAAGGTAAAGCAAAATGGCATGACAAAGAAAGTGTTGATTATGTTAAACCAAAAATAGAAGATCAATTAAATCCTGTTCAATGGTTAGAAAAACAAGCAAAAGATACTTATAGCAACACATTAAAAAAATACGAAGAATTACGTGGTGCACATCTTTTCCAAAGCCCACAAGCAAGAGACATTTTCAAAGCCATTGATAAAGAAAAAATAAAACCTTCTGATGGATTAGAAGGGTTATTAGGTAAAGTCCAAGCCGTAAAAGATCGTATTAACAATAAAAAAGTTGCTGAACATTTTGATTGGTTTGTCGAAACAATCAAAGAAATTCAAAACGATGCACCAAAAGCCGTTGCTGGAGCTTGGAAAGATGCCAGCCAAATGAAATTGATTATAGATCGTATTATTTTAAAAACGGTTGGACAGTCTGGTGACAAACGAGACCAAGGTTCCGTTTTAGCAGACATGGAAAAAGCCAAGACAGCAATGGAATTAATGACCGTTATGAAATACGGAACATTAACAAGTAATTTGGTTAATGCAATTAATAATTCGGAATTTTCTTTATTTTCTGACGGCAGTTTGTCTTGGAATAAAAACGAAGCGATTAAATTTATTACTTCTGCTTTTGACCAAGGTATCAAATTAACACTTAAAGGTTTTGGATATGGAATATCAGCTGTCCGAAACAAATTTATGTTGCGTAAATTAGAATACACAAAAGACGACAATGACAAAGGTAAAACCGGGCGTTTAAGTGCAGCATACGAAAAAGAACAAAAACGTTTAAATTCAAAATATGGCACAAGCAATCCGGCAGAAAGAAAAGAAGAATTAAGAACAGAAATTGAAAGAATGCGAGACATAGATCTTGCAAATAAGCGAGCTGAACAAGAAGCCATAGGTGATAGAGAAATAACTTTGCGTAATGGCGGACGAATTGTAAAAGTAAGTGCACTGGGCGAAGAAAAAGAAAGAATTGATAGTTTATTGGAAGCACATAAAAAAACTATGACTGATCAATCTGCCCTGCGTGATAAAGCAAGACAAGCACAAAACAGATATAAAGAACAAATGGATGAATTAGAAGAATCTGTTCAGGCTTATAACGAAGCAAAATATATTGCTAGTGGTCAAGAAGAAAAAGATATTTTAGAAGAAATATCAAATATTGATACAGAAATAAAAAAACTAGAAGAAAAAATTAAAGATTTAAATAAAACAGCAAATGCATCAGGATTATTGGGGGCAAACGGCAAACCGTTAGTATCACAAGCGGAAAAAGATGCTGCCAAGATGCAAATTGAAGAACACAAACAAGAATTAACCGAATTAGCAAATCAAAAAGCCGAAGTCCAACAAAAATTAGATGAAATAAAAAGCGATCCTGATCGTATCAAAAAAGCAAAGACACAGTTAAAAGAGTTAAAACCTGCTTACGATAAACGTAAACTGTTATCAAAATCATATGACGATGCAACAAAAATGTATAAAACAGCAGACAGAGCTTATACTGCTGCTGAACGACAATATAACGATATAAAAGTAAAAAATGGTTATAAAGAAATAGAAGAAAAAGTATCTGAATTTAATGCGGCAACAGAAGCAGTAAAAGAATTAGAAACAAATATTGAAGATAAAGAAAAAAAATTAGCTTCATGGGATGAAGATCATGTAAACAGAGTAGCTTATTTGGAAAGTTACTGGAACTATTTACAAACTGGTCAATTAACAACATATCGTTGGAATACTAAAAATGCACAAAAAGACTTTGATTCTGTTGATGAAGCAACAGGTCAGATACGTAAACAAAAAATGTTAGCCGATTATATGTCACAGCATGGTTTATAACCTTGATTTTCAGGTCAATTTGTGATATAATATAGCTAAATCGAGACGGTGTTTATCACCGTCTTTTTTATTTTCCAAAAATTTTAACAAAAGGATTTAAAATGACACGAATTCTGCAGATTCGTCGCGGTACTGCCGCACAAAACGACAATTTTACCGGTCTGGCTGGTGAAATTACTATGGACACCACCAATAAAACCGTTCGTATTCATGATGGAACCACACTGGGTGGTTTTGCCCTGGCCCGTCAAACTGATGACAATCCAAGTTCAGAACCTTTCGATATAAATTCTGTATCTTCTGAATTTTGGACACAATTATTCGCAACATATCAAACAGATAAATCTATAAATTCTTTAACAAGTACAGATATGCCAATATTAACTGTTCCTTATTATGATTATACTTTTAGTTGTCAAAAAGCCCCTATTTTTGCAAAAGCTTTTTTGGTATGTCAAACCCCAGAAGCTGGTTACAGTATAAATGAAGAAGTTTGTGCTTTTGGAATTGGAGATTATGCATATCCACAATTAAATACTTATATTTCAAATAATGAAGTTCACACACGTCTTTTTACAGGTAATCAATCTTTTTGGGTATTTCATAAAACAGATGGCACAAAAACAGCCATCACAGCTGATAAATGGAAATTAAAAATAACAGTTTATTATTGAAACGATTAAAATCATTTGCTATTGTTATCGGCGTAAAAGAAAACAAAAAAAGGATAACACATGTATATACTTGCTTTAAATTGTGGTTCATCTTCATTGAAATATCAAATTTTTGATGCAGATACTAAACAAGCCGTTGTTGGCGGAAATGTTGAAAAAATCGGTTTAGCAGATTCTTTTGTGACTCAAAAATATCCAGATGGTCACAAAGATAAAAAAGTCACAGAAATGAAAGACCACAAAGAAGCTTTGAACGTAGTTATGCATATGTTACGCGAAGCATCTATCGATATGAACGAAATTGGTGGTGTTGGACATCGTGTTGTTATGGGTGGAGATAAATTCGCTTCTTCTGTGGAAGTAACAGATGAAGTTATTAAAACTTTGCGTGAATTGACACCATTGGCACCTTTGCACAACCCAAGTGGTATTTTGGGAATTATCACCGCACAACAATTATTGCCAAATGCTAAACAAGTTGCTGTATTTGATACTGCGTTCCATCAAACAATGAAACCAGCATCTTACCGTTATCCTGTACCAAAAGAATGGTACACAGAATTGGGTGTTCGCAGATATGGTTTCCATGGAACATCTCATTTGTATGTTTCTAAACGTGCCGCCGCTATGTTGGGTAAACCTGCATCCGAATGCAATTTAATCACCGCACACATTGGTTCTGGTGCTTCTATTACAGCAATCCGTAACGGTGTTAGTGTGGATACTTCTATGGGTATGACACCAACAGCCGGTTTAATGATGGGAACACGTTGTGGTGATATTGATCCTTCTATTCCATCATATGTTGCAGCCCGCAAAGGTATTTCTATTGAATTAGTTCAAAACGAATTGAACAAGAAATCTGGTTTGATGGGTGTAACAACATGCTATAGCGATGGTCGTGATGTCAAAGAAAACCAAGAATGCAATGACGACTGTAAATTAGCTCTTGAAATGCAAGCACAAACAGTCAAAAAATTCATTGGTTCATATATGGCTGAATTAGGTCATGTTGATGCATTGGTATTGACTGCCGGGGTTTGTGAAAACGATGATTATATGCGTGAAAAATTCTGTGAAGGATTGGAAGAATTGGGTATTAAAATGGACAAAGAAGCCAACAAAAACATCAGTCGCGATGTTCCAGAAGCTGTTTTAAGCACACCTGATTCACGCATTAAAATCTTTAAGATTGCCACAAACGAAGAATTGGTTATCGTTGAAGATACACTTGCAATTATGAATGGAACTTACAATCCAGACCATTTGAAAATGAATTATTCATTTGCAAAATAATTGATAAAATGCACATAAAAAAATCGGCGGGCAACCGCCGGTTTTTTTATTGAACAATAATATTATTTTTTGCTACATTTATAGTATGGACAAAGAAATCTTTGATTTTTTTAATACAGATTTACAATTTATACATGGTGTGGGGCCTGTATTGGCGGCTAAGTTTGACGATGTATTGGGCGGGCGGCGCGTATTGGATTTCTTGTTGCACATTCCATCCTATGTTCGACCACGTGAAATTTTAGATTCTGTGACTGGTGCACAAAATGGTGATACAGTCACTTTATCATTATTGGTAAAATCTCATAAAAAGGGTGGTGTTTTCCATGGGCATAAACGTCCAACACAAATAGTATGTTCCGATAAATTTGCAGCGCCAGTGACTTTGCAATTTTTTAATGTAAAATTTCTGGATTACTGGATGGAAAAATTACCAATTGGTCAATGGCGTATTGTCAGTGGTAAATTAGATAACTCTTCACGTGGCGCAATTATAAACCATCCTGATTTTATAGAATTACCAGAAAACGCATCAAAAATTCCAACACACCAGGCTATATATCCATCTGGCGAAGGTTTAACTCAAAAAACATTTGCTAATGTCCGTGATCAAATATTTAATATTTTACATGAACGTATTGCCAATTATAAATTTACTGAACATATGTTGGAATTTTTGGATGCATTAGAACACGCACATTATCCTGAAAACAATGAGACTCTCGCACCAAATTCAACTTATATTTCTAAATTGGCATACTGTGAATTATTTGCCCATCAAAGTGCAATTGCCATAAACAGAAATAATCGCAAAGCACAAAAAAATCTGCGTCCTGTACGTGCAAAAAAATATAATTTAATAGATAAATTTTATAATATTTTACCATTTAATTTAACAAATGCTCAGCAAAGAACCATAGATGAAATATTTGAAGATTTTAATAAACCTGTACCAATGATGCGCCTTGTTCAAGGTGACGTTGGTTCTGGAAAAACTATGGTTGCAATGGCTGCAGCTGTTAAGATGTCAGAATCAGGCGCACAAACTGTGTTATTAGCGCCAACTGACACATTGGCACAACAACATTTTGCAAAATTAAAACCTATGTGTGACAAACTGGGTTTAGTTTGTGATGTATTAACAGGTCGTGACAAAGGTGTTCAAAGACGCGAAAAATTGATATCTTTGAAATCTGGGCGAACAAAGATTGCTATTGGAACACATGCTTTGTTCAGTGAAGATGTTGAATATAAAGATTTAGGACTGGTAATCATAGACGAACAACACCGCTTTGGTGTTCAACAAAGAACCGCTATGCGTGCAAAAGGAAACAATCCAGATATGTTGGCTTTGTCTGCAACACCTATTCCACGCACTTTATCTATGACGATTTATGGTGATATGGATGTATCTGTTATAAATGAAAAACCAGCTGGTCGTATTCCAATAAAAACAACAAAATTGCCAATAGAACGTGTTAACGCTTTGATTGATAGAATAGATCCACAAATTAAAAATGGTGCAAAAGTTTTCTGGGTTTGCCCTTTGGTTGAAGAATCTGAAATTTCTGATATGACTGCCGCAGAAGAAAGATTCAAAGAATTAAATAAACATTTTCCTGGAACCGGTCTTTGTCATGGTCAAATGGATAAAAAAGAACGCGATAAAGTAATGACTGAATTCGCAGATGAAAAATCAAACATGCGCGTTTTAGTTTCTACAACTGTTATAGAAGTTGGTATAGATGTCCCATCTGCAACCATAATGGTTATTGAAAACGCAGAAAGATTTGGTCTGGCCGCCCTGCACCAATTACGTGGACGTGTAGGGCGCGGCAATTTACAATCTTACTGTATTTTATTATATGGAAACAATGTATCACCTGATGGTTTGAAAAGATTAGATGTTTTATGTGAAACCGAAGACGGTTTTGTTATTGCGGAACAAGATTTAATGATGCGTGGTGTTGGCGAATTATTGGGCACTAAACAAAGTGGTTGGATACAATATCATTTTGTAAATTATCGTGAACACAGGGATTTATTCAAATTGGCACAAATGGCTGCAATGAATAATAATACTGAAGATGAATACTGGGCTGAAGAATTAAGACAAATTTTTGATTGTTCTGTTGTTGCGGGGGCATAATGAAAAAAATATTATCTATTTTATTTTTAATTATTTTTGCTTTTAACGTAAATGCAGCAACATTAATTAACGATACAGAATTAGAATCAGAAATAACTAAAATTATTTTACCTGTTGCAAATGCAGCAAAAATTCCTGAAAACAGATTAAAAATATATATTGTTCGTGACGATGATTTTAATGCTTTTGTCCGTGGTGGCGAAGATATATTTATATACACAGGCTTATTAAAAAAAATAAAAACACCAAATGCTTTGCGTGCAGTTGTTGCGCATGAACTAGGACATACAATTGGCGGTCATATGATTCAAATGTCAGATCGTCAACGTGCAGAAATGATGCGCACAATGGTTATTCAAGCTTTGGGGGTTGGATTAATGGTTGCAGGGGGAAATCCTTCTGCTGGTGTTGGTGTGTTAGCAGGCTCAACAGGCATAGCACAACAATCTATGTTATCTTTTTCCAGGGATGAAGAACGTATTGCGGATGATTTCGCAGTTGATTTAATGGTTAAAGCAAATGAAAACCCAAAAGGTCTTATAGAAGTATTTGAACAAATGCGTGATTTACAAGGAGAATTTGAAACACGTATTAATCCAAATAGAATAAATCACCCTTTGACCAGTGAAAGATTAAATAATGCAAAAACAAAGATTTCAAATTTGAAAAATATTCCAACAAAAAAACAATCTGAAATAACAATAGAAAATGAAAAGTATAATATATTACGCGCAAAATTGATTGGCTATTTAGATAATTCTAAACAAGTATTAACTGTATATCCTTATTCAAACAAATCAGATGCTGCAATTTATGCGCGCGCAATTGCAAATATGCGTGGTGGCGATTTAAATACGGCTAAGACAGGAACACAAACATTAATAACACGTCATCCACAAAATCCTTATTTTTATGAATTATTAGGTGATATAGAATATCAATATGGACATTATGATGACAGTGTTATGGCATATGAAAAAGCGCTTAAATTATCAAACAAAGCACCTCAAATTGAAACTGCTTTGGCTTTGGTATTAAGCGAACGCAATAAACCAGGAGATAATAAACGTGCAAACGAATTATGTAAACACGTTATATTAAAAGAACCATCGCCATTGGCTTATTGGATATTAGCGCGTATAAATGATGGCGGTGTTTCAGATTGGGCCATGGCAGAATTTTATAACATGAACGGCGACAAAGAAAATGCACGAAAATATGCTAAATTAGCACAAAAGAAATCTAAAAAAGATTCCCCGGAATACGTCAAATCTGGTGATATATTAAAAAAGTAAAAGGTAAATAATGAATATTATATTTTGTGATGGTGTTATGCCACCAGAAATGGATTGGAACACTCGTGAATATTATGCAGGTAATTGGAAACATTGGTTGCAATTTCGTGTTGAAAAAGATCATGATGTTATCATGCAAATTCCAAAATTTCCTCATGCACATGCTCTTTTAATGAAATATGACGAATGGGAAAACATTATGGATTTCCAAGATATAAATCCAGAAACAGTATTAATTGGCCATTCTGCCGGTGGTGGCTTTATATTAAAATATTTATCAACACATCCAGAATTAAAAATAAAACAAGCAATTTTAGTTGCCCCGTGGATAGACACGAATAATGAACAACCGAACGGTTTTTATGACGGATTTGATTTAAATAACAATATGGTAAAACAAACCACTTGTGGTATTGATATGATGATATCTGATGATGATATGCCAGATATATTATCAAGCACTGATAAAATAGCTGAAAATATAACAAATATCAAAGTTCATAAATATAAAAATCGCGGCCATTTCTTATTCTCAGAATTACCAGAAATATTAGATATAATAAAATTTAATAAATAAATACTTGCAATATTACATGATTATTTTCATAATACACCCGTGTAAAAACACAAAAGGAGATAAAATGAAAAAAGTATTATTAGCATTATTTGCTGTATTGACATTGGCTGCATGTGGCGGTTATTACAAACAAGGAAATTGTGAATATGAATTCTTGTTACACAAAGATATTTCTATTTCTAAAATTATTGGCAATGCCACAGGTGGTTGCAAATAATATATTTTTCAAATAAAAAAAAACCGCCAAATTGGCGGTTTTTTTTATTTTAATATTTTATCCAACCAATTTTTTCCACAAAGATTTTTTCTTTTGTTGTTTTTTGATTGGTTTACGATGACGTGGCGCTGTCGTTGTTACACGTTTAGCTTCCACGTGTTGTGCGTTTTTCTTTTTCGCATCTGTTGATGGTTCATGTGCATCCAAAATATCATCTGTTTTAACAGCATCTTGGACAACACGTTGTATAGAATATTGGTCTATGTTCATCAAACTGTCATCACCAACAATTACAATTTCTGTTTCAAATTCTTTTTCCATTGCTGCTAATTCAGCACGTTTTTGATTTAACAGATAAATTGCAACATCACTTGGTACTGTCATAATAATTTTTTGTGCCGCTTTTGCTAACAATTTTTCTTGCAAATGACGGAACAAGATTATTGATGCTGTTTGAATAGAAGGAACAACACCGGCCCCCATACAATGTGGACATACAACATACGAAGATTCTATAAACGAAGAACGCAATCTTTGACGAGATAACATCAACACACCAAAAGCATTTATTTTCGCAACTTGTGTACGTGCACGATCATGTTTCATTACTTCGCGCATTTTTTGTTCCAATTTACGATTATTCTTTTCTTCTTCCATATCAATAAAATCAATTGCAACAATACCCGCCAAATCACGCAATCTTAGTTGCAACGCGATTTCTTCAGCTGCTTCTAAGTTAGTATTCAAAGCTGTCTGTTCAATATCTTTTTCTTTGATAGCACGGGAAGAATTAACATCAATTGTAACCATAGCTTCTGTTTGGTTAATAACAATAGAACCACCAGATGGCAAAGTTACATATGGACCATGCAAACCTTCTAATTGTTTTTCTATACCGGCTTTGGTCATTAAAGGAACAGCAGCATCTTTATATTGAACCAATTGTTTACGTGGTGCTTTACCATACATTTGTTGAAAATATGTTTTTGCTTCATCAAATGCTTCCGCGCCTTGAACATACATAACATCTTCTTTGTCGGAAATAAAGTCACGAACAACACGACGAAGCAAAGAATCTTCTGTATGAATTGTCACAGGAGCAACAGATTCCAATGTTGTTTTACGAATATCATTCCATAAAGATGTCAAATATTCATAATCTTTTGTAATATCATCCGCACTGGCATCTTGCGCTGCGGTTCTTAAAACAACTGTCATGCCTTTTGGTATTTTTAAAGCATGCAAAATTTCACGCAATCTGGCACGTTCTGCTTTATCTGATATTTTTTTAGAGATTCCATAACTGTTACGTTTTCTGGAATTAGGCATTAAAACAGCAAAACGACCCGCTAATGACAAATATGTTGTCATTGAAGCACCCTTTTGACCACGTTCTTCTTTTACGCCTTGGACCAACAAAATTTGCTTCGGAACGATAACATCTTGAATTTTGAATTCACGTGCGCGTTTCAAAAATTCTTTATTATCTTCACCGGAATTGCTATCATCGTATTCGGCGATTTCATCTTCTTCATCGTTTGGATCGTCGTCGTCATCAACGATGTTAGCATGTGCCAATTCTAATAATTTTTTCTTTTGTTCCGCGTTTACTTGATAATAATCAGGGTGTATTTCAGAAAATGGCAAGAAACCATTTTTACCTGTTCCATAATCAACAAAAGCAGCCTGAAGTGATGGTTCTACACGAATAACCTTGGCAAGATAAATATTGCCTTTTATTTGAGGTTTAGTAGTTGTTTCAACATCAAAATCAGATACACGATTTGTTGCAGAATCTACCACCACCACCCGTGTTTCTTCTGGATGAACACCATCCACATAAATCTTTTTTGACATTTAATAATCCTTTTGTGTTGTGGGCATATAAAACGGATGTAACACGTTCCCATGGGGCAATCCCGCCCATGCCAAGGAAGTACGCAACGATAAACAAAAGCGCAACTCGCATTACAGTAAAAAGTGATAATACAAACACTGTCTTACCCCATCTTATACAACATCGTAAAGAATAGCAGACATGCCATATAAAGGCAAGGTGTTTTTATTTTGTTATTTTAATTTATGGCTTTTATGTGGCATCTGAATATGCGGCATTTTCTGTTTGGCTTCTTCCAACCATCTTTTCATACGTGCACGCAACCAACGTTCATAAATAAAGAACAAACCACCAACACCAATCAAAGGCAAAACATAATAGATTATTCTGTATGCTAATAATGCACCAAAAATGCTTGCTTTATCAACAGTGTCCGGTAAAGCCACCATAAATATTGATTCAAAAACACCAATACCACCAGGAACCTGGCTAAAGACCCCGGCGACATTTGCTATCACATACAATCCAATAAACACACCAAATGGCATATCTATATAAGGACTTATGCAGAAATAAAGAACCAAACCCGCACACAGAGCATCTAAGACACCTAATAAAGTTTGAATCAAAGCTGCACCTATTGAAGGTATATGGAATTTTATTTCCCCGATACGAATACTTTTGTCACAAAACATAATTGCGATTGCATAATAAGCTAAAATAACAGACAAACATGCAATGAACAAACCAACAACCCCAACAGAGGCACTGGAAGATTGTGCAAAAATATCTTGTGGCACTAAAAAATAACCTATGACCGCTACTGCGGCATAACCCAAAAAGAATGTAAAACCAGAAAAAGTAAGCATTTTTATAATATCAGATCCTGGAACACGCCAACGAGTATATAAACGGTATCTTATTGCACCACCACTTACTACAGCATGTCCAGCATTGTTACTGATAGCAAACCCCAACATTCCGGCCAACATCCATTTCCACCAAGAAATTTTATGTCCAACATAATCTAATGCTAAATAATCATAAAACGATAAAACTATATACCCAGCCAAGCATGAAAAACATGCCAAAACTAAATTACCAAATGGTATATGCCACAATGCACGACCAATATCCATTAAAGAATAGTTACGCAATTGCCAATACAGCATTCCCGCGGCAATTACAAAGAAAAAAAGTCCTGCATAACTTATAAGTTTTTTAAAAAATCGTTTTGTTTTAACTGACATAACAATCTCTTGCGAAAAAAAGCATAGCACCACATAAAATAAAAAGCAAACTCTTTTATTTTTCTTGTAAAAAACCACCTGATTGCATTTGCCACAATCTATAATATTCGCCTTTTTTGCGTAATAATTGATTATGTGTGCCCTGTTCTACAATAACACCTTTGTCTAACACAACTATTCTGTCCATGTTACGCAAAGTTGATAATCTGTGAGCGATAGCTATCGTTGTGCGACCTTCTGATAATTTATCAAAAGATTTTTGAATTGCAATTTCTGTTTCAGAATCCAGCGCAGATGTGGCTTCATCTAACACCAAAATTGGTGCATTTTTCAAGAAAGCACGAGCAATAGCAATTCTTTGTCTTTGCCCACCAGATAACTTAATACCCCTATCACCCACCAAAGAATCATATCCTTTTTCTGTATCCATTATAAATTTATCCGCAGATGCCTTTTTAGACGCAGAACGTATTTCTTTGATAGAAGCATTAAATTTACCATAGCCTATATTTTCCCCGATTGTTCTGTTAAACATAGTTGGATCCTGAGGAATAAAAGCAATGTTTTCACGCAAAGAATTTTGTGTTACATCTGAGACGTTTTGACCATCTATAAATATTTCACCTTTTTGTGGTTCATAAAAACGCATTAATAAATTAACCAAAGTCGTTTTTCCAGAACCACTTACACCAACAATTCCTACACGTTCACCCGGGTTAATATTTAAGGATAAATCTTTTAATACATACCTATTTCTGTATTTGAAATAAATATTTTTAAATTCAATTCGTCCGTGATTGATTTTCAATTTCTTTGCATTTTCTTTGTCTATAATATCCAATGGTACAACCAATTCCCTATACGCCTTTTTAGCAGCAGCCATTTTATCAATAATATCAGGAAATCTGTTTATCAAGTTTGAAACAGCTCCCATTACTTCTATATAGACAGATATTGTAAAAACAATTTCAGAAACATTTATCAAACCTTTTTGATATAACATACAACAAAGTAATATTGTTGTACCAAACAACAAATCCCATAATAACCCAGGAACAGCCCAGAAAAGTCGCATTGTATAACGCGAATACATAAATGCTTTAATACGTTTTTGACGCGGTTCATCTAAAATTTTTCTTTCTTTTTCAGCCCCGGCAAACAATTTAACAATTGAATAATTAGAAAAACTGTCCACTAATTTACCGTTCAAAGCACTAGTTGCACCAGAAGCATCTTCGCTGGCTTTTTTAACACGGGTACGCATTTTCCACGCATATATAATTCTGAAAACTAATGAAAAAACAAATAAATATGCTACGTATTTGTTTATGCTTAATAACAAAATACCATTTATCAGAATTATCATCAAACGACCAACGCAATACCAAAGTTCACTGATTCCACCGGTCAAACCATCAACTATATAATTTATCTGTGTATTTATAGAACCGGACATTTTACCAGACCAAAAAGACATAGATTGTCTGTGTGTATATGTCGTTAATACTTCTGATATCTGATTCATTACACCTGGCCACATGTGTGAAGATATGGTATCTCGCACCAACTCACTGACCGTCATGAACATATTCAAAAATGTTATAAGTAAAATTGTTGGGACCGCATATTCAACAAAAGTTTCCCCCATAGGAACAGGACGTTCAAACAAAGCAACAACCCAACGTTGAAAATTTGGCCATATAACACCACCAGAAAACATTACTAATACTGCAATCATCCAACAGAATGCTTTGATTCTGTAATTTTTAACACCATAATCTAGATAAAAGCGATATAAAGATTTTGGCAATTGCGTTACGTTTTGAAATACTATTTTCGACATGATTATATTCTCTTTCATTCCTACGCACCAAAATTTACATAAAAACGTGAAAAAATCAAGATATTTATTTAACTATTTCGTGGAAAATTGTGGCCGGAATTGTACCACCTGTTACTTTAGATCCCATAGATTTATTATCATCACGACCAACCCAAATTCCCATTATATAATTTGGTGTTGCACCAACAAACCAAGCATCTCTGTTATCATTACTGGTTCCTGTTTTTCCACCTAATACATTAGAAGTATAAGCTTTTTTACCTGTCCCTTTTATAACAACTTCGTATAACATATCTTTCATATACCCAACAGTTGTATCAGATAATATTTTTATTTCTTCAGATGGATTACGTTCGTACAAAATATTTCCTTTTGAATCTGTAATTTTATTGATTGAATAAGGACGTACAGATTTTCCATCGTTCCAAATAACAGTGTAAATCGTCGTTAAATCTAATAATGTCATTTCAGATGCACCCAAAACAGTTGAATATTCGCGTCTTAATTTATTTCCAACCCCTAAACGTGAAGCCATATTTAATACAGTATCAATTCCATATTCTTTGGTTAATTTCAAAGGAACTGAATTAACACTTTTAGCAAAAGCTGTTGCCAAATTTATCCCACCATAATAATGTTCATTATAATTTTTTGGGTTATAATCCCCAATTGAAAAAGGTGAATCATTAACATAAGATTCTGGGGTCATACCATTTTCCAAAGCGACCAAATATACAACAGGTTTAAATGAAGACCCTGGTTGTCTTGGTGCTAAAACACGATTAAACTGACTAACTTGATAATCATCACCACCAACCATAGACACAATCGCACCATCGCGTGTCATAGCTACTATTGCACCTTGATTTTCACCAATATTTTTAGATAAATTTGCGGCAACTCGTTTTTGTAAATCAGTATTCATAGTAGTATAAACATATAAATCTTTATTTATATCACCTATTCTGGATTCTGTTTCATCTAACACAAAATCTGTCCAATAACGATATATGTTTTTATCCTGTTTAGGACTTGCCGGTTTTAATTCTTTTGCGGCCTTTTGTGCATCAGCTAACGTTACATAGCCTTGTTTTACCATTTCGACCAAAATTACCCTGGCTCGTTGAATATTACGTTCTGGATTTTTTAAAGGGCTGTATGCGGTTGGTGCTTTTAACATTGCTGCTATCTGGACAGATTCAGCCAAAGACATTTTATTTGCACCATGCCCAAATAAAACATTTGATGCAGCATCTATCCCACGCAATCCACCAACCAAAGAAATTCTGTTCATATATAAATCTAAAATTTGATTTTTATTAAATCTGTTTTCTAACCAATAAGATAATATCAATTCTTGAATTTTACGTGATATTTTTTTATCCCTGGATAAAAATATGTTTTTCGCAGTTTGTTGTGTTATTGTTGATCCACCGGCTGCAAACCGCTTATGAAATAAATTAACAATCATTGCACGCAAAGTTCCACGATAAGATATTGGACCATGTTCAAAAAATCTTTTATCTTCAATTGCTATTATTGATTGCCAAACATGTTTTGGTAAATTATCTACAGACACAGGCATCCCCATAATGCGCCCCATTGAACGAATTTCATGACCATTTTCATCTAAAAAAACAACAACTGGCTCACGTGTTTCATGCAGTATAGAATCTAAAGATGGCATTTGTAAAAACACCGAAAAAATATATACACCTATACCTGCAACCAATATTAAAAACACATTAAAAAAGAAGGCCAAAACACGTGCTTTGAAACTCAGTTTTTTGTCTTTTAACTTTTTATCTTTGTTTTGCACAATTTATCCTTGATTAACAGCTTTATCAAAATCTGATTCAGACCATACTGTTATTCCTAATCTTTCAGCTTCAGTTAATTTAGAACCAGCACTTTCACCAGCAATAACAATATCTGTTTTTGCAGAAACACTACTTTGAGGTTTCGCCCCCATACGCTCTAAAATTTCTTTTGCTTCATCACGTGTATATTTTGACAAAGTTCCAGTCAATACGACACGTTTTCCACTTAACAAACTATTTTGTATAACTATATCTTCTGGATTTTTTATATTTATATGTTTTAATAATTCGTCCAAAGCACGCATGGAATGTTCATCTGCAAAGAAAGAAACTATTTCATGTGCCATGATATCGCCAATACCATCAATTTGTTTTAATCTTTCTTCACTTGTTGCACGTAAAACAAACAAAGATTTAAATTCTTTTGCTAATATTTTCGCCGTAACTTCACCAACATCAGGTATTCCTATAGCATAAATCAAGCGATATAAATCTACATTTCTGGCACGTTCAACAGCATTTTGTAAATTTGTCACTGATTTATCACCAAAACCTTCCATACTACGAATTTCATCACCATGATTTTCTATTAAAGTAAATATATCCGCTGCTTGTTTTATCCAACCAAGTGTAACAAATAATTCAATTTGTTTTTCACCAAAACCATCTATATCAAAAGCATGTTTAGAAACAAAATGTTCTAATTCACCACAAATTTGTGCACTGCAAGCCAAAGAATTAACACATCTACGTGCCACAGCACCGTTTTCTTGAACTACCGCACCCCCACAAACAGGACAAACATCTGGAAAAACAAAAGGTAAAGCATTTTTATCTGCTTCTGCGACACCAATTATTTGCGGAATAACATCACCTGCCCTTTGCACAATAACCTTGTCACCAATCTTAACATTTAAACGTGCAATTTCATCTGCATTATGCAATGTTGCACGGGAAACCAAAACACCACCAATATTTATAGGTTCTAATTCTGCAACAGGTGTCAAAACACCCGTTCTGCCGACTTGGATAGTAATATCATTTAATTTTGTTATACCACGTGCAGCTGGAAATTTATAAGCAATTTCCCAACGAGGACTGTTTGCACGAGAACCCATTTTTTCTTGGATTGCGACAGAATCAACTTTTATGACCAAACCATCTATATCAAAAGGAATTTCATCCCTGTGTAACATAACATCATTGTAAATATCTTGCACATCTTGAACAGAAAAAGCCTTTTTAGCCCATTGTTTAGTCGTTTTAAAACCCCAGGATTCTAATTTTTCAAAATATTCAGATTGTTTTTTCCAATCTCGATTTGATAAATCACCATACGTATATCCAAAAGCACTTAATTTACGAGAAGCCGTTATTGCAGGATTTAATTGACGTAAAGAACCTGCCGCTGCGTTACGTGGGTTTGCAAACTTTTTATCAGATGTTTCATTTAATGAAATAAAATCTGAACGAGCCATATAAACTTCACCACGAACCTCTATGACATCCGGAAAATCACCAGTCAATCTTTTAGGAATATCTGGTATTGTTTTTAAATTAGCCGTGATATCTTCACCCATAATACCACTGCCGCGGGTTAAACCGCGAACAAAGACACCTTTTTCATATCTTGCCGCAAAAGATAAACCATCAACTTTCAATTCAACAAACAAATCAGAACTTTCTAATTTATCAAACCAATTTGCAACTTCTGTTTCATTAAACACATCAGATATAGATAACATTGGCACAGTATGTGGATAAGATTTAAAATTTGAAGATACAGCAGCACCAACATGTTCTGAAAAGCCACCTTTGGCTAATTCTGGGTATTCTGCTTCTATTTCTAATATTCTAGATTTGGCTTCATCATATGTAGCATCATCAACAATCGGTGCATCATTTTGATGATACGCAATATCCCACGCATTTAATTTTTTTAATAAATCTGCATGTTCTGAACGAATAAAAAGATCTGCAATTTTTGTCATATGTTGATTATAGAAAATACAAAAAATTAGTGCAAGTTATAAAATAAAAAACCGCCATTGTGGCGGTTTTATTTATCTTAAATAAAATGTTATTGTTGTAACAACACGAACCCGCTTATTTATTGCTTGTTTTTCATTATCAGACCACGCATCAACTTGATCACGGGCAGAAATAGAAAACAAACCTTGATTTGCAGATTGAATTTTTCCCAATTTAGCATTTGCATCTTTTGCAAATTGTTCGCCCGCAGCAGTTGCATTTTTCGTTGCTGTTTCTATCATTTTTATTTTAATATCATTAAGGCCATTAAATATGTATATTGGTCCGGCATAATCTTCTGTTACGGTCACACCTTGCCGCACTAAATCACCCATTTTTCTGGAAACAGCATCAACTAATTCAACAGAATTAGAACGCACCATAACACCTGTTTCAATTACATATCTGTCATTGGCTTCTTCGTCTTTTCTTTGTGCATCGCTATAACCAGCAAATTTATCACGAACCTGGACACGTAAATTTTGTAGTTCAGAATCTTTAAAACCATTATCAGTTAAAAATTTATGTGTTTTATTAATATCTTCATCTATTGCAGATTGAACACGTGCCAAATCACTGCCAACACGATTAAATTTTATAGACCAAACAGCAGTATCTGCCACAACATCCATTTCTGCCAAACCTTTTACTGTCACAGTTCTGCGTGCCAAAGACTTATAAACACCGTTTCCAATAAAAAATCCTGCTAAAGCAAAACCAAAAGCCAAAATAACGACCCAAATTGTTGGCATATTTTTAAATTTTTCTGATACTTTCATAAAAATCCCCCTTTTCTTGAACAGTATCATTTTATACCCACAAAATATAAAGTCAAATTTTTACACATCATAATATTTTTTTGTTGAATATATTCCTATGCTCCTGCTATGATTACAATCGTGTTAAACAAATTAAAAGGAAAAAATATGAAAAAAACACTTTCTGTATTATCAGCATTAGCTTTGGGTGCATGCGTATATGGCACACCTGTAAACAACGAAGGTTTGTATACTGAAATGGACTTAACAACTGTTGATTGGTCTGCAATTAACAAAACAGGTTCTTCTTGCCAAACTAATTTGTTTGGAATTATTCCATTTGGTGACAATTCTTTAGCAACAGCTGTTAAAGATGCAAAAATTAAAAAATTATCTTATGTAGATACAGATTATGCTTTGTATTTCCCAATTATGTCTCGTGAATGCACAAACGTTTGGGGAATTGGTGATGTAACACCTGTATTAGATTTACCACAAATTCCTGATTCTGTTCCAGCAGAAGTAAAACCTGCTAAAGCTGCAAAGGCTGCAAAAACAGTTAAATCCGAACAAAAAGCTGAAGTAAAAGCAGAAACAAAAACAGAAGCAACAGCCGAAGTAAAAACAGAAAAAAAATAATCTTTTAAACAAATTGGTGAAAAAGCCATGAAATCACATGCAAAAACATCTTGCGCTGCGGTTGCTTTAGCTATGCTTGCAACTGGCGCATATGCTGAACAAAAACCAGAATATAAAAGCAAATTATCTGGCTATGAATTTGGTGTAGGTATTCCATTGGTAACGCCTTTAACCGGATATAACGTATTCGTTGGATATGTTAATAAAAATGCCGGGACTTGGCTGGGACGTCGTTTTGGTATCCGTGCAGACTTTACAATTGCATCTGAATTACATTTAAACGCTTCATTGTCTGACAAAGAAGGTCTAAGCGACAAAGGAAAAAATCAATATGAACTTGATGCTCATGGAAAAATTATGGGTTTTGATGTAAAAATGTCTGATTTTTCCAACAAGAAAGTGAAAATAGATGCTTTTGAAGATGATAAAGATGAACCTATAAAAATTGGTCAAAATGCCGTAGATTTAGATTTAAAAATTAAAAATCAAAATATGGGATTGTTGATTGATTTTTATCCATTTGCAGATACTTGGTTCTTGGGTGGTATACGTTTAACCGGTGGTTATTATTTTGGTGATTTTGATATAAAAGTGAACGCCAATATAAATAATGATATCGATTACAGATATAAAATCGGTAATAAAGAACAACAAGATATTTTGCATGCACAAATTGAAAAAGGCAGTCGCATTGGTGCTGATTTTCATTGGAAATATCATGGACCTTATGCTGGTTTAGGATTTGATTTGGGTATATGGCGTGGCTTTAAATTCTTTATGGATGCAGGTGTAGTATTTGCAAAAGCACCAAAAGTAACCGAAAAGAATATAAAAGACCAAGATTTCATATTGAAAGGACGCTATGAAATGCATGGTGTAAATTCAAATGGTGAAATGGTCGAAATTTTACACGGTGCAAAAAAACCAGATGTTGATACTATCGTTCACGATACTGTTGGTATAGCAGCACATGATATTTTACAACAAAAAGCCACAGAATATGGCGATTTCATTAACAGTGTAAAAACTAATTATGATATCGATTTACCTGCAATTGACCCTTCAGCCTTGGGTGATGATATTATCAAATTCTTAAATGAACCAAGTGATGTTCCAACATCAGAAACAGCACCATGGATTAAAACTTTGATAACCAATTATGGTTCAAAAGAATTAACAAAAACAATCAACGATATCAAAAAAGAATGGAATACAGAATCTGATAAGGCAAAGAAAGGTATTCAAAGAGATATCGATAAAGCATGGGAAGATTACGAAAAAGATAAAAAAGATGCCATCAAAGATATCAATGATTTCTTGGAAGATTATGGTATGGTCCCAATGTTTAAAATCGGCTTTATGTACAGATTTTAATTATTCATATTTTTTCTAAAAAAAAGCATCGCCAAATTTGACGGTGCTTTTTTTATATTTATTTATACAATGGATATTTTTTACATTTATGGGGCGGGTGACCAGATTGTTTTGCTATGCTTCACTCCCTTGGTTCGTTCGCTTTGCTCACCGGCATACTTCCGTCTGCCTCTCACCTGCGGGCCAAACTGGCGGACACCATTTCTTTAATCTGGTCGCAACGATTATAGTCTGATAAAAAAGCAAGGGATGAATTTTAAAACTTGAAAATCCGGCACAGACATATAATAATTATATATGTACCTCTTTTAAGGAGTTTTTATGTCGAAAAACCTTTATATCTTCCGACATGGTGAAACAGATTTTAACGTTGCAAACCGTGCTCATGGTATTATTGATATACCATTGAACAAAAACGGCATCGCCCAGGCACACGCATTGGCAGAACAATTATCGAAAGTACACCTTGATGTGATTTATACATCTAAACTTTCGCGCGCAAAACAAACCGCACAGATTGTTGCCGAAAAACGAAATACAGATATTATTGTTGATGATGGTTTGCACGAATGGAATCTTGGAGTATTTTGTGGCAAGGTTTTACATTTCATTCATGCACGAAAAAACAAACCAATCGATTTAACATCTAATGACGTATATATTCCGTATCTTGTAATGGCAGACGGTGATTATGTGCCACAAAATGGTGAAAGTTTTAATGCATTTAAAAAGCGCATTTGTGATTCATTGGAAAATATAGTTAAAAATACAGATGCTGAAAATATCGGTATTGCAACACACGGTGGCGCAATACGTGCAATATTAACACAATACACAAACCTTAGTAATGGCGGCATGCCAAATGCAGGTTATTTTGTATTACAATGGGATGGAAAAACTTTTAATCTGGTTAACAAACCGGATTGGCTTGTAAAGAAACACCCTTTGTTGCTTGCATTAGCATTTATCAAAAAAATGATGCGTACAAAATAAAAGTGCCCAAACGGGCATTTTTTAATTTAATGGGGCGGGTGACCTTTTCTCAATACACAATCCCCCCTAACACAAACTTGGTATGCTCGATTTTTAATCATTGCTAACGCTACGGTAAAAATCGGCATCGGGTGACCAGATTGCTTCGCTGTCGCTACGCTCCCTTGCAAAATTTGCCTGACGGCAAACCGGCGTTATTCCGCCTTTTTGCTGCGGGTCGAACTGGCTACTGCCAGTTCTAAAATCTGGTCACACCGAATAAATTAAAATACCGCCACTTTGGGCGGTATTTTAATTTATGGGGCGGGTGACCAGATTCGAACTGGCGACATTCGGTACCACAAACCGACGCTCTAACCAACTGAGCTACACCCGCCATAACTTTAGGGTTTTATTTATTGGTGGAGCTGATCAGACTCGAACTGACGACCCCTTGCATGCCATGCAAGTGCTCTACCAACTGAGCTACAACCCCATGCGGTACAATATTCTATATTTCTTCTTGCCAAATGTCAAATGATTTTGCTAATCTTGATTTATAAATATCGAAGGAGTATTTAATATGGATTATCAAATATTGAAATCTGAAGTAGAACAAAAAACAGCTCAAACATTAGAAGTTTTACAAAATGAATTCGCTGGATTACGCACAGGCCGTGCTTCTACACACTTATTAGATGGTGTAAAAGTACCAGTATATGGTTCTGAAATGCCATTAAATCAAGTTGCAACTGTATCAACTCCGGACACACAAACTTTATCTGTAACAGTGTGGGATATTACAAATGCACCTGCCGTTGAAAAAGCGATTCGTGATTCCGGTTTAGGATTAAACCCTATGACCGCTGGTGGTGTTATTCGTTTAAATTTGCCACCTTTGACAGAAGAACGTCGTCGTGAATTAACTAAAGTAGCTGGTAAATACGCAGAAGAAGCTAAAATTTCTATGCGCAATATTCGCCAAGATGCTATGGGAAAAATTAAACGTGCTGTCACAGACAAAGAAATTTCTGAAGATGATCAACGCAAATACGAAGAAGACATTCAAAAAGTATTTGATGGACGAGCAAATGAAGTTGATGCTATGGCTAAACAAAAAGAAGCCGACATTATGTCTGTGTAAATTTTATTCATTAAGGATAAATTATGTTTAAATTTCTGAAAAAAAATAAATATGAAGTTGTTGAAACAAAAAAAATTCCTCAACACATCGCTTTTATTTGTGACGGCAACCGCAGATGGGCAGAAAAACGTGGATTACCACCATTGATGGGGCATCGTGCAGGAATTGCTAATTTTGAAAATTTTGGTGACTGGTTTATTGCACATGGTGTTTCAACTATCACTTTTTATATTTTCTCTACAGAAAATTGGAATCGCACAAAAGAAGAAGTCGATTTCTTGATGGATTTATTTTATACAGAATTAAAGAAAAACATGAAACATGCAATGGAAAAGAATTTGCGTTATCGTGTTGTTGGTTCTCGTGATAGATTGCCTAAAAAATTGGCTAAATTATGCGATGAATTGGAAGAATCTACTTCTGAAAACACAGGAGGAACTATAGTTTTTGCACTTAATTATGGCGGTCAAGATGAAATTATTCGTGCCGTTAATGCTGCAATTGAAAATGGTGAACCGGTAGATAAAGAAACATTTGAAACATTTATGGATACCGGTGATTTATTACCTGTGGATTTAATGGTTCGCACCAGCAACGAAAACAGAATTTCTAATTTCTTGTTATGGAAATTGGCTTATGCTGAATTGTTGTTTATTCCAGAACATTGGCCTGATTTGGTAAGATCAGAAAAATTATGGCAACATATTTTGGATGAATATCAAAAACGGGATCGCAGATTTGGCGGTGGAAAAAAGAAAAATTATTCGGGGAAAACAAAATGAAAATATCTGATATGTCTAATACTTCTTTACGTATTTTAACAGCCGGTATAATGATTGGTATATTGGTTGTCGTTGCTTTATTATCTGCATATTATCCAAAAATGCACATTGTACGTTGGTTGGGTGTTGCAGTAATGTGTGGTGCATTATATGAAATGATTATCAGCATGGTAAAATCTGGCATAGAAAATGTTCAAAAAAATTCAGTGTTGTATTTTATGTTTACTATGTGGTTAATCATTATGTTAAGTGCAGCTTATTATGTTGGTCTACGTCCAAAGATAATGTTATGGATGTTAATGATTATTGTTGGTGCAGATGTTGGTGCTTGGTTTTTTGGCAAAACGTTTGGTGGTGATAAAATGTGGGAAAAAATATCTGCAAACAAAACTTGGGCTGGTCAAATTGGCGGTATATTTTGTGGCACATTAATGTCTGTACTTTACTTTAAAATATTTGGTGGATATTTATCAAATGCAATTTGGATTGGTATAAGTGCAGCATTATTATCTCAGTACGGTGATTTAACAGCCAGTTATATCAAACGTACCATGGGTATAAAAGATTTTGGAAATCTTTTACCAGGACATGGTGGTATATTGGACAGATTTGATGGTTGGATTTATGTATTACCATTAATTTGGTTTATGATAAGTTAAAGGAATTATTTCATGCATACTGTATTAACTATTGTTGCATTATTAGTTGTCTTAGGAGTAGTTGTATTTGTTCATGAAGCAGGACATTTTATGGCTGCACGTTGGGCGGGGGTCCGTGTTGATGCTTTTTCAATTGGTTTTGGTCCTGCGTTTTTTAAATGGACAGACAAACATAATACAGTATGGAAATTATGTTGTTTACCTTTGGGTGGATATGTTTCTATATACGGTCAAGAGGACATGTTCAACCGCAACAAATATAAAGCTTTGCCAAAAGAGAAAAAAGTTGGACACTATTTGTCTGTTCCTGCATGGAAACAATTCATAATTATTGGCGCTGGGGTTTTTATGAATTTTATGTTGGCTTGGTTTATATATTCTGCAACATTTATGTTCCATCCAAAAACCGTTCAATTACCTGTAATTGGTCAAGTTGTTCGTGACAGTGTTGCTTTCAAAGCTGGCATAAAACCTGGCGATGTAATTATGAAAATAGAAAAAACCAGTATAGATAACTGGGGTGAATTGATAATTGCAAAAGAATTAGCATCAAAACATAATGCAGATGTTTTAATAGCACGCAAAAAAACTTTGATTAATGTAACGTTGGCTCCTGCTGAACGTTGGGGATTAATTGCAGACGGCAGCAAAACTATGTTGGTAAAAAAAGGATTTTTTGGTTCTATATATTCTGGTTTACGCGAAACATATCATCAATCAAAAAATCTGTTAATTGTATTAAAACAAATTATCACTGGTGAACGTTCTTCAAAACAATTAGGATCTTTCATTACTATTGCACAAGTATCAGGTCAAGCATTAGAAATAGGATTATTTGCGTTTTTATCTATAATTGCCCTGCTTTCTGTAAATTTAGGAATAATAAATTTATTACCTTTACCTGTATTAGATGGTGGATATTTATTAATATTAATCATAGAAGCCATTACACATCGTAAATTGGGTGGCAAAGCAATGGAATATACTATCCTTATGGGGTGGGTTTTAATCATGTTGCTGTTTGCTTTTACTATGTGGAATGATATAGCACGCGTATTTGGTTGGAATTAGAAATGACATCTAGAAAAATATTATGTTCTTTGTTTTTAATTATGACAACTTGTGTTGCAAAAGGTGCGGTTGTTTCACGCATTGATGTCAAAGGCACACAACGTATGGATGCAGAATCCGTTCGTATATTATCTGAAGTAAAAATTGGAGATAATATAAATCAAGAACGTGTCAATAATGTTGCGAAAAATTTACAATCCAGTGGTTATTTTGAAAAAGTTGACGTTAAATTAAATGGAAATATTCTTCAAATATCTGTTAAAGAATCACCAGTTGTTAATATGGTGACAGTTGAAGGAAATGATGAAATAGATACAGATGATTTGAAAAAAGAAATAAAAACTAAAGAACGTGCTTCTTATGATATATCCGTTATTGGTGCTGATGTTCAACGCATGTTAACTTTATATCAAAGGAAAGGCTATTTTGGTACAAAAATCAATCCAAAGAAAATTGAATTGGATAATAATCGTGTAAATGTTGTTTATGAAATCAAAGAAGGACACCCTACTTATATCAAAGATATAGATTTTGAAAATAATAAAAAATTCCGTTCTCGTCAGTTACGCAGTGAAATTTTATCTCGTGAACATGCATGGTGGCGTTTTATGACACAATTTGATGTATATGATGAAGACAGAATTCAATATGATCAACAAATGTTGCATCAATTTTATATGCGTAACGGATTCTTAGATTTTAAAATTACAGATGTCAAAGGTGAATTTTCTGAAACTAGAGAATATTATTCTGTCAAATATACTGTCGATGAAGGTCAACAATATAAAGTTGGTAATATAACGATAGATAACCCATTTTCTGATGTCCCAGATAAAGAATTATATGATGCTTTAACAATATCTAAAAAAGATATATATAATATTGATAAAATAGATGAAACTATAAATGCTTTACGTGGTGTAGTTGCAGATCATGGTTATGCATTTATCAGTGTTGAACCAATTCCAAACAAACATGATGATAATCGCAGTGTTGATATAAAATTTCAAATAAATAAAACTAACCGTATTTATATAAACAGCATCAATTTATTAGGAAATGTCAGAACATTTGACAGTGTTATAGAACGTCATTTGCCAATGCGCGAAGGCGATCCTTTTTCATTACAAACTATTGAAACTGGTCGTCAAAGATTAATGAGAACACGTTATTTTAAAGATGTTCAAATGGTACCTACACGATTAGCAGATGCCAATATGATGAATTTAGATGTAAAAGTTGATGAACAACCGACTGGTGAATTATCTGGTGGTATTGGTTGGTCTACAATTAATGGTTTTATGGTTGATGCTGGTATCACAGAAAACAATTTTATGGGACGTGGACAAACTGTTCAATTAAAAGGAACATATGCTGAATATCAAAGACAAGCATTATTCAGTTTCACAGAACCATTTTTATTTAATCGTGATTTGTCTGGTGGCGTAGATATATCTTATACTCAATATAAATATTCTAAATTGGGTGGTTATGGATATGATCGTGATTCTTTCATGGTATCTGGGCGCTTAGGATGGCGTTTAACAGATCATTGGTCTCAAACTATGCGTTTATCGGCTACTTTTGATCAAAACTATGATTTAAATTTAGGCGGTTGGCAAAAAGCAAACCTGTATGCTTTAGGAACAAATTTACGTTATTATAATTTAAATACAAATTTTCAACAAAATACGCACACTGGTATAGTTGGTGATTTAGGCATTACATATACTGGATTTGGTGGAACAAATACTTTCATGCGTTACAGTGCGGATATCACAGGTTTAGTAAAATTCTTTGAAGACAGATGGCAATTACGTTCTGGTTGGGAATTTGGTTATTTACAATCGCTTGATGATGATGATTACATACCACGAGTATACCGTTATTTCTTGGGTGGTGAATCTTTACGTGGTTTTGATGTTGCAGGTGTTGGATCACGTAATTGGCGTTATACAACATATTCTTTGGGTGGTTTATGGAAAGCAAACGGTTCAACACAATTAAATTTCCCGATATTTATTCCAGATGAATATCAGGTAAAAGGATTCATATTCGCAGATTATGGTATTTTGGGTAAACCTCCAAAGAAAGAATTCACTTTTTCTGGATATACAATAGAAAACGGCAGTTTGGTATATCATAAAGATAAAGAAAATATTATTGATCAAGATTGGCGTACATCTGTTGGTTTTGGTATTTATTGGAATACACCTATGGGACCTATGAATTTCTCGTGGGGTTGGCCATTGAAAGTTAACAAGTATGATGAAGAACAACGTTTTCTGTTATCTTTTGCAACACAATTTTAATAGTTGACGTAGCACATAGATTTTTCTTATACTTTTAACAAGAGAAGGAGAAAAAGAAATGAAAAAATTTTTAGCAATTTGCGCTTTGGTTATTGTTGGATTTTCTTTTGCATCTTGTGGACAAGTTTATGATCGTGAACCGGTAAGCATTGGTTACGATAATAACGAATTGAAATTAAGTCCTTGTGCATGCATTTTGGTATATCAAGCATAATCATTTTTGTGGGGGGAAGTGTTGAAGAATTATCCAAATGATTATGACACACCAGCTTTTCCAGCGGGTAAAACTATTGCCGTTACCCGAACTGTTTCTATTTGGATTTCCATTGTATTCTTTTTAATTATATGTACATGTGGATTAATTCTTCTGGCTCGTCATCTTAATAAAAACTACCCTTTTGTAATTTCAGTTGACCCTTTTAATAACGAATGGGCTGTTATTGCATATCCAAACAAAAGCACCCAAGAAACAGTCGATCAATATGAAATATTTCAGAAAAATTTAGTATCTAATTTTGTTACATCTTGGTTCACTATTTCTGAAAACAACGATATAAATGAAGAACGATGGAAAGATTGTTCGGTAGATGAAGATGCAGAAAATCCTGTTGATGAATGTATAGAACCAAATCAATATGCGCCTCACAACACAAAATGTGCGATATATTGTAATTCAGGGACAGCGTTATTTGAAGATTTTACAACAAAAATTTTACCAGAATATCAAGCACGTTATTCTATGGGACCAGAATTTTGGCGTGTTGGACAAATGGATGTAAAAAGGGTTGATAAAAAAATTGGTAACGACAAACAATCAGAAATAGCACGTGCAAATTCTGGCAGATGGCAGGTATATGTTGACGTTTTTTCAAACATAAATGGATTATTTAAAGTACTGGCTTTCGTAGAAGTTGACCGCAATTTGCAATCACATCCAGCAACAATGGGATATTATATAAAAGATTTTAACTCTTATCGGATTACACAATGAATAAAATGAAATCTTTTTTAAAGATGTCTTGTTTAACAGTAATAATTGCTGTTATTGTGTTTTTTACAGCTTTAATATATCGTGCAAACGAAGAATCTTATGTAAAAACATATATGTTTCAAATGGATAATTCACCACGCAGACGCATCGGTGCTTTGAAAGATTTAAAAAAAATAAACCCGCAAGATTTATTAAACAAATTAATTCATGAATATGTATCCGAATATTTTCGTGTTATACCATCTGATCCTGATATTATGTCCAGAACAATAATAACAAAATTATCTTATCCAGAGGCATTTAAAATATGGTCAGAAACAGAAGCAAAAACTATAAATAAAATGTCTGCTGAAAAAATGTTCAGATTGGTTGAGTTTCCTGAAAACAGTATAGAAGCTATGAACAAACCATCTGGATATGATTATTTACCAGACCAAATTGTAAAACCTGTTTATTATGCAGTTCATTATGATACTGTGACATGGACAGAACCAAACGCTATGGATACACAACCTGTTCGTGAACACGGTACATTATATATAGAAGTAAACTTTAAACCAGGAATATGGCCTCATATGAATGTTCCACAAGAATTAATACAAGGCACTAACCCTGTTGAGTTATTTGAATTCAAAGTCAGCAATATTGGAAACAAAGGTATATAATGATTAAAAAATTTGGATTTTTATTGTTTTTATTATCAGCATTGTTTACTATCAATGTTTCTTGTGCAACAGAAGAAGATGAATATGATTTTGAAAATCTTGCCGATGGTGAAGAAGAAGACGTAAATGATGCAGGGCCTGTATTTCTTAATGAAAACACAGATGTTGTTGATGTAAAACAATTTGATATATCTGGTGTAATGTTAGGAATGTCTTATGATGATATAAATAATTTATTTTTTAACAATGATGGCCTATATGTTCCAAGAAAAAAGAACAGTATTATTTATAACATAAATAATGAATGGAGATATAATTTAGATTATGAATGTCGCCAACAAAATATTTTCGTTCCAGAACAATTGGAAAAATGTATATATTCTTTGGCAAAATCACGTGGTTTATTGTATGCATCTGAAATACATTTGGAACGTGAACAAACAGGCGAAACAATAGATATTTATTTAACCAGTAATGCTACAGATAATGTTGTTTGGAAAATAGTTTATACTAATGATGCAGATGAAATGGAAGGTACTGATACAAGATTTGAAAATCAACGAGAAAAGAAACTATTATCTTTCTGGCAAGGTGTATTGGACAAATATGGCGAACCTAATTCAGGAGAAGACAAATGGATATCTTCTGATACAGCATATACCCCAATGATGCAAGCATATTATGGTCAATTGGTTTTAGAAGATAAAGGGTTAAACACAACAGATTCTTCTGAAAATTTCCAGAAAGCACGTGAAAATTTCCAAGCAAAACCTTATGCTTTTTAAAAAAACATCTTATACGATTGGTTTATATTCTGAATTCTTGGCCAGAATGTATTTGCGTTTTCATGGATATAAAATTTTAAACAATCGTTATATAACTGGTAAAAATACAAATCGCGCCGAAATAGACATAATTGCACGGCGTAAAAATACAATTGTTTTTGTTGAAGTAAAAAGTCGTCAAAGCATTGATGCTGCTTGGGCTGCTATAACACAAAAACAATCAGCCAGATTACGCCGTGCTGCAGAAACATTTTTAATGAACAAAAATTGGAATGGTGATGCCAGATTTGATGTTATTGTTGTGTGTAAACATAAAATATATTGGGCTAAAAATGCCATTTAATTTTTTATAACAGCACTTTTAATCAATGTGACATCTTCTTTTATTCCATCTATTTTTAATTGTAATTGACCAATACCAGATTCCAACATGGTTGTCCTGTTTTCTAAAGAAGTGATTCTTTGATCTTGTCTTTCCAATTCTGTTAAAGAAGAATCTTGTCGTGCCACCCAATAAATAACACCTGAAATAAAAGCTATTAAAAACCAACTGTCCCTTAAAACATCTAAAATATTTATTATTTTTTGCTGTTTTTGCATATTTATCTTAAATAATTTACCATACAAAATACGGTAATACGTAATCGTATTTTATGTGTTATGTTGGATTATTTCCTTTCTTTATTAAATTTTCTATTTGATGTACTAATGCATTTTGTGCTGCCCACCAGCGCAAATCATCATTTGTTACATTTGGTCCTAAAATACGTTCTATTGTTATAGAACGTAAATGGTTTAAAACTTGTTTTCCTGAAAAATCAGAAAATATACGAGCATAATGTTTTTCTATATCTTTCATAGTTTAAACGCCTATATAATCATCTCTTCTTGTGCCATTTTAGCAATTGGTGCCACATATTTTAATTCAGCATCAGAATGTAAAGAAATTTCTTCTATTAATCCACGACGAGATAAAATTTGTAATCCTCTTTCACACATTGGACGAATAAATTCATGTAATAAACGACCATATGTTGCACCCAAAATTCTCACCATATCTGCATTACGTGCCAATATTTCAGTGGCACTCATTTCTTTATCCGATAATAACCCTAATCTGTCGGATAACATGGTATGTCTAATTCTGTCACGCAAATCGCGTAATATTATCTGAGAAACATCAAAATCCGCACCACTGTGCAAAGGTGTTAAACCAGAGCTACCAACTGCTTTTGGTATAATTGCTCCGGGTGTTAAATTTATATTTGATAAATTTATAACACCATCATCATCTGCTTGCCATATACCACTGACTGCAATAGTTGCATTTTTTAATACTAATTCTACAACTTTATTTGCTGTTTTTATATCCGGTAATGCACGTAATACAGGCCCACGTCCATATAATTCACCACTGACTACAGACCAACGAAAAATTATATAAGGGTTCGTTTCAAACGTTCCACGGGCAACAATATTATTTTCTATATCACCACCTAAATCTAACCATGCAACAAAATCTTTACCTATTAAAGATTGAATTAATTTTATTGGTGTTTCTGGATTATTTTTTACAATATCACGAATGTTTTCTGGGAATGTAATATTTGAATATTTTTCCATTACATCACATGCTGGCATAGACGTGGTATGGAATATAGCATTTGGTAAAACAGCTATATCAGTCATAGGTATTGCCGTAAAAGAAAAAGCAGAATCTGAACCTATAGGATTTTCAGCCATAAATAAACATGCTGTTCCTAAAACAACTAAATCCATATAACATTGATGTATTGTTGTATAAAAATTAGAATCGTTTAAATGTGCACGTAACATAGCTGTTGCAGATTCTGCATCTGGGGATAAATCACTTTCACGAACCAAATCTATCCACAAAGATTCTGGTGGTGTTAACAAAGAATATATGGAAGCAGCCAAATTATCTGCTGCATCAGATGCTGTTGCATCAAACAAAGTTGCAGAATCATTATCATCTATCGGCATTGTATAACGCATAGATTCTTTCCAACGTTTTAACCATATTTCACGTTCTGATATTGCACGTTTGTATAATTGCATAAGATTTTGTTTCATATAAAATTCCTTTTGTTTTATTAAATTTGAAAATCTGTATTAGCTTTTATAAAACCAACTCGATTAGATAAAGGTTTTATTATGTTAGGATTCATAACCAAAGCACCAGCTAAAGCATCCAAACCATCATCGTGTTCAGAAGACCCCATTGGTGTCCAAGATAACATTTCAGATAATAACATCGTCTGTTTAATTCTTTCATGAACAAACAAATGTCCTGTGTTAAGTATTGGTTCTATGGCATTTAAAATTCTGGTTTCTTTTTTTATATGATTTGAAATTTGAATAACATTTATTTTTATATTTTGTGTTTCTGCTGTTTTTCGTAATATTTCTGGCAAAGCATTTCCTATACCATTTATTTCTATACCTATACGATTAAATTTATGTTTATGCATAAAATTTAACACATATTCACATTGTGTTGATAAAGGATGATTATCTTCATCATCAACCTTCATATGCATCATATCATGCAAAAACATTCGTTTATTTTTATCATCACGATAAATTAAAACACAAACACTGCCATCAGCAGACATATGTCCAGAAGAAGGATCCCAATACATGCTGCCACTGGTTATATTATGTTCACCGATTCGACATAATTTATCATCAAAATCATCATCATAAAAATGTAAAGCCCCAGGATCCAGATGAATTCTGTCTTCAGAAACATATTCCAACATCATTTGAGCAGAAAAGTGTCTGGGGCCAACAGAATTTTCTATTTCTTGAATTTTTTCCATTGGAAATAATTCTGGCCAAGCCGGATTTCCGGCATTATCAATGATTGGTATTTTCAATTGTTTATAACCTTGTAAAAAAGGTATTGAATTATTAAAATTTTGGTATAATCTAAAAGACATGGACTTTACTCCGAAAACTTTACCAACAAATCTAGAAGCCGAACAGGCTGTATTGGCTGCGGTATTAATGAACAACCGTGCATTGGAATCTGTATCTGATTTTTTATTACCAGAACATTTTTCACATCCTGCACACCAAGAAATTTATAAATTAGCATTACGCCAATTTTCTGTTGGTATTCCTTTTGATATAATCACAGCAAAAAATTATCTTGAACAACAAGGCGTTTTAGAAACTGTCGGTGGTGTTGAATATTTAACAAAATTAGCATCTGCTGGTTCTACAGTTGTTAATGTTGAACACTATGGTCACGTTGTTTTTGATAATGCTCGCCGTCGTGATTTAATTCATCTTGGTCAAAGTATTATTGACGAAGCTTATACAGAAGATTTGGATAATTCTGTTAATGCACAAATAGAAGGAGCGGAACAAAAATTATTTAACTTGGCTTCTACTGGTCAAACAGAACGCAATGTCGTTTCTTTAGCAGAAGCTTTAACAGGTGCTTTAAAAGAAGCAGAAACAGCCTATAAAGCAGACGGAAAGTTATCAGGTTTAACCACAGGATTGGATGAATTAGACCGTTCAATTAGTGGGTTACATCATTCTGATTTATTAATTATTGCTGGACGTCCTGGTATGGGTAAAACAACATTGGCAATGAATATTGCTTTCAATGCTGCAAATGCAATATTTAATAATCGCGCAAACGAACAATATAAAGGTGCCGTTGCATTTTTCAGTTTAGAAATGTCTAATGAACAATTAGCTACTCGTGTATTGTCTTCTCAATCAAAGATACCTGCTTCACAAATGCGTGATGGAAATTTAACTGATGAAGATTTTATGAAAATGTCTCAATATTCAAACGCATTGTCAAAGATACCTTTGATTATTGATGATACTGCAAACATGTCTGTCCCTATGATTAAGACACGTGCGCGCAGAATAGCACGCCAGTACGGCGGTATAGCATTAATTGTTATCGATTATTTACAATTGATGACATCACCTGGCGGAAAACACAGTGATAATCGTGTTCAAGAATTATCTGAAATTACACGTGGTCTTAAAATTTTAGCCAAAGAATTAGATGTTCCTGTGATAGTATTGTCTCAATTATCCAGAAGCGTTGAACAACGTGATGATAAAAGACCTGTATTATCAGATTTGCGTGATTCTGGATCAATTGAACAAGATGCAGATATTGTTATGTTCACATTCCGTGAAGAATACTATTTGGATGGACGTTCACCAGAAAAAAGATTATCTGGCACGGCATCTGAAACCGCTATGCAACATTGGCAAAAACGTTTAGATAACGCCAGAAACAAAGCAGATGTTATCATTGCAAAAAACCGTCATGGTCGTCCAGAAACTATCCACCTAACATTTACTGGCGAATATTATCTATTTGATAATCTTAATACTTTTGGACCACAACCTATTTCTGAATCAAGTGGGTTTGAAACATCTTTTGCAACCCCTGCTGATAAAGATATGAATGTTGTTCCTGATATCAACGACATTCCTGACGATATTATGTAATTATTTTTCTTGCCAAGTTTAAAAAAATTGACTATTATTTTGTCAACATATATAAAAGGATAAATTATGGCACAAGAAGAAATAATATTTCCTAATAATATTCGTAATATTCGTTCTGCCAAAGGTATGAAAATGACAGAATTGGCTAAACGTGCAAATCTGTCTTTGTCTGCTGTTTCCAAAATTGAAAAAGGTGTTCGTCGCCTTAATCAAAAACAGTTATTGAATATATGCAATATTTTAAGCTGTAAATTATCCGACATATTCATTCATGAAACAGATGATTCTGCAGATCAATGGCAATCTGAAATCAAACGCCGTTTAACAGATAATGAAGATAGTGGCTTAAAACTTTTTGGCAGTGGATTGCGCAAAATTCGTCAACGTTCTGAAAAAACTATTGAAGAAGCTGCAAAGGCTTCAAATATGACTTTGTCTGTGTATCATAAAATCGAAGTTGGTCAACGTGATGTTTATGAAAAAGAAATTGAAGTGTTAGCAAAAACTTTTGGTTATACATCTGAACAATTGTTTGATGAAATTGCAAAATTGTATAATGCTGGTGAATTAACCAAAGAAATAGACAAAGTAAAAAAACGTGTTAAATCAGTTTTAGAACCAGGCAATCCTTCATCCAGTTTGGACATCAATGGTGGTTTATATGGTGCCCAATTGTATGATAATGCACGTAAAAAATTAATTCCTGTATTTGGAACCCCAGATGGCAAATCTATAAAATTAAAGAAATCTGATGAATCTATGATTGTTTCTCCTGCTGATTTAGAAGGACACAATTCAATATATGCAGTTATACCAAATTCTAAACGCAGTGGCGGATTTATTCCAGAATCTTCTTATGTGTTTGTAGATTCTTCTGCAACACCAAATGTTGGAGATTTGGCATTAATCATAGATAAAGATTTTTCAAAAATGTCTTCTGAAGATACAGCAGAAGCTCAGATTGTAGTTGTTCGCCAAGATACACATGGGAAAAAATATGGTCACGTATCTAATCCAGACGAAAAACTTTCTGGCAAATCAATGCATAAAATTGTTATGATTGTGATGAAATAAACAATTTGTTTAAGCGAGGGAGGAACATCATGCAACAACATGCTCATATTGTGGCACAACGTTTGTTGAACTTGTATCGCCAAGCACATGTTATAGAAGGTGGCTGGACCGCTGTTAATCGTGTTTTTATATCTGAATCAGATGATCCTCAAGTTATTGAAGAATTGTCAAATCTTCCAACTGGTAACAAATTAATTTCTCATATAAACAATTTACGTTCTGGTCAAACCGCTATGGATTCTATTGACAATGATTTATTACCATATGGCGGAATGATGCAAGATCAAGAACTGAATGCGTCTTTAACACAATCTGAAAAACAACAAATTGCTGATGTATTATCTGGATTTGAACCAACCCCAGAATCGTTAAATAAAATAGAACAATTACCATCAATTAAAAAATTTGGACCAGATTGGTTAGAAGATGTAAAATCTGCATTAATTAATGATTCTGAATTGTTAAACAAATGGGATATTGTCATAAAAACCCATAAAGCATATCAAATGTGGGATTCTGCAAAACAATTAACCAGCGAAACATTAACAGAACGTAATCGCGCCAAGATTCAAGCCGACATGCCAGAATTTGAAACATATCTTCCTATGTTTGGGGATGCAGGTAATGAATTATTGATAAAACTACGTACATTTATGTCTTCTATGGCATAAGATTTATTCTGTCTGATATATTGTATCTTTTGTGTGAGGAGTCCCTATATAAATCATTGTTCCGTTTGGTGACAAAATAAAATCTAATTCCCGCAACCGTTCCCGCAAATTATTTCTTTTTTGTTGTGTATTACACGTATTTGGAACTTCTACATCATCACATATTATTAAATCAGATCTCATACCGGTTATATTACCAGAAACTCCCTGACAAATCACAGAAGGTTCCCTTATACCTATTAGTCTTTTAATAGTTATTTTGTGTGTTCCCCATTCTTTTTTTACGTCCGGAATTATATTTTCACACCATGGATGATTTTCTAAAATATTTTTTATATGAGTAACCATACGTGAAGATAAATTTGATTCAGCAGATAAAATCAAAATTCGTGTTTCTGGGTTATGATATAAAACACAAGCCGCAAAAATACCAACAACAGTTGATTTCCCAGAATGACGAAAAGCATTTAATAAGCCTCTGTGTGGATTATTATTAAAAACATCTATTAAAAATTGCATTATTTGTTTATGATGTTTTGGTGTTTGAAATCCCAGTATTCTGTTCCATTCTTCCAAAAAACTAAAGGCTTCCGTAATCGTCACGGTTTTCATTTGGGGCCTCTTCTGTAACGAAACCATAATCATTTATTAACTTAGGTAAAGCACCATCCAGTACTGTTAATAAATTATTAAATAAACCCAATACCGCACCACCAGATAAAGTATCTTTTATAACATCAACTGCATAATTAATTTGTGTTAATAAATTATCATGAACATTTGCCCATTCTGATAAATCGATATCTACATTTTGTAAATCTTGAAAAGCTGCAACCAAAAAATTAAAATCAGAATTCAAATCTTCTGGATCAATTTTCAATGTAGGCTGATAATCAATAACCCTGTTCAAAGATATTCTTCTAAAAATATCTATTGTTTTTCCTGATTCTGGTGCAACAGAAAAAACAACAATACCACCACTAAAATCATCGTTAGGATTAACATCATATTGGTTTTCATCTAACACAACATTATCTATTGCAACTTTTATATCTGCATTTTGAAAAAAAGGAAACGAAAAATCATATTCGGTATTTTCACCATCTGAAACATAAGATATTTTATACATATCAATGCCCCCTATCCCGCTATTTTATCTATATTAGCCAACCAAGCTTTTACTAAATTCGGTTTTTTTACTTTTGTTTTTTTCAGTTTTTCTAAATTAGCCTGACGTTTTTCTAGATATGGTTGTTCAGTTTCACTACGTAATCGTTTTAACACAGCATTTTCTGACAAACTGGTTCCACTGTTACCAGAAGCACCATATTTAGCACGTTGAGAACTTAAAACTTTTTTTATTAAATTTGTTTTTACAGATTCATCTTGTGCCATTTGTGCTAATATTTTCTGACGTTGATTATTTGCATTTTGTTTTGCATCTTTATATTCTAAAACTTTTGTTACATCAGATACTAATTGTCCCATTTTAATCTCCTGTTATTATATAATATAAAACCCATCAATATTTACTGATAAGACTGTTGTTGGTAATTGTTCACTGCTGGAAAGCACCCATAAAGGCTGCATTGTATCATTTTGTGTTCCAAATAAATTCATTGATAAATCACCAGAAAAACCACCACTGTTTTCCATATATGCATCGTTAGGTATTTCCATACGATAATTATTTACAAATAAAGTCTTTGTATTTTGTAATCGAACCGAAATTTTTCTTAATCTTATTTTTTTTGGGAAATGATTATTTGTTATCATAGGCAAACTGGACACAGTATAAGAAAATCCGTATTGTTCTGCATCGTTTAAACATGTATCATCAAATTTTTCTAAAAAACAAGTTCCTTGCCTTTTTACTATTACATACGTATCGTTTCCTAAAACACAAACATATTTAAAATACCCATCTGTTTTATAAGTTCCCCATGCAGAAATTTCTGTGTTTAAATATAAATGTAAAACAGCAATATAACCATCTTCCATAACAACAAATAATTTATATTGTGATTGATTAAAAGCGATACTGACAGGATTTTTCATTAAATGTTTAGAAAACACACTTAAATCAGTTGCGTTATAATTTTCACCTAAAACATCTAAATCTAATTCACGAATATCTTTACCCGATTTTGATATAAATACAGTTCTGCCTTCTATTTGTTGCGGTGGCAAATACCTTATTGTAAAACTGCCAATATTTGTATGCTGTTTGATATTTATTTCTGATGGAGTCAAAGGAGAATTAGAAATTCCCCATTCCCCAGCAGATGTCAACACTTGTAATTTATCACTACTTACCAATGTAGATATTTGATGATGTTGTTCGGATAATAATTCTGTATAAATTGCTTCATCATCTAAACCAGTTCCAAAATCAAAATTATTATAATCCCCAATTTTTGACATCCATATACCATTTGGTTTGCTTTTTGTTCCACCAAAAATTAATCTATTTTGATGGAAAGAAACACTTATTGGCCAACCACGTTTATTACTAAAAGCAGCTTCATACCAATCTGTAATAGGACTGTTTGGTAAAGAAAAATCTCCGTTTGTTCTAACTGTTGCAACACGAGCATTTGAAACACTGGATACAATCCATTGTTTATTGTTTACAAATAATGTTTCACCGACATTGTCATTTGTCCAAAAATCAACATTTGTTGTAAAAGTTGCATAATTATTTCCACTGGTACTGCTGGTTATTGTTATTGTGACATTTTTTGCATCATCAAATTTTATAAAAGGTATATTTATACTCATATCATCATTTACATGAAAGTTAAAATAAGAAACACTAAAATCATTTCCATTTTTATTTAATATCACAGGCATATAATCAGGATGTACAAAATATACAGAATTAAATCTTTGAACATATTGCAATTTTGATAAATCTGCACTTAACCACGGCACAACAACAGCTGTTATTTTTGTATCATTTTTATAAATATCTATAAACCGTTCTGAAACAATTAATAAATATTTTTCATCTTCATTTATAACAAATGGTATTAATATAGAATCAGAAGAAATTGATTTTATACTTTTTAATCCAGATCTGCGTTTTATCGCACCAGATTGCAGCACATCCATATTTTCAAGTTTTGAAACACCATTTGAATTATTTATTGCATAAAATTCTTTAGATATTTCACCAGCTGCAAAAGAATTTTGTGTTTTAATAAAATTTCCCATATAAAAACCTTTTAATTAAATCTTGAATTTATTAAAGAAAAATCATCTATATTTGATTGTTTAGATATTGTACTGTCTATAAATTTTGCAGATTGATATTCTGATTCATATAAAGCTGTCATCATTTTAAAAACATTAATATCTCCTATCAAAGGTATACAAAATTCTACTGCTAATTTAGTAGCAACCAATGAAGCAAAATACGCAGGAAAATTTTCTGTTTCGGTTTTTGTAACAGCGATTATTTCTGTATTATCTGCATCTATATTTATTTTATTACCAGATATTTGACCGTCACATTTTAAAACACGCAATACATTATTTGGAATTACGAAATCGCCATCTATATTTTTATTTAATGAAATTTGTTTTGTTGCAAAATTCCATGGAAACATTGATAATAACGTATCCACTACAGGGTCAAATAAAGTTCTGGCTAATTGTGAAGTTACAGAATCTTCACGAAAAGATTGAATTGGTTTTTCACCCAACTTTAATAAAGCCATTGAACACAAATCTATTTTTGTAAACATAATTACACCCCTACTTAAATAAGGGTCGTAAAAACGACCCTTATATAAACAAAAAATATATTAAGATAAAGCATCAACAGTAACTACACCGTCTGATACAGAAATTACTTTAATAGCTGTTCCATTTGAACCATTAATCAAAATAATATCTCCAGAATTCATCAAAGTTTTCAAGCTTGAAAAATAACCAGATGCAGTTATAGTTGCCAAAGTTACGTTTTCTTTATAATGCCACAAGGTAAAACCGTTTGCATATGCAATTACAGATAAATTTTTATTTTGAAATGCCATTTTAATTTCCTTTTGGTTATATTAATTAAGCATCATCATCACATTTAAGACGAACGATACCTTCACCATCAATCAACACAGCACCTTGAGACATACTGTTGCTGATAAAGTGTGCAGCACGTTCACCATGCCATGTAATATCTGTTTTTACTTCTTGGCCACATGCATGACCTATACTGGAAGCATGATAAATAAAGCAATCACGATTATCTGTATTTGCCAAAGGTAATGAATTACACAAAATCCAATTTATACCCAACCATTTTCTAGATTCACAACCATCAACTAATGGCATTGAACCACCAACATAATCAGCAGATACAAATTCATCTAATTTCAATAATTCATTCCATTGATGAACACCAACAACAGCAAATCTGCGACCATCATCTGGAACATCATTTGCATTTAATATTTCTAAAGCAGACATAATCATTGTCTTTGTTAAACCAGTAGAATAATCTCCAACATATTGAGTTGCAGAATTCATTGCATTAATGATTAATTCATCTGTTTTACGTCCTAAAGCATAAGCCCCAGCAGAAGCGACAACGCGACGTTCATCAACATTTGTTTTTAATTCATCCAAAGAATCAACCCAATCACCTGCATAATAATCTTGTAAAACACATTCAACAGGTGTGTGATTTAAATTCATTACAGGAACAATTCCATGACGTGATTTTGTACTAGCAATACCTTTACCAACTTTTTGAAAAGTTGTAGAAGCTCCAACAACCCCGGTTTTACTGCGGATTGTAGAACGTAATTTTGTGCCCATTTGTTGATAAGCCAAATGAACATCTGCTTCAAATTGTTTTACAAACACTTGATCTACAGACATAGACATTAAAAAATCCTTTTGTTAAAAATTAAAAAGCCCATAACAGGCGACCAAAATTTTTGATAAATGGTTATGCAAAAATGCGCCAAAAAACAAAAATAAAAAAGGGTCCACAATCGGATTATCCAATAAAAGATTCAGTAAGACTTATACATCTTACTGCAAAATTTATCATAAAAAATCCCGGAATTCTGAGATTCCGGGAAGAATAAAAAATTACGCAATACCGCGTAAATTAATTATTTTTTCTTAACTACTTTTTTAGCAGCTGGTTTTTTTGCAGGTGCTTTTTTTGCAACTACTTTTTTAGCAGCTGGTTTTTTAGCAGCAACTTTTTTTGCAGGTGCTTTTTTTGCAACTGGTTTTTTAACAGCAACTTTTTTTGCAGGTGCTTTTTTAGCAGCTGGTTTAGCAGCTGGTTTTGCACATGCACATTTTTTCTTTGAACTAAAGAACATAATTCTCTCCTTATTAAGTTTTGCATAGAACAAAATTTA
>JAFXPG010000014.1 GCA_017528045.1 Alphaproteobacteria bacterium | reverse complement strand
TTGATATGTAGGTCCTTGATTTACTGTGGCCTGTGGTGTTCCGGCTGTTGGAGCACTGGTATAAACAGGGTCAGCCTTTGCCAACATTGGGCTTACTGCCAATATTGCTGCGAAAGATACGCCAAGAATTTTTTTCATTTTGTTTTCCTTTTTTATTATAGCTTTCGTGGGAAGCTATATACTCCCTTCTCATGCTGTAATTATATCATAAAAAAAGGTGTTTTTTTTATTGTCAAAACATTATTTATAAAAAAAATATCTTGACTTTTTTAAAACATGCATTTTTTTGCCCGGATTTTTGCACATTAAAAACAAATATTTTTTAATTAAAAACGAATCGTTTAATAATAAAAAAAACAGCCACCAAAGGTGACCGTTTTTTTATATTTATAAAATCAAAATTATTGTTGTGTCAAAAATGCAGGATTCCATGTATTTTCAACTTCCAATTCTGTTAATACACCATTTTGATAAATATATTTTTTATTTGCATTTGCCACGGTTTTTGTATTTTCCAAACCAGTTACGCTTATTGCATTACCATTGGTTTCATCAATTGTGATACCTGTACCTTCGGAATATGTTGTGTTATTATCAGTATAGGTACGATTTTGTAATTCTGTGATAGCTTCCGTATGTCCAGCAACTGTACCACTTAAAGTGTTAACAGTTCCTGATAATGTATCAACATCCTCTTGTGCAGCATCTGCAGCAGTTTGTGCAGTTGCAGCAGCGGTTGCAGCATCAGCAGCGGCACTAGCTGCATTCGTAGCAGCAGTTGCAGCATCATCAGCAGCAGTTTGTGCAGCATCAGCAACACGATAAACATATTTTAAACCTGTATCGACATAATTTTTTGTTGTTAATGCAGCGGCTGATTCATCCGTCACAGATGGTGTTTCACCTTCTGCGAATGCAGGTGCAACAGTCGCAAACATTGCCATTACTATCATCGATGTTAATACTTTCTTCATGCTTTTTCTCCCTTTTTTTATTTTTAATTATTATCTTCGTTTAAAACGGCCGGATCAAAATTATCAACCAATCTGACCATTTTATATTTATTTGTTCCGGTATCATAAATTTTCTTGGATGCAGCAACCACTTGTCCCAATTGCAATTCATAACCGTTAATTCTGTTTTGTATTTCTTGCATATACTGCAAAGAAGATATTGTGTCTATGTTATCTATACGATTATTAATATTTGTTATTTGATCACTTATTATTGTTATTTTACCATCGTTCACATCAACACGTTCATTAACATTTTCTATATCAGATTCATTTTGTGTGACACGATCTGATATTTCACCTAAATCTAAAGAATCAAATTTTTCATCAATTTCTGGTTTAGTATAATAATTTTCTAAATCTGTAATATCAGCTTTTGTATCTAAATCAGATTGCAAAGCATCCAATTGTTCAGACATATCATCAATTCTTGCACCTGCGGTATTGGCATTATTTACGGATCCAATATTTGTGTTTATCGCTTTATAACCTGTTTGCAAATTTTTCACAGATATTGCAGGAATACGTTCTGTGCTGACATTTACAGCAGCACGTTCAGTTGATGCGGCGGATACGGTTTGTTGTTTTAGTCCAACACCCGCAGATTTAACAGATGCCTTTTTAACAGTACCACCTGTATTTGCTTTAGTTCCCAAAGTTTTAACAGGAACAGCTTTGTCACCACCCACAGAATTTGTCCCTAAAACACGCACAGATGAAGCAGCCATTGCGTTTGTTCCACACAAACACAATGCACACAAAACCGGTAAAAAACTAGTTTTTACTTTGTACATTTCTCCATTCTTGTTAAACATTTTATCATAAAATCAGTTAAAAACCAAATCTGACAGCAAATTTTTTTATAAAAAATATCTTGATTTTTATGAAAAACCATTTTTTTTACTAAAAATCTGATAAAAATATTCATTAAAAAATAAAAACTAATTGACTTTTTTTACGTCAAAATATAAACTGTGCTTGCTTTATGATTAAAATAAAGTTTTGGATGGTTGGCAGAGCGGTCGAATGCGACGGTCTTGAAAACCGCTGACGGGGCAACTCGTCCGGGGGTTCGAATCCCTCACCATCCGCCAGTAATATTGAACATCCCGGAGTAATTCCCCGGGATGTTCTTTTTCGCCCCGTTTCCGGCTGTTTTTCAGCACGATATTACCAGTGTATATCACTGTTTTTATTAAACTTGATCTAAACCGTCATAACTATATACATATCCTTGTTTAGCTGAGGCAAAATGTTGATTTTTAATAAAAAAAGTATAAATATTAGTCAATAAAATAAAAGGAAACAAAATGTCGTTAGATCTAACAATGAATATACCAGTTACAGATATGGCGCTGTTAATAGACCTATTAAAACCGAGTCAATGGGAAACCGTACTTGCTGCAACAATTCCTGCTTATATTTCTATGTTTGGCACCTTCTATCTCTATTATCAAGAAAGAAAAGATAAACTTAAAGACAATAAAAAAACAAAAGATGAGGAACAAATAAAAGATTTAAACATATTATTGGCAAACTTATTTCAATGCATAGAAAATCAAAAAGATAATCTTAATGAAGTTATTGAATATAAGAAAGAAACTGAAAAAACATTTGGAGAAAGACAGATTTTTGTTTTTAAAGATGATACTAATATTGAAGAGATATTGAGAATTGCCAATAAAATTATTGTTGATTTACCAGAAGTTAGTTACGATTTAAACAGATTAAAGAATGATTTATATTGGGCAAAAAGATATAGAGATTCTAGAGACAATTACTCACATAAATACGGATATAAATTTTATACTGAACGATTAGATAGAGAAGAAGAACAAGAAACCATGATTATAAAACGACTTATAGCAATATGCTTGGTATTATATGATTATGCAACGTCATTATATCCTAAAAAAAGAATATTAAAGATTACTGCTAAAGCACATGTATCAACTATTTGGAAATATTTAATCAATGATGAAACGTTTAATGAAACAGCCGTTTTTTCTAGATTACAATACGAATTTAAAAATGCAGCTATACGAGATTGGTTTTTTATAAAATTGAAAAACGAATATATAAAATTTGCAAAAAATGAACCATTACTCAAAGTACTTGGGCACTAAATATTTTTATTTGTTTTATTAAATCGTGTTCATTAGATGCTTTGTCTAAAATGTCTCTAACTGATATCTTGGATTTTCCACTTAACAGTTTATTTACTATTTGTGGGTTAAGATATGCCAGTGCCAAATATTTATAAAACAATCTTGACGATGTGCGGACGGCACGTATAACCTTATCTACATTGTCGTCTTGTTCATATAGTTCCCTATATTTCCATGCGGTGGCGAAGGCTTTCAGAATCAGATGGTTATTGTCAATGACGTTTAGTACACCATTTTTACCACGGTCATATACTGTATTCACATATTTACGAAGGAATACTTTCTCTGTGATTGTTATGCTGTTATCACCAATTATGTATTCCATTTTGTCTGTGTTTGGATTCATATAATTTTCAGATACAAATTGTTGCAGTTTTGTGCCGTTGGTCGTAATTGTATAAATCAGCTGTTCCTGCGAATACACAAGTTTTTCAACCAATGATTGAATCAAATTGCGTTTATCTGCGAAATTCATGTTTGTAACATCAATTCGTTTTAATATAGTTGCCAGGTTTATGGGCAAATTTGACATGTCACTGTTCAGAAAATTGGTTATTGTTTTTATCACTATTTCATCAACGCGTGCTGCGGTCAGATAGAATCCTTTCGTCGCATAGTAATATGTTGTCTTTTTGCCTTTGCCACTTGTGCGTTGGTTGATAAACTTTGTGCCATTGTGATTAAATAATTTACCTGTCAGTATATTTGGTGCATGTGTGCTTGGTGATTTATTATTCGCATTATTAGCCAGCGCAATTTGGACACGATTAAATAGTTCTGTAGAAATAATCGGTTCGTGTTCACCTTTGGCAAAAGTGCCTTCTTTTTTATTTTCAATTTGACCTATGTAAACTTTATCCCGCAGAATGCGATGCATACTCATTTTAGCAATAGGATTGCCACCACGTATTTTTCGTTTATTGGTTTTCCAGCGTTTACCATATATACCATTTTGCCGTGCGTATTCAGTTAAATCGTTTACAGATTGCAGTTCTAGGTATTTCTCAAACAGATGTCGCACTTGTTCTGCTTCGGTTGGGTTTACTACCAATTTTTTGTTTATCAGGTCATAACCCAAACGTGGTGCACCGCCCATCCATAGGCCTTTGGCTTTTGATGCACGGATTTTATCACGCACACGTTCACTTGATACTTCACGTTCGAACTGTGCGAATGATAACAGCATATTCAATGTCAATTTACCCATAGATGTACTGGTATCAAATGACTGGGTAATAGACACGAAATTTGCACCGTATTTTTCAAAATATTTCATCATATTGTGGAAATCCAAGATTGAACGCGATAATCGATCAACCTTATACACTACCACAGTATTTACTAACCCATGTGCCATATCATCCAACATTTGTTTTAATGCAGGCCGTTCCATAGTCCCACCAGAAATCGCCGCATCACTGTATGTCTTATAATATTGCCAACCATTAAACGATTGTGAAGCTATATATGCCTTGCACGACTCTTCTTGGTTTTGCAAAGAATTAAATTCTTGTTCAAGACCGTGCTCGGTTGATTTACGGGTATAAATAGCGCATTTAATTGTCATGTTTAACTCCTATATTGCTTGCAATTAGTGCTTGTATTAAGTGATTAGTCAAGTTAATTAGATTGAAAAAAGCGTAAAAAAACGTATATTTGATACAAAAGGAGTGATTATGAACTTTCTAAGCACAATAGATAAACTTACAAATAATCCTTTAGCAAGGGGAGTTGAATTTTTTTGGAATAAGTATAAAAAGAAGAAAATAACAATGTTAAGGGAGATTATTTTATCAGAAATAAGACAAGGAGATTTTTCTAATGTTGATAGTGATGATTTAGTGGGGATAAGTTACAGATTGCAGAAAGATGCTATGGAAGGAATTGCTAAAAATAATTTACGCCTACTATGTGCCATGATCGCAGGTTTGCATAACAATAATAAATTAACTGCTCAAAACTTTTTAAAATTTGCTCAAATTTTAGAAGGATTAACAGAAGAAGAAATAAAAGTTATCGCTTATGATCTCTGGCCCATTTTAAACCCTCAACCTAAACATTCTGATGAAACATCAGTGGTTGTTAAAAATGGCGTTACAGAGATATACGAGTGTGAAAATCACAAATTATGGCGAGAAGACAGAGAAAATTTTATAAAACAACTAAAAATTCCTGCAGATATAAATACTATACGATACGCATTACTACGCACTGGGCTTTACTTTATAAAAGTTCATACCTCTACAACTGTAGAAATTTATGATGACGGTAGCGGTAATAATGCAGAAAGCCATACGGGTGTAGAATTCAAACAATCAAGTCTTATGGAAGAATTAATACCATACATCAAAAATGTCATTTTGTGGCTAGATTAAAAAATTTTGGTCCGGATAGTTTCATACCAGCGATCTTAGTTGCTACCCCCGACAATGTTGAATATTTGTCACCGTTATATGAAAAACTGCCATCATCATTGACTAAGATAGTGTATTTTATGCCCTTGAAATATCGTGTTAAAATGGTGCCAGGAACAAAGTTATATTTATTTTTTTGGACACTGGTTAAGCATTTTTCTGGATCATCTTTGTATTTGCGGATTTGTACAAGATATTTATGCTCAATTCGCAGGTTTAGGCGGTCACATTGAATGTAATACCAAAGCGACCGCATTTGCCGTTTAAATGGGTATTGTGAGTATTTTGCCCACAATCGTGCCCGTTCATCAAAAGACAAGGCTTTTAGCTCATCTATCGTCTTTGGCAGGTTGTCTTTATAAGACATATCGACTCCTTTATAACATCGTCCAATTACCGCTCTAAAGTAGCCAGAAGTCAAGTTAAAATAAGTTGAAAAATTGGTTTTTATTTGGTATACAATACATATATTTAGACTGATAAAGGATGTAAGTTATGATTTTTAACAAAGGCATAGTAAATATACGTGTAATTGCACCAGCTGCAAGTTTAGCTAACTTGGCAGAATCCAATAGAGAATTAGCAGAAACAAGATTGAAAGCATTGGGTTTTAAGGTGTCTTTCGGGCAACATGCTTTTGAACGAGATATGTTTGGTTCTTCAAGTGTACAAAGTAGAGTCAAAGATTTACATGATGCTTTTCAAGATCCGGATATTGATTTGGTTATGGCGGCATTTGGTGGCGCAAATTCCAACGAATTATTGCCGTATATTGATTATGATTTAATAAAAAACAATAAGAAAATATTTTGCGGATTTTCTGACATAACTGCATTGCAGAATGCTCTGCTCAAGAAATCAGAATTGATTAATTTATACGGCCCTTGTTTTAGCCATTTTGCTATGCAACAAGGGTTTGATTATATAGAACAAGCCTTTATGAATATTGTAAAAAACAAAAGACGTGAATTCGATATTATAGATTCTCACGAATGGAGTGATGATAAATGGCACAAAAATCAAGATGATAGGCATTTTATGCAAAATCCTGGACGTGTTGTGTTGTACCCAGGACAGGCAGAAGGTGAAATTGGCGGCGGAAACATAGGAACATTACCATTGTTGTTCGGAACACCATATATGCCTGGATTAGCAAACAAAATATTATTTTTAGAAGACGATGGTATGAGTATTGATTTATTTAAGCGAAATTTTGTTTCATTGTCGCAACAGCCAGATTTTGATAAGGTGAAAGGTATAGTGCTGGGCAGATTTAGAAACAATTCTGATTTTTCTGTTGATGGACTGCGCGAGTTTTTTAATAATCATGTTAAATTAGGACAAATACCAGTTATAACAGGGTTAGATTTTGGGCATACAATGCCGTACTTTGTGTTTCCTATCGGTGGCAAAGCATATATTGATACAGAAAAAAATATGATAAAAATATCTTTATAGGGTTTTATTCATAAGTATAGTATTTTTATATGGGACAAATATATTTGTTATACGCAATGATGGGTTGAAGTCTTCTCTGATGTCATTTCCTACTAAATATGCAGACCTGTAATTATATCTGTCTAGCACCTGATTTATATAATCTGGATCGTTTTTGTTGCCGTTTTCTTTGGATAATATTTCCAGTATATTCAAATCTAAATTTGGTTTTACAAAATCTATGTCCCTGAGCAAACGTTCTCTGCTAGAATTCGAAACTATTATTATTCCTGTATTGCCACTTAATAATTTAACAAGATTAACTATTTCATAACGAACCTCCAAAAAATATATGTATTTATTTTTTATTTCTTCATAATTTATACCATACTTATTACATATTATTTTTCGATTTACTTTATGATACACATCTGTAATCACCTGATTTATATCAGGAATATCATAAGTTTCAAAAGCTTTGATCCATGCATGATTAGCATCTACCAAAGTACCATGAAAATCACAAAGAACGCCCATTTCGTGCATTGAAAATACCTTCGGTATAAGATTTTAGTGTTTCTGGAACAATTATTCTTAATTTTATTGTTTGAGTAAGAAATGCTTTTAATTCTTGGGAAATCGGCTTATTTATGTATAAAACCCCATCTGTAAAATGTGCATAATCCAATAAATCGAACTTTTTTAATATTTCGCGTTCTTTCTCTGTATATTGTGGCTGGTACGATTTACATATTGACCCATTTGGACATTGAACAGAGCACTTATAATTTCTTTTTACAAAATTCAAATTCGCATCAAAACTATCCAATAAATGACTGATAGAACAACTGGTCTTTGTAAACAACTTATATTCAGGACATAATTTGTTCCTTGATTGTATAATTTGATCATAAATATCGTCTGGTAAAAATTTATGATTAATATCACCATTCCAATCATAAAAATCTGCCCCTCGGCTTTCTAGGTGCTGTTTAATAACCGGTGTTAAACGGATACCAGATACAACAGAACAATCAAATACATCGTTTACATTTCCTAATATGTTATCAATAATATCAGAACTGCTGTTTATATTTCTAACAATAGGACGCCAATAATGTACATGTCTTACATCAGAATGCTGTCTTAATGTTTTGATATTGTTTATAATATTAGACAAATTTGTTGGGTTTGATGTTGGTTCTATAGACGCGGGCATGCCAGAATATGTTGTAAACACAAAAACATTATTATCAGTCAAAGATTCTGTATATCTTAGCGGTATCGGAAGTTTCGTTATCAATACTTTTGGATTTTTTATTCCATAATTCTTAAGTTTATCCAAAATATCAAAAGTATATTTTTCAACCTTTGGTTGAAAACCTTCTGTTTTATTGTTCACCATCAAGATAACATCGTCATTAAAAAATTCATGTTTTATTAAGTTATTTATCAGTGTATCCGTATCTACGAGTTGTTGGGTTTTGACCATATCATCATAAAAACCAGTAACAACACAATAAGAACACTTTATTGGACAGCCAATATGAGTCTGCAACGATAAGCCAGTTTTTAAAAATTCTATCGTTTTGATTTCATCGTTCATTTGATAATTTGCCTCTCATAACTAAATCATTGACGGTAACCCCAAATAATCCGGCTATAGTTCTGTCCAATCCTATTGCAACACCGACAGTTGAAGGAATGCCAGCTTTGGCTTTTAATAAAAAATCCTTATCCCATCTTTGTTGAGTCTTGTCTTGATTTTTGAAGATTTTTAGCAGTTTATCATAATTATTTTCACAAACATATATATGTGCAATCCCTTTACCGTTATATATTATCTCTGCATCAAGTCCCAAGTTGGTTTTTGGATCTATTTTAGCCAATGGACTCGCAATTGCTGGTTGATAAACGGAAATAAAGGTGCCAGACGGTTTAATTTTGTCTTTATAAAAATCAACTTGTTCTGAATCAGGCATATTGGCAAGATCTTTACCAAATTCAGAAAAAGATTGTTGTAATGTTTTAACAGGCAGATTATCAAAATCATTTTTTCCAATTGAATGCGCAAAATCTTGCAAAATTGTTTGTGCCAAATTTATACCATACTGTAGATCCTGGCACGGTATATGAGATTCCAACATTGTGTATTCTGTGGCATATTTATACGAAATCCCCATATTTCTGAAAACATTTCCTATTTCATATACAGGTACTAATACATCTGCCAAAACCGAGCGTAATAACAAATCGTGTGTAAATTTTAAATATAATGTTTTACCTTTTTTATTCTGGGTTTCATAAGGATCTATATTCGAAGTCCCTTTGTATCTACCTAATGTTGGTGTATGAACTTTTATTGCGCCTATTTTAGAGAAATGTGCATCAGCAATTTGTTCAAATTTACTTTTATATAATGATATTTGTATCATATCTGGGTTAACAATCTCAGGCGCATTGCATCTTTCTAACACATCCATGTTTACAAAATGTGGCAATATTTCATCTGGATCATTTTCTATATCAAATTTAACAATATCACTGGTATGGGGCCTTGGTTCTAAACTTTTATCTATTTGACCACACACAACCTCATTGGCATTGCCAACTTTGATAAAAATAAATGTTTTCATTTTTTTTGTTTCTAAAACACGGCCAATCATTTTATTTGCTCCTTGTATACCTGGTATCTTTCAATAATACTTTCAAATAGTCTTCTTTGGACATGTTTGCCACTGGGTGGAAAAAGAAAGAATCTTTTTCAAACGGTTTAAGTTGCGCAATATCATTAAACGTTTTTACGTTATGAAGAGGCAAGTATTCCTTCCAACGACATGGAATATTATTATCTTTTATGAAAGACAAACAGTAATCAACATCTTCTTTTGCTTGACCAGGCAGACCCAAAATAAAGAAACCGCGAGGTTGAATATTATTGCGTTTCAACATATCAAACACTTGAATAATCTTTTGTTCTTGGATAACTTTATGAACATTTTTTTGAACATTTGGCGATAATGATTCTATGCCAAGGCCAATTTGGTAGCATCCAGCAGAAGACATGGCTGTACATAATTCTTCATCTAAACAGTCTACACGAGTAACAGTACGCCACTTGGGTATATTGGGTACACTTGCTGTCCTGATAGCATCGCATAAATTTAACACCCATTTTTTATCTATAGTAAAAGTGGTAGCATCTAAAAAATACCTGTCATAAATATTTGTTTCAAAAAACTTAACAATCTCTGGTATTGGACGATACTCTACAAAACTTGCCGGATGAAATATTTTTTCCATGCAAAAGGCACAGTTCGCTTTGCATCCCATTTGTACACTCAATTCCACTTCATTGTTTGAAATCTTTAAATATTCTTGCACAGGCATTTGATTTAATGGTGCAATGCCCCATTCGATATTAGACGGTTTTTGCTTTGTTTTTATGATGTTGCCATCAATTGAAAAATCCGAAAAATCGCCCTGTAATATAGCTTTTATTGCGTTTCCCCTAAAACCAGATGCAACAACATAATCAAAATAATTGGTAAATAATCCAGGATTTAAAGCGCAAGCCGTACTATACCCAATAATCTTTGCTTTTGTTTGATTCCTTACGTATTCTACCAAATTTACAATTGACCTAGCAGTGTATACTTCAACCGGTATAAACACAAAATCTCTATCTGATAACCTGGATACGAATTCTTGCCTGGATATATTCTGCAAGCTTAGGTCTATAATATCAACATCAGAGTATTTTTTGGCGACCCCAGCCATCTCACCCAAATATACATAGTGCTTAAATAAACTTGGTGGCGCGAACATTTCTCTTGGCCACAAAAAAAGACTTTTAGGTTTGGTTTCTTTCATTACAATCCTAATTCTAATAACTACATATTAGACAAAAAGAATATGTTTGTCAAGTATTTTTAACAATGATTATTAATTGCTGAGATTTACTCAAAAAATAAATAAAATAACTGGACTTTCGCGGGAATATAATCATCAATACGACAATCTTAAAAAGGATTGTCTATGAAGTATAAGCATTTTGATGATATCAAGCCCAGTAACAAAACAGATTTTATTATGCTCTACTTTGCTGCATGCCGTTCTTTGCGGGAATTAGAAGCCGCAATCCGCAGGACCAATGATGGCAATTTAACTTGTCGCCAAGCATGGCTTATTAAACGTATTAATTATAAATTGTTACAAATGGCGGCTTTATGGAAAAAGCAACTATCCCAAAAACCTTAATAACTTGATTATTATCATATTTTAATGTATTATTCTAGTGAATCCAAGGGATTGGGTTCGGGGCTATCTCAAGCCTATTTGTTCCGGTGCGGAAGCATCGTAATCTGATGTTATCGGTGTCTTTTGCACCGTTATCATCCCTGACTTATGGTCGGGGAGCTGTTGGTTATAAAACAGGTAAAAACCGAAAGCCACGGAATCAACGAACAAATGATTTGAGAACTCCCCGGCCGCCAATTTCTTTGGCGGTTAACTTTTTGTTAAAAAATAAAAGGAGAGAAAAATGTGGATATGTGCAATATTATGCGTTATATGCGGAATAGAATTCTTTAGCAGTCTTTTCAGTGCACAATATATTACAGGACAAATATATGCGTGTTTATGGGGAATAATGGCAACTTTATTTTTATGTGCAGGTTTAATAATAGAAAAAATTGAGAAGACATCAAAACAATCATAACATGAAACCAAATGCCTGTGGGATCTTTACAACATCATATTAATACCACCAAAGATGGATTATGAATATCTAAAAAAAGAATAAATATGAAAAAAAGATTATTATTTCTACTTATATTAGCTGCGTGTGTGGCCAGTGAACCTTTCCCATATAGGTGTGGAAAAATTAATGATAATAGCTTAAAAAATTATAATATCTCTAAGGGTGATTATTTCTGTGTTTCTGATGATATTATGAAAAAAACAAATTCTTATTCAAAAGACGAGTTCGCTGAATTTACGGATTATGCTGTAATAAATAAAAAGTTTTTTGACACTGATAACCGCGGAAGATTCGGTGGTTCGTATTTTGCAGATAAAGCTGGAAATAAGATTTCTGTCGACAAAACAATACATGTTGTTAACACAAAAGTATTCGATGAATATCAAATAGATAAAAGGAAAAAAGTTGCTGCACAAAAAGAAAAGGAAGAAACAGCAAAAATAACAAAAATAGCAAAACAAAATCCCGAAATACGAAAAAAATTAAAAAATCAATTTTTTAATAGATGTGAATATAATATGCAAAACGGTCGTGTTCAACTAAACCAGAATTATATTCAAAAAATGTGTGAATGTTTAGCGTGTGTGTTCAATGGCACACCTGCATCAGATAATGCTGTTTATGAATATGTAGAAAAGAACAAACAAACTCTTTCGTCAAGTGAATATATTAGAATTACTTATGGTTTTTATGATCAGTGTGATAAATATGTCACTGGTATAGCGGACTTCAATCCTTGCAAATGGGCAAATGGCGAATATCCATTTTAACGTTAAAAATACCCTTTACATCCGGAAACATATTTGTCGTCCATATATCTGACACCTTGTGAGAATGAATCAACCATATCTTTGAATGTGGAATTCGGGAATTTAAACAATTCATCGAAAAAGTCCACCGTTTCACCATCTTGTTGGTTTGGTAATAATACTGTGCCATTTTCCAAAAGATGTGTAATTCCTATCAATCTGGTTTCTTTATCGTTTTCTGGTTTGATTCCTTCTATGCGTATTCCCTTGGAATGTAAAAATTGTATAATCTGTGTCCCAGATGATGCGTCTTCTATTACTGTTTCTACACGCATAAATTTCATATTGAACATTTTCTGGTATTTGTTTTGAATTTCATTGGACATTTCAATTATTTTTTCCATCAATTGTGGAAATTCCAATTTCATTCTGTGAACTTCCAACAACACAATCTTTCTATTGTATTTACCTGGTTTGTCACCATCACATATGCCAAGTACAGAACATGCAGAATACGCATTTTTTGAGCCAGCCTTTGCCGCTGTATCCCAAGAAATAGCTATAGTCCAAATCCTTGGTAAATTTTGATAATAACGTATCCAACCACGTTTAACAATACCTCCCTCTAATGGCACCGGCCTTTGTTGGTATTGACCAGCAAAGGCAAATTCACCCATCATATTACGCATACTGGTGACAGCATCAAAGTTTTCACGTGCAGGATGCAATAAATCGTTTTTTTGTCTGTTTATATGATGTTCACAATTGAATTTATCAGTAAAAGACCAATCTTCATTTTCTTCCGCAATAATTGGTATGCGAATTTATTTGAAGCCAAGTGATTTGGATAATAAATATCCTGTTAAATCCATTTCATGCAAACGTTGCATAACAACCAATATGCGACCAGTATTTTTATTATTCAATCGTGAATACAAAGTATTTGTATACCAGTCGTTTACTTTTTCACGAACCGTATCAGAAAAACCGTCACCAGCCTTTAAAGGATCATCAATTATTATCCAATTACCACCAAATCCTGTTAATGGGCCACAAATAGATGTTGCAAAGCGATAACCGCCAACGCTTGTGCGCAGCATATCCAAACCACGTGTTTTTAATATAACCGCTGGGAATAAATCTTTATACCACTGTGATTCTATAACCATTTTAAATTGGTTTGCTAGTTGTGATGACAAATCATCAGAATAACTTACACACACTATCTGTTCGTGCGGATTTTTACCCAACAAATACGCAGGTAATGCAACAGAGCAAATAATGGATTTCATATTACGTGGTGGCAAATTAACAATCAATCTTGTATTTTCACCAGATATCATTTGTTCTATTTCATTACACACAACGTCTATATGCCAGTTATCAAGGTATGTATCATTCGATACTGTTTGAAATACCTTGATAACAAAACTTTTAAAGTTATTCCGCAATATTGCTTGCAGTTGACGTTGCGGCATTATTCGTCCTGATACCATCTATAAAACCTTTTATTATCATATCATCTTGTTCGGTTACATCTTCTAACTTTTGCGCGATTAATTTGTTGCGTTCTTCTACTTTAGACATCCAAGGCAACAGTGTTTGTATTGATTTAGGATCGCCCATAGCCGCTTTGTTTACCAATCTCATAGCTATCGCTTCTTTTTTAGTAATACGCTTTGTACCGGCTGGTGTTTCAACGGTTATTTTTGCATCCAAAGCCTTCATCAAAATCGTATCAAGATTCATAGAACCCTTTTTACGCCCCTTTGGGTTGCCCGATTGACCTGGTTTAAACCGTGTTGATTTTGGTGGGCGAGCATATCCTATTTCATAATCAGACATTATTGCCCCCTTTGTGTTCTTTCAACATTTCATTGTATGTTTTACCAGTGGATAAATTTACTGCATCTATGCCGAATAAATTCTGAAAGCGCCGTATTGTTGTATCTATATAAAGCGGTTCGTATTCTATGCCATAACAAATGCGCCCAGATTGTTGGCATGCAACTAAAGTGCTACCTGAACCAAGGAAACAATCTAACACAATATCGCCACGTTTTGATACATCCAATATCGCATCTTTTAACATCTCTACGGGCTTAACCGTTGGATGCATAATGCCATCTTGTTTATGTTTACCAAAAGCATTTACACCAGCATATTGCCATACATTGGTTCTATACCGGCCATATTTGCCAAGTTGGACATTATTATTATGTGATTCTTTGCCATTTTGGAATATAAAACACAGTTCGTGTTGGCTCCTGTATAAACTGCCCATACCACCAGATGTTTTTACCCACACGCACATATTGATGAATTTATCAAATACATTCTTACCAGCGGTTGTGATTTCCAAAATATGACGCCAATCCATAAAGTTGTAAAGCAAAGAACCATCGTTGGAATACTGTTTACACAGTGCGAAGTTATTCATCAAAAACTTTGTGAATTCATCCATAGTCATTTCACCAGATGCCATTGCAAATTCTTTGTGTTTAATAGTGCCAGAACCACATACATGACCATCTATTTTGACGTTGTATGGTGGGTCTTGCAGAATCATGTCGGCCTTTTTACCATCAAACAATTTTACAAATGTGTCTGGATTTAAACTGTCACCACAGATTATGCGATGTTTACCTAATTGCCATATATCACCAGACTTTGATACGATTTCATCTTCTGGTATAAACGGCACAGCATTGGTTTTCTGACTGATTGGTTTGGCATCTGTGAAGTTAATGATAGAATCCAATTCTGCATCATTAAATCCAATATCTTGGATTACAAAATTATCGTTCAAACATATCTTTTCCAAATCTTTGATTTCAAGGCTTAGCAATTCTTTATTCCAGCCACCGTTTTCAGCAATCTTATTATCTGCCAATCTATAAGCGCGTTTTTGCGCATCCGTTAAATGCGAAAGCTTTATCGTTGGAACGGTTTCCAGATTCATTGCCTGAGCAGCTAAAAAACGGCCATGACCTGCAATGATTTCATTATTTTCATCAATTAATATTGGATTATTAAACCCAAATTTGTTTATAGAAGATATTATCTGTTGCACCTGAGATTCAGGATGCATTTTTGCGTTATGTTCATAGCCATGAATATCCGCAATTTTTACATTTTCAAATACTAGTGTACCCATTGTACACCTCCTTTGTTCCTTACATTTATGGGCCTCCTTTCTCTCCCTATACTTTCATTAATAACGGGATTCGTTTTATTTTCAAACATAATATGCGGAAATTTGCTAATTTTTCAGTTGAAAACGGATTTGCCGCAGAAATCTGGGAAAGTTAATTTTTTGTCCCAGGAATCCGGGACTTTTTATTTGTTAATATTTTAAATTTGGCATTGTTTTTTATTAAGTTCAACTTTATGTGACAATAATTTATCAACTGTTGATAACATGTCCATTTTTATGACCTTTATACAATTTTTACAAAAGTATGTTTTATACATATCGATACTTTTTGGGTCATTTGAATCTTTTGTGTTTACAACTATTGTTATTTCATAACCAGGTATTTTCAAACAATATGCATATTTTCCAGCAAATCGTCCAGGGGACATACCGGTTGCATAATTTGATGGGTGTTCTATTTCTTTTTTACAAATTATTGGCAAAAATAAGTCTGGTTGTATCGGTGCTTTGTCGGTTAATATATCGAACGCAATTTGTTGATATTTTTTTAAATCGACTCTTTTAGAAGAGATGCTACAACGCCATAAAACAGACACAAAGAATTTATAAAGTTTTTCATAATCAAATTTATCGGACTGAATATTATATATATTAAATCCATCGCTTATATCTGTTGATGCACTTGGTATAATATCGTAAAAGAATTTTCTGGCATAATTATCAAAAACACCGAGTTTGTTATCACAATCTGCACATAAAAGACGTTCTTTATAACCATTTTGTGCATTAGGGTTCATATCAAATTTTGTGGTTGCATTTATCCCAACCATTCTACCTTGGTTTGTTGCATGTAAACACTTTGGTATAATGTGCGATTGTACCAATTGTTTTTCTTCGCCACAAAATTTACAAATTCCTAACATTTTGGTATCTGCTTGCATAAATAACATGATATTTCAAATTAAAAAAGAAAGTCAAATATAATAGTGGCAAATTCCCTGTTAATATAAAATAATTCCCTGCTTTTTGAATAGGGAATTTTGAATAAAAGTGGCGTGTTACAAGCCTTACAGTAGCATGATTTACGGTAAAATAACGTATTTTTCATAAAAATTCCCTGTAAATACCCTGTAAATTGGATATCTAATACCGTCAAATATTACAACACCGCCATAAAAATTAAATGCCCGCTTGGGCATTTTATTTTTATCGTGATTGTGGCTTGGGGTTAGGCCCTGCAACGCAGTTGCTGGAGTTCGACAACAAGTAGATTTCACAAATGTTAATGCAGTGAAATCGTCACGGTTGCAACGCAGGCACAAGGTGCCGAGATAATCCCTCACCATCCGCCACAAAAAAAATACAACGCCCGTTTGGGCGTTTTATTTTATTTTATTTTGACGAATCGAATAAACAAAAACCGACAAACCAACAATAAACATTACACCAGACAGTAATTGTCCCATTGTTAATCCCCAAGATGTTAAAAATCCAATTTGAACATCTGGTTGACGAAATTGTTCACAAAAAATTCTGAATATCGCATAAAAAACACATAACAAGCCACCTATTGCACCTGGGGTGCGATTAAATTTGGTTTTCGTATATAATAACCACATTATGATAAATAACAGAATTCCTTCACATCCCGCTTCGTATAAAGGACTTGGATGACGTGGATACTGATATTCTGGGATACCATTGAAAATTATTCCAAAACGTGAATCTGTTGCACGTCCCATTACTTCCATATTTATAAAATTTGCTATACGACCAAAAAACAAACCTATGGGTGCAGCAACCGCCATAACATCTAAAATTCTTAAAGCATTTCTTAATGATGATTTATCCGGAAATTTATATTTTTTTGCAAATAATAACGTTGAACATACTACACCAATAAAACCACCATGAAAACTCATTCCACCATGCCAAAGAGCAAATATTTCCAATGGGTATTCAATAAAAAATTGTAAATTATAAAATAAAACATATCCTAATCTGCCGCCAATAATCACACCCATCACAACATAAGTTAACAAATCATCCATTTGTTTTTTATCTAAATGAATTTGTGCATCATCTTTCTTGGTTAAATATTTTACCAGATAATACCCAATAACAAATCCTGCGATATAAGCCAATGCATACCAGCGCACAGGCAACCCAAATACAGAAAAAGCAACAGGATTAATTGGATTTATAACAACAGCCATAATATGAACCTTTATTTTAATGCTATTGTTTATTAAAATAAAACATCTTTCAACCAAAAATTAAAGCCACCCGAAAGTGGCTTTTAATAACTATCTGATTACTATATCACATAAGTCTTTAACTGTCTTTTTCAATTGTTCTTTTAACAAAGGCATACTGAAACGTCCATTTTTTCTGCGACATTCTAAAACAGCTTCTACGACCAAAACATCAAAAATATGTTGACTTAACAACCAAACACTACATTTCAAGAGATGTTTGTCTTTTTGTGACAAAGCTTCTTGACCTTCTGTAATATGTTTTCTGTTTTTTATATCTGCATAAGAATTCAACAATTCTATTTGTTTTACTTTAATTTGTTCTGCACCAGAAAACCCATAAACACGTCTTAAATCATTAACAGCGTGCTTTATAAAAAAAGTACTCATAACATCACGTGCATCTGCACAAGAACCTAAATTTTCTTTATCGGATTCTGAAGCAAAAGCATTGTTTATACAATCAGAACCTCTATAAATATGACTTCCCATTTTTTATTCTTTTTGTTTACAAAAAACTTATTAAATTCATAACGCACATAAATATAATTGACAAAAAACATTTGTCCAGTATTTAATTAAAAAAATTATTTGCTTTATTCTTGAATTGTTAACCGCAGTGTATTATATTTCCACATATAAACAAGGAGAAAACAAAAATGGCTACAAAAACATCTGTATCTAGAAAAATCGGCGGTATAGAATTATATTTGAAACGCGTATTTGGTTTGATGTCCGGTGCCGTTGGGGTTACTGCATTAACAACATTTGTTATGTTAATATCTGGTGCCTGGACAGGTTTAATTCATAATGGTGGTCTGTCAGCAACTTATTATATCATTGTTTTTGGTGGATTAGCTTTGTCTTTATGGGCACAAGCACGCGCATTTTCAATGAAACCATCAACAGCTATCTGGTTATTATTTTTATATTCTGTAATGATGGGAATTGTAATAACACCTATGATTTTCGTATCCAGCCCTGCTTCTGTTTTAATGGCTATCGTTTTGGCAGCAGTAATGTTTGCATGCATGGCTTTATTCGGATATAAAACAGCAAAAGATTTATCTTTCTTGGGAATGTTCTTATTCTTGGGCATGATTGGTTTAATCTTGGTTGGTATAGTATCTTTATTTTTACCATTGGGTGCAACGTTTAACACTATCGTTTGTTTAATTGGTATATTAGTGTTTGCTTTATTCACAGCATACGATATGCAAACTTTGAAGAACGCATATTACACATTGGGTAATGGCGAACAAAAAGATCAATTGGCAGTATTAGGTGCTTTACATATGTATATTTCATTCATTGCTTTGTTTGAATATATATTAAGATTATTAAATAACAGAAATTAAAAAAGAAAGGAAATAAAAATGGCTTATAAAATAGATCCAAAAAAATGTATTGGTTGTCACACATGCATGGGTGTATGTCCTGCGATGGCTATTGTTGATGGCGAAGCTGGTAAATGCAAAATTGATAAAACAAAATGCATGGGCTGTGGAACTTGTGCATCTGTATGTCCTGTATCAGCAATAGAACCAGATTTATAAGTTGCAAACTGATAAAAAAGATATAGAATATTCGGCAGTATAAGATATAGGGGTAAAAAAATGCCAGCAAAATCAGTTAATGATATAGTTGCTTTATGTAAAAGACGTGGTTTTATTTTCACAGGTTCTGAAATTTATGGTGGTCTGGGCGGTGCTTATGATTACGGTCCTTATGGTGTAGAATTAATGCGTAATATTCGTAATGCTTGGTGGAATTCTATGATTTATTCCAGAAATGACATCGAAGGTTTAGATGCAGCATTAATATCTAACCGTTTAATGTGGAAATATTCTGGTCACGAAAGCAGCTTTTCTGACCCATTGGTTGAATGTAAAAAATGTGGTGCACGTATGCGCCAAGATAAAATGAAAGACCCAACAAAATGTGATAACTGTGGCAGCACTGAAATCACAGAACCACGTGCATATCAATTAATGATGGGATTATCCATTGGTGCAATGGCTGATGGCGCAATAAACGCATATTTACGTCCAGAAACAGCAACCACAACATATGTAAATTTCAAAAACGTGTTAGATTCCAAACCTCATAAATTACCTTTTGGAATCGCACAAATCGGAAAAGCTTTCCGTAATGAAATTTCACCTCGTGGTTTCGTTTTTCGTATGCGTGAATTTGAACAAGCAGAAATGCAATATTTTGTTAACCCAAGTGAAGATGAAAAATATTTTGAATATTGGAAATCAACACGTTTATCTTGGTGGATTAATGTATTGGGAATTCCTGCTGAAAAATTACGTTTCTTGCCACATGTAAAATTGGCTCACTATGCAAAAGCAGCAGTAGATATTGAATATGCTTTTCCTGATGGGTTTGACGAAGTAGAAGGTGTTCATAATCGTCAAGATTTTGATTTGGGTTCTCATACAAAATCTCAAAAAGAATTCAAATTGGCTGCAAATGTTATGGAAAATACAGATTCCACAACCAAATTATCTTACAGTGATGCACAAACTGGCGAAAACTTTATACCTTATGTAATTGAAACAGCAATGGGTGTAAACCGTGCTATGTTGGCTGTGATGATAGAAGCATACGATGAAGAAGATTTAGGTGATGGAAAATCACGTACAGTATTAAAATTAAAACCATGGTTGGCACCTGTGAAAGCAGCGGTAATTCCATTGGTTCGCAATGTTCCAGAAATCGTAGATTTATCAAATAAAATTGTTGATGATTTGCGTAAACTTGGTATCGGTAAAATTGAATTAGAAAATTCTGGTAACATCGGTAAAAACTATCGCAGACATGATGAAATTGGAACACCATTGTGTATAACTGTTGACCATCAAACATTGGAAGATGGCACGGTAACAATACGCCATCGTGATTCAATGGAACAAGAAAGAATAAAAACACAAGACGTTGTTAAATTTGTTCTTGAAACAATAAAGCAATAAAAAAACCGCCATATTGGCGGTTTTTTTATTAAGCTGCACGATTTTTTGTGAATAAATCAAATATCATAGATTGTTGAATATTTTGTTTTATAATTTCAAACTTTTTACCAACTGGTAATTCTTGAATAGATTGTTTTGGCATATACTGTTGATAAAAACTATCCAAAGCCTTTTTACCATTACTTGCCATTTTTGTACCATCATCAAGAAAAACTTTCTGTAAATCTTTTGTTAAGACTGTTTCAGATTCTCTGCCTTGACATTTCATAATATGTTCAGATTGTTTTTTAGAAAACATGGCATGATATTTCATCAATTGTTCATAAACAGGATGATTTATAATTTTTGATTTAGTTTTTATATAAGATTCCATTTGACTTAAGGCCTTTTGCCATGCTGTTCCCAATTTAGTTCCTGGCTTAGACCAATTTATAGATGTAAAACCAATAAACATTGTCCTGTAATCTTTTTCTAACTTTTTGATTTCTTCAACATTTAATGGTTGTTTTTTTACACTGCCACCATACATTAAAATTTGCTTTTGTAAAATTTTTAGTCTTTGTTGTTCTGTATATAATTCATTTATCATGGCGCAACCTCTTGTTTTTTTGCCTTTGCACCCCCATCCAAAATATATATAGGATGCGATTGACATATTTCAAGTATTATGTCAAGACAATTTATTTTTTGACATGCAGATAATAATGTTTAACAATATGAACGTTATATCGCGAAACATACTGTTGCCAATAATGGGTGGTATGGGTATAACGACCAATCTTGCCAATAATGGGGGTTGGTTTAAAAAGAAAGAACAAAGGAGAAATGGATGAAAAAATCCTTGAAATGTTTGGTTGCAGTTACCGCATCAGTTGTATCAACGGGTGCTTTCGCATCGTCAAACATGGAAAACCCACTTTACATGCCAAAAAATCGTGAAGTGTATTTAAAAACAGGTGCTGCTGTTATGTATAAAAAAGCCGACAGCACAGAAGCTACAAGAAAAAGAGAAATGGACGGCGATATAGAATTTCCAATTTGGCGTTTTGCCGGTGATATCGGTTATGGAATCACAGACAGATTGGATATCCACGGCCGTTTTGGTTATACACACGATGAAGACATCAGCCGCCAAGGTATGCACCGCGGACGTATTGGTTTAACATATCGTGTTTTAACAGAAGAACAACCTTTGGTTTTAGATTTGTATGCTGATGCATATTTATCTGGTGTTTCACCAATGAAAGGTACATATACATCAAAAGGTTTCAAATTTGATAATTATTCAAATGGTCGTTACGGTATAATTGCTGGAACACGTTTTGGAAAAACATGGAACAAATTCACAGCAGCCGCACACGTTGAATATTTACAAACATTTGGAAACCATAATAATGAAATTGCGATTGAACAAACAATTCAACCATTAAAAGGTAAATCCAGTACAAATCCAGAATTGGCTAAATTAGCCACATTATTAAAAGCATATTCTGATTTAGATGTAGAAGATTTTACAATGCCGCAACTTGGTTTTCCAAATGAAATTGCTGTTAATTTAAAATCTACACATGAAACCGTGGCTGGATTTGATTTAATGTATCAAATGGATTCACAATGGTCTTTTGGTGCCGGATTTGAATATATTGAACATACAGATAACGGTGTAAAAAGTATTCATACCAAGTTAAATAATCCTGCAGATGCCGCTGCTGCTCTTAGTGCTATTATTGGACCTGTGAAAGGTGCAGCAACCGCACAATCTTTGCAAGATGCGGTTAAACAAGGTTTATTAGATACAACCAAAAACATGAAAGATGGTTGGGATGAATATGTAATTAAAGCAAGTGTTGCTAATCAAATTACTGATTCAATTCAATTGGCTTTCTTTGCTGAATATACTTTGGATGATTCTCATTCTGGTTCTCAAAATGGGACAGACATCAAAGCAGAAGCTGGGTTCAGATTTAACGCCAGATTCTAAATTCAGTAAAAAATTAACTTATATTGGACAAAATGCACCCCACACGGGGTGCATTTTTAATTTTATTAATAAAATTTATTTTAACGCTTTTTTTAAGTCCTTTTTTATGATATAATATTCACAAAGGAAATGTAGGAAGGAATGAAAAAGACCAAGTTTCTTGCGGTGTTTGCCGGTATTATATCTGCACTGCCATGTGCAGGGAGTGCCGCGTATCCTGTATATAATCCACAACAACTTGCACGTCAAGGATATGTTATAAATACATACCCTCAACAACAGCAAATCGTTCGTCCAACAACTGGATATGTATATAACCCACAACAAATGGCTGGGCGCACAAATATAACACCACAACAAATGGCTGCTGCTTCTGCGGTTAATGGTCGTCCAATGGCTACTTATACTGCTGCTGCGAATCCAAATCGCGTAACGGGTTCTTTGCCAAGGGTTGGTTCTTCTGCAACAAATGCCGGTCGTCAATATTATCAATCTTCTGATTACAACAGATTGGCTGAAAGTGGTTTATATGTTGGTTTGTCCGCTGGATATACAACTATGTTGAATGGTTCCATGTCTGCAGATTACGCAGGTGAAGACAAGGCTTTCTTTGCCCCGGGTTCTTTCCGTGCATCAGATTTTAAATCTGACAATATTATACCTTTACAAGTTTCTGTCGGTGCGGCTATAAATTCTGATATTCGTATCGATTTTTCATATTTACGTTATTCTGGAATGTCTTATGCATCTGATGTTCAAACATTCACGGGCGAAGAATACGCAAACGCATCGGTCAGTGGTGGTGCAATAACATCTAATTCTACAATGTTAAATGTATATTATAACATTGATTCATTTACCGGATATATGATGGGTGGTGCTTTACGTCCATATGTTGGTGCGGGTGTTGGTTTATCTTTAAACACAATCGCAGATTACGTTGTATTTGATAATACTTTTTATGATGAAACCGGTGGTTTAGGACCTGGCGGAATTGCAGCCGGTGGATTAACAGGTATTTCTGATGTTTACGCATATCATAATGGTGGCACAATGGAACAATTTGCTTTCGCACTAGAAGGCGGTGTCACAACAGATATGAACGATGGTTTAAAACTAGATTTCTTTATAAGATATGCTAATTTGGGTAAAGTAAAAACATCTGGTTCCATTATTGTATCTCAAACAGAATGGTTAAGTGACGGTGCCGGTGATGAATACGAAGCACCTTATGACAGTGTGTTCCATTATACTAATTGGTATGAAAGTGGTACATTAAGTACTGTTGACGTTGGCGTAAGATTAAGATTAGAATTCTAATATTTTTGTTACGAATATTGGCGGGCAAAAAGATGAATAAAATATATAAAATATCTTTAATTTCTTTATTATCAGTGTGTTCTTTAAACACAACTGCATCTGCCCGTATAAACGTAAAAAGTAATAGCAGAAGTTATGCTGATGCTTATAATCAAGTTGCCGCTATCAGATATCAACAAGAATATGCGGATGCTGCAACTGCGGGTGTCACAACTTCCAGTGATACAGGAAATTTACCTGTTGCTGTTGATGATAAAAAATTAGCCGCAGAAATTTTAAATAATACATCATCACAAGTAACCAGATCCGATTTGGAAAAATGTGCTATGATTTATCCAAATGGTGTTTTCAGATGGGGAATTCCTGAATCTGGTGTACGCAGAACACCAGTAGCACAATGTGTGGCTGTTGTCGAATTACGTGATGCAAACACCAAAGAAATCTTGGCAACAACAACTATCGCTGCTGGCGATACAATGAAATGTAATGTTGATGCTTTTCCTGAATCCAGTTATTCATATGATTTGAAATATGGGAAAAAAGAAGTTCCTGCTGATGCAGCACCAACTATTGAAGAAGTTGAAGCTGTTTTGAATCAAGAACAAAAGCAAAATGCTGGTTTTAAAATTGCTGCAGCTGCAATACTTTCTGGTGTTGCCGGTAATTTTTTAGCACCAAAACCAGCAGGCGATACCAAGTTGTTAGGAACCAGTTCAACCCAATTACAAGACACAGCAATCGGAGCAGTAGCTGGGGCTGGCATAATGGCAGCCAGCACATATTCCGGAAAAGTTGCGGGTGATACGATTAAATCTACTGCTGTAAATGCAGCTACAGGTATGGTTGTTGGAAATATGTTGGCCGGTGCAAATGAAACCGATGGCGTATTGGAAACAACAAAATGCGAAATAAAAGATATGGGTGAAAGAGATTGTATCGTTGGAAATGTTTCTGTAACATCCTCTTCTTCTTTTGCAGATTGGAAAGAGAAACAAAAATTATTTAAATCTACACAATCACAAAAATGCACAGAAGGAAATGCATCAGCAGACTCTACAGTTTTAATAAAAAAAGATGGAACAACACTTTTGATTTGCAATAGCAGCCATGAATGTTGCAATCAGGTAAAAAATGATTTGGTAAACATTTCTGTTGCTTCTAATAATGGTTCCTCCACTTATTATTTAAAATCATTAACAGATTCAATAAGAAATAACCATTTAAAAAAATACACATTATCATCAGATGAAGACGAGCAAAAAGATAAAAAATATATAGAGCTTGATAATTCAACCAATAGCACTAATGGTGAATTCTATGAAGTAGTCAGTGCATCATATGCCGAAAAAAAGATACGTGCGTATGCTGTATTTGACCATTTACCAATAAAAGCTCTTGGTTATAATTCTGAAGATTGGGAAACACTGGAAAATAAATATCATCCAACATATTACGAAAGAAATGTAAGTGACGGAACATCTGGCGAACGAATAAAAGCAGATGAAGGCAAAGGACTAGTGTTTACACCATCTTTACGTAATGCCAGTGACGGCAGTTTGATTGATATATCAAATGAAGCACGTGCAAAGGGAACTTTGGTTGGAACCGCCGCTGGTGGTGCACTTGGTGGATTAGCCGGATACCAAGGTGCTAAATCTGAAATAACAGAACGTTGGACGGCCGCTGTACGTGCTTATGATGATTCTTTATCAAATTTTGCCTGCACTACTGGTGGCAGATTCTTGGCAACATATAATTCTTATGTAGATATTCCTGAATTAAAGAAAGATGAATAAAAAAACGCCTTGCGGCGTTTTTTTTATTTATGCTTATAAGCCAAAATTAACGGAACCATTTTATCACGATATTCTTCTGGAATTTTATCTATTGATATTAACAGTGAATTATTTTGACCAGCAGACATTTTTGATAATTCTGTTCCATCTTTTGCATTTATAATCTTATCTAAAACAACAGAAACTTTATCTTGGGTATAAGGTAACAAGAAATTAATTGTATCGCCCTGCTTTATTTCATTACGCAATTCAAATGTTATATTTTTATTATCAACATTTGTTATTACACCCGCTACACAATAATCCGAATTTGAATGTGTTTGTTCATAATCATGTGCATCACTTGGTAACGGACCGTCAAAGAAAGCCTGGGTATAACCACGCGTTTCCAATAAATTTAAATCATTCATAAATGGTGTTGGATCAAAATGTTCAGGATCTTTCGCATAAGCATCCAAAGCATTTCTGTACGCACGCGTCACAGAACCAACATAATATTCACTGCGGTTACGACCTTCTATTTTTAACGTATCAGGTTTTGATTCTATTACTTCTTTTAAACGTGGCATTAAACATAAATCTTTGCTGTTCATAATATATGCACCACGTTCATCTTCTTCCAAAGGCATTTCTATACCACTTTCTTTTTCACGTAAAATCACATCATATTTCCAACGACATAATTGTGCACATGCACCGCGATTTGATGGACGACCAGTAATATAATTTGACAACAAGCAACGTCCAGAATAAGACATACACATTGCACCATGTATAAATATTTCTAACCCTATATCAGGACATTGTTCACGTATAGAAATAAATTCAGGATGAGATACTTCTCGCGCCAAAACACATTGTACAGCACCCGCATTTTGCCAAAACTTTACAGTAGATGCGCTGCAAATATTTGCTTGGGTAGAAATATGTATTGGAATATCTGGATGATGTTCTTTAACCCACATTAAAACGCCTGCATCAGAAATAATTAAAGCATCAGGTTTAAGGTAATTTAAAACTTCACTAACACGTGACATATTTGCATAATCACGGTCATGAGCAAATAAATTAAACGCTAAATAAACTTTTTTTCCATGTTCATGCGCGAAATCTATACCCTGCTTTACTTCATCTACTGTGATTTTAGCACGTGCACGCATAGAAAAACCTGGCAAACCAGCATAAATCGCATCTGCCCCGTATAAAATCGCCGTTTTAAAAGCATCTAAAGTTCCCGCTGGTGCCAAAAGTTCAGGTAATTTCATTATATAACCTTTTATTTATCGGGCTGATTTTATCAAATAAAAACCAAAATTCAAGGCATTGTTATAAATATTATTGACAATTTATATTTTTGTGTAAAAATAATAGAAAAAGAACAATAAAATGACAAATAATGAATTATTTTTTTCTTTTGTAAATAAATTTGCAATTACACACGACGAAACATCTGAAACAGATGTATACGTTGTCTATGCTGAAAAGAAAGTATTGTTTAACATCACATACTTAAAAAAACACAAACAATATGTTTTTGATTATACCCCGTTTTGTACCCAAGAATTTATAAAACACGGTATTTATAGCAAAAACTTACCAGATACAGCAACAATTTATAATATTGTAACAGTACAATATAAACAAAAACTGGTTAATGAATTATTTGAAACACTTGTTTCAATATGTGAAATAAATCAAAGAACATCTGATGAATATGAAACATATTTTGCAGAAAATTCTTTTGGAATAATATTTAAATTAAAACATAACAAAAAAACAAATCAATATACATTTAAACGCGATAAAATATTAACAACTATATACGACGATCTTCAAATTCCGCATAATTTGATGCCACAAAATCATAAAGAATTGTTTGAACAAATGCGTAATGAATATAATTATCAAGTTGTTCGTGATACAGTGAAAGGAATTGAAGAATTAAACTATTATTATTCAAGATAAAACATATTCTTTAATTTTTTGCTTGCAAAAGTCTTTTATTACATATATTATATATCTCGCATCGCCGGTTTAGCTCAGCTGGTAGAGCATCTGATTTGTAATCAGAGGGTCGTTGGTTCAAGTCCGACAACCGGCACCAGAAATTAAAACGCACCAGATGGTGCGTTTTTTTTATTTTTGTAATTCCATTTGCTTTAAAAGCATATTATTTATTGCAAAACCAATTCGTGTATCAATACTATTTGTTAAAGATCTTTCATGTATTTGATTTTGAAAACGTACAGCATCTTGTTCTAAATCATATTTCTTACAAGCATGCAATCTTATACCTATTTTATCGTCAGGCTGTAAATATTTTGTATTTCCTGTATTTCCTTTTTGAACAAAAATACCACCCTGACCTTTTGTTTTATCATAAGTATGTTCCAATACATAATCATCAACAATATAATTTTGTATTCCACCATAAATAGGCTGATAAAAAGTCACAGAATCTTTATTTGGTATAAAAGATTGAATTACAGGATTCGTAATTTTATTGCGGCCTTTGGCTATACTGGATTCAAACAAACCAGTTTCAGGATTAACAACCTTTACATTAACTAATGATGGGAACCCCGTACGTGGCATAACCATACTGTGACGCGACGCACTAAAAAAATAAAAATCGTTTATTAACATTGTAAACGCAGTAGGTGAATATTGAAATAAAGGTGTAGATGTACCACCCATATATATTCCTTTTCCACCTGATAAATCTAATTTTTGAACAGATAACATTCTGTCTACTTTACCAACTCGTGAATCTATATAAAAATTAGGTTGAACATCTTGTTTTAATTTTGGATCAAAATACATATTTGTTAACCATAAACCAACACGAACCTTATCAAACCAATCCATTAATAAACTAATATCAGAACCAGTGACAGATTGTCCTGACATAACACGTTCCAGAACAGGTTTTACCAAAGCTTCCATTTTAGAATATTTACTGTTACATTCTGTACATGCTGGAAAAGTAAAACGCATAAAAGGTATGTGTTTTTCTGCATCAGGATACAAAGAAAAAACATCTTCTTTTTCGCGTCCGGTCATCTTTATTAACCATTGCGGAATAACATGTTCTAAATTTTTATTTTTTGGTTCTTTACCACAAAATATACAAAACTTTTCAGACATAAATTAAACCTTAATATTTATAGTGGCAAACATAACACAAAAAAAAGTTTTATCAATTATTTTTATTATCAGGTCTTTTTATTATATCCAAGATATTATTTAAATTTTTTGTTGTTTCAGGATGGTTATTTGCAAATTTTTGAATTCCCATTATTATTGCTGCAGTAACAAAACGTTCTATATCTTGTTTCGAAATAATTTCATTTAAAATATCTTTTATTGATACATCTTTTTTTATATTACAATCACATTGTTTATTACAAAACAGTTTTGATATATCTGGAATCCACCATATAAACAACCCAAAAACTACAGGTAACATAATACAAACAAAAAAATATTTAAAGGACTCATAAGAACAAAAATTTACATTAAATACAAACAAACAATATTCTTTAATTTGTAATACTGTTAACATAAACAATTCATACAACAAAAATAAACTTATAAATATTTTTATTTTTCGCATACAATATATTATATTGTCGATTGATATTTTTACTACAAGATGTTATTCCCATAAAAAAAACGTCTTAAAGACGTTTTTTTATTCTTTATCTTCTTCTTGAACCGCGTTCGCAACAGATTCTATTTGTAACAATTGATTTTCTAATGCAGCCCGTTCAGAAGATTTATACCCTGTTTCATTTGAATCATTTTCTTTTTTATCGGTTTTCTTTTCAACCATTGGGCTGATTAAATTATCATAAATTTCTTTTGCTTCTTTGGCGCCTTTCATATCACGTTGTAATAATTTGTTTTTACCAAAGAAAAACCATTCATCCATTTTAACAGCTGTTAATTGCATCACAGGTCTTGTTCTTGCATCTGCAACCCATTTTGGTAATCCACTTGGAACATCAGAAAAATACCACAACATTCCCCAGTAAACGAAACCCATAACTATAATACTGCGTACAATACCAAAAATAACACCTAATGTTTTATCAGTAACAGACAAAACACTGCCTTGTATTTTTTCACGTATTTTTTGATTTATAAAACCAACCACAACCAATATTATAAAAAACACAATAAAATAAGATGCAATCAAAGTTCCAACTGTTGATTCAGATAATTTAAACCAAGATTGTAAAACATTATCTAAATATGGAGATATAAACCTTGCAGAAACAGCGGCAACAATCCAAGACATCGTTGCAATAGTTTCATAAATTCCACCACGAACAGTTGCCCAAATTGTAGAGCCTATAACCATTCCAACATATATATAATCCAAAGTTGTTAAATCAAACATTTGTTTTACCTATTTTTGTTTTCTAAATAACAAAACCAAACCGCCAACCAACAATAATAATAAAACTATTAATCCAAAACTTGTTGTATCAAAAGAGTTTTTATTCAGTTTTTTTTTGCTATCTATTTCAACAATTGCATCTAATCTATTTGAACGAGATTTTACAAATTCATCATGATTTTTATCAAATTCTGATTTATTTGCAGATGCAGATTTTTTTTGTTCTTCTGTCAAATCTATTTCTATGGCATCACGTAAATTTTGTTGCATTGAATCGCCATATCCTTGGAAACATTTTTCACCAATAACTAATACAGGAACGCCACCAGATTTAAATTCACATTTTTTCAATGCATCATAAAATTTTTGACGATTGTCTTGTTCCATAACATTAACAGTTGTCACTTGTAAATCATCATAAACATATACCAATTCATTTGATATAAATTCACGTGCATGGTGACAATGCGGACAAGTTGGTGAATAAAATAAAGTTATATTTGCAGCATTCACATTACTAATAAAACCTGCACATAGTAAACCGAAAACAAATTTTGTAAATTTCATAATATTATCCTTTCTTTCATAAAACAGATTATAGAAACAAACCTTTAATAAACGCAAGTATTTTTTGTCTTGATAAAAAAGAACCAAATATATAAAATTGTGTTATGAAAAAAATTTATTTATCTATTTTTTTAATGTCTTGTTTTGTAAGTCCTGTATTATCAGAAGACTCAACAACAGATGAAACCATCGTTATCTGTGAAGAAGGATATTATTATAATGGGGACGAAAACGAAATAAAATCTGAAAACTGCATAAAATGTCCTGGCAGTGGCACTGTTGAAGAATCAACATGTTCTGGATCGACATGTTCTTTACAAACAAAAGATAAATGTAATATATTAAAAAACAGAAAAGATAAAACTGGTTCTTTTTATTATAAAAGCCAAAAACCATGTGTATACAATGACACAAAACCTTCAACTGGCACAAATCCTAGTACGCTTTATTCGGATTTTCTCAACTATAATACAAATATAACAAACAATGCAGAGATACTTAGACAAACATCAAGTACACTAACACCATTACAGGAAGCAGCATCCGCAATAAAAATTAAATAAATAACATAATTTCATAAATCATATTATATGCAATAAAATACTTATTACAAAAACACCAGTTATCACAGCCAATATTATTTTTTGTGTTTTATGATGTTTATCAGCTTCGCATTCCGCACATGGGCAATCTTGATAAATTAAAATCCATGATAATAACAACATTAAACCTGAAAAGACAAAAAGCCATGGTTCTATCCATTCTGGAATAAATTCAGTATGTGACATTTCTGGTGCAATCAAACCTATGACGGATAAAACTATTGGTAAAACGCAACAAAACAAATGTGGCAACAAAGATGCTATTAATCCAATTTTAACCGCTTTATTTTTCATTTTTTCCTCTTATTATTTATGGTGTCCCCAGCAGAATTCGAATCTGCATCTAATCCTTAGGAGGGATTTGTTCTATCCAATTGAACTATAAGGACAACGAAAAAGATTCTACATCAATAAAAAGAACAAATCAACATTTAGTGATTGCTTTATTTTTAACCGATTGTATAATAGGACAAAATAAACAAATGGAATAAATATTATGGCTACTATAACTCGTATTGATTTAGCAAATGCTTTGAAAGAACGTTTTGGTTTGACCAGCGTCGATTCTTATAAAATGATAGATATTATTTTTGATGAGATTGAACAATCTTTGATTCATGGCGAAGAAGTAAAAATAACAGGATTTGGAACATTTAAAATATTATCTAAATCTGCACGAATCGGTAGAAATCCAAAAACTGGTATTCCTGCCGTGATATCTGCACGTCGTGTTACCAGTTTTCATCCCAGTGCAGAATTCAGAAAACAAGTTGCTAATAAAAAATAATAAAAAACAACCGCCGAAACGGCGGTTTATTTGTTACCATAATTTTACACGTTTATCTGGTGAAATATATAAATCATCTGATTCCTTAATATCAAATACTTTATACCATTCTTCAACATGTGGCAATATTCCATTAACACGCCACCTACCTAAAGAATGTTCATTTGTTTTCGTCAAACGCAAAACTTCTTCATCACGTACATTCGCAGCTTCTGTCATTGCATATGCTATAAAAAACCTTTGATCTGAATTAAATCCCATACCATCTTCGGATTTCTTACCAAATTTAGTATATGCATCATATGATATTGTAACACCACCATAATCTGCCAGATTTTCACCCAAAGTAAATTCACCATTTGCATGTGTATTTGGTGCAACAATAATATTATTAAAGTGTTCTTTCATAATATTCGCATGTTCTTCAAAATGTTTTGCATCATTTTCTGTCCACCAATCATTCATATTTCCATCTTTGTCAAAATGACGACCAGAATCATCGAAACCATGTGTCATTTCATGTCCTATAACAGAACCAATTGCTCCATAATTAAAAGCATCATCCGCATTCATATCAAAAAATGGATACTGTAAAATTCCTGCAGGAAAGCAAATTTCATTCATTGAAGGATCATAATATGCATTTATTTCATGTGCATTCATATACCATATTGTTGGATCTTTTTCTTTTCCGATTTTTTCCAACCAGAAAGCATCTTCAAAAGCGGCTACTCGCATCATATTTTCATACAAAGAATCATTTTTAATTTCCAATTTTGAATAATCACGCCATTTATCAGGATATCCTATTTTAACTTTAAAAGAATTTAATTTTTCTAGAGCTTGCTTTTTTGTGTTATCACTCATCCAATCAAGATTTCTTATACGATCAGCATAAGCTTTTCTTAAATTTTCAACTAAATCTACCATACGTTTTTTTGCAGATTCAGGAAAATATTGTTTCACATACAACTGTCCAATTTCTTCACCCAAAGAACCATCCAAGATGTCAACAGCCCTTTTCCAACGTGGTTTTTGTTCTTTCTGTCCAGATAAAACTCTATTAAAAAATTCGAAAGCAATATTATAAGTTTTATCATCTAATAAACTAACAGAACCATTTATGATTCTTAATTTCAAATATGTTTTGATTAAATTAATATCTGTATCATTAATAATCGCTACAGATTCTTTGATAGGTTCTATTTGTTCCAAATTGACAAAGTCCGGACTTACACCGCGTGTTTCAAAATAAACATTCCAATCAAAACCTGGGATTTCTGATTTTAATTCAGCCAAAGACATTTTGTGATAATTTATTAATGGATTACGTAATTGTTCTTTTGTATAAAAAGATTTAGCCATACGTTCTTCCAGCGCATATAATTTTTCAACATCAACTTGTTCATTAAAATTATTCATAATATCCTTGATGTATTTCTTATATTTTTTTCTTACTTCAACAGATTTTTCGTCATCATCAAAATAATAATCACGAGACAAACCTGTTCCAGATTGTGCAATAACAAAAATATAATGATTACTGTCTTTATCATCTAGCAATACACCATCTGTCCAAAAAGCAGAAGAAAAAGTATGCATTTTACCCAAATATTTTGTTAAATCTTTCTGTGTTTTAATATTATCTATTTCTTGCAAATACGATTTCACAGGTTGTGTTTTTTCAGCATTTAATTTATCTGCATCCATAGCAATTTTATACAATAATCCGATTTTACCACTATCTTGTTCCGCAATATCACGAACACGTTCTAGATTTTTTGCATCTAATGTATGAAACGAAGTCCATCTGGTATAATCATCAGGGATAGGATTATTTTTACGCCAACCAGACGTCGCAAAATCGTAAAAATCTTTACCTGGTTTAACAGTTAAATCCATATTTTCTGATTTAATACCAATTTGCATTACTTTCTCCTTTTTAAAAACAAAAACTGTGAATAAAGATATAAATACTGCGATTATACCAATAATGTTTAATAATTTATTTTTCATTTTATTAAATCCAATGTTAAATTATCTAATAATAACAAACCTTTTGAAGTTGCATACAAATATTCATTATCTTGATTTATTAAATCTGTATGATTTTTTACCCAATCAAAATCTATTTGTTTTTCAACATCTGGCGTTAACTTTACACCACGAACAGTTCTTATGCCAGTAATAATTTTTTCAACAGCTCTGTCTTTTTCATTCATAACATCAAATTGTTCAAAATGACCTTTCTGTTCATACCAAATACCGTCTATATTTATACGCCCCGCAGCAGCTTTACCTATTCCAATATAAGCTTCACCGGCCCAAATATTTTGGTTATGTTTACATTCATGACCAATTTTTGCATAATTAGAAACTTCATATCTTGGTAAATTTAAATTATCTGATATAGCCATATACATATTTGCCATTGTTTCATTATTTGGCATATTTAAATTCATTTTTCCAAAAACAGTATTTTTTTCTATTGTTAATTCGTACAAAGAAACATGTTTCAAATCTAATTTATTAATTTTTTGACACATATTGACAATATTTTTTTCATTTTGATTTGGCAAACCATAAATAAAATCAGCAGAAACACGTATTCCCATATCAGCAGCATCTTTTAATAACATCAAAGATTGTGAAACATTATGAATACGACCTAAAAATTTCAATTCTTCATCATCCAAAGATTGAACACCAACAGATAACCTGTTAACACCACAAGAAACAAAATCTTTTAATTTATTTCCATCTAAAGTTCCAGGATTAGATTCCAATGTTATTTCACAATTTGGTAAAACATCAAAATTATCTGTTATGCATTTTATTATCCTTTCAAATACAGTCACAGGCATCAAAGATGGAGTTCCACCACCAAAAAAAATTGTAGGAACAATTATTTTTCCTAATTTTTCAGACCAAAATATTAATTCCTTACAAATGTCATTTGTATATTTTTCCCAATCAGGTACTCCACATGCAACTGAATAAAACGCACAATAATTGCATTTTTTTACACAAAACGGAACATGTATATAAATATTATGAGAACAATTCATGTGAACAATAATAATAAACAAAAAATAAAATTCAATATAAACAAACGCTTTTTTTAAGTCCTTTTTTATGATATAATAAAACATACGAAAGGAAGATGAAAAAGAATATTCTGGCTTTTTTATGTGGATTTGCCGCACCTTTGGCATGCTTTGCATCCAATGAAGGTGTTCCTTCTTATTACATACAAAATACTAAACCTACACATAATTCTGCAGCATATAATAAATATCAACAATATGGATATACAAAATACGTTGGAAATACCGGGAAAAAACAGGTTTTATCTTCTAATCAATATTCTTATCAAGTTCCAAATCCATATTACAATCCAAAACAAAATTATCGTGGTACAATGACCGCTAATGGTATTTCTACACCAACGGCAGATTTGAACACAACCATTTATGCCGGATACAGCCGCAGATTTGCTGATTTTGAATTTAAAACAGGTGTTAATTCCATATTGGAATGGGACGATATGCAATTTAATGAAATAAACCTGGGTGCAAAGCATATTTTTGATATTCGTGGTTTTGATTTGATGGTTTATGGTGATTATTCATATGGTAAATTGGCCAGTGGCGGGTTATCAATGGATTACGACTTAGAACCATATGATTATGCTTATCCTGCAGATGGTATATTTACGATTTCTATGGGTGATCAAAGTGGAACAACTAACCATTTAAGATTTGGTATAGCTGCTCATAGTATATGGGAATTCCAGGGTTGGAAATTAACACCACATATCGGATATGAAATTTTCAAACACGATTTGAAAATGAGTAACCATATATATCCTAATCCTGGTGTTTATTTACCTTTGATGACAGATTACGGAGATTATGTATTTGGTGATCTAGACGGTAATTATTATGCAGTATCTCAAAACACAACAATTGATGAAGAGGCTGGATTATATCAAATCTGTATGGGACCGGAAGATATAAAAATAGTCGCTGCTGGTGGTGGTGCATCAGATGGTATGTTGTATCCTTTAACCAGTTTGGCCACAATGGATTATAATTCCAGTTTGGGAACTGTTCCATGGGGTGTAGAAGGTGGAGATTGTGTTGTTATTGGTGGGGATGGTTTAATCAAAGTTGATGGTGTAACACATATATATAACACAACTTGGTCTGGTTTTTATATTGGTTTAGAATTAGAAAAACAAATGACTTTGGCTGATAAATTACGTTTTTATGTTCAAGTCAGCATGCCAAAATATTCATCAGAAGGAACATGGCCTAATCGTGATGATTGGCAACAAAACCCTAGTTTCTTAGATGAAGGCAGTAATGATTCTTTTGCTTATACTGCGGAAATGGAATACAACTATCAACTATCAGACCGTTTACATATTGCATTGAAAGCCGATACTAATTATTTCTATGTTGGGAAAATACCAGGTGAATTATATGTTGCAGAAACCGTTACATATATAGATGATGGTGAAGGTGGATTTATTGTAGAAACAGAACCTGCACATACAGAAAAAGTATCTGAATCATTAAAGAATGCAACATGGCGTTCATACGGTTTGCATCTTGGATTAAAATATTCTTTTTAATTAGAGCAATGGTGTTTTATGTTTAATAAAAAAACTATATTTTATGGTTTTATTTTGTGTTGCAGTTTAGTTATAAATTCTGTACATGCAGATCGTGGTGTTTTTAATTTTGAAAGATGGGACAATATTGCAACTAATATACAAACAAAAGCTTTACAACAAAATATTTCTCAATCTGTAATTGACGACACTTTAAAACAATCTGTATTTATTCCAAACATCGTAAAATCAGATAAAAACCAATCCGAATTCACATTGACTTTACAACAATATATTAATCGTACTGTAAACGAAAACAGAATTATTAACGGCAGAAAAAAATTAAATCAATATCCAACATTATTAAATCGTGTAGAAACAAAATATCAAATTCCTAGACACGTAATACTGGCATTTTGGGGAATGGAATCTAATTATGGGAAAAACAAAGCCAAATACCAATTAACAAATTCTTTTTTAACTTTAATTTATGAAGGTCGTCGGGAAGAATTTTTCACCAAACAATTATTAAGTTTAATGAAAATTGCGGATAAAAATAATTTATCTATAAAAGATTTACACGGCAGTTGGGCTGGTGCTATGGGACATTTTCAATTTATTCCTACAACATTACAACAATATGGTGTTGATGGAAATGGTGATGGAAAAATAGATATAATCAACAGTGTTGGCGATGCAATGTTCAGTGCTGGGAATTATTTAAATAAACTAGGATGGAATCCACATGAAAAAATTGTTCGTCGTGTGATATTACCAGCAGATTTTGACAGAACAATTTTAAATGGCGATACAAAAAAAACTTTAAAAGAATGGACTTTATTAGGAGTCACAAATCCAGACGGCAGTCCTATTCCTGAATCTGATATGATAGCTGGCCTTATTGCTGATACAAAAGAATTAGCAAAACAAGATTTATACAAAAACCAAGAAAAAATAAATGATGTATCAAATCCAGATTCAGATGTTGCCCCAGCATCAGTAATAGATGCATATTTAACGTATCCTAATTTTTATAGAATAAAAAGATGGAATAATTCTTCTTGGTATGCAATTGCCATTGCAGAATTGGCAGACAAATTAAAATAATTCCATATACGAAAATTTACAAAAGTCCAGCAAAAATAAAAATAATTGCTTATAAGCTTTTTCTTTGATACCATTATATCAATGTTTTTATAAAGGATATATTATGGCTATAAAAGTTCGTGACTATGAAGTCCGTTTGACACGTACAAAAGAAGAACGAAGACAGGTTCGTCAATTGCGATATAATGTTTTCTGCCTTGAAGAAGCTGCTGAACCAACGGAAGAGCAAAGAAGTTTGGGTGAAGAATATGATTCTTACGATACATATGCAGATTATATGGCCGTTTTTCACAATAATAAAATAGTAGGAACATATCGTATTATTGATCGTGAAGCTGCTGAAAAAATGGGTGGATTCTATACAGAATTAGAATTTAATTTATCAAAAATAAAGAAAGTTAAAGGCAACATAGCAGAAATGTCTCGTGCTTGCGTTGATAAAGAATATCGTGAAAACGGTTTAGTTATGCGTTTATTATGGGCTGGTTTATGTGAATATGTTGTAAAACGTAAAGTAGTTATTTTGTTTGGTGTACCTTCTTGGGTTGGTACAAAACCAGCAATGTCTGCACAAGCAATTTCTTATTTATATTATAATCATTTATCTCCTTTGCATTTACGTGCAACTGTATTAAAAGATAAACTGGAGCCAGGTGTTGATCCTAGATTAACACAAATGAATATTCTACCACGTGCCTTTGTAGATGAAGAAGAAGCAAAAAAACAAATGACTCCTTTAATCAAGGGATATTTACGTTTAGGTGCAACATTTGGACGTGGTGTATTTATTGATAAAAGCTTTGGAACATATGATGTGTTTGTTATGGTTCAAACCAAAAATGTTGATAAAACATATCAAAAACATTTTGCTGGTTCTGAAAATGCATTTGATGATTTTGGTATTGAAGAAGGTCCATTAAAAACATTGGGTAAAATAATAATGTCACCAATTACAGGCACAGCAAAAGCTATTCGTGCATTTGCAGAATTATTTATGCGTGAAGATGCTGACGATGTTGAATATATTGATAAAGAAAATGCTGAAGAAACAACCGAGGAAAAATAAAAAATGCAAATTCGTAAACAAAATATATTTAACACAACATGGGCAATAATTAAATTTTCAGTTGCATGGCTATATGTATGCTTGAATGCTTTGATTCTTGCTTTCATCCCACGGGGAAAATTGTCTGTTAAATACATGCAAATATTTATGCGTCAATTTAATTGGTTTATGGGTGTACGTTTTAAAATCAAAGGTAAGTTAGTATCAAAACGTCCTTTACTTTGCGTATGCAATCATATATCTGTTTTTGAAATATCAACCATGGCAGCTTCACTAGGCGGATCTTTCTTTGCAAAAAAAGATATAGAATCTTGGCCTTTGATTGGTTGGATGGCAAAAAAATTTGGTGTGGTATTTATTGACCGTCGCCCATCACATGCTTTAGAAGCTTTAAATGCAATAAAAACAAAATTAGATGTTGTTGATTACCCAATGTTTATTTTTCCAGAAGGAACATCAACAAATGGTGCATATGTAAAAAACTTCAAAAGTTCTATGTTTGATATTGTTGAAAAAACCGGTATAACGGTTCAACCAGTTGTTGTATATTATCGTTTACGTGACGGGACAAAAATATCACCAGACGATTTAGCAAACCATTTTGCATATTTTGATAATGCAAAAATGGATTGTGGTCCATTATGTAAAATAGAACGTAGTGCTTTCATGCAAGTATTTCATATTATGATGCTTGGTGGATTCTTGGTAGAAATAGAAATTTTACCAGTTCCCGATTTATCGGGTATGGACAGAAAACAAATGGCAGACACTCTGCACAAAATAATTTCAGATAAATATATGGAAAACAAATAAAATATTAAGAGTAGTAAAAAATGAAAACAGCTATAACACCAACAAGAGAAGAAAATTTTAGTGAATGGTATCAAAATTTAATTACAGCCGCAGATTTGGCAGAAAATTCGCCTGTACGCGGTTGTATGACAATTAAACCTTATGGATGGGCAATTTGGGAATTAATGCGTGATGAAATGGATAAACGTATTAAATCTAATGGCGTATTAAATGCAAATTTTCCTTTACTTATACCTATTGACTTCTTTAATAAAGAAGCAGAACATGTTGCAGGTTTTGCAAAAGAATGTGCAGTAGTTACCCATCACAGATTAAAAATGATTGATGGAAAATTACAACCAGATCCTGATGCAGAATTAACAGAACCTTATGTTATTCGCCCAACATCTGAAACAATTATTGGCGAAGCAATGTCTCGTTGGGTAAAATCTTATCGTGATTTACCAATGAAATTGAATCAATGGGTAAATGTTATGCGTTGGGAAATGCGCCCAAGATTATTCTTAAGAACAGCTGAATTTAACTGGCAAGAAGGACATAATGTTTTTGCCACACACGAAGAAGCAAATGCAGATGCCAGAAAAATGCATAAAATGTATGGTGATTTTATGCGTGATATACTAGCTATACCAAGTATTATGGGTGAAAAAACACCAGAAGAAAGATTTGCTGGTGCGGATCATACATACACATTGGAACATATCATGCAAGATGGTAAAGCTTTACAAGCAGGTACATCTCATGATTTAGGACAACATTTTGCAAAATCTTTTGGTATTCAATATTTGGGAACTGATGGTAAATTACAACATGCATGGACAACATCATGGGGAACAACAACTCGTATGATGGGCAGTATGTTCATGATACATTCCGATGATGATGGTTTAGTATTACCACCTGCCGTTGCACCTTATCAAGTTGTTATAATACCTATTACACGTGAAGAAAACGAAAAAGAATTAAATGCGTATGCCAATGAAATTGGTGATAAATTACGTAATACTGGTATTCGTGTTTTAGTTGATGATTCTGATGCACGTGCACCAGATAAAATGTGGAAATGGATTAAACGCGGTGTTCCTTTACGTGTTGAAATTGGTGCAAAGGAAATGGCAGAAAACACATTAACAATTACACGTCGCGATCTTGGTAAATCATCAAAAGCAACTGTAAGTGTTGAACATTTCTTGAACGATGCACAAAATATGTTAAACATTATTCAACATGATATGTTAAAAGCAGTTGAAGAACGCAACAAAACAATGATTAACAATATTGCTGATTTAAAAGAATTAGAATCAGCATTAGAATCTGGCAAGATTGGGTTTTTCCGTATAAAATACGAACAAACAACTAATGAAGAATTTGATTCTTTGGTTGATAAATATAAAATCAGTCGTCGTTGTTTAGATGACAAAGATCCGACATATGTATTTGTTGCAAAATCATATTAAAAAAAAACGGGCAAACGCCCGTTTTTTTTTAATCTTTACATGCCATTAAAATATTTTGTGTTAAAGAATTTTCAGATGCACTGCGTGAATTTAATATCACTTTATTTTTTGCACCTATTAAAAAACCTATTCCATACCAATCATTACTTAATACAGTTAAAGATTTTAATATTGCATTTCCTGTATTAATATTATCAACAATAATCACATCTGCAATTTCACCTGATATATGTTTTTCACAGCGAACAAAAGAATCCAGCGCAACATCCAATTGTTCTATTCTCAATGTATCTTTTTCAAAATCTTTTTTATGTTCATTATACCATGAATGTAATAATGGTGATATTTTTATATTTGTATCACCACCCGCTGATATCAATGATATAACAGGTTGTTTATTAAATAAATCTTCAAACAAATCTTTTGCATTTTCTATAATATGCGTTAATTGATTTTCATCAGGCATTGGAACACATGCTGCATCACTTAAAATAAATGGTGTACGATTGCCAGATTTATTAAATAAAACAAAACAATGTGTTAAATAAAATTTTTGACCGTCTGTTAATTTTTTATTTATAGCAATTATACGACGTAAAAAATCATCAGAATGAATATCACATTTCATCAAAATAAAATCATCTTGTGTATTTGGTAAATCATCACTATCCATTGCTGATACATAACCAACAATATCATGATTTTGACGCATTGCATTTTCTATAGCATTTTTATATTTATCTGTAATATTTCCAAAACATAAAATTTTTTTCATTTTTATAAAACCTTCCTTTTAAAGGAAGATTAGCAAAATATAAATGTTTTTATCAAATACTTTTTATGATATAATTGTAAAAACAAGAGGGAAAATATGAAAATAGCAATTATCGGTATTGGTTCAGTTGGTTCTGCTGTTGCAACAGCTGTTCAAAAAACAGGTTTGGCACATGAAATTATTTTATTCGATAGAGATGGTATTCGTGCACGTGCAGCAGCAGAAGATTTGGGACATGCATCAGCTTTTTCATATGACATAAAAATTACAGCAGCCAGTAATTATCGCGCAATTCGTGGTTCTGAAATAGTTATTATCGCGGCAGGTGCAAATCAAAAGCCGGGTGAAACACGTACAGATTTATTACATAAAAATGCCGCTGTGATTTCTGATATTATTCCAAAAGTTATGGAAAATGTTGATACCAAAACAGTAAAATTAATAATCGTAACCAATCCATTAGATGTTATGGTTATGCTGGCACAAAAAATATCAAAATTACCATCATCACGAGTAATTGGAACGGGTACAATGTTAGATTCTGCACGTTTCAAAATTATTTTATCACGTCAATTAAGTGTATCTACACGTTCAATAACATCTTATGTTTTGGGTGAACACGGAGATTCTTCTGTTATTAATTGGTCTTCCGTTTTTATTGGTGGATTACATCTGGACGAATTCTGTAAACAATCAAAAATATATTTACCCAAAACAACACGAAACACCATAGAACATCGTGTACGTAATGCTGCTTATGAAATTATACAAGGACGCGGTGCAACTTGGGATGGAATTGGTGCAGCAGTTGCTGATTTATTATATGCAATCATTAACGATGAAAAACGTATATTAACAACATCAGCTGTTGATGGAATTGGAAAAACAGCTGTTGCAATGTCAATACCACGTATAATTGGTAATAAAGGTGTTATTTTAACATTACGACCAAAGTTAGATTCTACAGAATCTGCCGCATTGCGTAAAAGTGCTAATATAATACGTAAAAACTTTGATTTAATTTAAAGAAATCAATCTTATAGTTTAAATGTTATCCTTTGGTATAGTTTTTAAAAACAGCCAAAGGATTTTTTTATGAATATAAAAGAAATACATTTTCAAATATCAGATAATGGCTGTCGAATATACGCAATATGCCACGGTAAAAAAATCGGCAGCATATTTTTTGTAAAAATCGGAAACGACAAAATTATGATATCAGAATCAGAAATAGAACCAGAATATAAAAATGAAGGTCTAGAATTTTATTTAACTTTACAAATAATAGAAATGGCACGTGAACAACACCGTAAAGTTATGTCAATATGCCCTTATATTTCAGATATATTTAAACAACATCCCGAATTTGATGATGTAAGATTATTAAATAATGGTCGATAAAAAAAGCACCGCCACAACAAATGTTGTGGCGGGACTCCCTTCCTTCCGATAATACGGAAACTTATTAAGCAACTTTACGTGTTGCTTCGATAACTTCGCCAGAATCCATAACTTTTTTAGCTTCTGCAAAAACCATTTCTTTTACTTTCAAGGCTAAATCTGGTGTTTCTAAAGATTCTGCTGCGACATCAAAATTATCTGTTCTGATTTGCAAAGAAACATAAGCACCTATCAATGATGCACGTGACAAATCTTCAATAGAACGAGGCATATTATTATTTCCAATATGCAATTCATCGCTTAAAGATACGATTTGACGATCAGCATTGACCCATACTGTTGTTGTTAATACTTTGTTTAGGGCAATCATTATTTCTTTAATATTTTTTGGCATGCGGTCCCCCCTTTCTTATTGTTTTGTATAAAAAAATTAAAATTTTTTGTATTTACTTTTGTATTTACAATTTTTTAATTTTAATTTTTTCAGTTTTTATTTTTTTGCCAAATTTCCGGTTTTTATCAGATTTCTGGCACTTTGAATTAACTTTCCCCTTGTCTATACAAACATCTTAGAACAAAAACGAATCGCAGGTCAAGCATAAAATTTATTTATTTTTATTTTATTAAAAAATGTTTAATTTTATTTAAAAAACCATAAAATACCATAAATAGATTATATATTGTCATTGACAACCATATAAAGACATGCTACATTCAACAAAAGAAGAACCAAAAGCACATGAAAAATTAAGGAATAAAAATGTCTTTATTTCTTTCTTGTTATGAAAATCGTTTGGATACAAAGGGGCGTATTTCTGTACCTGCTGCTTTTCGTTCTTCTTTAAATTCAGAAAATTTTGCTGGGGTTGTATTATTTCGTTCTTTTAAACATAATTGTATTGAAGGTTTATCCATGTCCCGTATGGAAAAAATAGCATCAGCTTCTGATCAAATGGGATTATTTGATGACGACCTTGATAATTTAACAGCAATGATATTTGCAGATGCTCGTCCTTTGCAATTTGATATAACAGGTCGCATAGTCATACCCAAAGAATTGTTAAAACATGCAAATATAACAGACAAAGCTTTATTTGTTGGTCGTGGAAACAGTTTTCAAATATGGAATCCCGAAGATTTCATAAGAACACAACAAAATTCTTTAACTACATTACGAAAAACACATCCAAATTTAAAAATAAACAATCAATAAAAGTGTAATTTTTTCCCTTGTAAAGATATGCCATATATGATAAAATTATTCCAACAAGGAAGGATGATTTTACCATGAAAAGATTTATTTGTGTTTTAAGTGGACTTTTAGTTTTGCCTGCTTTTGCAGAAGTTGCACCGGTATATTATGACGATGTCGTTGAATATACTGATGAAATGTTAGAAGCAGAAGAACCTGCGGTTGAAACAGAAGAAACTGCTGTTGCACCTGCGGTCAGAAACGTTGCAAAACGTGGAACAATAAACCGTTCTACATCTCGTGCAATATCTTCCGCAGCAAACAGTTCTCAACGAACAAACACATCTTCGCGTGCCATTGCTTCTTCACCAAGAAATGCTCAAAAAACATCACGTGGTGTGGTTTCACGTACGGCAAAAATGAATGCAATTTCAAATAAATCTCATCCTGCAACTGTAACTGCACGTGGCACACAATCTTCTAAGCCTGTGACTGCTCGTATAAGTGCAAATACAACAGTGATGCCTGCATCACGTACAAATGCATCTTCAAGTGTCACAACTTTGACAGATTCAGGAAACGCACAATATATATCTTCTGGCAGAACGATATCTTCATCACGTCGTTCAACTATGCGTGCTGCATCAAGTTTGGGCGCAACAACACCTATTTTGACAGAAGAAGATATTTCTTCTACAACATCTAATTTAACAGCTATTTCTGAATTAACAGAATACTGTAAAGCTCAATATGCTGCATGTATGGATAATTATTGTAACGTATTAGATGATAATCAAGGCAGATGTTCATGTTCTAAAAATATAAAGAACTATGAAAAAATAGAAACAGCATTAAAAACAGCAACAGAAAATTTCCAAGATGTTGTACAAAAAATCAAATATATTGGTTTAAGTGCTGATCAAATCAATTCTTTATTTGCAGAAACAGAAGCTGAATTAACAATGAAATCCACTTCTGATAAATCTAATATCAGAAGCAGTCTAGATTCCATAAAAAAGAAGATTATTGATGCTTCTTCACCATCTGCATCTTCTTATACATCATCTGTATCTATGGACGTATCGGGATTATTGAATGCTGATTTCACAACTGGTTTTGATTTATCTTCATTCTTGGGTAATTCTGCCGGTGGCACATCCAGTGTATCTAATCAACGTGGTGAACAATTATTTAAGACAGCAACTGCTCGTTGCAAGACGGCTGTATTGAATTCTTGTACATCCCAAGGTATAGATGCAAACGTTATTACAAATTCATATGATTTGGAAATAGATAAACAATGTATGGCTTATGAACGTAATTTGAATGAAGCTAACACAGAAATGCGTAATAATATCAATAATGCTTCAAACATTTTACAACAAGCACGTTTGATGTTGGCACAAAATAAAAATTCTTACGATGTTCGTGGTTGCGTAGCAGCAATTGATTCTTGTATGCAAGATGAATACGTATGTGGCGATGATTACGAATTATGTTTGGATCCAACTGGAAAATATTTGGCTAATGCTGCCATTGTAAAAGGTGGCGCACCTGGGGTTTCCGGCGGAACATATGGTAATGAAACACCTATAAAAAGCACAACAGATTTATCAACATGGAAAAGTTATGGTATGTATGGTTTATATTCCGCATGGAATTATAAAACAAATAAAGTAGGCAAAGTAGATGCTGGAAAAAGTGCTTCCGATGTTTTGAACGCTTGGAGTGTAAGCTCATTAGAAAACTTAAGCGATTATATCAATGTAGCAATGACATTATGGGCAGATAATTATACATCTAATAATCCAACAGATGATATGGCAACATACATATTACAAAAAATCGGTTATATTGATAAAAACAACAAAGTTCATGGTATGTGTGCTTCTGTGATGAAACAATGTCAAGATTATACATTTGACACAAAGAAATCATCTTCAAAATACAAACCTGATAACGAAGTTATACGTCAATATCTGGCCGCTACTTTGACCAAAATTAAATTGAAACAGGATTCTATTTTGGCAGATTATGCAGAAGATTGCCGTAACGATGTATCTTCTTGCTTGTCAACAAATGGTTATGATGAATCAAATCCAGATGTAACAACTTCAAAAACAGCCGTAAACGCATGTCGTGCAGAAATTACAACATGTATGTCTGTTGGTGGATATATGCCAAAAGAACAAACAACATTAACTTTGCGTGCGATGTCTGATTGGGTTGCAAGCATGTTGATATCTTGTCCTGTTAATTATTATTTATATGATACAGGTAAAGACGATACAAACAATAAAGTACAATGCATACCTTGTCCACAAGTAACATATGTTGATGGAACAAAAAGTACATCAGACTTCTTGGTATCTGATGGGGGGCAAAATTCAAGATGTGTATGTGCAGATGGGTATGTAGCTACTGACTGGTTAGATTCTGATGAAGCATATGATGAAAAACATCCAGGTTCAGAAGGATGGCCGTTGGAGTGCACCAAAGAATCTGATTAAAAACAAAAAAACCGCCGAAGTGGCGGTTTTTTTTTACAATTATTTTTTTAATTATTCACCTTTCTCTAGATTTTTTATTTCTTCTTTTATTCCAGATAAAGCTGTTGTTCTTTCACGTATCTTACCATAGAAATCAGATTTAGATAAATTCAATGCATATTCTAATGCATTTGCCCAAGACAAAGCATCACTGTTTCCATGGGTTTTAATAGAAAATCCATTAAGTCCTAAAAATACAGCACCAGCATAAGATCTTGGATCAATTTTATGTTTTAATCTTTTAAATAAATGTATCAAAAAGAATGTTCCCAATATAGCCAGCCAAGAACGCTTGTAATTTGCCTTTACAACACGCGAAATCATTTTAGCGGTTCCTTCTACTGTTTTTAACATTACATTGCCTGTAAAGCCATCTGTGACAACAACTTGCACATTTCCAGCAGTAACATCATTACCTTCTACAAATCCAATATATTCATAAGGTAATTCATCAATATGTTCCATCAAAACTTTATTTAAGCGTTGTAATTTATCCATACCTTTTGTTTCTTCGGCACCAATATTTAAAATTCCAACCTTTGGACGTTTCATACCACCTATAATTTCTGCATAAACACTGCCCAAAATAGAAAAATCAAATAATATTTCTTCATCACATAAAACATTAGCACCTAAATCCAAACCAACAACACGTGTATCGCCATTTCCAGAAGGCAACATTGTTGTAATAGCAGGTCTTGATATTCCATCTACCGTTTTTAATGCCAATTTAGATAAAGCCATTAAAACCCCTGTATTTCCAGCAGATACAACAGCTTCTGAATTACCATCGCGCACATCTTTTACAGCCATATACATAGATGTATCTTGTGCATGACGAATAACATCACGAACTTTATCTGTTCCTGAAATAACTTCGTTTGCGTTTATTATTTCACAATTACGTGCAACACGTGGATATTTTTTCAACAAAGAACGCAATATTCTTTCATTTCCAAAAACTCGAAAGAAAACAATATCTTCGCCATTTTGGTATAAAAATTGGTTCATACCACCCAACACAGCCATAGGAGCATGGTCACCGCCCATTGCATCAACTGAGATTACTCTTTTGGATTCAGACATTTTTATATAAAAAAAGGGCTTTAGGTTCAAACAACCCTGCCCTTTTAATTCCCTTTGTTTAATTATTATTTAGATCCGCATGCAGGGCAAACATGATGTGGACGTTTCTTTTCGCCACATTTTTTGCATACAGATACAGGCATTACTGACAAAGCATCATGTGAACGACGTTGTGCAGAACGTGCTTTACTTGTTTTACTTTTTGGAGTTGCCATTTTACAATCCTTTTATTTGATTAACTTAATTCTATTCAATTATTCGTTATTTGCAAGTAAAAAATCTAAAAGCATCTTTTGTTTTCTCTTGCACAATATTTATGCCCGACACATCCAATAATCAGAAATATCGGGCATATTTTGCGTTGTTATTAAATATCCAACAATTGTTGTTGTTCGCCACCTTCGCGAGCCAATTTTTCGGCTTTTTCTTCTTCTTTTGCAATTTCACGAACGCGACGTACATAAGCACCTGTTCCAATTGGTATCAAGCGACCAACAATCAAGTTTTCATTCACACCGATTAATTTATCAGTTGAACCACTGATTGCTGCATCTACCAATACTTTTGTTGTTTGTTGGAACGATGCATTGGATATAAATGAACGTGAAGTTAATGATGCACGTGTCAAACCAACCAAAACTTGAGAAGCTTCGGCAACACGACCACCATCTTTTGCAACACGTGCGTTTTCTTCTTCAAAATCAACACGGTCGATAACTTGTCCACTTAAGAACGCAGTATCACCTGGGTTGCTGATTTCTACACGACGTGTCATTTCACGTATCAAAATTTCAATGTGTTTGTCATTGATTGACACACCCTGTAAACGGTAAACTTGTTGAACTTGTTCAACCATAAATTGTGCCAATGCTTTTTGACCCAAAATACGCAAGATATCTTGTGGAATTGGATCACCATCAACCAATTTATCAGCTTTGCGAACAACATCACCACTGCGAACCAACAAATTAGTTCCCTTTGGCACAGCATATTCAACAGGAGCCGTTCCGTCAGATGGTTCAATACGAATAATAATCTTAGATTTTGCATCTTCTAATTCAACTGTACCATCAATTTCTGCTAACAAAGCAGGATTTGCAGGACGACGAATTTCTAACAATTCTTCAACACGTGGTAATCCACCGGTAATATCGCCTGTTTTCTTAGATTGAACAGGTATACGTGCCAACACATCACCAGCATGTATTTTATCACCATTAGATACATTCAAAGTTGAATATGTTGGTAATAAATATTCTGCAATTTTCTTACCACCCAAAGAAATCACATTTCCTTTGTCATCAACCAAACGGATAGATGGATTCAATGCTTTCTTGGTATTTGTTTTCCAGTTAATAACTTTACGGGAAACGATACCTGTCATAGAATCAACTTCTTCTTGATAAGAAACATTTTCAATCAAATCATTGAAAGATACAATACCATCTTTTTCAGCAATAATTGTATTTGAATAAGGATCCCATTCTGCTACCTTTTGTCCTTTTTCAACTTTATCACCGTCATTTACCAATAACATAGAAGCATATGGTAATGCTACAGTGAACAATTCTTTGCCTTCTGTGTCTACAACAGCAATTTTACCAGTACGTGATAATACCACAACACGACCAGCAGAATTTGTAATTGTATTAACACCATCTAATTTAATTGTTCCTGCAACTGGCATTTCTATAAAGTGAGCTTCTGAACCACCTTCTGCAATACCACCAATATGGAAGGTACGCAAAGTCAACTGAGTTCCAGGTTCACCAATTGATTGACCAGCAATCAAACCAACAGGTTCCCCAACGTGTACCAATGCATTTCTGGACAAATCCATACCATAACATTTTGCACACAAACCGTCACTTTGACATGTTAAAACACTGCGAACATCAACACTTGGCAATCCAGATTCATTAATTTGACGTGCTGCTGCTTTTGTAATTAATTCACCAGCAGGAACTATCACTTCTTTTGTCAAAGGATGAATAATATCATGAGCAGCTGTACGGCCCAAAACAACATCACCCAAAGCAACTGTTAATGTAGAACCTTGATATACAGGTTTAGCTGTAATAAATTCGTGTGTTCCACAATCATGTTCTGTAATTACTGTATTAATAGCCAAATCAACTAAACGACGTGTTAAGTAACCAGCAGATGCGGTTTTCAAAGCAGTATCTGACATACCTTTACGAGCACCGTGGGTAGATGTAAAGTATTCAGACATGGTTAAACCTTCTTTAAAGTTCGAAATAATAGGAACTTCGATAATAGAACCGTCTGGTTTCTGCATCATACCACGCATACCAGCTAACTGTTGAATCTGACCTTTTGAACCACGAGCCTTAGAATCAGCCATCATATAGATAGAATTCCATTTGTCGCCTTCAGATTTACCCAATGCTGCAAATGATAAATTACCCAATTCATCAGTTGTATGTTGCCACAAGTCAATCAATTTATTATGACGTTCACCACTGGATAACAAACCGTTTTGATATTGATTTTCAATTTCTGCTGCTGCTTTTTCAGATTTAGCAATCATAGCTTCTTTTTCAGCAGGAATAACGATATCATCAAAACCAATTGAAATACCACTGCGTGCAGCTTGTTCAAATCCTGTATCTTTCAAAGCGTCAGCCAACAAGATCATCGCTTTATCACCACAAACTTCATAAGTTTTTGCTAATAATTTTTTGATTTCACCTGCTGGTATAACTTTGTTTACAGAATCAAAAGGCATACCATCTGGTAACAATTGTCCCAAAATCATACGACCAGCTGTTGTAGCATAAGTTTTACCTTTTACACGAGCATAAATAGGTGTATGTAATGTGATTGTTTTATTTTCTAAAGCTAATTCGACTTCGTCCATATTTGCAAAACGTGGAGATTTCTTTTCATCGTGTTCACCATTAATCAAAGAAATGTAGTAAACACCCAATACCATGTCTTGTGTTGGAACTGTCATTGGTTCACCATTAGCTGGTGACAAAACGTTATTTGTAGATAACATCAATGTACGAGCTTCAAGTTGAGCTTCCAATGAAATTGGAACGTGAACAGACATCTGGTCACCGTCAAAGTCAGCATTAAAGCCTTTACATACCAATGGGTGTAAACGGATAGCTTTACCTTCAATCAAAACAGGTTCAAATGCAATCAAAGACAATCTGTGCAAAGATGGAGCACGATTTAACAATACAGGATGTTGGTAAATAACTTTTTCCAAAATTTCCCATACAATATCTTCACCATTTTCAACCATTTTACGTGCTGTTTTCAAAGTATTAGCATAATCACCAGCTAATAATTTAGCAAACACAAATGGTTTGAACAATTCCAATGCCATTGTTTTTGGTAAACCAACTTGGTGCATACGTAATGTTGGTCCAGGTGTAATAACACTACGTCCAGAATAATCTACACGTTTACCCAACATATTCATACGGAAACGACCAGATTTACCACGTAAAGAATCAGATAAAGATTTCAAAGGACGACGGTTTTGAGAAACCATTGGACGTGCTTTATGTCCATTATCAAACAATGAATCTACTGCTTCTTGCAACATACGTTTTTCATTACGTACGATGATTTCTGGAGCATGCATTTCCATAAATCTTTTCAAACGATTGTTACGAATAATTACACGACGATACAAATCGTTCAAATCAGATGCTGCAACGTGACCAGCATCCAAAGTTACCAAAGGACGCATATCTGGTGGAATCACAGGTAAAACATCTGGCAACATCCATGCTGGTTCTGTTTTAGAATCTAAAAATGCTTCAACCAATTTTAATTGTTTAATGATAGATTTACGTTTTGCTTCTGATTTTGTTTCAGCCAATTCAGCACGCAAACGTGTTCTTTCATCACCCATATCTAAATTAGAGATAATAGAACGAATACCTTCTGCACCAATACCTACATGGAAAGAATCTTCACCAAATTCTTCTATGGCTGCTTGGTATTCATCTTCACTGATAACATCATATTGTTTTAAACTTGTTAAACCAGGTTCTGTAACAATATAAGCATCATAAGAAATAACTTGTTCTAATTTTTTCTGAGGTAAATTATTCAACAAAGTTGCAATTTTACCTTCGCGTAAAAACCAAGTATGCGCGACAGGAATTGCCAATTTAATATGACCCATACGTTCACGACGTACAGCAGAAGATCCAACTTCTACACCGCAACGTTCACAAACGACACCACGGAATTTAATACGTTTATATTTTCCGCAAGCGCATTCATAATCTTTTACAGGTCCGAAAATTTGTTGACAGAACAAACCTTCAACTTCTGGTTTCAAGGAATGATAATTGATGGTTTCTGGTTTTTTTACTTCGCCATGCGACCAAGACAGAATTTCTTCTGGGGACGCAATAGAAATACGCAAAGCATCAAATTGTTCCTTGGTTTCTATTTGTCCAAATATCTTTTGCAACATATTTGTCATGTGTTTTTGCTCCTTTTACGTCACTAAAAGTGCCTTGTGGCCGGCAGGCGGTTTTCCGCCTGTGGCCGGGCCACTAATCAATTTTCTTAGGTGTTAATGCTAAACCTAAACCACGCAATTCACGTACCAAAACGTTAAATGCTTCTGGTGTTCCTGTTTGAATATCGTTGTTTCCAGAAATAATTGCTTCATACATCTTATTTCTTCCAACAATATCGTCAGATTTAACAGTTAACATTTCGCGCAACAAGTGTGCTGCACCGTGTGCTTCCAATGCCCAAACTTCCATTTCTCCAAGTCTCTGACCACCAAAGTGTGCTTTACCAGACAATGGTTGTTGTGTGACCAAAGAGTAATTACCAGTTGAACGAGCATGAATCTTTTCATCAACCAAGTGATGCAATTTCATCATGTACATTACACCAACTGTAACTGGACGAGCAAATTTTTCACCAGTAATACCATCATACAATGTAAATTGTCCAGATTCTGGTAATTTAGCCAATTTCAACATTGCTTTGATTTCTTCTGGTGTTGCACCATCGAATGTAGGAGTTGCCATTGGAACACCATCTTTCAACAATGCCGCTTCTGCACGAACATCTGTATCAGTCATTTTTTCCAATTTTTCAGCAACTTGTTTGCCATAAATTTTACCCATTATATTACGCAAATCATCTGTTACAGCGCGTTTTTGTTTTACTTCTTCCAAAACTTCGCCGATTTGCTGACCCAAAGCACGGGCTGCCATACCAAGGTGAGTTTCAAATATCTGACCGATATTCATACGGCTTGGCACACCTAATGGATTCAAAACGATATCAACAGGTGTTCCATCTTCCATATGAGGCATATCTTCAATAGGAACAACCTTAGAAACGATACCTTTGTTTCCATGACGTCCAGCCATTTTATCACCAGGTTGCAATTTCATTTTATGAGCGATGTAAACTTTAACTTCTTTCAGAACACCAGCACCCAAAGTTGTGGTTTCTGTGGCTTTTGTGATTTCTGCGTCAGCACGTTCGTTTAATTCTTTCAATTTCAACAATTGTTGTTCACGCAATTCATCAATTTTTGCTTGGATTTCTTTGTTAGAAACAACCAATTTCTTCATATCAGAAGCTTTGATTCCTTCAAACACTTCAGCAGTTAATTTTTTACCAACAAAAGGTTTCAAACTGCCTGTACCAGCAGAAATTGTTTGATTTTCAGCCAATTGGAAAACCTGATCAGCAAAACCGTTTTCAACAATATTTGTTTCTTCTTCACGATCTTTGTTGATTTTTTCGATTTTCTGCAATTCAATCATTTGTGTTCTGTCGTCTTTTTTAACACCATGACGTGTTAAAACATTCACACCAATAACTGTACCTTCTTCATTTGGTCCTACTTTCAAAGAAGTATCTTTTACGTTTAATGCTTTTTCACCAAAGATATTACGTAACAAAGCTTCTTCTGGTGTTAACAATGTTTCAGATTTAGGAGAAACACGACCAACCAAAATATCGCCTTGTTTTACACGTGCACCAACATAAATGATACCGGATTCATCCAAATTCTTAAGTGCTTCTTCACCAACATTTGGAATATCACGAGTAAAGCTTTCTGGACCAAGTTGTGTATCACGTAATTTGATTTCCTTTTCTACAATCTTGATAGAAGTGAAAACATCTTGACGTGAAATACGTTCAGAAATAACAATAGCGTCTTCATAGTTATATCCACGCCATGGAACAAAAGCAACCAATACATTGCGTCCCAAAGCTAATTCACCATAATTCATAGAAGAACCGTCTGCAATGATATCTCCAGCAGAGATTTTATCCCCAACATGAACCAATGGTTTTTGATGAATTAAAGTTTCACCATTTGAACGACCAAATTTTTCCAAATTATAAATATCTACACCTGTTACAACATTGCGAGAATTCATACATTTTACAACAATACGATTTGCATCAACAGATTCAACAATACCGCTATGTTTTGCAACTTTACCAGTACGAGAATCACGTGCAACTTCGCGTTCAATACCTGTACCTACTAATGGTGCTTCTACACGCATTAAAGGTACACCCTGACGTTGCATGTTTGATCCCATCAATGCACGGTTCGCGTCGTCATTAGCAACGAAAGGAATTAATCCTGTTGCAATAGATACTACCTGACGAGGAGCCACGTCGATTAAATCGATTTCATCTTTTGGAACCATTGTAAATTCGCCATCTACACGTGCTGTAACCATATCTTCAGCAAGAACACCAGCAGATGTTGTAGGTGTATTACCTTGGGCAATTTTATGACCCAATTCTTCATCAGCAGTTAAATATACCATTTCATCGGTAATTTTACTGTTTTTAACAACATAGTATGGTGTTTCAATGAATCCATAAGGATTTACACGAGCATAAGATGCCAAGTGTGAAATCAAACCAATATTTGCACCTTCTGGTGTATGGATAGGACACAATCTTCCATAATGAGTAGGATGAACGTCTCGAACATCGATACCTGCACGTTCACGGTTCAAACCACCAGGACCCAAAGCAGAAATCAAACGTTTATGTTCTACTTCAGCCAAAGGATTGTAAGAATCCATAAATTGAGACAATTGAGATGTTCCCAAGAATTCAGAAATCAAAGCCATCAAAGGTTTTGCATTAATAACATCTTGAGGTTGCATTGTTGCAATATTTGGAGATGTCAAACTTTCACGAACTAATCTTTCAATACGTAACATACCTGTACGGAAAGTTTGTTCAAACAATTCACCAACGGCACGAACACGACGGTTAGATAAATTATCAATATCATCAATTACATCTTTATGATCGATAATATTTGTTAAAGTCTTCAACACTGCCAAGAAATCTGCTTTTGTCAAAGTACGTTCATCTTCTGGTTTTTTACCAGAATCAATTCTTAAACGTTTATTCATTTTAAAACGACCAACTGCAGATAAATCATAATATGCAGGATCGAAACCTTGACGCAAGAATAAATTAATTGCTGCTTCTAATGTTGGACGTTCACCTGGACGTACTAAATCATAAATAGCAACCAAAGCTTCTTCACGTGTTGTTGTTTTATCGGCTATTAATGTGTTACGCATATGAGCAGTAACAGTAGTATTATCAATTGCAATCAAAGAGATGTTTTTAACACCTAATTTTTCCAATTCATTTAATACTTCTTCTGTAATTTCTGTTCCTTCACTAAATAAAACTTCTTCACCGTTTTTAACAGCACTGAACAAATATTCACCAATTAAAGCATCGCGTTCTATACCAAAAGTCTTTGATGTCGCCATCAATTTAGACAAACGTTTAGCATTCAAACGATCACCTTTATTGGCCAAAACTTTTTTATCTTTTGGATTAATTAAATCATAATTCAAACGATATTTTTCTAATCCTTCAAAAGAATCTAAGCTACCTGTCCATAATTTACCATCAAAAGACAATGATATTTGTTTATAGAAAGTTCCCAAAATTTCTTCTGGGCTCATACCATTGATTGTTGGTTTACGTGGATCAGCTGCAAATTTCTTTTCATCTTCTTTAGAAGGTAAACAACGTAACAAAACTGTTGCAGGTATTTTACGTCTGCGGTCAATACGAACGTAAATAACACCTCTGGATTCTTCAAAATCAATCCAAGATCCATGTTCTGGAATAATACGACCTGTATAGGTTTCTGGATTTCCAGCAACTTTTGCTTCTTTTGTTGTTCCAAATACCACACCTTGGGCACGGTGCATTTGTGATACTACTACACGTTCCACACCAGCTGCAATAAAGCTGCCGCGTTCTGTCATTAATGGAACTTCGCCCATGAATATTTCTTGTTCTTTGATATCACGCAGTGTCTTTTTACCATCTTCTGCGATATCCCATAAAATCAATCTCAGCTTCAATTTCAGTTTGCTGGAATATGTCATATTACGCAACATACATTCTTGAACATTATACACAGGCTTATCCAATGTATATTCAATGAATTCCAAATCAGCAATTCCCGCATAATCTTTAATTGGGAACATGGATTTGAATACATTTTGCAATCCCATATTTTTTCTATTTTCTGGGGCTACATCTGCCTGTAAAAAGTCTCTGTAAGAATTATACTGAATTTCAACCAAATCAGGAAGCGGAGTTTGCAAAAAACTTTTACCAAAAGATTTTCTAAGTTTCTGGATAACTGCCATTTTCTGAATCCTTTTATTTTTCTCTTCTGTGTTTTGCAAACGAAAAAAGTTTATCACCTTTTACGCCTGTGTGCCCGCCACAGAAAAAATTTTTCCTTGGCGGGCGGCGGGAATTGCATTTCTGCAATTTAATTTTTTTGGAATCCTAGATTCCTTAAAGTAAAAATTATTTCATTTCTACTTTTGCACCAGCTGCTTCCAATGTAGCTTTCATTTTTTCAGCTTCATCTTTTGCAACTGCTTCTTTAACAGCTTTAGGAGCAGATTCAACCAAAGCTTTAGCTTCGCCTAAACCTAAACCTGTAATATCTTTAACAGCTTTGATAACAGCTAATTTGTTTGCACCAGCATCTGCTAATACAACATCAAATTCTGTTTTTTCTTCAGCTGCAGCACCAGCTGCAGGACCAGCAGCAACTGCAACAGCAGCAGCAGCGCTTACGCCCCATGTTTCTTCTAATGCTTTTGATAATTCAACTGCTTCTTGAACAGTCAATTTTGACAATTCTTCAACGATTTTTTGAATATCTGCCATTTTAATACTCCTTGTGAGTTTTTATTAATCTTGTTTTTTTCCATACTCTGCTGAAACACGTGCTAAACGTGATGCTGGTTCTATCAATATACGTGCGATAGTACCACGAATTTCCAGCAAGGATGGAAGCTTGGATAATTGCATAACGCCGTTTACATCCAGAAGTTCTGCATCCATTTTACCACCCAAAATTGTTAAATTTTGGTGTTCTTCAGCGAATTTAGCCAAAACTTTTGTAACAGCCAAAGCATCTGTCGTAACTGCAACAGCTGTTGGACGTTTCATCAATTCGGATACAGGTTCGAAATCAGTATCTTTCAATGCTAATTTCATCAAACGGTTTTTAACAACTTTGAACAAAGAAACTTTATCACGTAATTCATTACGCAAAGCTTCCATTTCTTTTACTGTTAAACCATGGTTTTCAATAACGAAAACACCGTCCGCTTCTTTCAAGGACGACTGCAACGCTGAAATCAAATCTGATTTTTCTTCGCGTCTCATCTTTGTATATCCTTTTAAGCTTCTTGTTAACTTTCCATCTGTGGTTTTCCACGGGTGGGGCTTGTTGTTCCTGCCCCAAAGAATTTTTCTTTGTCTATGATGGGAATTAAGTGAATCTTCACACCATCAGTCTTGGACAGAAATCTGTTTTACGGTGGGATGCCCCACCATAAATTATTTTACATCAACTTTCAGACCTGGGCCTTGAGTTGTTGCTACACTGCAACCCAAAATGTATTGACCTTTTGCGGATGCAGGTTTAACTTTTTTCAATTGATCAATCAAAGCATTAGCATTTTCGACCAATTTTTCTGTAGCAAAGGACATTTTACCAATACCAGCATGGATAATACCTTTCTTTTCAGCGCGGTATTCTATTTGTCCAGCTTTTGCACTAGCAATAGCTTCTGCTACATTATTTGTAACTGTTCCTAATTTTGGATTAGGCATTAAACCTTTTGGTCCCAAAACACGAGCAACTTTTGACATTTTTGGCATCATATCAGGTGTTGCAATAACACGATCAAATTCCAAAAATCCGTTTGCTACTTTTTCAATTAATTCTTCACCACCAACGATATCAGCGCCTGCTTTTTTAGCATCTTCTTGACTGTTAACTGTAAATACAGCAACACGTACAGATTTACCTGTACCATTTGGCAAAGACAACATTCCACGGATATTTTGATCAGCTTTTGTAACATCAATACCCAATTTAATTGCTATTTCTAAACTTTCATCAAATTTAGAAGAACAAAAACCACGTAATGTTTCAATTGCTTCATCCAAAGAATATAATTTTTTAGAATCCAATGCGGACCAAGCTTGTTTTCTTTTTGTAACTTTCATGACCTAGTCCTCCACTTTTACACCCATAGAACGACATTGACCCGCAACAATATTACATGCAGATTCAATAGTAGAACAATTCAAATCAGGCATTTTATTCTTTGCAATTTCTTCAATTTGTGCTTTAGAAATTGTACCAACAAAATCACGTCCTGGTTTATGGGAACCAATTTTCAATTTCAAAGCTTTCTTAATATAATATGACACAGGTGGCAATTTCATAATAAATTCGAAACTGCGGTCTGTATAAACAGTAATAATGCAAGGAATTGGCATTCCTGGTTCTTTATCAGCTGTTTTGTCATTAAATTGTTTGCAGAATTCTGCGATATTAACACCGGCAGCACCCAATGCTGGTCCAATAGGAGGAGCTGGATTTGCTTGTTTTGCAGGGACTACTAATTTAACAATCCCTTTTAATTCTTTTTTTGCCATTTTTTCACTCCGTTTTTTTAAAGATGTTTTCACATCAGGTTAGTGTCGTGGTGCGATATGGCGTATCTACCACGTTTTTTAGTCAAAGACTAAACTCTTTCTACTTGTTCGAAATCCAATTCAACACTGGTTTCACGACCAAATACTAAAATTGTAACTGTCATTTTTTGTTTTACATTATCAACATTAGATGCAATTCCATTGAAATTTGCAAAAGGTCCATCAATAACATGAACTTCTTGACCTTCTTCATAGACAGTATCTTCAGTAACAACAGAACCTTCTTCAACTTGTTTCAATAAACGACGAGCTTCTGCTTCACTGATAGGAATAGGTTTTGATTGGTTTTTAACTTTTTGTCCTAAAAACATTACAACATTTGGCATCAATTTAACCAAAGAAAAAGTTTCGTTATTCATAACCATTTGAACAACAATATATCCAGGAAAGAATTTCTTTTCTGTTTTAACACGTTTACCAGCTTTTATTTCAGAAACTTCACGTGTTGGAACCAAAATTTCACCAAAATAAGCATTTAATTTACGTTTATCAATCTGTTCGCGCAATTCACGTGCGACTTTATCTTCGCAAGAAGTATGAACATTTACAACAAACCACTGCATTTTTTCTTCCATAATACATTCCTTTATGTCTTAGAAAATCCAATGTACCAAAGCATTTAAAATGCTATCTATTACGAAAAAGAATAAAGCTGCTAATCCTGAAAATACAAATATCATAATTGTCGTATGAACAACAGTATCACGTGTTGGCCAAACAATTTTAAACCATTCAGAACGCACAGATTTAATAAATTCTAATATTTTTTTCATAAATTCTTTCCAATTTTTATTTATTATCAATTTTTCTGGCAGGGGCTGAAGGAATCGAACCCTCATCCGCGGTTTTGGAGACCGATATTCTACCGTTGAACTAAGCCCCTTTTAGTCAGTACCCATACAAACACCCCGGCATTTCAGCCATTTTATATTGATAATCGCTGAAAGCATAGCACACCAATATAAAAAATCAAGCGGAAATATTATAATATTTTTAAAAATTTCACGCAAGCGAAAAAGGGGGTGAAATTTAGTTCATATTTTTATTGCGACACGCCGAACATCGAATTCCGAAATACGGAATCATTCTGGACGTAGTCCGCGCAATAGAATGCACAGCCGTCCGGACAAATGTCTGCAATCTCGTGGTCGAAGCCGAACACCCAGGACACAGACGAAACATTTTGCCATTTGGATCCACCAGATGCTTGATAACCCGTCACTTTACACCAACAATATCTTCCAGTTATGTTTTCATCCGGCGTGCTTGGTTGTGCATATGTTCCACTTGTACTGCTGCACAACGCTTCACCACGCACTTTACCATAATCAAATGTCGTGCCCCATGTGCCAGATTCAGTTAAATCATATTGGGTTGGTGAATAATTGCCATAGCTGGCATTGCCATTACCCCTTATAAATCCATATGTTGTTCCATTGATGCCGACATCTAATGTCGACAAATCAAATCCAGTTGGGTCTGTTGCGAATGCAGGGCATGTCATACATACCACAATACCCGATGCCAAAAACATACGTTTCATGGATAATCCTTCCTTTATAAAATTCCCTTCGCCATCAAGTATAACAAAGGTTAAAAATAAAAAAAAGAAAAAATTATTTTTTATTCATTTTTTTGCTTGCACTGGTCGAATATTTTTTTCTACAATCACTTTATATTAATGTAGGGGAATATAGTGTCAAAGGTCGTAGAACCACCTGTTTTGTTATCGCGTGCATTAGTTTTTGTCTTGGCAACATCAGTTGTCGTCTTGGGCATGCTTATTTTCACGTTGTTCAAAATGACACCTTTGGTAAGACCAGAAGTGTTTTTTGTATTAAATGAAACATCTGCATCAAATGTAACAATAAAACCTATGACACCTGATAATTACGATGCCGCAACAATAGAAAATTACAGACGAGGTTTTATACGTGAATATATAATTGCACGAAACACACTAGAAAGCGTCCAACTTACTACAGATAACTGGGAACAAGTTGTAAAACCATGGTCAAATCCAAAAGTATATGATGCTTTCAAAAAAACTAAAATGTATAAAAAATATACTTTTAATGAACAACCATCAAACAATTCTTGCCGAGTATCTTTTTCTAATACATCTAAAGATGAAGCTATTATAGATATGCGTAATGGTTATTACCAAGTAAATTTCAATTTGATCTGTAAAAATATTAGTGGACAGACCAACAGAAATTTTTATAAGATACAAGTAAGAATACAATCTGAATTGGACAAAGGTCGTTCTGGATTATTGGGTAATTTAGCTAAATTAAGCAGTAATCCGCTTGGTATACAGATAACAGAATATTCTATTATGAACGGTCTGATTGATCCTTTAGATTTGGAATAAAGATAAAAAAGAAAGCAAGGTAAGGATTATAAAAGATGACTTTTATAAAATTATGTAAGTTAAACATTTCTATATTAGCAGTTTTATGTTGTGCATTTCCTGCATTTTCTTATCAAGTTGCATGGGATAATCCTAATGCCAATATGACAGCAGGTTCCACTAAACCTGGATATGCAAATTTAACTTGGTCTACCGGAACCGTTTTACCAATAAAAACACGTGCAGGTATGGCAACCTTAGTCAATTTACCAATGGGAGAAAAAATTGTTGACTATGTAGAAGGCAGCACAGGTTTATTTCAAATAAACGCAACAAAAGGTGACAGAACTATTTACATTTCTCCTGAAAATGGTAACAGTGGTAACGACACTAATTTAATAGTCCATGGTCAGTCAGGTAATACTTATATATTATATTTACGCGCATACCCATCGGGGTCAGGAGAAATAACATATTCCCAAGTAGATATTTCTTTGGGTAATGCATCAGCCTTGAATACTTCGTCAAATGTATCTGGTGGTTCTATGGGGCATGGTTTTAATAAACCTGCTGCAACAACGTCTGTTGTTGGTGTTGACGGTGAAGATTATGGTTGGATAAAAACTATGAAAATCGACCCATCCGAATTTCGTTTTGATTTAGATATATTTGTTCCAAATCCTGACGATTATGTAATTGCACCAGAACGCGTATGGCGTGACAGAATATTTACATATATAGATTTTGGTGACAAAGTTATTTCTATGACACAAAGGCCAGTTGTTTCTTTGTTAGTAGAAGGCGGTGAAAGCCCAGTTGGTTTTCGTACAGACGGTGAAGATGGTCGTTTATTAATAGTGGAAGCTGTTGGCGATATGGTTTTACGCAGTGGCCAAAGAATTGTTTGTATCAAAAAACGTGCAAAACCATTCTTGATTGCAGATACAGCATCTGTTATGGCCTTAGCAGAAGCTAACGTTGCACAATCTATGATGTCGAATCAATCTTTGAATAATATTGCTTATACAGATGAACAATATGCTATAAACGCATCTATTAATGATTATACAGCAACACCAACGATGATTTATAATCAACCTCAAATGATGGGGTATGATTCTAATATGGTTGTAAACACAACAACATCAGGTGTTCAAATGATGCCAACAGCACGTACAACATCAGGTGCTTATTTACCACAATCAAACATACCTTTGATTACAAGCAATCAATCAGGTGTCGCGATTGAATTAAAATCTGATACATCCGTAAAAGCGTTAAATGATTATTGGACAGATTTGTTAGCAAAATTCAGTGGTGAAGATGGTGCAGGAATTTTAAGTCCATATAAAAACAGTGTTTTCTTTGCAGTAGACGAACAGGGTGTTGGTGATTTAGGTGCAGATTCAGCAACAGCACGTTTGTATCGTTTACGTATTGGTCCTTTGGCTGATATAGATACAGCACAACAATTATGTGATAAATTGTTAAAATTCAGCGGTAACAGTTGTCATGTGGTAAGAATACAATAAATAAAATGAAAAATATAAAACAACAATTTGACGAATTTCGTTCAGAAACACCAAAGCATGTCCAATGGATATTGTTATGTGCTTTGGTATTGATTGTTGTTATTTTATTAACTTTATTCATAGGTAACAGATCTAAAAGTAAACCTATTGTACAAAAACCAGTAACATTTACTGTAACACCTGAAAAAATTTCTTTTGATGATGTTCGTGTTGATGAATCAAAAACTGAAGATGTTGATTTATATGCCAGTGAATCTGTCGTTATAGACGGTATCAAAATAGATTCAAAAAAAGAACAAATCGATATTGTACAAAAAAATGATTGCAATAATATATTGACTGATTCTTGTTCTATAAAAATTACTTACAGTCCGAAATCTGTTCAATCTAAAGCAAAAGCAAAATTGATGATAACTTGGCATATGGCCCAAGAAGATGTAACAAATACAGAAGAAATATTAGATATTACATACAATTCGATTGAAAAAATTGTAGAAGAAAAGAAAGTTGAACCTGTGATTGAACCAGAACCTGTGATTGAACCAGAACCAATAGTAGAATTAGAACCTGAACCAGAGCCTGAACCAATTGAAGAAGAAACAGAACCTTCTTTTATATCAGATCCAGAAGAAAATCTTGGTGATAAAGAAATATCTCCTGCTGATTCATTCAAAAATTCAGATGATGAATTTTCATTACCTGCCGAAAAATGTTCAGATTTTGCTATTCCAGGATATAACCAATCTGGTGTTCAAATTGGTTGGATAAAACCAGAACATGGTGCAAATTATTTTCATCCTTTTGAAGATAAAGATTGTTCAAATCCAACTGGTAAATATGATTTTTCAACAGGTGTTATAACTTCTTTGGAAGATGGCTCAAAAATTGGAACAGATGCAGATCATATTGGATACAGACGTGTAAAAGCCCGTGATATAAAATTACCACAATTGGCTGCACCAAAGAAATATTCTGTGGCTGATTCAAATGGAAATTTTGATGTGGACGAAACGGAATGGGCTTCTGGTGGAATGATGAAAGCCAGTGATAATGAAGAACTTGGTTGGAAAAGTGATTTAAATAAAGAAGCATTGATGGGATCAGCACAAAGTGGTGAATACATTGTATCTTCACGTCCATATGATCGTACATTTATTTTACGTCAATTTAAACCGATTCCTGCAACTATTGTTTCTGAAGTACGTGCAGATCCAGCAGTATATGATAGTCATTCTTATTTACCAGTACGTGCAACAGTGGACAGAAATGTATATTCAGATGATGGACGAACAATTATTATACCAACCGGAACATTGTTAATGGGATATTTAACAGGTGAAATTCCAGGACCTTATAAATCTATTGGTCGTATGGATATAAGATGGTACCAATTTATACGTCCAGATGGAGTAGAATTTAACTTTAATGGAGATGATTCTGATCCTTACACAGGTGACGCCCAAGGACGTATAGGCGTTCCAGGACATGGCAGTACTGATTATGTTGAACAAATGGTTATGCCTATATTAACATCTATTGTTCCGGCTGCGGTAAATATGATTGCACCTATTGCAGATAAAGTTGTTAATCAAATTAATTTGGATAATAATACGGTTGTTCAATCCGGAACTATGCGTTCATCAGAAATGGCAAAGCAAGAAGTTATATCCACATGGAACAAGGTTGCACAAAAATTATTAGTTGACGCATTGGATAATACAACGCCACCATTTTCTATTGCTGCCGGAACACGTATAAATGTTTATTCTCCAGTTGATATAATTGTTACATGTGATGAAACAGAAGGTGCTGGTAAAAAATGTGCGTTTACGCAATATGCTCCTGCCCAATCTCGTGCAAAATGGACAGATTTAAAAGACAAAGCAAGCCGTAATCTTGATGATCCATCTTGGATTGGTCAAGTTAGATCATTTGATATGGGTGATATTTGCGAATATGATGAAAAGACTGGAACGACTAAAGTAAATGATACTTGGAGAGAAAACCCAACAACGAAAAATATGGATTACAGAACCTTATTAGCTTACTGTCAATCGCAGAATTATAAAGCTAAAAATAATGCTAAACAGGAAGTATATTTTGAAAGTCAATCTAAGAAATTTACGGATACTTATGCAGATGATACAGAAAAATACAATACGGAAATTCTTGGATTAACTTATGATGATGATGGTTATGTAGAAAACCCGTTTGCAAAACCTGAGACAGCCATAGATGAAAATACATTATTATGTGAAGACGGCAGCAGTCCTGGGCCAGAAGGATGTTGTGCATCTGAAACTTATACGGATATGGGTGATGGAACATTTGCTTGTTGTCCTGAAGATCCTGATGCCCCATGCGAAGAACCTTTTGAAATGGAATAAAAATCGATTCGCATTAACAAATTAAAAAACCGATTTCGAATCGATTTTTTAATTTTATATTCTATTTATAGTTGTAATATTTTACTTAATACCATTTTTATTATTAACTTAAAAATGCCTTATTTATATAAGGTATTTTTAAATATAACCATATAAATACAAAAGGAGAAAAATATGGAAAATACGTTGGCTTATAAAAATATAAATGATTCAGAAAAATTTCAAAACGCAGAACAATTGTGGTTTTGGTTTTTATATTCTAAATCAATACAAAATAATTTTATTCGAAAAACATCAACTGTCCACAGACCTTGTGAATTATTAGATGTAGAAACTTTGATTACTAAATTATATTTATCAGGGCAATTATCTTCTGAACAATTAAATGTAATGAAAATTTTTGGTGATAAAAAACGTGCACCTCACCAATATATTTATTCAGAAAACAAATCTGCTGCATTATGGAACAGTGCTATGGAAACTTTAGAAGATGCAGCACATAAAAAAGGTTGGTTAACAGATTAACAAAAAACATAATTCTGATTTATTGAGAACGAGGGAATAAATCAGAACAATATAAATAATGTGGATAAAAAAATGATATATATAGGTTTTTCAAAACAGTCTAATAAAATCATAGCAAATATGTTTTGTAATAAATTTAAACATTGTGCACCAATTATTATTAAACAAAACAAATGTTTTTTATACCAATTCACAAGCCAACGTAACATTTGTATTATTTGTTTAAATAAAAAAGATTTAAAACTACTAACTGAATATGGTTGGACCTTTATAAGGTATAATAACAATATTAATTTACAAAATGCTTTATATAAAAAATCTTTAACATGTGTTCAATTTACAAAAAAGTTTTGTAATATAAAAAATATAAAAATTCAAACTCCAGATTTTCTATTAAAATATATATCACAAAAATAAAATGCCCAAAAGGGCATTTTTATTTCATATTTTTTTTGATTATATACATCTGTAACATACCGAATACATTTGATACAGTCCAATATAAAACTAACCCCGCAGGCATCCATGCGAACATTATAGTAAATAATACAGGCATCCATTTCATAACACGCTGTGTATTTGCCATTGCATCATTAGTATTTGTATTTTTTGGTGTTTGCCAAGATTGTTGTATCCACATTGTTGCCCCCATCAAAATTGGTAATATAAAATATGGATCCATCGCGGCCAAATCTGATATCCATAAAAATCCGGCATTACGCATTGGAACAGATATCAATAACGCTTTATACAAAGCAAAGAAAATTGGAATTTGTAATAACATCGGTAAACAACCAGACATAGGCGAAGTTTTATTTGTTTGATATATTTTCATCATTTCCATCTGTAAACGTGTTTTATCATTAGCGTATAATTTTTGAACACGTTGTAATTCTGGTTGCATTTTTTGCATAGCCATTGTTGAAGCATAAGATTTTCTGGTCAAAGGCCACATCAATAATCTTAAAATCAAAGTCATAATAATAATTGCTAGCCCATAATTACCAACCAATGTATATAAAACATTCATCATCCATAACATAGGTTGGGCAAAAAACCAAAACCAACCATAATCCATAGTCTTATTCAATCCAGGAATATTAACCGCAGATTGATCTAGTACAGAACTGATACGAGGACCAGTAAACACATAAGTTTTTATTTCATATTCGCTTTTTGGTGCAATTTTTACAGGCGCTGCATTTGTTTGTGCGAAATACAAATCACCACTTTTTTTCAAACTGATCGTTTGGTCTTTTGCATCTATTGATGCGATTGTTTCCCAATATTGTTCTGCAAAACCAAAAGATGCGTCAACAGACGAATATGCGACTGATTTTTTATCTAATTTATTCCAGCCAATATAATCTAAATCAGAATTAGCATAAACGACACCACCAGTTTCAACAACAGAAGAAGTTTTGTTTTCTGTATTTTGTGTAATTTGTGTATATGGCGCAACATTAATTTCATGGTTAGTTTTATTTTTTATTATATCTGTAATATTTATAACATAACCATTAACAGATATTTTGCGTGCAAAATGTACATTTGGGTTATCCCAATGCATTTCACCAGATTTCATTTCCCATTGTGTATTTATATTTGGGACAACAACATCAGATGATACATAACCAATTTCAACAAAATTATTTTCTTTATTTAACAAAGAAACATGCTCTTCGGATTTTGAATCTTTTTTATGTTTATTTAATGATACATTTGATATACGTAGCCCCTGAACGTCAAAGGAAATATCTTCATTTACAAGATTTCGTTTTGTTGCATTTGATTGTTCAACACTAATCGGTTCGACTTCTTTGATTTCTGTATTTTGTGGTTTAAACCAAATACCCATTATCCACCAAGCAAATAAAAATGTTATTATCCACCACCACAAACCAAAAGTTTTTTGTTTTCCTTTGTTAGCTTGCATACTTTGCCATTGATTAAAACCAGAATTATTATTTAAATATTTTACCATTATTTTCCCTTTATATTACGTAAACAACGATTTCTGTTTATAAACATATTTATAAAATATAAAATCACACCAAATGTTATAAAAACATCACCTATATTAAATATTGCTGGAAAAGTCCAAATTCCACCAATATGCCATTGTATAAAATCTGCCACTGCCCCAAAACGAATTCTGTCTGTCAAATTACCCAAAGCGCCACCAATTATCATTGCCAAAGCAAATCTTTCATATGTTAAAGATTTTTTAAATAAATAATATATTAAATAAGCAATTATAATCGAAGTTAAACAACTTAATATCACAGGCATAACACCATTTAAAGCAGAAAAAGAAACACCACTATTCCATACAAATTGTATATTAAATAGATTTGATAAGCCATAATCAGAACCTATTATATACTGCCATGGAATAAAAATACCTTCTATGTTACATTTTGCACAAATGGTATTTGGATCAAAAACCATACTACCATATTTAGCAGCTAAAAAACTTAACAATCCAGCTTTAGAAACAAAATCTAATAAAAATACCGCAACAATAATTGCTATATACTTCAAGAATTTTTTCATTTTTTTCCTTCTTATTTAAGAAATATAGCAATTAGATGTTGCAAAATCAAATATAATATACCTATTTTACATTCACAGGTTTTTTAACATTGGCATAACCATCTGCACGTAAATCAGAAAGCAAATTATTAATTTTGTTTTTAGATATCCCCATATTTTCCATAACATTTGCACCCAATGTAAATGAAGATTCTATGATTTCAGGTGTTGCCGCTTTTACCCCCATACCAATTAATTCTTTTGAAGATTTTAAATTATGAGCACGTGCAAATATTTTCATCTTTGGCGCAATACCATGTATTGTATGAACAATATCTCGTGCAACACTTTCATCATTCAATGAAATAACAACAGCTTTTGTTTTTCTGTTTTTAAAACCAGCTGATAATAATATAGATTTCTTTCTGGATTCACCATAAATAACATTATAACCACTTTCACGCCCCATAACAACTTCATCAACATTTGCATCTATTGCAACATAAGATATATTTTCTGATTCTAACATTTGTGCAACAATTTGTCCCATACGTCCAAAACCACAAATAATTACATCAGGAGTATTTTCTTCAACTGGTTGAGATAATTTTTTATCTTTTGCGCCATTGAAAATTATACCTGCTTTTAATAATTGATCATGTATCAATAACAATATAGGTGTCACCATAATAGACACGATTATGATGGCAATCAATAATTCTTGATGTTCTGCCGGAATAGCTTCGATTTTATTTATCTTCATAGTCTGTAAAATTAACAAACCAAATTCACCACCTTGTGCTAAGATAATAGACATTAATGTTGCTTCGCGACCGGACACATGACGAACACGTGCAACGATATATAAAGCAAAAAATTTGATACAAACTAAACCTATAACACTAATTAAAATTTCGAACCAATGTTGTCCTAAGAAAGGTAAATTTATTCCCATCCCCAATACTATGAAAAAGAATGCCAAGAATAAAGTTGCGTAAGGTTCTATAACAGCATTAACTTGATGTCTGTAAACTGTTTCTGACATTAACATACCAGCTAAGAAAGCACCCAGTGCTGGTGGTAACCCCATTAAATTCAATAACACTGCCCATATTGCGATATTCACCATTATCGCTAAAACAAATACTTCTTGAGACTGTAATCTGGAAACCAATCTCATCAAAGGGTTAATTAAAAATTTAGAAACAATAATTACACCCAAAATTAAACCTACAGACATCACTAAAATATCAATAGCTGATGCACCTAAATTTATGGATTTACCAGTCATAATAGGTAACATAGCCAATAAAGGAATTGATAATAAATCTTGGAACAACAAAATAGAAAATGTTTGACGTCCCATATTTGTTTGTAATTGATTTTTATCTATTAAAATTTGTAAATCTTCAGAAGTACTGGACATTGCTAAAATCAAAGAAATCATTATGGTTCCCATCATTGTCCAAGATGTGATTCCTATTAAAATAGGGAACAGCATAACAGCAACCATTAAAACTTGTGAAGCACCAAGCCCAAAAATAGTTCTTCTTAATTGCCATAATCTTTGCATATTAATTTGTAAACCAATGTTAAACCATAAAAACATAATTCCTAAATCACCAAGGAAATTCCAAGTACCAGACAATTCAAACAAACCAAAAACATGATGTCCTGCTAAAATACCTGTTAATAAAAAAGCCAGCAAAGTTCCCATACGTGCCAATCGCATAAAAAACACAGCAACAAAAGCTATGGCAAAAAATACTAACGTTGATACAGACATTTTCTCTCTCCATTAAATACTCATATTATAACAAATTTCTATCTATAATGCTTGATATTTTTAAAAATAATTCAGGATTCAATTCTTCTGCCCTTTCTGTCCCAGACAACCCAAATTTTTCCCAATCAGTTTTAATAATACCACGTATCATTTTTCTTCTTTGTCCAAATAATTTTGCGGTTAATTTTTCCAATTTTGTAATATCTTTTATTTTATCAATTTTATTTTTATTAGGAATAATTTGAACAACTGCAGATTGAACTTTTGGACGAGGAACAAAAGCTGTATTTGGAACATCAAATAAAATTTTTGTATCTGCTATTAAATTAGATAACACTGATAATCTGCCATATTGAGAATCTTTTTCTTTTGCAACAATACGCATTGCAACTTCTTTTTGGAACATTAAAGTCAAAGATTTAATATTTGCACCATCTGCAATTTTATGTAACCAACCTATTAATAATTCTGTACCAACATTATACGGTAAATTTGAACAAACTGCATAACCTTCTTTATCTAAATCATTTAAATTAATTTTTAAAGCATCTCCAAAAATAACATCTAATTTGCCATCCGATGCTTCAACAATTTTTGATAAAATATTTCCTGTTGTTTTATCTTTTTCAATTGCAATTACATGTTTTGCACCGGCCATTAAAATGGCACGAGTTAAACCACCAGGTCCTGGTCCAATTTCTACAACAATTGTATTTTTAATATCAGGAACAGATTTTGCAATTTTACTGGTTAAATTTAAATCGAACAAAAAATTTTGACCATATTGTTTTTTAGGTTCCAAACCTGATTCACGCATCATTTCTGATACAGGCGGTAAATTTATAATTTTATCAATCATAATTTTTTACGTCCCCCAAAAGCCAAAGTCAAAGTTCCATCATCAATATAATCTAAATCACCACCCAAAGGAACACCTGATGCTAATTCAGAAAAAGATATATTTGTATCACCTATTGATGCAATTATATATTGTTGTGTTGTTTTACCTTCTACTGTATTTGGTAAAGCAAAAATAATTTCAGATATATTTTCATTTTGTATTCTGTCTTTAATGTTTGCTATATTCAAATCGTCAGGAGTAATTCCCGAAACCCCAGATAAATTTCCACCCAAAACATGATAACATCCATGAAAAACACCTGATTTTTCTAGAACTAAAACATCAGACAAATCACGAACTATACATAATTGACCGTTCTTACGTGCAGGATCAGAACAATATTCACAAATTTCACAATCTGTTAAGACACCACAATTTGGACAAGGATGTACTGATTTTGAAACATCTAATAATGTATTTGCTAAATTTTCTGCTCGTCCGGTTTTATCTTGTAACAAATCAATAACTATACGAGTTGCGGCCCTGTTTCCAACACGTGGCAATTTAGCAAATTGTTTAACAAGTTTTTCTATTTTTATATTCATATTTTACTTCTCTAATGAAATATATAACAATCTATTCCTTTTGCAACTGCAGCTTGTTTAGCATCTGCAGCCCCAGATTCAGATAAACCATTAACACGAACACGATATAACCCTGAATCATTTTGTTCAATAACAAAATTTAAACCAGTTGCACTTTTTACATTCTTGATTTGTTTTAATGCTGCTTCTTGCACAGAAAAAGCACCACATTGTAAACCAACATTTCCAGCAGAATATTTTGTATTGAAATTTTCTGTCTTTTCAACAGTTGGCTGTACATATTTAACCACAGGATTATTGTTATTCGGTGCAACATAAGTATCTTTGACAACATTTTCTTGTGAAACACCCTTATTTCCAATTTTACTGAAACCCAAATTCAACATTTTCGTTGCTACATTTGCACGAACATCTTTATTTACCGCCCCCAAAACAACAGCTATCAAATGATGATTATTACGTTTTGCTGTTGCAACCAATGAATATTTAGATTTATTTGTAAAACCTGTTTTCATACCATCACAACCAGGATATGTTCCTAGTAAACGATTACCATTAGTATAAGTTTTACCATTGTATGTCCAAGATTTTATCCCAAAATATTTCCAATATTGTGGAAAATGTTTATATACAGCCATAGAAAGCAACGCTATATCACGTGCTGTAGACATATGATCATCATTCGGTAAACCAGAAGAATTTTCAAAATTTGTATTTTGTAAACCTATTTCATTTGCTACACGTGTCATTAAATTTGCAAAATTACCTTCTTTTCCACCTTGTAAATTTTCCGCCAATACACGTGCTACATCATTTGCAGAATGTACCGCAACTGCTTTAATTGCATCTTCTACTTTTATTTTACTGCCCGCAGTTAACCCTAATTTCACAGGTTGAGCATCTGCTGCATATTGAGATACTATCAAGTAATCATCTAATTTTAATCTATTGTGTTCCAGCGCATCAAAAGTTAAATACAAAGTCATTATCTTTGTTAAAGATGCCGGATAATTTAATTGATTAGCCTTTTCTTGATATAAAATTTGTCCAGAATCAATATCTGCAACCAACACAGCTTTATAATCTTCAGCATTAACCGAATTAAAAACAAAACCAAACAAACAAATAAATGATAAAAATACTCTCTTCATAATAAAAAAATGATAGTAAAAATACTGTATTTGGGTCAACATAAAAATACATAATTAAAATTGACAATTTTATTTTTTGTAGTATTGTGTGTACATGAACAAAGAAGAAATAAATAATAATTTAAATAATAAAATTCTTATAAAAGGCGCTGGTATCGGGGCTTGTTTTTGGTGTTTGTTGTACGACATGCCTTTTTTAATAGCAAATCCAAATTTTCAAAATTTTTTATTAACATTTCTACCAGCTGCCATTATGTATGAATTTTATAACAGCTTAAAAGATCAAAAAGCCTTAAACGCAGATATTATAAAAAAATACAAAATTAAAAATTATAAAAATCTTATTCCATCATCTATTCAATCTGGATTGATCGGAAATGGAACGTTGACATTTTTATATCAAACACTTAACGGTAATTCAAAATTGTTCTTTGGACCGCTTTTAATTTCTGCTGTATTTTTGATTCCTGTAATTATTGATTTGAAAAAAAATATAAAACACAATCAACAACAAATATATAAAACCAGATAAAAAAATGGGTTTGAAACCCATTTTTTTAATCTAATGTTCTTAAACTGATTTTATCATCATCAACTATTACCAATTTACCTGTTCCTATACCAAATTGACGCACTGCATTAAAGGCATCTCTTTGGCCAAACAAATAAGGATCACAAATTGGGAATATTCCACGTGATAAACATAATTGATTAGCAATAACATTTTCGCTGCATACTGCTATGATTGGAATATCTGGACGACGGCAAGATATTTGCATAGCTATTTCCGTATCACGAGCAAAAACAACTATTGCTACGGCCTTGTTCAGATAAGCCATAGAAGAAACAGATCTTGACCAGTCATTTTCTGGAACATTATCTACACGAGACCAATCGTATGGATTAGCTATCGCATCTGTATCTGAATAATCTAAGATTTTATTCATTGTATTTATAACATTAACAGGATTATCACCTATCGTTGTTTCTTCAGAAGTCATCGTAGAATCAGTTCTTAAATACGCAGCATTTGCAACGTCAGATATTTCTGCACGTGTTGGAAATTCAGAATGCACCATAGAAGACAACATCTGTGTAGCCATTATAACGGGACGATTTAATTTTCTGCATTCACGTATAATATGACGAGATACAGCTGGCACCATTTCAAATGGTAATTCAACAGCCAAATCACCACGTGCAATCATAATTGCATCTGCAGCAATTGCTATATCTGTTATTCTTTCTACTGCATTTGGACGTTCTATTTTTGCAATAATTTTTACCGGATAAGATGTTCTTTCATTTATAAAATCACGAACATAAGCTATATCTTCTGCACGTTGTACAAAAGAAAGAGCAATCCAATCTGGCTTTTTTGTTAAAGCATATTCCAAATCAGCTTTATCTTTAGGTGTTAAAATTTCTGTATTTATTTCTGTATCAGGTAAATTAAAACCACGTCTTGACCAAATTTCATCACCACGAACAACTGTTGTTTCTATTTTATCATCAAATACAGCATCAACTTTTAATTCTATTTTTCCATCATTCAGCAAAACCCTGTCACCAACATTAAGTGATTTCATAACATCAACATCTGGCAAATGAACACGATTTTCATTTCCTGGTGTTGGATCTGAATCTAATATAAATTTTTGACCAATTTTTAATGGATAATGATTTTCTGTTTCAAAATTACCAATTCTGTGCTTTGGACCTTGAATATCAACAATAATACCAACAGGTATATTTAATTTTTCAGACACAGAACGTATCATATCAATTTTAGCACCTTGAACATCGCCTGTATCATGACTAAAATTCAGACGGCATAAATTAACCCCAGATTTAATCATTCTGGTTAAAACTTCTTCTGTTTCACAATTTGGACCTATGGACGCAGTAATCTTGGTAAATCTTGTCATATTCTCTCTCTTTTCTATATAAAATTATTTGATTTTTGCAATTGTTAATATATCATATAGTTTATATAAAATACATAAAAAAACAAGAGGAAGGTCATGAAAAACGCAAACCATGGTGCAATTGATAACACACAATTAATCAGCATTATCGAAAGAATTGAAAAATTAAACGAAGATACAGCCGCTATCGCAGCAGATATCAAAGAAGTTTACAGTGAAGCCAAATCTGCAGGATACGATCCAAAATACATTCGTCAAATGATAAGATTACGTAAATTAGATCCAGATGAATTAGACGAAGCAGACGAATTAACAAAAATGTATCGTGATGCGTTGGGTTTATAATGAAAACATTTGTTAAACGTGTTGAGAATTTTACATGCGCCCATTGTGGCGCATTTGTAAACGGCAATGGATATACAAACCATTGTCCAAAATGTTTATGGTCTTGCCATGTAGATAACAACCCCGGCGACAGAATGTCCGATTGTGGTGGCATGATGCGTCCAATCGCGGTCTCCCCGGATAAAGATGGATACATAATCACACATAAATGTGAAAAATGTGGAAAAACAATTAAACAACATTCTGCACCAGATGATGATATCGATACTATAATTGCAATATCATCAAATCCAGATTTTATTTTTGGTAAATAAAAAGGTACATAAAGGAAAAGTTTTTGAATTATTTAAGAAAAACCTTAAAACAGAACGTTTGAAAATACGTATTATGTAACCAACACTATATGAATTAAAATAAAAAAGTCCCGAATTTAATCGGGACTTTTTTTTACTTTCTTTTTGCTGCCGCTATGAAAGCATTGAACATTGGATGGCCTTCATACGGATTACTTTGAAATTCCGGATGAAATTGACCTGCTATAAAAAACTTATGCGAAGGTATTTCAATAATTTCCGGCAATTTTCCATCTGGTGAAATTCCAGATATTATCATACCCGCTTTTTCCAATTCATCTTTATATTTAATATTAACTTCATATCTGTGTCGATGACGTTCAGATATATTTGTTGAACCATAAATTTTTTCTGCCAATGTACCAGGTTTGATATTACATGGATAAGCACCTAAACGTAAAGTTCCACCCATATTATCTTTATCACAATCAGACATAATATCTATCACCGATGTACAATTTTTAGAAAATTCTATTGACCCAGCATTTTTATCACCAACAACATTACGCATAAATTCTATGACTGCAACTTGCATTCCCAAACATATCCCCATAAAAGGAATATTATTTTCACGTGCATATGTAACAGCCGCAATTTTACCTTCTACACCACGTGTTCCAAAACCACCAGGAATTAAAATACAATCAACATCACTGCAATCTTCTGGATTAAAATTTTCTGCATTTATTTTTTTGATGTTAATATGTACATTATTTTGAACACCTGCATGGAATAATGCTTCATTCAAAGATTTATAAGCATCTGCAACATCAAAATATTTTCCGACAACACCAACAGTACATGTTGGTAAATCATTATCTAAATAATGTTCTATCTTTTTAAATTTAGACATATCTCCAGTTGCATTCGGCAAACCAAAATGTTCTGCCATAATATCAAAAACATGTTGAGAATCATATACCAATGGTATTTTGTAAATATTATCAACATTCATACTGGTGATAACATTTTTAGCAGGCAAATTACAAAACATACCTATCTTTGCACGTTCATCACTGGTTAACATTCTTGGCGAACGAACAAATAACATATCTGCCTGGATACCATTTTCTAATAATCTTCGAACAGACATTTGTGTTGGTTTTGTTTTTAGTTCACCACTTTGTTCCAAATATGGAGCCAAAGCCAAATGAACAAACATAACATTTCTGCGACCAACATCATTCGCAAATTGACGAATAGATTCTAAAAATATTTTTTGTTCTATATCCCCAACTGTCCCACCAATTTCACAAATTACAAAATCTGTTCCAGTGGGTGCACCAATATATTCTTTAATTTTGTTTGAAACATGTGGAATCATTTGAACAGTAGTTCCCAAATAATCACCATGTCTTTCTGCATTCAAAACATCCCAATAAATTCTTCCACCAGATACAGAATCATTTCTGGACAATTTTATGCCCAAAAATCTTTCATAATATCCCAAATCTAAATCTGTTTCATGTCCATCATTTGTAACATAAACTTCACCATGCTGCAAAGGTGACATAGTACCAGGATCTATATTTAAATATGGATCGAATTTACGACTGTGGACTGTATATCCACGTGATTGAAGAAGGGCGCCCAACGATGCTGCTGAAACGCCCTTACCTAAACTTGAAACAACCCCACCGGTTACAAAAATATATCTAGACATAAGTTTTTCTCCTTATGTGTATCTATCGTAAAAAAATATTGGTTGCGATGCAAGCAAATAAAATCCTATAATTTTAATATGAAAAAATTCTTAGAAAACCAATATAAAAATTTATTTTTATGGACACCTTTTATTATGTCTTTGGGTGCCGCTTTATATTTTTCTTTGGATTATGAACCAAATTTTAATTTTCCAATTTTAATATCAATATTATTAGGAACAATAATATTAAAAAACAAAAATATTTTAATTCGTATATCTGCTTTATTTTTATTTGGTTTCTTTTATTCTATGTCTTTTACAAACATAATAAATACACCTCAATTAAAACATTCTGATAATATAATAAATATAAATGGTTACGTATCAGATATAGATTTCACAAACGAATCTTACCGTATATTTATAAAGATACCTGCTAATCAAATCAATCCAGATTTATCAGCAACTAAAAGCGCTGTTATCAGAGTTTCTTTTAACGATAATCCAGATATAAACATTGGTGATAAAATTTCTGGCACAGTAAAAATTTTTCATCCATCACCAAAATTTGCTCCAGATTCTTTTGATTTCGCCAGATGGTCTTATTTTAATAAATTATCTGGTTCTGGATTTATGCTAGATTATAAAATTGATAAAAATATTGAACACAAAAACATACGCAATTATATACACAATAAAGCAAAATCAAATTTAACTGACGCTCTTGTTCTTGGATATAAAAAATCTATTCCTGATTCAGAAGCAAAAATTTGGAAAACAATTGGTATAGGACATGTTTGGTCAATCAGTGGATTTCATATGACATTAGTTGGGGGTTGGTTGTTTGCTTTATTTTATTTAATATTTAGATCGGTACCATATATAACAAAACGAATACCTGCAAAGTATCCATCTTTTTGTTGCGCATGGCTTGGATTAATTTTTTATTTATACATATCTGGAACATCTGTTGCAACAATTCGTGCGTTTTTAATGACAACTTTGATTTTTGCAGCAACTTTATTTGGCAGAAACATTTTATCTTTACGTAATGCCGTATTAGCATTTTTGTGTATATTCTTAATCAATCCTTTTTATATTATGACAGCCGGATTTCAATTATCTTTTGCCGCAATATTTGGATTATTATGGTTCTTTGAAAATAAAGAATATGTAAAAAGAAATTTCATAAACAAAATTATATATACAATATATATGTCTTTTATGTCTGCAACAACAGCAACAATATTTACATTACCTTTTATTATTGCACATTTTGGATATATTCCTTTATACAGTTTAATAGGAAACATTATTATTTTGCCAATATTTTCTGTTGCTATTATGCCATTGATTATCATTGGCACAATATTTTCTTTGTTTGATAAATTTTTATTTATAGATATTACAAATAAAATTTATTCTGTTACATTACACATTGCAGAATATGTAAATAATTTACCATATGCTGATATACACTTACCAAATTTATCAAACTCTGTTTTATTATTGTTTATAATTGGGTTGATTTGCATTATATTAATAAAAACATATGATTCAAAAAATTTATTAATAAAAAATATAAATTATGTTTCTGGAATAATATTTATTACATTTGCCACTGTTATATATATTGCTAAACCATATCCACTATTCTTTGCATCAGATGATCATGAATTGGTTGGTTTTGTTTATGATAATAAATTAAAATTTAACAAATCAAAATCTGCAAAACATTATTTTGCTTTTAATACATGGCGTACATTTATAAATGAAAAAGAATCTGATAAAAATAATCGTATTAAATGTAAAGATGGTTTTTGTATATATAAAACAGCAAAATGGAATTTAGCTTACATGCAAAAATTCACAACTATTATGAATAATTTTGATAAAACATGTGAAAACGAAGATATAAAATATATCGTAACAACATTTGATGTAAAATCGGATAAATGTAAAGATAAGATTTTACATGAAGGAATTATAATTTATCCATCGGGTAAAATTACTAATTTTTCAAATCATCGTCCTTGGCATATTCAGCACTGACAAAATACAAACCATAAGCCGGGGCATTTATGCCAGCGGCACTGCGATTTTTTGCTTCAAATATTTTATCAATATCTAAATCTTTTCCCAAACCTATTTCAACCAAAGTTCCGACCATATTACGAACTTGATGATGTAAAAAAGATTGGGCAGAAAATTCAAAAATTATTTCATCTTTATTCTGTGTAATAACACAAGAATCTAAAGTTTTTACAGGAGATTTAGCCTGACACTGTGCAGCACGAAAAGAAGTAAAATCATGTTTACCTATTAATTTTTGTGCAGCATCTTTCATTATATCTAAATTCAATTTTTGTGGCACCCACCAAACACGATTTTTTCTTAACACCACTGGCGCAGAACGATTAACAACAATATATTTATAATGTCTTTTTTTACATGAAAAGCGTGCATGAAATTCATCACTTACTTGTTCACAACTTAATACAGAAACAGGCTTTTCGTTTAAATAAAAATTCATTGCACGCATAACTGTTTGTGAATCAACTTGTTTATTTAAATCAAAATGAGCAACCATAGACAAAGCATGTACACCTGCATCTGTCCTGCCTGCAGAGTATACTTCTGTTTTTTCACCACAAAATTTAAATATTGCTTCTTGTAATAAAGATTGAACAGATGGACCCTGTTGGTTTTCTTGCCAACCAATTAAATCTGTTCCATCATATTCAATATTTATTTTATAACGTGTCATTATTTATCTGTTATTAAATTTAAAACCAGATTTTTCTGCGATTTTTTGTTTGATACGTGCAAACAAATCAAATTTATTAAACCAATAATCTACACTTCTAGCCGCATCACAAGATGCATTTTCTTTCACATCTGAAATTTCTTTTAGGTGTTTTCCACACAACAATCTTTCAGAAAGATAATTATTGTTACATGTAAATTGCCCTACAAAAAAACAATCTTTGCACTTTAAATCTTTTGTTGTGTTTTCTGCATAATTATCTTTAAACAATGCTTTTGTTTTACTTTCTGTTGTAAAATTTAAGATCATAATTTTAACCTTTTTATTCACCGTATTTTATATTTGCACCATGCAAACCATTTACAAAACTTTTCCAATCCATTGGATTTTTTCCAGCAGGTTGGATTCTTACAATTCTCAACTCGTTATTTTCTATTTTGGTTTCTAAAATTTTTACTTCTATCCCATTTATCTTTGTTCTGCCACATCCCAGCGCACGAATTTGATTATGAATATCCTGTACACTTTTATTCCAATCTATAATTTCGTCTTCACCTGTAAATTTACGTGTAAAAGTTGGTTCTCCAGCCTGTGAAATTGGCGGATAATTTTCTGGATTTTTCATATAATCATTTAATATTTCAATTGCTGTATGTGATACTTTGTTTTCTATAGATTCATTATTGTCATTTTCATCTATAGAAATATTTTTACGCATATAAACATCACCTGCATCCATTTCTGCAACCATATTCATCAAACATACATCCATGTTTGTATCACCATTTAATATCGCAGTGCGTATTGGTGACGGTCCACGATACTTTGGCAAAGAACTTGGGTGAATATTTATACATTTAGCAGAATTCAAAACATTATCACGCAAAATAACACCATAAGACATAACAACTATCATATCTGGTTTTTCAATAATACTATCAAATTCCTTAATAGAATTATAAACTTTCAATCCACGACTTTCAGCCCATTGATGTACAGGAGATGGCGTTAAAATATGTTTTCGCCCAACTGGTTTTGGTGCACGAGTAAAAACACCTATGACTTCATGTTTATTTGCTAAATCATCAAACACAGGAACAACAAAATCATTTGTACCCATCAAAATTAATTTCATTTTAATGTCTCCGATTTACTTTACGCATCAACATTTCGCGTTTTACCCCGGATAAATAGTCTATGAATAAAACACCATCTAAATGATCTGTTTCATGTTGCACAATACGAGCAGGAACCCCTGACATTTCTGCACGTAATATTTCACCTTTTTCATTCATCCATTCAACTTGCACAGAAGAAGATCTGCGGACATTAGAATAAACAGGCATACCATCTGCGCCAAGAACAGACAAACAACCTTCTTCCATAACTGTTGTTTCTTCGCTTCTAGATAATATTTTGGGGTTTATCATTTTATATACAACATTTGTATCTGGATCCATCATAACCAAAAATCTTTGTGTGATACCAACCTGTGGTGCAGCCAAACCAACACCATTTTGTTCAGACATCATTTTTATCATTTCATCCATAGTATTCAACAGCTCTGGTGTAATATCTGATACAGGTGTACATTTTTCACGTAAAATCAAATCACCACAAAGTTTCATTTGCAACATTTGTAAAACCTTTTATAATTCCATAAGGATTGTAGCAAAGGATTTTGAAATGACAACTTATATTTTATTCCTTTTGGTTTTTATCATAATGCTGTTGTTTGTGTTAATTTTTCGTAAAAACAGTGTAGATTTATCGTCTTTGCGTGAAGACAATGCCAGACTTCGCGAAAGACTGGCAGAAAGATTAGGTATGTTATCTCAAAATGCCATAGAATTAAAAAACATCAGTTCCGACATTGCAAACTTCAAAGATATATTAATGGGTAATAAACAGGCTCGTGGTACATTTGGCGAAAGACAACTAGAAGATTTGGTTGCTGATATCATGCCACCAGAAACATATGCTTTTCAAAGTGTATTATCTACTGGTGTTCGTCCAGATTGTATAATCAAATTACCTTACCCACCTGGGGATATGATCATAGACAGTAAATTTCCACTAGAAACTTACAATCGTTTATTACAAGATAAAAAGAATGTCGGGCTTCAAAAACAATTTGAAATAGATGTTCGCAAACACATAGATGCTATTGCTGAAAAATATATTATTTCTGGTGTAACAGCAGAATCTGCAATGATGTTTATCGCATCAGAATCTATATTTATGGAATTACATACCAATTTTCCTAATACCATAGAATATGCTGCACATAAAAAAGTGTTTATCGTATCACCTGCTACATTATGGGCAACATTAAATACTATTCGTGCTGTATTATCAGATATAAAAATCAAACGTGTCGCTGGAAAAATAAAAAAAGAACTTGATATGTTACTTACAGATTTATCACGTCTTGATGAGCGTGCATCAAAAGTAGATCAACATTTCGCGTTGGCACAAAAAGATATGGGCGAATTACAAACTTCTATTTCCAAAATTACCCCACGTGCCGAAAAATTACGCGATATGGATTTTGGTGAAGAGTAAAAATTAACCTAGAAAGTAAATTTTTTCAGAAGTATCTTCTTAGTCAAACTAACGTAAGTTTTCCAGATAATATATTATATCTTTTTGGTTTGCCCGAAGCACATCTAAAGCATCATAATCATCGTAATTTCTAGGTGCATATTTAAAACCTGAATTTATACTCTTTGCATCTATAGATCCAAGATTTGCCACACCAACAAAACCACCAGCATTATCTGGTCTAGATTTTCGACCAACAGTACTCAATACATATTCAATCGATCTAGGGTCACCTAATTTAGAATCTAATTCGTGTGCTATATATTCTAATTGACGAGAACCATAATGACTATTTATTCCGGATAGACTTCCTTTGTTAAACCATTCATCATCTGGACCTAGTCCCCAGAAAATCTCCCATTTACCAGTTGGGACCTGTGTCTTACCTGCAAGTCCTGATGAAACATAAAAAGGTATTTTTCTATTTCCTATACGGATTGTTACTATAGCTCTCCCGTCTATAGAACCAACATCTTCTATATATGCTGAAGTATTACCAATCCTAGTTATTTCATTATTCTTATAAAACTCTATATTTCTTAAAAAAGCAGAATTATCTACATCACTAACTAAATCTTTGCCTTTCCAAACAATCCCTATCTTGTCAGCATCTTCTTTACTTATAGCAACGATAACATAACGCTCACTTTGTCCACCTATGCCTTCTATAGGCATTGTTTTAGCAAAAAATCTTCCATCGTTTCTTATTTGTGTAACCATTTTTTCAGCAGCTATTTTTGGAAAAACATTATTAGAAATTCTGAAGAAATCATCATAATTTTTGAACCCAGGAAATTTCGCATAAAAAGCTTCTGAAACATTATCTATATTTTGTATTCCTTGTTTTAACCAATTTGTTGGTATATTATCAAAACCGCTAAGAACATCTTCGTCTGCAACGTATAAATATTTTGCACCTTCTTCGGTACCAGATGATATAAAATATCCGTTTCCTTTAAGGGCTTTGACTATTCCATCAACATTATCATTATCATTTATAATTATTTTATAAAAATTATGTTTAACCCCATTTCCAAAATCAATTGTATATTTACCTACCTCTGCACGTTTGTTAACCCCTAATAAAATATGACCTATTTTGTTATCTGTATCCAGTAACCAATTACCAACAGCATTATCCCATCGACTAAAAATATTTTGTTTTGATATATCCAAAACTTTCTTTCCATCTTGGATACTGCCTGACATAAAATAATTATCTTTTAATAAATCACTAACTATTCTATTTATTCTGGCATCGCTGACCCCATCTAAGAAAAGCCTTGTATGTTCAACACCATTTAAAGTACGAGTTGTCATTCTTGCACCTGGTAAACGCCCCAGTACTTTTGCTACTTTCGGAAAACGCGATAAATTAGCTGCTGATTCAGGATGGAAAAACATGCCACCTATTAACAAACCCCAACTGAAAACATTCAGTGCAGCTGTCGCATATGTTGTTGAAGTCTGCAAAGCCATTTCATATTCTTCATCAGATAAACAATTTGTAACGTTTTCCATTAAATTACCAATTACATTCATTTGATCATCATTTAAATCTGTGAATATTTCTTCCAATGCTGCAAAATGACCATTAACCACTTTTATTGCACAATTTTTTTGTGCGGTTGAACAAGATATTGTGCCATCTGGTATTTGACAATTTTGAACATCTTTGGCAAATGAACGTGCACGATGTGCAGGTCTTAATTCATTTATTTTTTCAATACCAATAAAAGCGGTATCTAAAAGTAAACCACTGCCAGCTGCTACGATTGCGATAGCTGCAGAACCACCAGTTAAAAAAGTAACACCAACAGCTATAGCAACACCACTTGACAATTGTATTACATTATTGATTGTTTTTACATTTGCAACAGAGTTAAGAACGCACACTTCAGAATCAGAATCCCAACGTGTTCCACCTGATATTTTTGAACTGGCTTCTAAACATTGCGATTTTGTTAAATTACGACAATTTCTGTCTGAACCGTAAGTACCATTAACCAACACACACGCTAAACCTGCTTTACCGGCTTTTTGTTCATAATTCTTACTTTCATATAAATCATCAAATACAAAATCAACTTTCTTGCCATTCAATTCACATATCAAAATATCATCTGGTTCGCCGGTCATTTCCACAGCTGTACCAACTGTTATCAAAACATCATTGTCAATTGCACGACCATAATTAGATAAAGAATTAGATTGATATGGTACAGGTCTGTATTTACAGGTGAAAGACGAAACTTTTATTCCTTGTAATTCAATATATGTACGAATTGTGTTTACTAAATTATTATCTAATACAAATTGAATGTTTTCAAAAGCATTTGTCATATATTCATAGCCAGGATATTTTGATAAAAGATTTTCATCAAATTTATGTAATGTATCCACAGGACAAAAATCATGCAAATTATTATCAAGCCATTTAAAACTTCTTCTTTCTGTTTTCCCATGTAAAGCAAATTTATCTAATAAACTTGCGTCACATTGTGTCATACAACCATCTTTTTCTTCCCAATTAATATTCAATCCCATATGTCCATCTGCGGTAATATTTTTAAAACCACTATCTACAAATTTTGCATCTTGCAAAGCACATATACCTTTGATGGTATTTTCTAATATTGTGTCATCATCTGTATTATTTGTACCATTGAATTTAAAAGTGTAAAAATGCGAATTATCTAATGTAGAACATCTTATAGTATTTTTATGTTCTTTGTTTTCTTTGCACCAAACATCATGTCCTTTCTTTTTTGCATACTCTAATGCCAAACCATATGCAGTATATTCGGGAACGTTTACATTTTGATGATACAAATTTTTCCCACCTGCTTTAACAATAAAAACATCGTCAATACAATGCCTTTCGCCACCGGTTATATCTACATTTTCACCAATACAAACATCAGCAAATCTTACCTTTTTCATTTTTGTAAGTACAGGATTTAATATACGTGTCCAACAATCATCTTTTCGTGAAATATTACCCAACAAACAAATTTGTGCTATATCATCAATATCTATTTTACCCAAATTGTGTATGCCAGTATAAATATCAAATTTATTCATCATTTTTTGTATTAAATCTTGATGATTCTTTAATTCAGAATCTTCCTGTAAAACACTTTCAAATATATTACGAGGAATAGATATTTCTTCTGCACGAGTAGATTTTTTTACAAAATCATCACCAAATGCATTTAAACCAGAAACACATAAAATGATCATGAATAAAAACTTTTTCATTTTAATGCTCCTGTACAAGATTCAGATACTTTTGCAACTTTCTTTATTGCCGCTATTTGTGTTGCATTAAATATTGTTGCTGTGGCCGATGCTGCTGTTGCACCAACCGATAACACATTTGCGGCAGTATTTAAATTCTTTTCTTTATCCCAATCTGCATCTGTTTTTTCTGATACATCCAATTTATCTTTTCTTACAGATTCACTATTCGCAACACCACTGGTTATTGTTCCAATACCCCCAAGTCCCGCACCGATAGAAGCAGATATCATTGCACCAGTTCCACGTTTATTTATCGCAGAAACATCTATAAACTCATATTCACGACACGCATTGTAAATATTTTGTGCTTCATCGATATATTCGCCATTTAATTTAGCCGCAGTAATTGCTGCATTTAACGCTTGCGTTGCAGACACACAAGATTCTATTTGTCCTTTGATATTGTCCTTGTTAATTGTCCGACTAGAAATAATAGCCCCGGCCACATTTGTTGCTGTATTTCCGGCTAATAACCCTGTTCGCCAATTTCCTAATGTCTTGGATTGTTTACGTAACTTATCAAATTCTTTTTCAATATCAGCACTTGATTTAAAAGCTTCTGCAAAAGCATTCATTTCTTCATCACTAGGCATGACATTTACAGTTTGTTTATTGTAATTCAGTTTATCTGCTAATTTCTTAGCTTTTGTATCTTTATCCGCCTTTGCAAAACCAGTAGCAGCCGCCCCAACACCTAACCCTGTTCCAACCGCAGTCACAGCAGTATTAACACCTGCTAAAACCTTTAATTCATGTAAATTATCGTCTATATCTACGCAGGCTTTGTATGTGTTTTGAAGCGCAGTATTTAAATCAAGCACTTCTGCCCCATAGGCATTAAAAGCCGAAATCAACACCAATGAAAACGCAAATATATTTTTCATTTCTGATATGAATTATATCATATTTTCAACCCCTTTACAAACATATAAAAAACAATGTTTTGTCATATTAAATTCTCTTTTTGGTTGTATTTCTTGATATTATTCTATTTTTAAAATAATATTACACAATTAAACCAAAAAGGAATAAAATGACACACGATGAAATATGGCATGCAATAGATATGTTTGCAAAAGAACGCAAATTAACATGTTCTGGTCTTGCTAAATTTTGTGGACTGGATCCAACTATTTTCAATAAAAGCAAAAGATTTTATAAATCTGGAAAACCACGCTGGATGTCCGTAGAAAGTATAGCAAAAGTTTTAACAGCTACAAAATCTGTTCCACAAGATTTATTCAAATTCATAGACAAAACAGCTGATTAATGCTTTATTTTGTAAATAAAAGAATAAAGTGTTGGCACACTTACTTTTAAATGTTTTGCTATTTTTTTCTTTGGAATCTTTTTGTTTAACAAATATTTTACAATATCTGTTTTACCATCTAATTTATGTTTTTTATTTTTACTGCCAAATTTACGACCTAATTTTTTACCTTGTTGTTTTAATTTAAACAAAGCTTCTTTTGTTCTTTGACTTATCAAATCACGTTCTATTTCCGCAGACAAACCAAACGCAAAAGCCATAACTTTAGATTGTATATTATCACCCAATTCATAACCATCTTTGACAGTATAAACTTTAGCACCACATTTCATACAATGTTCTAAAATACGCATAATCATAAAAAGTTTACGTCCTAATCTGGACAATTCAGAACAAATAATAATATCACCGGATTTTAATTTTTTTAAACATCCACCTAATGCACGTTGTTCCGGTTCTTTTATTCCAGAAATTCCTGCATCTTCTATATATTTATCTATTTTTAACCCCAATTCATATGCTTTATATTCAATACCTATTTTTTGATTATCGCAATCTTGTTTATCTGTGCTTACACGAATATAACCATAAATCATAATTCAACTCCTTATATGAAAATTATATAATAACAATATTGCTTGATCTGTTATGTTTATTACCAAGCTTATACATAAAAATAGCGTTTATAAAAACCTTGAAAATCAAAATAAACATGCAAAAATAATATCTGGGTAAGGGATATTATATATGATAAAAAACAAAAGTTATTCTGCCTATATTTTGCCAATACACAATGACAAAGTTGCATTATTGCGTTATGGTAAGGATGGCTATGGTCCAATTGGTGGTCGTTTGGATGATGGCGAAAAATTTAAGGATGCTCTGCGCCGTGAATTGACTGAAGAATTGGGTGAACCTTCATTAAAAATGTTAAATTTAATCACAGAAATTCCTGCTGCATATTCTTTCAAACACACAGATCCGCAACGAGCAGAAAAACGCGGAGCATGGTCCGAAGAACACCATTATTTTATTTCGCACGAAACAGAAAATCTTGACTTAAAATTTTGTGAAAAACGAAATGAAAATATATCTGTTGTTTGGTTAGACTTTACCAGTTTAACAGACCCACAAATTATTCAAATTGACGATATGCGTGATTTTTTTGCAAAACATATTATGTCTAATCTGGGCTGTCGTTTTTCTATGAGTGTTCGGAATAAATATTTCGAAATGATAAAATCTGGTCAAAAAGATATCGAATTACGTGCATACGATGAAAAACGTAAAAAGATGAAAACCGGGGACAAATTCTTGCTGTTTGATGCAGAAAATCCTGATGAATATATCATTTGTGAAATATTAAATATGCACGTTGCACCGGACTTTGAATCTTTGTTTAAAAAGATTGATATAAAACGTTCTGGTTTTAAAGATATGACAGAACTTATGGACACAATTACTAAATTTGTATCACGCGAAGAATTAACCCACGAACAAGTTGTTGGTATTGAAATAAAACGTATAAGATAAATTTGTTCAACTCCAATATTTTACTTCTCTTTTCACATTTATTCAAAACACTACTTCCCAATGACCGCCACAGTCCGGGCCGATACAGCTAATTCTATTGGATTTTTTACCAACACACCAAAAATTTTCTGGGCAGTTTTCTGGGGAGTTTTTTATGTGTACAGCGCAACAAACAACAAGACTTTTGCCGAAACAACGGAATAACAAAGAATATTTTTGCTAAAAAAGCTCGTGTTTTTACCTGATTTTTTCCCATCTACACCAAGTCTACACCTTGGCAAAAAATGCCCTAAAAGGCAGATTCTTGCGGTATATGAATTTTCTTTGCAAAATGTTTAGAAAGTCCTTGACTTGTGCGGATTTTAAGGTTATTATATGTCGCGTTATTCGGGCATAGTTCAGTCGGTAGAACAACGGACTGTTAACGGCGACCGAGCACCCTCCCTAACAGACGATAATTGCGAAAAAATGCGCTAATAACCGCTACTTATTAAGAAAAGAAATTTGACCGTTTACGCAAAAAGTCTATCAATATATGGTTTAACTCCAGATAACGTTTTACACGTGGTTTACACAGAACGTGTTTACACACAGTTTACACCACCTTTTCAACCCCGCAAAATGCCGTAACGCCGTTCCGTTGTCCTTGCTACACACGGTTTACACACCGGCTACACACAAAAGTGATTTACATGGTCAAAAAAGATGAGGAACACGAATTCTTGGTCCCCTGTTCTAAGCATTATAAATGTACGATTTCAATATCTGGGATTTGGCTTGCGATGTATTCAGCTGCTAGCCGTCTGTGACACATATCGGCTGTCTTTTCTGTGCAAAGTAAACATATCCTGTCTAGTTTATGAGTATCAAAATTTCGCAGCGGGTTGCGCGCGTTTAACAATTCGCGATATTTCTGCTCGAACTCTGCCCAAGCAAGTTTTTTATCTTTATAATCAGCCAAAAATTCTCCGCTTGGTGCAAATTCTGGATGATATTCATAACGATTACCCAGCACTGCTGCCAAATTATCGCCATTATAATATGGCACATAAGTGCTCGTCCGCCAAAGCCGAATGTCCCACACACAACTTATGCGTGCCGCTGACAGCACTTCCAGAAAAACTTCTGGCTTTTTGCCACTAAAACCAATCGTAAATATCTTTGTCATATCAGTATAAAAATAGCCCATTTAGCATCAAATAGCAATGATTTTCCTGAATCAAAAATTTACGCGCCAGACCAATTCTGCAATGCGCATATTGTGACTGAGAAACCATATAGTTTAATTTATCGACATCTTTGGTTCTTTCAAAAATATCACGCAAGTATTTGCAACTGACTTTCATATCATATTTTTGCTTAGAAAAATCCGTTATACTTGCACGCAGTTTACCATCATCTGTAAAGAATTCTATATCTCGTGCAGAAATTACTGTCGCACCAAGCGATGGGCATTTAGTATTTTGTAAAACATAAGATTTTTCTTTGACATGATGATTGAATATCGATTGTATATCTTTTGATACAGTATCTTTCAAACAATCAGCCAATTCTTTACCAGGTTCAAAATATCTTTCAATTTCTATAGATTCGTAGTTTATGTTAACATCTTCTGTTCTGTGCGGATAATCGCGCGGTTCATCAAAGGGTTCATTTTCAACCATTATCTGACAATACGTCCGCGGTATTTGATTTTCATCCCAATAACCACCATCAATCATAAGTCGTTTCATACGCTTTTCATAAGTATCAAAACCAGCAATACAAAATTTTTCTTTCATACAAGTTATATCCGAAATAATAATGTCAGATTTTTTCATTTTTACTCCTTTGTTAAATAAAAAAAGCCCGCATATCGGGCCCCACGAAATTGCAAAATTTTGTGGGTGATTTAGCGAGCAATAAAAACGGCGCAAAAATGCGCCCTTAATTGTCAGATATTATATCATAAAATAGCGGAAAAATCAATATATTAAATACTTAACAAATGACTGGACAATTGATTCAAAATACGGACAAATACGACAACCTTAAAAAGGATTGTCTATGAAGCAGTATAAACATTTTCAGGAAATTGAACCAAACAACAAAACTGATTTCATCATGCTTTATTTCGCAGCATGCAGATCTTTACGCGAATTGGAATCGAATGTGCACTACAGACAAAACGGGCATCTAACCTGCAAACAGGCTTGGCTATTCCGCCGGCTGTACCACAAACTATCCCAAATGGCTGCATTGTGGAAAAAGAAAACGCATTATTAGTATTTTGCTAAATTTAGACGATTTTTGTTGTGTTTTACGTTAAAGCATATATATTATTAGCATAATATAAACAAGGCAAAAATGATGATACTTAAAGATTGCAAACTTTCAAACTTGTTACGTTTCAATTTTCATTGGAAACGAACTGGCAATAATATAAAAAATAAAAACGGCGATAATGTTGCTGGTAATAAAACAACGAATAATGCTGTTATGATATTTAATTTGGATTCTGAAACAGAATTATCTGGGCAAATTAAACAAATAATGAAAGATGCATTGGCTAATTACGCACCAGATTTGGCACAAAATTACGCACAAGAAATCGTAGATGCAGTCAATAAAGTTCCACAAGATAAAAAAATAACACCAAAATTATCAACATACCCGACTATAACAGAATCTTTAAAATATGTGGACGAAAAAGAAAAAAGATTATTATTTGCAAAATTGATTGCCAGCGCAATGAATCGCGACACCGCCCAATCACATCAAGATGCTTTCGTTAGTATTATTGGTCAACTAAACAGAAATGATATTCAAGTATTACAATCCTTTATAACAAAAAGACTTAAAGTATGGGGAACAATATTTATAACGAAAGATTCAGATCCACAAGTAAAACCCAGAGGTAGTTTTTCGTATTTAGAGCCCCTTCTATTTTCAAAGTATTCTGGAGAAGAAAAAATTTCAACTACAGAAATAGAGATGCGACAGGATACCTTATCTTTAGAAAATTTGCTTCGTCTAGGGTTATTCGAAGTGAATAATACTGAGTTCAAATTATCAAATCCCTTGTATTATTATATATACGAAGATTGCGCTATATATAAGAAACATAAAGATCAATATGGGGCAGATTCTATAAAAATACACTACAATACCGCAAGACCAACAAAGCTTGGTGAAGAATTTTTACGGATTTGTTTTGACTATAATGTCTAAGTTAAAACCATATGATATACAGATAAATAAACCAATTAGAATATGTTAGTGTTTGTGCTTTCTTGTACGCTTGTAACAATCTGGACAACCTGAGTTTGAAAACTTTCTATGAGTTATTGTTGCCTGCCACTCATATCCGCATTTAGAACACTTCCACCAGTATTTTCTTCCATTTCCTGTGATAATATTGTTTGGGGTCACATCGCCATTTTTCGTTGGATGCCATTCTTTTGCTAATTCAGGATGAGTCGTTGCTAAATCATTTCGCCCAGGGATCAGTACTTGATTTGAACAAGCCGGACACGTGGCTTTTTTTGTTCTTGTTTTGTGTTTTATGCTTGAGGGCCATTCATAACCACATTTGGAACATTTCCACCAGACTTTAATTTCCGAACCAGGTTTTACCATATCTGGTGTTATCTGTCCATTCTTCTCTGGGTGCCATTGTTTTGCTATTTCTGGATATTTATTTTGTAATGAATCTCTCGGTTTGCATAAATATTTTTCTCTAATATTTAACTCGTCTTGTTTAAGATTTATTGACACACGTTTAAGTGAAAAATTTATAAATCGAACTACTTCTATTATGGTTGCTTCCAAACAGGGTTTTCCATCTTTTGTAACAACTCCTATTTCACGATCTGCTATATCAGTTCCTAATTCTGATATCTCTTCCCTAACCCTTAGGAGAGTAATATTATGATCATGACACAAGGCATATTTCTTTTGTTCTTGTTTAATAGTGCTTTTTGTATGCCATCTGGAACCATCGTATTCAATTGCATAATTAAGTGATGGAATAAAAATATCTAATTCCATTCTTCCTAACCAATCTGTTTTATATCTATTGATGGCATCGGGATAGACCTGTTGAATGTAATGAAACAAAGCCTGTTCGGGATAAGATGTATGATTTGTATGTATACACCGTCTACAGCCAGACCCCATAACACGACCATAAATGCTAGCTTGATAGTCACGACCACAATTAGGACACAACCACCATACTTTTCGGCTAGAACCATATCTACATTTTTGTGGTGTCAGATTACCATTCTTTGTGGGATGCCATTCTTTTGCCAATCCAGGATGTGTCGTTGCTAAATCATTAACACCCTCAATAGCATACGTGTTTATAGAACATTGAGGACATATTGAATTATGTGTTGTTCTGTTGTTTGGTGAAGCCTGCCACTCATGCCCGCATTTAGAACACTTCCACCAGTATTTCGTGTGCGTTCCAGGCATAACATTTATAGGTGCTATTTGTTCATTCTTCGTTGGATGCCATTCTGTCGCTAATCCAGGATATTTTGTAGCCAGATCATTTTTCCCAGGAACCAGTACCCTACCAATACACATTGGGCATTTAGATACACTGCTGGTTCTTCCCGAAACTGTAGTTTGCCATTCATACCCACATTTATGGCATTTCCACCAAACTTTCTTAGATGCACTTCTACCAATATTATTTGGCATAAGTGTACCATTCTTTGTGGGATGCCAATCTTTTGCTATTTCTGGATAAACAGTAGCTAAATCATTAACTCCAGGTATAAAAGCCCTTTTCGAACAACATGGACACCCAGCACCTCTTGACCGATTATTTATCTGAGCTTGCCACTCATATCCACACTTAGAACATTTCCTCCACGCCTTTTTGTTAGAATTTCTACCTGTTTTTTGTGGATCTAAATCAATATTACGCCCCAAGTCCCATTCAAGCATGAGTTTTTTATTATCAGCAATATAGGATTTCGTTTTCATGCGTCCATTATAAAACATATATTTAAATAATCAAATAGATGCAAATATTAAAAACTCGCCAAATTGGCGAGTTTTAATTCTTACATTATCTGAACGACAGGAACTGTTTTTAATCTATCATCTTTTGTTGGATACTGATATGTCCCGATTTGTTTAAAACATTTTCCCGATGGCAATTTAATAACCTGATCATCATAATATGTTTTACCATCTTGATTGACTAACAAATATGCACCCGATGAAAAATCATCTTTTATCATTGCCAAAGCAGCCGTTGGCTCCAAAACTTGAAAAACTTTTAAACTTGATTTGCTGATCAAACAATCTCCTGGTTGCTCAAACATGTTCAACCCAGAACGTCCACCATTTGAAGAGCTAGATACAATAACAGCAAATAATATTGTTAAAATAATGCCTGTAACGATTCCAAGTATAAAAAACCATATCTTTTTCATTTTTTAATCCTTTTGTTTATTATGTATTTTACATCCTAATACAGAATTTTTTCAATACAAATCAAATATGACATCATTATTGATTTCAATTGTGATTTTGCTTAAAACGACAACTCTCGGTTAGTTCGTATGTCTTTTGCATTTTTTATACATTGGCATACAAAAGCATAAAATATAATATTTGCACAAAACATAAATTAAAACACCTTGTACCTAATCCAACAAAACCCCTATTTTTTGCTTTTTATTAGAACAACGGAATAACTTTTTTGTTTCTGTTCGTATTATTTTCTACTACAAATTGAATACAAACTAGCAAATCTGCTAAAAACGATATTTTTCTCCCTTTAATTTTCGTCCAGAGAACAACGGACTAAAAATTTTCCAACATTGATACAAATTGAAAAATTAGTCCAAAAGCACCCCAAAAAGTAGAGTAAAACCATATATGGAACGATGTTTAAGGTTAAATGGTCAAATATTTTTGTCTTAATTTTTACGTTTTACACGAGGGTTACACGAAGTAAAAAATCGCCTATAAGTAGAGTTTTTTAGTAAAATTCCTAAAACTTCCCGTTGTTATTTGGTATAAAAATTTACGTTTTACACGTGGTTTACACAAAGACACAAAACTCGTCAAAACCACGGTTTTCAAGGCACCCAGAATTTCTTCTCGTAAATCTCATAAAATGCTTGACTTCTGCGACTAACAGGTATACTATATGCCCTGTTATTCGGGCATAGTTCAGTCGGTAGAACAACGGACTGTTAATCCGTATGTCACTGGTTCGAGTCCAGTTGCCCGAGCCAAGATTTCCGCAGATTTCTGCGGATTTTTTAATGTCTGTTTTTGTTGCAAAATTGCCACAAACTACATTACATACAACCAGAACCAACCAAATTTGTACATATTTGCATACCACTTCTGTCTCAAACGGCCCATTATGTATTGATTTTTTTATCGAGGTTTGTTATACTATTCTTAATCAAGGTGGATTTAACCTGACTTGTCCTACCTTTAAATGGACTAAACAAGGAGTTGTTATATGCAAATTTTCCTATACTTTATGCCGCATTTTGCACAGTGCAATTCTGCCTGTGTTGGTAGCTACATGAATCCACCTTTGGTTCTTACTGCAAAAACCAAAGGAGTGAATTATGCAAAGAACAGCAGAAGCGGTGTCGCTTGGACACCCAGATAAAGTCGCCGATTACATTTCCAGTTACATTTTGGATCGGTTAATAGAACAAGATCCACAGGTCAAATATGCCGTTGAAGTCTTGATAAAAGACAACAATGTCGTCCTTGGTGGCGAAGTTACCACCTCTGCCCCACTCGGTGATTTGACCGCATATGTTAAGGCCGCCCTTGCCGAAATCGGCTATGATGACCGGTACGCATCAATATGGGGCGATCTTGCAATCAATCCAGCGCAAATAAAGGTTACCAATTTAATTGGCATTCAATCGGCAGATATCAATCGTGGGGTTGTTGCTGACGGCTGGGGCGATCAAGGGGTGTTTGTTGGTTATGCCTGCCAAGGCGAAGGTAAGATAAACAGGGAACTATTCCTAGCCCGAAAGCTGAACAAAGCCCTGTACGATAAGGCTCGTCAATCCGATAATCTTGGCATAGATATCAAGACACAAATCACATTGAACGACGACAAGATTGAAACCGCTATTGTGGCAATACCAATGCTGCACGATGAAGATTTGACCGGTTTTGTGATTTCTGTCCTAGGCGAAAAGCCAGCGCACATCATCATAAACGGTACCGGACGTTATACATATCATGGTTCTATCGCAGACTGTGGTATTACAGGACGTAAATTAGCCTGTGACTTTTATTCTACTGCCTGTCCGATTGGTGGTGGCAGTCCATGGACAAAGGACGCTAGCAAGGCAGATTTGACCCTTAATGTATATGCCCGTATCCTTGCGTGCGAAAACTTAGCCGACAACGATGAATGCTTTGTTTACCTGTCTTCGTGCATCGGACGTGCCGAGTTGCCCAGTAGTCTGATAAAAACGATTAAAAACGGCATAGTTTCCTATCACGATCTCTGGTGCAATCAGAAACCAAGCAACCTGATAAAGGCATACGGTTTAGACAAACCTATCTATGCAAAATTATGTAAAAAAGGTATCAATGGTATAGAATAAATATAAAACGTTTTTTCTTGTGAATATATACATTGTATTGCTATAATACACATGTGTATATAACAAAAAGGATTTATCATGACAGTTGCTATAATCGTATTAGTTTGTTTAGTTTTGTTTTTTATTTTAACCTATAACTCATTGGTTGCAGGACGTCAAAACATAAAAGAAGCCTGGGCAACTGTCAACACTCAATTAAAACGCAGATATGATTTAATTCCGAATTTGGTAGAAGTTGTAAAAGGTTATGCTAAACACGAACGAGAAACTTTGTCTGCTGTTGTTTCTGCCAGATCTGCAGCTATGTCTGCAAAAGGTGTAGAAGGTAAAAACGCAGAAGAAAACGCTTTATCTGGTGCGCTAAAATCTTTGTTTGCTTTATCAGAAAGTTATCCTGAATTAAAAGCAAACACGAACTTTTTAGAATTACAACAAGAATTGTCCGATACAGAAACAAAAATTCAAGCAGCACGACAATTTTACAATACAGTTGTTCAAAGCATGAATATCAAAGTTAAATCTTTTCCTTCTAACATTGTTGCAAACATGTTTCATTTCACAGAAGAAAAATATTTTGAATTAGATGAATCAGAACGCGAGGCTGTAAAACATACACCAAAAATAAAGTTCTAAGGATTTAATTCATGAACAAAGATGTTTATCAACATATAAAACACAACAATATAAAAACTATATTGTTGGTTTTATTATTTCCAATCGTGTTGGGAACAATAATATTTTGTATATCTTGCGCTTTGATGTCTGTTAATGAAGCATTAATTTTAATAGCAACATATTTCCCAATTATTGCGTGTATATGTTTAATATGGACTATTATTTCATATTCTTGTGGCAGCGACATGATGCTTGGTTTTGCCGGTGCACATGAATTAAATGATAAAAGCACAGAAAACAAAAAAGTTTTTAAATGCGTTGAAAACGTTGCTTTGGCTGCTGGTATGCCAACACCACGAGTATACATTATAAACGACAACAGTTTAAACGCTTTTGCAACTGGAACTTCTCCACAAAATGCATCTGTTGCTTTAACAAGCGGAATCATAAACAAATTAACACCATTAGAATTAGAAGCTGTTATTGCACACGAAATGGGCCATATAAAAAATCGTGATGTCAGATTAGATGTGATAATCATAACATGCTTAGGTGCTTTAACATTGTTGGCTGATTTAATTGCCAGAAGTTTTATATATGCAGACACAGGAAGAAGAAGTAACGACAACGATCAAAACAATGCACATGCTGTTATATTAATTTTATGGATATCTTTGATAATTTTTAATTTGTTATTTGCACCAATTATTTACTTTTCTTTATCCAGAACACGTGAATATGCTGCAGATGCAGAATCTGCACACATAACAAGAAATCCTGCTGCATTGATTTCTGCTTTGAAAAAAATCAGTGTTGATCCAAGGGTTGAATCTTTAGATAAATGTAAATTAATGGGAAATATTTGTATTGCCAACCCATTAGATAAGAAACGTATGTTTGCAGGAATCGGTGAAACACACCCATCTGTTGAAAATCGTATTAAACGATTAAAATCCATGCGTGGTTTTTAACAAAAAAGACCTTGTTTGCACCAAGGTCTTTTTTACATCTCAAAATCAGTTTATTGACATAATTATCTTTGTTTTACCCCACCAAAAACGAAACCTATTTCCATACCTCTTATTGATTGATTTTCTGTACAAGATTCGTTAATAAAACCTTGAAGAACAACTTCATTTGGTTCTACTGCATCACCAGATGCCGCACTTCTACGAGCTGGTGCACAATAAACATTTTCTAACCCAGTAGCAATATGTTCTTCTTCGCCATAATAATCCGGCATAGACATCATTATTGATTGATTTATACCTGTATTTTGTTCTGTATAAAGCCAATTTATTTCTGGTATTAAATTTGAATGAGATACAGTATATACGTTATTTTGTGTATTATTATACAATCCCCATACATTTTCTGGTAAAGAAGATTGATAATTTTCAGCATAAAATTCTATTTGTTTTGTATTATGATTCATAATTACTTTTACAGTATACCAGTTATTAAAAGGCATCAACAAAGTGTCTGATACTGAACCATGAGAAAAAGTAGCACCAGCAGAATCTGTTGAAAATTTTTGTAATCCTATACCTGTAATTCCACCATAAGAAGGACTATGCAAAGACTTTTCTGTTGGCATAACAGATACATGAGCCATTCCTTTGAACCTAGTTGATGCAGAAGATGCATTCAAACGCTTATGTTCTACACCACCACAATATGGAAACATTTCATGTTTTGTAGAATCTCCTTTCACAGGTTCTGTGCCTTCACACAAACCAATATCAGAATGTTTCAAACCAATTTTAGCACCCAATGATGACATTCCTAAAGAATCACCACAAGCACTCCAAACACCATACCCATCTATTATAGCTTGATAAATATGTTGTACATGCCCAGGATCAGCATTAACTGATTGTAAATGATTCTTTGCCAATAACGCTAATGCGCTGTCGCTCATATTTAAAAACGTATTTTGATAAACAGAATTTGGAACATTGCGAATTTTCCAATCTTCCCCTGGATCTGCAAAACATCCACCAACATAAAAATTCCATTTATTATCTTTGAATAAAGCCACCGTATCTGTTGGATTATAAATACGTTCCATATATTCTTCGGAATTAGAAGGCCAATATAATGATTCATTAACATTGTCATTATCTTCAGAATATTCTTTGAAATAAACACCAGCAACATTTCCAGAAACACCAATTTCTGGTCTAAAGTAAGCATCAGGTGTAATATAAAATTTTGAATTATTTATATCAGATAAATGTTTCATAAACTTATCTTGAGATTCATTATTTTCATTATTCATAATATAATGAGATGATATAGTTTGTTGTGTACCTGATTTCATTTCTGGTTCGTTAACATCTTTACACGCCGTCATCCCAGTTAAAAAACCAGCCAACATAAAAACTTTTGCACGTAATGAATACATTTTTTTGAAATTTAGTTTCATAAAAAGCCCCTTATTTAAATTTACAAAAAAAATAGCACAACATAAGTTTTTGTCAATGATTTTTTATATTAAATAAACTATATTTCAATTAAACAACTTTTTGATAAGGATCAAAAACCAAAGGTTGTTTTTTATTTCGCTGATCAACATGTTTTTTTGGAATTCCCAAAATATAATCATCAGGATTATCCAATGCGGCAATTTCTTCTGATACTTTATTAAATTTAGACGATTGAGATTCATGTTCTCTGTCAGCAATCGTTATTTCTACGGGATTATCTTGGGCAACAGATTGATTATTTAATAAATCTTTCAACCCCTGTATATCCATATGTTTCAATTTTGCAGCAACTACTCTTCCTTTAATTACAACACCAATATGTTGATCCACACTTGGGTTTTGCAAAACTGCTACGATTGCATGCTTTAAATCTTCAGCAGATAACGTTAAACGTTTTTGAATTATATTACCATCTGCATCTTTTATTTCTTTTTGATATTCAATTATATCAGACAATGCCATTAAACCTTTTTGAATATTAGAAACATAAGAAATATCTATGTGTAAAGTATTTTGTAATTTATCTAAACGTTTTATTATTTTTAACAAATACGAATCTATAGATTTTCCAGATTGAATTTCTTGTATTAAATCAAAGAAAATATTAGCAAATAAAATTTTATTTTTTCTATCTGGTGCTGTGGGTAATTGTGCCCCAGTATCATAAATATTTATATTTACATTTGTTGGTGATACAACATCAAAATTCTGTTGACCTTGATGTCTGTCTATATCCCAAACATCACCTTTGAATAAATTAACCATTTCAATTGTAAAATATGCCAAAGCCATTTTTCTTCTTTCATCGTCACTGGCATAAACACGGGACAAAGTTGCCCCTTCGGCATAATCCATAATTTTATATGACATTCCGTTTTTACCTGTTCCATAATAACGCCAATCTGCAACATGTGGTGTATATTGTGTTCCTTCTATATTCACATTTATATCACCATATAATTCTTTAGCTTTTTCATATTGTTTATTACCAATTTCTACATCTACTTCATACTTAGCAGAGCTATGAGCTTGACGTGCAACTTCTTGCAATATTTGATAAGAAGAATTTTGCTTAGCCAATTTCTTTATAGCCAACTCAATAGTTTTAAATCCGGAATCTGCTCTGGCATCTGCATTAGGACGCAATAATTGAACAACCTTCTTTTCAGTTTTTCCTTTGTCATTTTTTAATTGAACAATTGCTGTCATCCAAAAAGAACCTGCCCCGACAATATCTTCTACACGTTCTATGCGATTATATAATTCTTGTGGCATTGCTTCATGCATCCAAGTATAAACATCCCATCTGGCTGGCATATCAGCACGATCTTTTAATTTAGCCAAATCACGACGAATTTCCGATGGTAAATCAGGAACATATGATAATAATTGACCAAATTTTACCCATGCAGGCCCCATGTTTTCAAAGAACATTCGCAATCCTTCACCAACACTGCGTGATGCAGATTGACCTTCTTGTTTATTTTCATCTGCTGAAGCAATTGCAGCCAATATCAAATCTTGTTCATATGGTTCAAAAGATTTAATAACACAATCGCAAATTATTTCTGCATCTTTACGATATTTGTTATTTTTATCAAAATTCATATCGCATACATATTTGATTTTTTCATCCAAAGTTTTAAATGCACGGTTTAATAATTTATTCATAATAATCGCACGAACTTCCAAACCTGAACTCCAAAATGTGTGATAAAAATTTTCCAAACCGGACGGATTTATAACACTAAAATCACTTGAATGACTGACACAGCTAATACAGTTTTTACGATAATCATCAATAGATTTTTGTGTTAATTTTCTATTTAAAAATTCAATAGAATACAAAGATATATTTTCGTATCTATCAAGAATGTCTAATAATTCTTCAATTCCACGACCTAATAAATCTTTACTTTGTGCATCAGCATCCGATAAAACAACATTTTTATCATTTGCCAAGAATTTAGAAACATGTTCTTGGGATTGAATTTTATCTGAAATCAATCTGTATAATTTACCCTGGGTCACTTTATTTATCCCAACACGATTCAAATATGCATGTGTATCGAATATATGTTTTTGGTTAATAAATTCTGTTAATTCTTGAATTTTAGCAAAATACGCAGGGGTGCTATCATCACGTCCCAGACGCTGGGCAACAGCATCAGAATATATTTCTATCAATTTTTGTCTGGCCACAGTTGAACCTATATCTGTGGAATTTCGATTTAAATATCTTAAAGCACTGTCATCACCATAATAAAAACCAGACAATAAATTCCAAGAATATATTTCACAAAGTGGTTGTGGCATTTTTTCAATGTGCGATATTAATAAATCTAGCATTTTTGCATAGCCAAATTTTTCTTTTGAAAAAATGTTTAATTTTTGCATAACAGCATGCAAATCATACAATCCTTTAAAATCAGTTGGCATCAAACCGTTTGAATCTATGTAATCAGAAAATTCTTCTATGAAATTATCCGATAAATTCACAACTTTATCAGATTTTATTGCAATCAATAATGAATATAAATTTGTTATCGGCATTTTCTTACGTATGTAATACGTTAAAAGATACTGTTTTAAATTGACCTCCATTAGAGAATAGCCATCTCTTTTTAATTGCGGAGTTGGTCTGTATAATATTTCTAGCAATTCCTGTTCATTATTTGGCAACATATCACACACATATAACAAACGTTGGATTTTGTGCAAATCTGTTTTTTGTTTGATTTCTTCATCCAATTCTTCAGTTAAATTACTGCTAAGCCATTGTCCTTTGGACAAATGCATATAAGTGTTTTCAACAATATCTGACTGTAATTGTGGGATAACCTGTTGTTTTAATATATTTTGTATAACGTTGATAATTTCATTTTCTGAAATATCATGCCAATCTCCAGATCTATTAGATTTATCTAATTGCGACAATAATATTCTAGCAGCACTTGATTCAGAATATACTTTTTCTTTTATTGCAGCATTTACAAAATTCATTATCAGCGAATGCAATTTTTCCATATATACGTCTGTTACAATTCTTACAACCGGTCCAAGTTCGACATTCCATGTCATATAATAATCACCGTCATCTTGATAACCCATTTTTTTACTGACACTGTATAAAGCATCAGATACTTTTTCTTCTAATACACTAGAAGCACGAAAATCTCTTTTTAAATTAACAAATTTCACAAAGACATATTGTAAATATTCTAACAATGTTTTATCGTGTGGCGGTTTATCTAACTGTATTTGTGATGCCAATTTTGGAGCCACCTGTTGCAAAGCTGTTCTTATTATTGCCAAGAAAGGTTTAATATATATTTCCGCAAAAGCTTTACTGTTATTTAATTCTTGTATTTCAGATTTTAAGAAAGTATTTTCATGTTTGTAATCAATCAATTTAACAGATGAATCTAGCCAATAAACAAAACTATCCATATCGTATAACACACGACGACCTGGTTCTTTACCATGTTGTTCCAAACGATTTACCACATCACCAGCAGATATATTTCCTTGATTGAATTCATAAAGTAAATTTATTGCACACATAAAATCACCAAACGATTCATGTTTATTTTGATATTCATTTTGACGTTGTCTTTGTGCCTTTACTTTTTCGACTTCTTTTTTACCAGTTGCTAAAATCTTACCTGAATATTCATCTGCATAAAAACCTTTTGTTTTATCAGTAATCCATTCATATTCACAATCAAAACCAATTGCTTGTATTAAATCCACTATTACAGAACGCTCATGTCTACGCACAGATTCATTATATACAGAATACAACCAATCTGTTGGCATTGTGTGACCTTTAGCTATGGCACGTAACGGCATTTTAAATTGTGTTTGTTTGTTAAAAAAGGCTGTTAATGAATAAATTGAAAATATTTTATCGTGACTATTCATTAAATATCTTGCCAACTCTTCAGCACGCACCGGATCACGGGTTGTCTTAAATTCATCTATCTTGGCAAATTCTTGATCTATTGGCGGGAACACCTCAAACGGTTTATCACCACGAAATTTTGATTTTAAAGCCCGACATAAATCATCTATTGGCAACATCATTCCAAATGAAGGATTTTGAATACAGAAATCCACCACTTGTTCCAAAAAAGTTTGTGTACTTTTTATTTCTAACTTTGCAGGTGCTTCTTTTTCCAGATATTCAACCATATCTTTAACACGTTGATAATTGGTAAACCTGCCTTTTTTCATTTCAGATAAAATCAAATCAAAAATACGTTTTATCGAAGGCTGATAGAAAGGATTCCATGACATTTCTGGAAAATTATTTTCTAATAATTGTCTAAAATACGATTTATATACGTCCGTGTGACTGTTTATTATTTTAGAAAAATCACCCCACAGACCGGTTGATGCACCTACTTTGAAAAATCCCTGCTCTTTATGTAGTTTTGTTAAATATGCATCTACATCTTCTTTTCGTGCCATGCTTGATCCATGAACATCAAAAAAAGATGAAGACGAATGTCCTCGCATAGTTTCACAAACATTAGAATAAGCCACAGGATTATACCCAGCAGCAATCATTAAATCCAAAGCATGTAAATCAGAAAAACGTTCTTGGAATACTGTATTATTATTTTCACCATAAATTTTATGATATGTATAATGCCCCAGTTCATGTGCTAAAATTCCGGCCAATTCATCTTCGTTTTTACATAAACCTTGGATACCAGTTGTTATAGCTATAACATTTTTATGGTTTAATGTTTTTTTATCAGACACAAACTCTGCATTTGGTTGGTCATTATCAAAAACTATGAATTCAAAATCATCTACATTACATTTGCCTGTTTTATCAATGCTTAAAAGACGGCTTACAATGGCACGCATAGTTGCTGTCGCTACTTTTGCAGTCTGGCAATCTAAATCTAAGCAACGCTCTCTTTCCCATACTTCAACAGGCAATATTTGTTGTTTTTCTGAATAAGGTATAAAATCTGGCATAAAAAAGACCTTTTGTGTTGGTAAAATTATACCATAAAAAGGCCTGTGATTCAATTCGTAAAGGTATACGTTATTGTGCTAAATCAACAAGATTCATCATCAAACCTGCAATGGTCATTGGGCCAACACCACCAGGTACAGGTGTTATAAAACCAGCAACTTGTGAACATGAATCAAAATCAGCATCACCGCATAACTTACCTTTTTCATCGCGTTGCATACCAACATCAATCAAAACACAACCAGTTTTTAACATATCACCTGTTATTTTAATTTTTCCAGTTGCTGCGATAACTATATCAGCCTTACGTGTAAAATCAGAAATATTTTTTGTTTTACTGTGACAAATTGTCACAGTAGCATTTTGCATCATTAACATTTGTGCCATTGGTTTTCCAACTATATTTGATCGACCTATAACGACAGCATTTTTTCCAGCAATATCTATATCATACGCATTTAACAAAGCTAATATTCCACGTGGTGTACATGGTGTTATAAATTCTTTACCAGCACCATACATTTTTCCAACATTTGCATCAGTAAAACCATCAACATCTTTATTGACATCTACAGCATTTAAAACAACATGTGTATCAATATGTTTTGGCAAAGGCAATTGAACCAATATTCCTGAAACAGATTTATCTGAATTTAACTCATGAATTTTTTCAACTATTGTTTTTGTATCTGTTTCATTTGGCATACGAATAATTTGTGTTTCTATACCAGCAACAGATGCATATTTTTCTTTATTACGAACATAAATTTTACTGGCCATATCATCACCAACTAAAATTGCAATCAATTTGGGTTTTATAGCCATATTTTCTGTACGTATTTGCAAATCATTTAATATACGATTTCTTAATTCAATACCATCCATTATTATTGCCATATTTATCACCATTTTTCCGTTTATAATAATATATCATTTATTTACTTTTCAGCAATTGATTTGTTTCCTATTTTATGATAGCATAAATAATTATGCAAAAAAAATTGGATAAATCAGTAAAACATGGATTAAAATGGCTAAAACTTGGATGGTTTTGTCATAATTTTATGTTAGTTGTTCCAGTTATTGTTTTGGTTTATACTCAAAAAGGGATAACTGTTGGTGATTTCTTTTTAATCCAAGGCATATTCAGATTGGCTGCATTTTTATTTGAAATTCCATCAGGCTATATGAGTGATTGTTTAAGTCGTAAACGCGTTATGCTTTCTGGTGCAATGTTTGCTTTGGCTGGATATGTGACAATAGCTATTGCATATGGTTTTTGGGCTTTGGTTGCGGGGGAAGCTTTACTTGGTATATCAAGCGCATTATTTTCAGGAACTTTAGAAGCGTACACTTATGATTTATTAAAACGTAATAAAACACAAAAACAATTTTTAAAAGAATTTGGAAATATTACTACATGGGCAGGAATTGCAGAATTCACAGCAATGATTTTGGGCGGAATATTATATGGATTTATCGGTGCAAACATATTATGGATTGAATCTGTATTTGCGTTAATTGGTATAATCGCTTTAATGTTTTTACCTGAATTATTAGAAATCAAACGTGTTGTAAAACATAAAGAAGCACTGGTAGATGCTATATCAATTACAACAAACACATTAAAAGCACCAAGACTGCGTAATTTAATTTTATTTCCTTCATTATTTGGTGCTTTTACAATTATATTATTTTGGATTTTACAACCAATTATGGAAACGACACATATCCCAGTAGAATTGTTTGGTTTTTATATTGGAATGAATCAATTATTTGCAATATTATTATCTAAATATGCATATAAAATATGTGAAAAATTTGGAGAGATACGAACTTCAATTATCACAATTGCAACAATTATCATTGGTGTAATTATGGGCTTGTTGGCAACTCATGTTTCCAGTATGCCAGTAATATATATTGCATGTGCAATTATGGCGATTACACCATCTTTCAGAATGTTAAATAATTTACAATATAACACATTGGTTCATCACAGTATCAAATCTAATGAACGTGGTACCGTATTATCAACCCGTTCGATGGTATCAACTGTATTTGGGGCAATTGGACTTATAATATCAAAATTTTTAATGGATGATTTTGGAATTACAGTAACTTTGATTTTTGTTTTATTAATGACCGTTTTATTAATAAAAGCTTTAAAAAGTGTATCAAAGTATATTAAATAAAATTATTTTCTGAGACCAGTTTTTTTATCTATCCAAACTTGTTCTTTTGCAATTTCCATCATCGGCATATCAGATTTAGAATCAGAATAGGAACGAACTACATTTGGAATAATTTTATTTTCTTTGGCCCAGTTATCTAAGGCGATAACTTTATTTTTTCCCCAACATAAAAATTTATATTTATAAGGCTTGTCAATATCCATTTTTGAACAGAATACAGCATCAAAATTCATATCTTTAACTAAACCAGGAATCAAATAATCTGTACTGGCAGAAATCAAAACAACGATATTACCTGCATTTTTTTCTTTAGCAACTTGTTCTTTTGCCCAACCAAAACGATTTTGTTTATGTAATTTAATAACATCTTTAGAATAATCTTTAACCATTTTTGGCGTAATAAAATTACGTATAATTTCACGCCACCATATTCCAGACTTATCAACACAAGAACCAATCATTCCAACAAAAACACAAGGCAAAAACAACCAAGGTCTTAAAGAATGTTTAAAACAATATTTAAAAAATTCATAATTAGAATCACTGGCTGACAATGTTCCATCAAAATCGAAAACGACTATATCTTTTTTTTGTAACATGAAATTATCTTATTTTTAAATGTTTTGCTTCTTCCACATATTTATTGCGGATTTCGTTATGAATTGAATTTTTACGTTCAGCAGTAAAATCTGAATATTCTTTCAATTTTTCAATATTACGTGTATTATATTCAAAGATTCCTCTTAAATCTTTATTATTCAAAACTTTGAAAAATTCACTGTTCAACAATTGTCTTTCATCATACATATATGTTAAATACATCATTAAATCATTAAACCATCTTTCGTTTTTACGAATATAAGACATTGTATCAACAGTATTAGATTCCACACTGTCTAATTCTGAATCAACATCTTCAAAAAATGCTTTTTGCATTAAAGCTTCATCTTGGATAGAATTTAACATAAAATTACGTAAATTTATATCTTTAATATATCTTTTTATATATCCTTGTGCTGTTTTTCTAACCAAAGTTCTATTAGATTCACGATATTCTCTAATTTTAATTTCGCACAAATCATATAACCCAGATGCCATTTTGTATCCTGGATGAACCCTTTGTGCACTATCTGTTTTTTGTTCAACAATTTGCATTTGTTTTTCAGACATTTTTCTATTTCCACAAGAATTCAATGTCAACACGGCCGTTGCAACAACAGCAGCAGTTTTAATTCCAGAAACAACATTTTCTTTTTTCATATTTTTCCTTTTACACACACCATCTAAAATATAGAACAAATTTTCAAAATATCAAGTTTAGTGTTTTTGTCCGTATATTTTCTTACGTAACTTTTCCATTACAAAGAATAAAGCTGGTGTTAAACTGAAAGTCCATATCAAAGATGCACACATACCACCAATCATAACTGCACCCATAGCAACTTTCAGTCCATCATTTGCCCATAATTGAGGTATCATACCTGCAACAACAGCAATTGTGGTCATCCAAATCATACGTTTTTTATCCATTAATTCTTGCCACAATACAATTTTTGCATCTTCACCTTTTTGAACACGAACAACAGTTGGTTCCAATACCAAAATATTATTATTAACCACCAAACCAACCAACATAATAAAAGCTAACATAGCACCAACATTCATAGAAGCCCCAGATAAGAACAATACTACAAATACACCTGCAAAACTGGTTATTATAGAAGTTGCAATTGTAAAAGGATGTATAAACGAATTCATAATTGCGGCTAATAACATAAATGTTAATATTGTAGCCAACAAGAACGCTTGTGCAATTTCCGCTGTAGATTCACCTTGAATTTCAGACATTCCAGCAAAAGAAGCACTGTATCCATTTTCCCACTTAATTGCATCCAAATGTTTTTGAATTTCAGCTTGGACCGGTCCAATTGTAGATTTACCTATATTGATATCTATTTCTGTAACACGTTCTTTGTTAATACGATAAATATTGGATGTAGCAGGTACATTTTCTATATTTCCCAATTGAGAAAGAGCCACCATACCTTTATGAGAATTTACATAAACACTGTCAAACATAGATTGTTTTTTAAATTGTTTATCAAATTCCAAAATCATTGGGTATTCATCACCTTTTTCTTTATATTTATAATTGTCATTTCCAAATAAAGATGTACGTAATGTAGAACCTGCTTGAGCATTTTTTACACCCCAGAAATTCATCTTTTCACTGTTTGGAACAAAACGAATTTCATTTGCAGGAATTTGTTGTGCTAATACAGCACTCTGTACAGCATCAATTTTATTTACCATATCCACAATTTGATTTGCATAAGCATTACGTTTAGCATCATCTTCACCATAAATATTCAAAACAATATCTGAACTGATACCAGACCCACTGATATTTTCCCCTGCACGAATTTGAATTTCAGCATCACTGATATCAGCTAAAACAGGCAACATTTTTTGTGCTAATTTTTTATCAGATATACCACGTTTTTCAACATCAACCAATGTTGCCTTAATGTTTATATTTTGAACACCTCTATCCCCTATTTTGATAGTTGTAGATTCTACTTCTGGAAATTTAGAAATTCTGTTTTCTATTTCTTTTGCTATTGCTTCAGTTTTTGCATACACACTTCCCATCGGTGTACGTGCAGTAATTGTTATTTCATTAGCATCAGTAGAAGGGGAAAATTCATTTCCAACAAACTTCATCAATTGTGCTGACATTATTAAAACAACTAAAGCACCCAAAATAACAATAAAAGGATGTTTAAATTGATAATCATACCAACTGCGCAAACGAGATTGTTCATTATGTATTTTAATTTCTTTCAAATCTTGTTTTGTTTGTTTATGTGCTGGCAATCTTAATAATTTTGCAATCATCATTGGTGTTAAAGTAAAAGAAAATAATAAAGATAACAATGTTAAATAAACAACTGTCATACCAAATTGCAACATGAATTGACCAACAATTCCCCCCATAAACGCCAAAGGCAAGAACACAACAACATTAGTCCCAACACCTGCTAAAACAGGCACCGCAACTTTTCTAGTTCCTTCTTCTGCTGCTATATCCGGTGTTTTTCCTGCGCGTAATTCTGTTAATGCAGATTCAATCAAAATAATCGCATTTGATACCAACGTTCCCAACGCAGTAGCATAAGCCAACAAAGTCATTGTATTAATTGTAAATCCAGAACCATTCATTAAAAAGAATCCTGATAACAAAGATGCAGGTATCACAACACCAGCAATAATTGTAGAACGCCAATTACGTGTAAATGCTAATAAAACTATAATGGTAAATATAACCCCTAAAATAATACCGTTGATAGTATCATTTGTATCTTCTGAAATATGGACAGAAGAATCAGATACAATTTCCATTTTTGCATCTGCAAAATGATTTCTTAAATCAGATTCCAATTCTGGTATTTTTTTATGTAAAGCATTTGATATCTTTATTGCATTACCGTCACTTGCTTTAACAACAGACATAATAACAACATTTTCACCATTATGTATTGCACCTTTTTCTATATCACGCGCAGCATCGTGTATATTGGCAACATCAGAAAGTTTAAAAGTTTCACCTTCGACTGTCGTTATTTCCAAATTTTCAATTTCTTTAACGTTTTGGAATTCACCAACGAAACGAACATTTTCAGAATTAATGGATGTTTCTATCTTTCCCCCAGGAACATTTAAATTATGTGTAGCTATAGCAGAAACAATATCTGTTATTGTAACCCCACGTGCAGCCATTAAATCAGGATCCATCGCAATACGTACAGCACGTTGTAAACCACCAAAAGTATTCACAGATGCAACACCTTTAACGGCTGTAATTTTATTAGATAATGTATCCGATACATACTTTTCAACATCTCTTGGATTACCACCGCTGATAACTATATCCAAAACGGAAGTTTGCAAAGGATTTAATTTTTCAATTACCGGTTTTTTCAAATCATCTGGAAATTCATTTGCTAAACCATCTATTTTTGCTTTAACTTCGTTTGCTTTATCATCAACATTTACACCCAAATTAAATTCAGAAATAACAAAAGCACTATTTTCGTAAACTTGAGATGTAATCTTTTTTATACCTGCAACTTCAGACATTGCATTTTCTGCTTTTTTAACAACTTGTGTTTCTATTTCTTCGCTGGATGCCCCAGGATAAATAAACGTTGCTGTAACATAAGGAAAATCAACAGAAGGAGTTCTTTCTATATTCATTTTTGGGAAAGAAACTATTCCCAAAATAACAAAGAACAAAACAAACATAATTGTTGTGACAGGTCTGCGAATAAAAAATTTTAACATTTCTTTTTCCTTTGTTTATTTATTTATAATTTTAATTTTTTGATTATTTTGAACATTTGATAAAATAACAATATCTCCAGATTCTAACCCAGATTTTATCAAAACATTTTGTGCATCACGATTATCAATAACTATATCACGAATTTGTGCAACACCATTATTTACAACGTATACAGAATTTCCACGAATTGCAGATACAGGAACATAAAAACCATTCTTTTTATTTTCTGCATAATGTAAACCATCCACACACTTATCAGTTTTTATAACATACATACCCGAATCTAAATCTATTTCTGAAGATACAGAAACAATTTTACAATTATCCATTTTTTGACCCGATTTAAAATATTTAATACGAGCACCAGATACATATGCTGTATTATTTTTCACAGTCAAAGGCTCCATTAAAACACCATCTGTTTTTTCCATATTTAAAACTTCAACAGGTAAACCGTTTTCCATATTGTCACGAATAATATTAAAAACTTCAAAATTGTTTTCTTGTGAAACGGCATAAAATCTGTATCCAAACAAAGCAGCAACACAAAAAATAACAATTGTATAAATTATACCTTTAGATTTACGTGTTTTTAATTTTTTAACAATATTTTCTATTCTTTCAGTCTTAGTCATTTTATTCACCCAATTTTTTAACAGATTCTTTTGACATTACAATATTGTATTTTGCATTTAACAAAGCCATATCCATTCTGTATAAAGCACTGGACACATCAGATAATTCAATTGCAGATGTTTGACCTGCTGCAAAACGATTTACAGAAACATCATATGCTTTCTGTGCCAAAGAATAAGCTTCGTTTAATTTGCCCAAATCATCACATAAATGTTTATATTTTTTAACTGCAGTATTATATTCTTCTGTTTTTAATTTTTTAGATTTATCCAAATCTTGACGTGCAGTTTCGGCATTCATCGCTTCAATTGTAGCATTTGCAGAATGCAAACCACCATTAAACAAAGGGACTTTCAAAGCCAACCCCCAATAAGCACCTTGTGCACCTTCTTTATCAAACATATTATCAACAGATGATCCCATAGAATAATAAGAGTAAGAACCAACCGCTGCCAATGTTGGATAAGCACCTGAACGTTTTGATGACGCATTAGATTCATACATTTTTATTTGTTTTTGATAAATATCCCATTCTGGATTAGACTTTAATTCTTTTATTTCCAAAGGTTCAAATTTATCTGGGAAATTATCTGTTAAAACAACATCTTCATTTTCATCAATACCAGCCATAATTTTTAACATTCTGTAAGCTGTATCACGATTAAATTGTGCATCAGATAAATCTATTTCTTTTGATGCAATATCAGATTCAATTTTAATCAAATTACTGCGATTAGCACGACCAGCGGCAGTCAATTTTTTCTTTGCACTGCGCGCATTATTCAAATTACGCTCACTGGCTGCAACAATTTCATCTGTCATTTTAGCTGTCCAATACAAATTAGCAGCAGCATATTTAACTTCGCGTTTAGTTAATTCTTTTGCGGATTTTGACATATCTATTGCATCATGAACAGCATCAACAGCATTTCCTATTTTTCCAAATGTATATATTGGTTGTGTAACTTGTATTTCTGCAGAAAATATATTATCAGGAATTTCGCCCAATGGTAATGGAGAATGTTGTAATATCGCACCTATATCTGATGGAATTTTTATACCTTGGGAATTTGTTGGATCTGTAGGATCAAACAAATTCATATATGCCATTGTTCCATCAATAGACATCCAACGATTTGCATTAACAGATTTTAATTGAGCTTTTGCTTTTGTAACATTAGCATCCGCAGCTTTTAAATCATTAGATTCTGCAACAATTTTATCAATAGCTTCATCCAAAGATAAATCCATTGCAAAAGCATTTGGTACAACCATCAAAACACAAAAAACATACAACAAAAATTTACGCATTTGCTAACTCCATTTTTTTCAAAATACCATTCATAGTTCTTACTGTTTCAGCCAAAGCATCTTCATCTTCTTTTGGCAAAACTTTACAAATTTTTTCTAATTCCAACATAAATTTGTCTATTAATTTTTCAGCCAAAACTTTACCAGATTTTGTTACCTCATACCAAGTATCACGGTGATCATTTGAATCAATAGAACGCACAACCAATTTATCAGATTCTAATTTACGAAACACACTGCATAAATTAGCTGTTGAAATAACTTCACGATTTGCAAAATCTTTCAATTTAATTTTTCCAGCCAAATATAAACGCACCAAAACAGACATTTGTTGTCTGGAATTTTTGGTTGTTTGTTCAAATAATGGATTTAACCTGCTGGACAAACGACCAATAATACGCATATTTTCAGCCATTAATTGTGTCACTTCTGCATGAGTCATTTAACACACCTTTTAATTATTTAAATATCTAAATCATTAAAAACTTTAACGATTATATTCATATTTAAAACGATGTCAAGAACAAATCATTAAAAAATTTAATAAATTTTATAAATATTTAATTGGGGATATTTTATATATAAAAATTTTTATTGCAAAAGCCAATAAACTATATATAATATGTCCAGTCATTGGAGCGTCGTCTAATGGTAGGACAAGAGATTTTGGTTCTCTTTATCATGGTTCGAATCCGTGCGCTCCAACCAATATTCAAACGCACCCTTATGGTGCGTTTTAATATTGGGTTTGTCGCGTCCGTTTGGGTGTTTTTTAATTCTTTATAACAAATTCGCGATTGCAGAATCTATTTTATTCATATCGTCGGTTGGTTCAAATCTCGCAACAACTTTACCATTTTTATCAACCAAAAATTTCGTAAAGTTCCATTTTATATCCGGATTTTTATCATAATTTTCATCAAAATTTCGCAACATCATATCCATTTCTTTTGACATTGGTTGTAACATATCAAATCCAGAAAATGGCGCAACAGATTTTAAATACTTAAATAACTGTGATGCGTTTTCGCCATTAACTTCAACCTTAGCAAATTGTGGAAAATTTACACCAAAATGCATCGTACAAAAATTTGATATTTCATCGGCAGATCCAGGTGCCTGGTGTCCAAATTGATTACATGGGAAATCAAGTATTTCAAAACCTTGAGATTTATATTTATTATATATTTCCATTAATGGTTCATATTGTGGAGTAAAACCACATTCTGTCGCCGTATTAACAATCAGAAGAACTTTGCCGTTATATTTATTCAATGAAACAGAATTACCATCTTTATCAATTATATTTATATCGTATATATTCATATAATATCCTTTTTGCACCAGAATAATAAACTCAGATAAAAAATTCAAATATTTTATTCAACTGGCATTTCAACAATCAATTAAAACAAGAAATATTCTTTACATATACGGATACATATGGCAAAAAAATGCTTTTTATGCTAAGATTGTAAAAAAGAGAATAATATTATGAAAATATATGATATATATACCAAATGGATAAAATTATATAATGATGCATCAATTAATATGAAACACGCAAAATCTTTTGGTGATGGTATATTGATAGAAATTGCAGCACAACATCCTTTACAAGATGGGTTATTGCCAAATCATGAATTCAAAACACGATTAGATGCCGGCATTGAATTATATAAATTTTTAAAACAAAATAACAATGTTAAAATATATGTTCCGGGTTCCAAACATCAAGAAAACGGAACAATTGATTTAATATCTTTATCTGAATCTGGATTAAAATATTTAATAAATCATGGCATACCAGAACAAGATATTTTTGCAAATGATGCAAACAATGAATTCATGCCTTATAATGGTGTATATAATTCTAGTGATGAATGTTTTGTTAGTTGTGAGCTGTTCAAGAAACACAATTTTCAAGAATTACATTTAATATGCTCTCAAAATCAAATAATGCGAAAAATACTGTGTTATATAAAATGCGGATATCTGCCAATTATACACAGTGTTTATTGTGAAAAAATGTATCATAATCCAATTGATGAAATATTTAAAAACATACCTAAATTATTGAAAGACGATATGATTTTTGAAGAACAAATAAAATCTAAACGTCGTCCAATAGAATAAAAAAATTTTATTATTAATAATAACACAACAACAATAAACTTGAATTAAAATTATCTGTAAAATAAATCAAAAAAGGTTTTTGATGACAAAAATTGAATACATAAAAAATTCTGTTTCTGAATTATTAGGCAACAATTCTATTGGTCATGATGACAAACATGTGTTTAGGGTCTATGACACAGCCATGCGTTTTTGTGATGAAATTCCAAATGCAAATCGTGATTTAGTTGCACTGGGGGCTTTATTACATGATTGTGATGATTATAAATTATTTGGACCAGAATCAGAACGTTTATTAACAAACACCAGACGAATTTTATCAGGATCTGAATTTGATAAAGACACTTGTGATAAAGCCATTGAAATAATAAAAACTATTGGATACAGCAAAAGATTAAAAGGAATAAAACCAAACTGCATCGAAGCAGAAATTGTATCAGATGCAGATATGTGCGATGCTTCTGGATGTATTGGATTATTACGCTGTATCGAATATCGTTCGGGCAGTGATGAACCTTTTTTCGATCCAAATTGTATTCCTGGTGAAATAACCGTAGAACAATACAGACAACGATCATATTCTCCCGCAGTTAATCATTTCTTTGACAAGATATTAAAACTGCGTGATATATGTACTACAGAACCAGGGCGTAAATACATAAACGAAAAACATAAAACCATCGTTTATTTCCTTAAAACTTATTTTGATGAAATTAATGCACCACAAATCTGGAAAGATTTATTATCTAAGTATGAATAAAAAAACTTGTCGAAAGACAAGTTTTTTTAAATCATGTTTAAAAAAATATAACCACGGTTAAAAATTTCAGCTTATTTCTTGATTTATTCTTGCTTTTATGAGAAAATATTCCTAAGAAACAATAAAAAAATAAGGGTCATAAAAACTTTATATATAGGTTTCTTATGGCAATAAAACATATGAAAAAAATATTTATTAACATTATTTGTAAATTTATTCCTGATCGTCATCGTCGTAACCGTGTTCGTTTTTTGTTAGAAAATTGGAACTATGTTAACAAATGTGTAAAATTTGTTAAATCTCAAGGTAATTTTAAAAACATAAAAAAAGTCATTGGACATGGGTCACGTAATTTGGTTGTGACAGCTGATGATAAATACGTATTTAAATTTCCAAAAAACAACAATGGATATGAAAAATCTTTACGAGAACAACAAATCACAGATGTATTTCGCAAAATTTCACCAATTAAAATACCAGACATGGAAATATTAGATTTTGACGGTATAGCTGTTCGTAAATACCCATATATATCAGGAATAAATCTTGAATACTTTCATCCTAAAAAAGTTCCACACGATATAGAAATAAAAATTGCTAAACAATTGGCTAAGTTCTTATATATTATCAGTAAAAACGACCCCAAAGAACTTCGTAAATATAAAACATCATCAAATAAAAAACCTTCAATATTACACGGATGGTGTCAAAATGATATAAAATACAATTTTATAATGAATCCGAAAACATTTGATATAATAGCAATCATAGATTGGGAAGATGTTGGTTTTAATGATTTTTGTTATTTGTTTACTTATGAAAAAGATTATCGTTCTGTAATGACAAGCATTTTACAAGAATATTTAAAATTATATGAAAAATGATTTATTTGTTAAACTTGATATCATTATAAAAAATGTTAAAATATTTTTAACAAGAAGGTTTTTCAATGTCAGAAATATCAAGTGCCAATAAAATAAAAAATATGAATGAAAAAATATTAAAAAAATTAACAGAAATTTTACACAATTGTAAAAAGCAAGGCCACCAACCAGAAAAAGACAGCGAAGACGGCAAATATCTGGAAAACATTATACATCTTACGTATATACGCAAACAAAAAGGCATACCAACACCAGATAGCATATTGGATTTATACGCAAAAATCAGAAAATTTCCAACAGTTTTGAAACACCAACGCAAAGAAGAAGTTTTTCAACAAGCTGAACAAAAAATAGCATTTGAACGCAAATGCAAACAAATTCAAAATTTAATCCCATATAATTTGGAAATATTTAAATTTATTTCTGAATCAGGTGTTTTTGAAACATGGTATAAAAAACAACTGTTTAATAATTTTATAAATACAGATATTGATATAATGGCTACAAAGGCATTTTTAGAATATTTTTATAAATTATATTTTGAATCTTGCAAACCACGTGCACACCATTTTATATTGTTGTATACAGGAACCTATGGAAATCCAAACAATAAATTTGATAATTACATGGAACTCCAATCGTTTTCAGACCCGAATTTCGACAAAGAAATTATCAGCAAATATAACAAACACGAACCGTTAACACACGAAGAGATTGGAAAAATATTCCATTTAAGTTCTGGACGTGTTGGACAAATTCTTGGTCGCACAGGCTTTAAATGGTTTGATAAAAAATATCAAAAAATACTTGAACTTTATTTATCTGGTGATGCAAATGCGGTTTTATCAGAAATATCATCAAACGCACCAGATATGTATAAATATCAAAAAGACATGAATATTCAAGATATTCCATCAAACATTTTACACATCACAGGTAAAGTTTTAATGCGTTTCTTTGGCCATGAAAAAAATTAAACATTACTTTTTCTTATCAACAAATGCCAATGATAACTTTCATAACTTTGATTGTTGTGTGTATAAAATGTACCAATATGCTTTATATCCAAAATCTCAAAATCTTTAAATATTTTGGATATTAAATCATAATCAGCATAAAAATGCGGAACCATATATTCCGGACCTTCTTCATCACGTAATTTAGTATTTTCATCAACGACTGGCCAATTTTGTTTATATCCCCACGTATCTTTCGAAGCTAAAGTTAAATAACATTCCCCATTTTGTTTAAGCACACGTTTTAATTCATCTGCTATTTTATACACCCCATTAGTATCTGTATGAGATATAACATTTATACATAAAACACAATCCATACTATTATCTTCAAAAGGGATATTTAACATATCACCAACTTTAGCATTTATATTTAACCCTTGTTCTTGCATCCAATCACATGTTCGTTCTATAGCATTTTCACTAATATCAAATGCTGATACATTAAAACCATTTTTTGCAAATAAAACCGAATGTCGTCCTAAACCACATCCCATATCTAAAAAACTTTGTTTATGTTGATTTTTCCAACGTGACACCAAATAAAAAGTTTCCGATGCAGGATTTTTCCACACACTCGTACAATCATCTGATACTATTTGCCAATTCCAACCTTTTGATTTTATTACATCAGCCATAATCAAACCTTTTTAACTAATTTAAAATAATAAAATATAATCTATTGAAAATACCCATCTGTTATTTTATACTAGGAATATTATCATAAACAAGGAAAATAAATGAAAAAATTGCTTATAAATATTATATGTGGCTTTATTCCAAACCGTAATAGACGCAACCGTATTCGTATGCAATTAAAATATCATAACACTATAGTAAAAATGATAGAATTTGCTAAATCTCATAGCACAAAAAAACATCCTAAAATAAAAACATCTATTGGTTTTGGTTGTCATAATTTCGTTGTCATTGTGGATGATAGTATGGTTTTTAAATTTCCTATAAAAACAGACGGTAAAGAAATAGCAATACGAGAAAAAAGAATCACAGATGCGTTGCGTCCTTTGTCTTCTATAAAAATTCCAAAAATGGAAATAATTAACTGGAATAATATAACAGTAAGGAAATATGAATTTATAAGAGGTGTATCTTTAGACTCTTTTTCTATCAAAAAACGTATAAAATATGCAGATATCATCATAAAACAGTTGGCTAAATTCTTATATGAAATCGGACAAGCTGACCCAAAAGAAATTCGTGATTTGAAACCGACACCACATAAAAAACCATCTTTTATGTACGGATGGTATCAAAATGATTTATGGTATAATTTTATAATGGATCCAAAAACATTAAAAATAAAAGCATTTATCGATTGGGAAGGCACAACTTTTTGTGACTTTGGCAAACGTTTCAAAGAAGATCTTCACCAACGAACAAAAAAAATAAAATACACAATGTATTTTTAAGATCTTATTTATTGCAAGAATACACAAACATTTACATGAACAACATAAAAAAATAGTTTACTTTATCTGACGTTTTGTTCATAAAAAGAATTTTTTATTTCATGGTAAATATATTTTAAATCGTTCAAATTTATTTTTTTCATATATTCCAGATGAGAATACAATAAGTCCAGTATATAGCGTTCATTTTTTGCGTATTTTTGTTGTATATAATAACCTTCTTTCTTCTTACGCAACCATCGAGCCGTTTCCATATTTTGTTTATATCGTTCTTCTTGTCGAACATTTTTAATTTTTTGTTGTGATAATTCGTATTCTTTTATCATTTGCTTTATTTTAATATACTTGGTCTTAGGCGTCCAAAAATCATAATTTTTTACTTTTAATTCTAATTCACACAAATCCTTCCAAAGATCCGCACCAACACCCTGCATAATAAGTTTATTGCGACGATAAAAAGAACGTGTTTGAACTCGATTTTTTTCAGCATACATATATTTAAAATTATATTGTTTTTTCATTTTATTACCACCAATGATTATGTTTATACACTATTGTAAAATAGTCAATAAAAAATAAGATATTGTTTAGATATTTAAAAATATGATACAATTCCTGAACAAAAGGTTTTTATATGACTAAATCTATGATTGCATTCGCGCTTTTATCTGTTTATACAACACTAGAAATAATATCTTATATGCCACAAATTATTAAGATAATAAAAACCAAATCTGCTGATGATTTAAGTTTAGCTTCATGGGCATCGTGGGTTATTTCTGATTTATGTTATCTGGGTTATGTATTACTTGAAAGTCCAGAAATCGGTGTAATTTTCACGGCTATTTTAAGTCTTAGTTTCGTAATATTAGTATATGTTTTAACGGCATATTACCAAAGACAAAATAAAAAAAGGAAGAAAAGATGAAAATACAAGCAATAAAATTCCGCACAAACGGATTTATGACACAAGCTTTTGCTTTTGGTGGTGAAGAAGGAATGGAAAAATTTGATTCTTCTGTAAAATATCGTTCTGGGTTACAAAATTATCTAATTGATACAGGGAAAGAAGTTATTTTAGTAGATACAGGCTTATCACCCGATGTTCCAGAAGAAAATCCAAATGAAAAATCTGTTATTTATACAGGACAAAATATTAAATCTTATATGGATGCATTAACAGATTTAGGATATAAACCTGAACAAATAACAAAAATTTTAATTACACATAAACACAGCGATCATACTGGCGAATTAAAAAGTTTTCCAAAAGCAGAAATTTACGTAAATGCTGATGAATGTGATGCAGATGAAATCAAAAACATTCCAAATATTATTCCTGTACATTTTACTGATGGACCTTATTATAATTTTCCAGCACATCAAAAAATAACAGATGGTATATATTATATAAAAGCACCAGGACACACCAAAGGAAACAGTATTGTTATTGTTGAAAATGATGGATTATTTTATTTGATTCATGGTGATGTAACTTATACAGATGAAGCATTATATAAAAACAAACTATCAATTGTTTACGAAGATTTACCAATGGCGCGTGATACGTTGAATCGCATTCGTAATTTTGTTGTTTCTCATCCGACTGTATACTTATCAACACATACACCTTTGGGGTACGAAAATTTGGAACAAAAAAGAATTGTAGATTTAAACAATCCGCCAAAAACATTGCCTGTTGGTGATATTACATTTAAAACCAAAACAGGAAAATATGTTTGTTCTGTATGTGGATATGTTTATGATCCAGAAATCGGAGATCCAGAAAATGGTATAATGCCAGGAACCGCATTTGAAGACATATCAGACGATTGGATTTGTCCACGTTGTCGACAACCAAAATTTAAATTTAACCCAGCATAAAAAAGCCCAGTTTTTTCAACTGGGCTTATAATTTATAAATTTATAGATTTTATTAAACCGACCAGATCATGCCAAGAATCAAATATAAAACGATCTATCATATTCGCACCATTTGCGGATATTGCCAATTTCCAACAATAATATGCTATTGCAGCACAAACAATAGTTGCCATAATTCTTAAAATTGTTGATGTTCCACCCAATACACCATAAATTAAGCATCTGACACCAAACACTGTAAACACAAAAGCTAACAACCCCATAAACACCGATGAATTTAAAATAATATTTAAAAATTCCATTTTATTTCCTTTGTTTTATCACAGGTATTTTATCATAAAACAACAAAATAAACAATGTTTATATATTTTTATAAATCAAAATTCCCATAAAACAACCGTTTTTTTAATTTTATCTTGCCTTGCAGTCTTTTTTATTTTACGCTTTAAACAGGCAGAACAAAGGTTGTTTTATGTATAAATACAGTAAATTCCGTCAAATTTGTGCAACTGTTGCTGGCGCTTTTGGAAAAACAAAAGCAGCTAGACGTTTAAATCGCGACAAAGTAAGATATCACGGTTTAATTTCTACAGTTGCTCAAACCAGAATACCTCGTCAAAAATACCCCGTAAAAATTCCTGTGGCTTTTTGTTTTGACGCAAACGGATGTAAAAAGGCAGCTGTCACACTAAAATCTTTATTAACAGCATCTAAAGACCGTTGTGATTATGATGTTTATTGCATTATCAATAAAGACGTAGATAAAGATTTACAAAATATTATTCGCAATATTGTAAAAGGAACAAAATCTTCTGTGCATTTTATATATGGTAATAATGATTTTGATAAATCAAATCGTCGTGGTTGGCCTGTTGCCATGTGGTACAGATTAATGTTACCAAAATTATTACCAAACGTATCCAGAATAATATATGCAGATATAGATATGATATTTTTCAATGATTTAATTGATGTGTACGAATTAGATCTGGGGAAAAATGTAATTGCCGCTGTACCAACCAGAACAGATAAGTATATAAACTCTGGATTTTTATTAATGGACTTAGATAAGATTCGTAAAGAAAAATTTTATCCTAAATGGATAAAAGCTTCTGTTGAAAATGATTTTAAAAATCCTGACCAAGATGTATTAAACACAACACTGGTTGGACGAATTCAATTTTTACCATTAAGATATAACTTTCAACTTTCACATGGTTCACGCATATTTAAAATTTATTCAGAAGCAGAATTAGATGATTTAAAACATAATTTGGTCTGTTTACATTATTCTGATTTTATGAAACCATGGATGGAAAAATCCAGAAGACCTGTATTTTCTGAATATTGGTGGAATGTTGCACGTCAAACAGGTTTGTTTGATAATGAATAATTAAGGTAAATAAAATGAGACATTTTTTATCAAATATTGTTTGTGCTTTCATAGCAAAAAAGTCTTTACGCGACAAAATAAGAACAATGATACGTTTTCCTCAAACACATGAATATGTTCGTTATATACGTGATATTTCACGCAATATGAAAAAAAGAAAAATAACAACTACTGTTGGGTACGGTTGTAAAAATTTTATTGTTATTTTAAATGATGAACGTGTTTTTAAATTTCCTTTGCTTAATGATGGTAAAGAAACAGCTTTGCGTGAAAAACGCATAACAGATGTTTTTTATGATATTTCACCTATAAAAATTCCTAAGATGAAAATTATACAATACAAAAACATCTATATCCGTGAATATGAATTTGCCAAGGGAACTTTATTAACAGATATAAAACCATCTGTAATTGGTGCACATCAAACACATATCGCAAAACAACTTGCGAATTTTTTATACGTTATTGGAAAATCAGACCCACAAGAAATACGTGATTTAAAACCAACACCTGATGCGAAACCTGGATTTTTATATGGATGGTTTCAACATGATATTTGGCAGAATTTTATGTTAGATACTAAAACTTTTGATATCACTTTCTTTATAGATTGGGATCAAACAGCTTTTGAAGATTTTAAACCTGCATTGGTGACATGTTCACATAATTGGGATAAATTTGGATACAGAGGTATTATTGTGGATGTAATGGCAGAATATGCAAATATTTATTTCAACAATGAAAAATCTAGTTCTGTAAACCAGAAATAAATTTATTCACTTCTTCCATATTTTCGCATATCGCATCAACATTATGTTGTTCACATACTTTACGATATTCTTTGTTATTGTTGCCAGTTGCACCAATAAAGGCTATACATTTCATATTAGCAGATTTTGCAGCAATAAAATCATTAACACTATCACCAATAACAATACAATTTTCTGATGAATAATTTTTTGTTTTTGCTGCTAATAAAAACAAATCTGGTGCAGGCTTACCATGTTCGACCATATCTACCGTAAAAAAATCTTTTGATGTCATATATTTTTCAATCCATTTGAATTGTGTCATTTTCCATTCATGCTGTTCCTTGGTTGCACCTGTTGCAATACAATGTTCAAAATTATTATTTTTCATAACATCTTCAACCCCAGGTATAGCCGTCATAAAATTAGTTCCCATATAAACTTCCATATCACTAATTTTCTTGATAAAATCATCATCTAATTTTAAATTTGGTATAAGGGTTTCAAGTCTTTCTTTGCGGGTTTTATCAGAAACACCAACCAATAAATTTTGTTTTTCTAAATCAGTCAATTTTATATTTTTCTCTTTAACTAATATTTCATCCCAACATTGAACCCATAATTTTTCGCTGTCAGCAATAACACCATCAAAATCCCATATCATCAATTTTTTCATTATATATTTCCTTGCTTATATGATAATATTATACTAGATAAGGTAAACAAAATGAAAGATAAATCAATAATTTTTAACAAAAGCAGAAGTAATATTGAAATACAAATAGTTCGAGATAATATAAAATTATTAGAACAATATAAAAAAGCAAAAACAAAACAAGAACAATCTGATATAAAGTCACAAATTCATCCTATGTGTAAAAAAATGTTAGAAATACACGATTTCACAGTTGATGAATACATATCAAGATTAAAAAAAGCTATTAGTTTAGACAAATATAGACCAAGAAACTTATCTATATTTCAAATGGCAGCATCTCAAGATTTAGATTTTATAAAAGGTGCTTTTAACAGTTTTTCAAAAAAACTTGCAAAAAACATAAAGAATCGTGTACCTGAAGAAGAAATACGTGAAGCTTTTTATTATCTTACTTTAAACCGATTTGATTTATCTGAACAAGTCGCATACGATTGGATACAAAGGTTAAATAAAAACAAAAAATTGGTTAATGCTGCACGAAAAGCCGAAAAAGATTATGAAAAACAAGCATACCAAAAATTGTTTAATGCATTGACTGCTGATTTTTGTTCAGATTACGGGTTAGGCCCTGACAGAATTTCTGTTAAAATAATAGACGATTGGAAAAAATCTGATATAAAACCTAAATGTCAAGACAGCAGAGAAAAAGGTTATCAAACTGTTGGTTACAGACTGGAAATTCCACAAGGTTTATCAGATAAAGAAATAAAGAAAATAAAGCACGAATTTATGAAATCTCCTTCTACTTATCCATGTTCCAAGCCTGTATCATTCATAAGATTGCATTTTAATAATATAAAAAATTCAAAAAATTTAAGTAATAACTTTTTTTATAATATGATTACCATACTTGCACATGAATTAAATCATAGCATAGATTCATTAAAACCAGAACTGGGTGCAGTTGGTCCACAATTAATCCAACAAGATAAAATAACATACAAAGAACCAAGTGAAAACTTTGAAGCATATAAACAATCAGCAACAGAATTATCTTCTTATACAATAGAACATACATTATTAAAACAACTACAAAAACAAAAGTATTAAAATAATTTTAATAAAGATTGTTTATTATCAACATAAAAACCAGTGATAAATTATTGCATTTTTTTACATTCTGCAACTGTTTCTTCATTGCGTTCTAATGGTATTGAAGGAACCGTATGACAACCATTCTTTAGATATACGATAAAAGCTTTTGCCCAACCATTTGAAAAATTTCCATTATGTTTCATATTATTCCATCTTGCTTTTAAGAATTCTTTTCTTAAATTGCCGGCATAATTTTCTGCAGCAGATATTGTTTCTTCATCAATTTCACCCGATTGGTATATTCCCATTACTTTTTGTAATAACTTAATAGATCTAGAAGCACTACCTGTCCCCCATACAGCCATAAAAACATCACCTCGTATAGCATCAGGCAATTTATCTATATTATACTTTGTATAATAATGTGTGTATCCAATTCTTTCGGCATCAGCTCTGGAAAAATCTTTTCTATATACTTCTGGATGAACTCTTCCTGCTACACCATAACAAGTTTTCCCATTACCATCGTTAACATAAGCACAACCGCCTTCTGTTCTAAATTTAGTAATCATAGCCTTTTCGAAAGCAGGATCAATATCTTCATAATATCCAGTTGTACAAATTGCATTTCTAACCAGACCACCTTTTGCTGGTTCTGTTTCTGGCGGCCTGCATGGTTGATTAAACGAATGTCCATCGTAAGCTTCAACTATAACATCATCTATAAAAGATAATTCATCAGATTCCATTAACAATGGAACTATAAAATCTCTTTTGCATGCATTCCACGCATTAATCGGTTTATCTATAAAAGATTGCAAACAAACATAGAACAATTCTGTTAAAGAAAAATAACCATTATTCTTTTCTGCCAACATATCATAAGTATTTGCAGCAGTTTCAACATCATAATAATTTGAATGCATATTATTTTTTATAGTATCTTCTACCACCATTGAATCAAAAGCAATTCTTTCTTCTTCTAAAATATTTTCAAGGTCTGCTTTATAGTTATGTGGTGCTGCTGCATAACCATTACAGCAAACAAACAAACCATATAATATAAAAAAATATTTTCTCATATTTATCTCACTTTAAAAGTTCACTGCATTTTTCTGCGGTTTCAATTACTTTCTTTATTTCTTTTATTTGTAATGCATTAAATACAGTAGAAGAAGCACTGGCTATGGTTGTACCTGCTGCTAAAACATTTGAAGAAGTATTTAAATTCTTTTCTTTTTCTTTACCAGATTCACTGTTATCATCTCTAATTTTTTTACTGTTTGAAATAGCACTTAATATTGTTCCTGTCACACCAGTGGTTGTTGCAACAGCAGAAGACACCAATGCACCAGTTGCACGTTTATTTATAACAGATAAATCTATATATTTATAATCTTGGCAAACATCAACAATATTTTGATAATAAGAAACATCTTCATTATTTAATTTATGTATAACAATTTGTTCACGTAATTTATCAACAGAATTTATACAATTATTAACTTTTGTTTCTAAATCTTCATCAACTTTATTTGTTGCAGAAATAGCTGTTCCTGCAACAGCTGTTGCTGTTGTTCCTGCCATCAAACCTGTTCGCCAATTACCTAAATTTTCAGATTTTTTTGTTAATTCATCCAATCTTTTTTGATCTTCTGAAATAGCTTCTGTCAACGAAGAATATTTTGCTAATACTGCATCAGCATCCATATAATCTGGCAAAGAATTTAACATTCCTTTATAATCTTGAAAAGATGTTAAAGTCGGATTTTCAGCTTCTATTTTACGCAATTTTTTCAATCTTATTTCTAAATTTTCAGCTTTTACATCTGTGTTTTTCTTTGCAATTCCTGTTGCTACGGCACCTATACCTGTTCCGGTTCCAACTGCAGTTACAGCGGTATTTATACCTGCTATCTTTTTCATTTCTTGTAAATCATCTGATATATCTGAACAATTTTCACGAACAATCTGTAAAATATTATTTATATCTAAATCGTCAGCAAAAGCATTACATTGAAAAACAATAAAAAATAATAAAAATATTTTTCTCACTTTACACTTCCATTTCTTGTAAAGATTTTATCAGTGTTGGTATCATTATACAATGAAAAAATATCTGATTGAAAAAAAACTGTTTTACGTATAAAATATACCACAATACAAGGTCCCATCGTCTAGCGGTCAGGACATCGGATTCTCATTCCGGTAACACGGGTTCAATTCCCGTTGGGACTGCCATAAATATAAGGATAAAAAATGTCTCGCTTAATTGTATTTGGATCTCCAAACGGATTTTCAAGTTCTGATTGTTCTGATGCAGAAATTGAATTTTTTCAAAAATTTAATACTGAACGTAATGGCATCCAAATTCGTATGTATATGCGTCCAGATGGCAATCATAATATCTTATCTGTATATCCTGAAAAAGGAAAAAGTTTTTTTGATATAAACGGAAATAATGTTGGATTTTTTTGCATAGATTTTGTTTCTGAAAAAAATCAAATTATGAATCCTATGCAAATGCAATCTTTACTTAAAAAAACATATGAAATGTATATTAAAAACAGATTAATCCAAGAAACACCTGATGGCGACAGAAAATTTTTAATTACATCTTTAAAATCTCAAAACAATCAAATTGCAAATGACATATATAATTGTATTTTAAATATAATAAAAACAAACCCAGAATTAGACGTATTTAAAAATAATTCTAATCAATCCATATTTAATATTATTAATCAAACAAGGTCAAAATTATGAATATAAACGTACAGGATATTTTTGATTTTTATGAAACACGCATTAAATGTCACGTGCAATCTATGAATTATTTTGCGTCACTGTTGGGGTATCATTTTCCAGAACACGATTCTGATAAAGTTATAGAACCAATACGCACAGGATATTCTTACATTTTCTATAAAACATATCATAAAAATTTTCATCCAACACAACAACACATTGATTTGTGTAACGATGCTATAAGATTACATCATTTTGCTGCAGCACATCATATTCAACATTATAAAAACGTAACAGAAATTCCAGATATTAATCTGTATGAAATGGTTGCAGATTGGGCATCGGCAAATTTTGAACAAATGAATATTATTCACGATCCAGAATCTGTTTCAATACAAACATGGTTTAACAATAAAATGGCACAATTACCTTGGAGTAAAAAACAATTAGAAATCATACAAAAATCTTTTGAAATAATAGAAAAAAATACTGACGAAGAAAAAGTTAAATCAATTTGGCAACCAGTACTTGAACATGCTGATTTATAGCACTGTTTTTAAATGATTTTTTAAACAAAAAGCCGGTAAACACCGGCTTTTTTTCTATTAAAAAAATATCTAATCTAAAAACATTTTTGCTTGTTTTAATAAATTTATTGCAACATCAATTTCATCATTATTGATATTATTTACAGATTTTAATTCTGGCTTATTTTCTTTTTTTATTTCGACAATTTCTTCAGAAAAAGAACCATTATGTAAAATCTTTTTAACCCCAGCAATTGTCATACCTTTATCATACAATAAAGTTTTAATAGTTTGAATTTTTTCAACAACATCTGGACGATAATATCTGCGCCCCCCCGCACCAGTTGTTGGACGTATAGCACCAGGAAATTGTTTTTCCCAATAACGCAACGTATGTGCAGGCACATCAAGACGTTTTGCAACTTCATTGATAGGAATAAAATATTCGTTTTTATTTTCCATGCCTGCACACCATATTTTTATTCTGCTATTTCGTTGTTATCGACCACAGATTCTGTCACAGACACATTTTCATCTATATGTTCTTCAACAGATTCTTCTTCATGGTCAATAGCAATTGCAGAAACAACCTTTTCTCCTTCAGCTGTTCTGAACAAAGTTACCCCTGCAGTAGAACGACCCGCAATACGAACATCTTTTACAGGAGTTCTGATAATCTTACCACCATTTGTTACCATGATAATATCTTGATTATCATTCACAGGGAAAGAACCTGCAACCGCTGTATTTTTACCACCCAGTTTAATATTAGTAAATCCATTACCACCACGATGAGTCAAACGATATTCATAAGAAGATGTTCTTTTACCAAAACCGTTTTCAGAAACAGTTAAAATAAATTCTTCGGTTAAAGCCATTTTAGCCATTTGTTCATCAGTCAAAACCAACGATGTATTTTCTTCTTCAGCATCAGCTTCTTCTTCTATACCTGTTTGTGCACGACGTAAAGCACGACTTTGTTTCACATATGCCGCACGAACCACAGAATCAGATTCACCATGATTCAACATAGCCATTCCAATAATATAATCATCTTTTTGTAAAGATAATCCACGAACACCAGTTGAATTACGGCCTGCAAAGATACGAATTTCTGGAACAGGGAATCTTATGCAACGACCACGATACGTTGACAAGAATACATCTTGATTTTCATTACATGGTAAAACAGAAATCAATGTATCACCTTCATCTAATTTCATTGCAATTTTTCCATTTGCACGAATAGAATCAAAATCAGACATACGATTTCTACGAACAGTTCCTGATGCAGTTGCAAACATCAAGAAATGTTCAATTCCTGATTCTGCAACGCGTTTTACTTCATCTTCTGGAACAGGCAAAATAGCTGTTATTGTTTCACCTTCGCTTAAAGGTAATAAATTAACCAATGGGCGACCTTTTCCTGATGCGGAAGCTTCTGGTAATTTATATGTTTTTAATTTATAACACAAACCTTTAGAAGAGAAGAACAATAATGGTGTATGTGTATTTGCAACAAACACATTAACAACATAATCATCATCTTTTGTTGTCATTGCATTACGTCCTTTACCACCACGTTTTTGTGCACGGTATGTATCCAAACTTACACGTTTGATATAACCCGTATTAGAAACAGTTACAACCATATCTTCACGTGCAATCAAATCTTCTATATCAATATCAATTTCTGCATCTGATATTTCTGTACGTCTTGGTTGAGACCAATTATCACGCACAGCAGCTGTTTCATCACGAATAATTTGAACAATACGTTCATGACTACCCAATATTGCCAACAAATCTTTGATTACAGCACCCAATTCAGTTAAATCATTATGAATTTTATCACGTTCTAATCCTGTCAATCTGTGTAATTGCAATTCCAAAATTGCTTTTGCCTGATCTTCAGACATATAAAACATGCCATCTTTATATTCTGTGTTTGGATCATCAATTAAATTAATATAAGATTCTATATCAGATGCAGCCCAACCGCGTGATAACAAAGCTGTTTTTGCTTCATCTGGATTTGCAGATTCTTTAATTAATTTAATTACTTCATCCAAATTACCACATGCAACAGATAAGCCTAATAAAGTGTGTGCGCGATTACGTGCTTTATTTAAATCAAATATTGTTCTGCGACGAATAACTTCTTCACGAAATTCTATAAACGCATCTAACACAGACCTTACAGTGAACAACATTGGACGACCACGATTCAAAGCCATCATATTTACAGGGAAATTAGATTGCATTTCTGTATCTTGGAACAAATGATTTAATACCACTTCGGATATTGCATCACGTTTCAATTCAATTACTACACGCAAACCTTCTTTTGAAGATTCATCACGAATATCAGAAATACCTTCTATACGTTTATCCTTAACCAATTCTGCAATTTTGATTATCAATTGTGATTTATTAACCTGGTAAGGTAATTCATCTACGATAATAGCAGGATGATCATGAATTGTTTCAAAATGTGTTTTTGAACGAACTATAATAGAACCACGACCTGTTGTGTGTGCTTTATAAGCCCCGGCATGTCCCATAATAACACCACCTGTTGGAAAATCAGGTCCAGGTATAATAGAAAATAATTCATCATCTGTAATATCTTTGTTATCTAATACAGCCAAAATACCGTTACAAACTTCACCTAAGTTATAAGTTGGTACATTTGTTGCCATACCAACAGCGATACCAGAACCACCATTAACCAAAAAGTTTGGGAATTTAGTTGGCAAAACAATTGGTTCTTGTAAAGTTCCATCAAAATTAGGTTGCCAATCAACAGTGTCTTTATCTAAATCTTCCATCAAAGATGCACCCAATTTAGAAAGACGTGCTTCTGTATAACGCATAGCAGCAGGTTTATCACCATCACGAGAACCAAAGTTACCTTGACCTTGAACTAACATTTCCCCCATAGAGAAATCTTGTGCCATACGAGCCATAGCTTCATAAATAGAAGAATCTCCGTGTGGATGATAACGCCCCATAACATCACCAACGATACGTGCAGATTTAACAGTTGATTTTGTTGCAGGTGCAACTTCGTTCATAACGTACAAAATACGACGATGCACAGGTTTACAACCATCCCTTACATCTGGCAAAGCACGATCTACAATAACCGACATAGCGTAATCCAAAAAGGATGTTCGCATTTCATGTTCAATCGGAGAAGTTGGTACCTTTATTTCATTAATTTCATTATTTGTTTCAATTATTTCAGACATTACTTTTTCCCTTATTTTCCAATACTTACACACTAGCAAAAAATTACTGTTTGGGTCAAGAAATAAAGCAAAAAAAGATAATATTTTTTTAACTACAAATACTTGACAAAATTTTTTTTACTAATACAATAAAAACAACAATATAAAGGAATACAAAAAATGTTAACTGCTAGCATATTTTTACCATTTTGGAAATTTATGGGTTTAGTTTTTTGTTATTTTTTATTAAAAGAAGGCTTAAAAAAGCTGGGATTGGTAAAAACTAAATAAAATAGTTGCGTTTTTAAAAAACATATGATTAAATAGGGGGCAGCAAAAGGATAAATTATGGCAACAAAAAGAACATATCAACCATCTAAAACACGCCGTGTAAAAACACATGGGTTCCGTGAAAAAATGGCAACTAAATCTGGACGCGATGTATTAAATCGTCGTCGTGCTTGCGGTCGTAAACGTTTGGCCGTATCTGCCGTTAATTAATTTGATGGTTATAAAAGAAATTTAAAACCGCCATATTGGCGGTTTTATTTTGTTTATTAAGACCTACATATTTTACTGACTAATTCTTTTGAATAACCTTTAAAGAATTCATCTCTTGCTTTTCCCGCATTTCTTCTTTGTTGTTCATCACGCCAACAAGTATAAAAATGCATATCACATTCTCCAATTGTTTTACCTACACAATTACTTGATTTTAAAGAAAGGTTCTCGGCTTCACATTTTAAAGTGTGTGTTACTGGCCCATCTTCAAAAACATGTCCATCAATATATTGTTGTGTTTCACCATTCAAAGAATCTAATTTAGCCTTTTCTTTTGTCTTATATTTATTATAAATCACAGTATCATCATCTACAGCTAATGCATATTTATTATTAGTATCATTGGTACGACGATTACCTAAAGACCATTTTATAAAAGCTTCATTTTGCACTTCTGTAACACAATCTAAAGCTGTATTTGTATTTTCAGAACCGGATATTGCAACACAATTATCCCCTTGTCTAGTATGAGTCGTTTCATTGCACGATTCTAATACACAACTAAATTCTATATGTTCTTGCAAAGAAGGAAGAATATCTTCTTCTTTTAATGTATTATTTTTAAACGTATCTCTTTTTGCAAAATCTACCTTTGTTTTTTTAATACCATTTTTACCAGACAATAAATTACATTCATTCACGAAATCACTCATAGATTTTGCAACCAAATAATTTAAACTTCTTGGTAATTGTTCTACATAATAGCCACGTGTCTTAGCTACACCACCGAGCTTTCCTTTTTGTGACAATATATATTCTAAATCTCGTTCTACAACTTCTCTGACAGTTAACAAACCAGTATTATCTTCTATAACATTAATCATACCATCTGGTATTCTTTCTAATTGAACTTCTTTTTCTTCCCCATAAGTCAATTGAACATCTTGTTCTGTCTTAAAACCTGTAAAAGTAATATTAACAATTAACTGTGTACCATCTAATATTGCTTTATCTGCATCAGAAAACATACACAACTTACCATTTACATCCGTAACAAAACTTTTAGTTGCATCTTGTAAACTAGTAACAACAGCACCAACTATGGCTTCACCTTTATCCGCACTAACAACTTTCAATAAACAATTTTCGTTCGATGTTTGTATATTACCTCCTGAAACTTCTACAAGTTTATTTATATACATTCTTGCAAAATCGACACATTCTGTCATCTTTGTACGACCAAAGCCTTTTCTGCAAGTATCTACTAAATCTTTCAAAGAAAACGGAACGCTGCATTCAGTATAAAAGGAATCATAAAACTCGTATTTTTGTGTACCTAAACCGAATATGCCATTTAACGCATCAGCCATTATATTCATATCCAAAGGTATATTTTTTTCATTTATATCATTACCTATCACAATAGTATCTGCATGTGATATAAAAGGCATAAATAAAAATAAAGATATTAATAATATACGTTTTACCATTGTAATGCCTCCTCACATTCTTGTGAAATATTTATTATTTTTTTAGCTTCTTTTATCTGCGTCGCATTTAAAGCAGTTCCCGTTAAAGATGCTGCCGTTGTAACACCTCCTAAAACATTACTTGCTACATTGGTTCCATTGTATTTTTTAAACTCTTGTGTAGATTGTATATCAGATACTTTTTTGTTATTACCTATTGCACTGGTTATAGTTGCAACAGTTCCAGATACAGCACCAACAGAATTTGTAACCATTGCGCCTTTGGCTAAATTATTTATTTGTTGAACATTTACATATTCATATTCGCTGCACTTTTCTAATATTTTTTTACTGATATCCATAGATTTTAAATCTGTATCATCTTCAAATTGAGCACGTGCACGTGCTTTACGCAACAAATCGATAGATTCTGTACATTTTTTAATTTGTTCAACCAAGTCTTCATCTGCAACTGTCTTAGAAGAAACAACAGCCCCAGCAACATTTGTTGCTGTATCAACTGCAAACAAAGCTGTTCTGGCATTACCGGCAGCAGTTGATTGTTTTTGGCTTTTATCTATGTCTTTTTGTATATCTAACTTTCTTTGTTCCAAAGTTGAAATTTTTTTATCATCAGAACTTTCTTTATCTAAATCAGCAGCTAAATCAGATAAATTTTTTTCAAGCTTTGGTGATATAGTTTTTATTTTTTGCAATAACTCTTGATTCTCTGCAGACAACTGTTTTTTTTCTTTTAGTTCTTGTAATATTAAATCAACAGCTTTCTTTTCTGCAATTGATTCTAATGTATCTTTATCTTTATACCATTTTACAACACCACTGGCGACACCACCAACACCTGTTGCTGTTCCTACTGCGTTAACTGCAGTTCCTATGCCTGCCATCTTTTTTATATTATCCATTTTCGCAGATATTCCTGAACATTGTGCACGAACTACATTTATTGTTTCATTTAATGCACTTGTTGCATCTGTTTCTGCATGCGCAACTAATGGCAATAAACCAAATATCAATGCTATTTTCTTCATATTGAAATACCCCATATTC
>JAFXPG010000013.1 GCA_017528045.1 Alphaproteobacteria bacterium | reverse complement strand
TTTGTTTTTCTTTGTCCATGTATCTTTTTACTATTTTTTCGTCAAAGAATTGTAGTCGACCACTAGGTAACATTAACATTCTTTCAACCCCAAGATGTTTAAGGAAATCTAAGTCATGACTGACTATCAACAAAGTCCCGCCATAATCACTTAAACTCTCCGCCATCACTTTCTTAGTGGCTATATCCAAATGATTTGTAGGTTCGTCCAGCAATAAGGTATTCGCGCCACTTAAACACAATTTACATAATTCAAGCCGACTGCGTTCACCAGGCGATAACGTTTGAACCTTTTGTTTCAATTTATCACCAACAAAATTAAAATGGCTTAACACAGAACGTAATTTTGCAGTTGGTAAACTTGAGATATTCGACACATTATCAAAAACGCTGATATTAAAATCTAACGTTTCGTGTTCCTGGGCATAATACCCCAGGTCTGTTTTTTTACCAATATATATCTTTCCAGAATCAGGTTTCAAAATACCTGTTAGCAGTTTTAATAATGTGGATTTTCCCGCACCATTTTCACCAACAACAATAAATTTTTCACCACGATTTAACGAAAAAGACAATCTTTTTATAACTGGCTTTTTCGTATCATATGCAAAGTTCAAATTTTCAACACTTATTGGAATAATATCTTCAGTTCTGTTTGGTTGTAAATCTAAATCAATTGTTTTCTTTTCTTGCGCTATTACAACCAAATTTTGTTTCTTTTTTTCCAAAAGTTTTTCACGACTTTGTGCCTGGCGTTTTATTTTGCCAGATTTTCCACGCTGGGCATCAATAAATTTTTGTATCCTATTGATTTCTTCCATTTGTTTTTGAAATTGTCTTTCTAAACTTGCGTTCGTCTCTGCCAAAGTTTTTATAAATTTACCGTATCCAAAACTATAAAGTGTCCCATTATGTGACATTGTGTCCAAATATAAAACTTTATCTGCAACCTTAGTTAAAAATTCTTCATCATGCGAAATAAAAATCACAGTTGATTTTGTTTTGATTAAATAGTTCATCATCCAGTCACGACTAGCCGCATCCAGATGGTTTGTAGGTTCATCCAAGAATAAGACATCAGGACGTGAATACAAGGTTCTGACAAAAGATATCTTTGATTTTTGTCCCCCTGATAATTCACCTAATTTTTTATCAAGGTTTTCCTGTAAGACCCCCATTTGAATAATCATATTTTCCAGTTCGGATTCTGCAGAATAACCGTCCCAACTGTCAAATTCATTTTGATATTGTCCCAATAAATTTAATGTTTCTGTGGAAGTGTCACCATTCGCTATATATTGATAAATTTCTGCGATTTTGCCTTCTATTTGTGGCAATGGACGTCCAGAACGCAAAAAATCATAAACATTCATATCGTTCGGTAAATTCAGTTCATCTACAGTTTGAGGCATCCATCCAATTCGTGGTTTTTTACCCATAAAGAATTCACCAGAATCATAAGATATTTGATCAAGTAATATTCTGAATAATGTTGATTTACCCGCACCATTTAAACCAACAACAGCAACCTTGTCACCATCTGCAACAGAGAAACTCAGATTTTTTATAATCTGATTTCCATCAAATGATTTTTCAAGATTTTTCACAATTAACATAGCATCACTATACTATCAAAGAAGAAAATTTGTGTCAAATAGTCGGACATATTTTAATGTTGCGATTAATCATAAATGATTATATGATGCAATCATACAAATAATAGGCGTTTAAATGATTTTTGAAAAAAAGATTAAATGTATAAATTTTTCATTAGAAAAACTTGTATCTAACTATAAAAATGCTGAAAGTTTGCTTTCTGTGATAAACAATAATCGTGATTTTCTTGGTAAATATCTAGAATGGGTTGATTCTTATACAACAACAGAAAAAGCACTAATGAACATAAAAAAAACTAGAAAAACAGATAAATGTTCTTACTTTATTATTGTTGATAAAAAAATTGCTGGCAAAATAAGTTTTGTGGATACTGACAATAATATGGGCGAAATAAGCTATTGGCTGTCCAAAGAATATAATGGACGCGGTATAATAACAAATGCTTTACAAATATTGATACAAATCGGTTTTGATAAGATGCAGCTTAATCGTATCCAACTGACAATTGATATAGATAATACACGATCTTGTGCTGTTGCCGAAGGGTGTGGTTTTAAATGCGAAGGTATATTACGTAAATATTTCTTGTTGCGTGGTGTACCACGTGATATGAAGATATATTCAATTGTAAAATAGTGCAAATTAGTTCGAAAGTGGCGAAAAATCGCCACTTTTTTTATTTTACCTTTCGAACTAGAAAAATTTTATTTTTTTGCATGGTGTGCAATTCGCGAGCTGAATTGTTAGAGATTGGGCAAGAGATTGATGAAGTAAAAGAGAAATTAAACTTGGCACATTTACATTGATTTAATTTGAATATCTTTAATCAAATGTTTTGCAGCGTTTAACGCATTATCATATGTATCAAAAGCCGCACCAATACTATATACTTGAACACATCCAGGCATTTTAATATATTCCGCTGGAATTTTGTATGTTTCTATGGTTGTAATATTATATGTTCCACGATGAGATTCTTTTATAATATATTTAACTTTTGTTCCTTCAAATGCAGACCGGTCGATATCCGCGTCCAATGGCAAAGTTATAAAGTCTGAAACAGCCAATATTTGTGCCTGAATCTTGTCTTTTGTAAATTTATATGAATTGTATATTGCCCGTTCCAAAGGTTTGCAATAATAATTAGCGGTTTCTGTAAAGATATTATTAGTTTCTTGGTTTGTGTATTTAGGGTCATTCATTGATGCTATTATTGACGACAAAGTATTTGGATATTTTTTTGTTCCGAAGTTATCGGATAAATCCATTGGTGTTATGAATTCAACATCAAACTTTTCCGCCGCATCATTTGCGGTTTTTATATCGGCTTTGTATTTGCCGGCGATATATTCCGCACCAACCGCATTCCATAACAACCCAAATGCAGCATATTTATTTCCATTTGGACGCACGCGCGCATCTTGTTGATGATGGTCAAATTCACCGCCCCCTATATCAAAAGCCAAACCATCAAAATCTTGTGGAACACGCCCAACACGTTGAATTACAGAAACATCAGATATAATTCCAGAAATCTTTAACAATGCTGCAGACAAAACATCGTCTGCATGAAAACGACTAGAATGCGTGATGCATCCTTTTTGTGCAAGATTATACAAAATTTCTATATTTTTTG
>JAFXPG010000012.1 GCA_017528045.1 Alphaproteobacteria bacterium | reverse complement strand
CTCGTTCTTTTGAACAAAAGAACCAGAATACCCCCGCCACCCTGCGGGTTCCCCTCCCCATGGGGGCGGAATTAATAAGTAGTCTTTTGAGGGTGTATCGCCGTATCGGTTGTGCGGTAGCTGATTCGTGGGGCGTGGCTGTCTTGTGTCGTGTCTTCGCTTTGGGCGTTCAACAACGACAACGGGAATGCTTCGAATTGCGCTTCGAACTGTACGAACAACTGCGGTAACAACGTCCAGAACAACGCCGATTTACGCGGTGGGCTGTTCGGGTCGGTCGCTCCTTTGCAAGGTACAACTTTGGACTGCAAAGACAAAGTTTGGCTAACCTGTGGGACAAAGTGGTAATACACTTTTCGGATACAAAAAAAGTATCTGTTATGATGCCTTGTTCACATCAAAGGCGGGGCGGTATATCCTGTCCGATAAAAAGGATCTAATATAATACACAGGGGGCATCTGGACTGGTAAGGTTTTGCCTGAACGTCCTGGATGCCCGACTAGAGATTTGAATTAGTTAATTCCCCTCCGACGGAGGGGTACGGCGAAGCCGGGGGAGGGTTCCTACCGTTCTTTTGAATAAAAGAACCAGAATACCCCCGCCACCCTGCGGGTTCCCCTCCCCATGGGGGCGGAATTAAAAAAAAGGAAACAAAATGACTTTGGATGAAATAAAAAAAGTAAATACGGAATCTTGTCCAAAATTTTCTGCGTTCGCTAAAAATCAATTACCAATGCCGGGGAATAAAAAACGTCTTGATGATATTTTAAATCGTGAAATTACAGTTGTCGATTTTCGTGTGCGTAAATCTACTAAACGTGATGGCACAGAATGTTTACAAATGCAATTTTTATTAGATGGGGAAGTTTGTGTCGTTTTTACCGGCAGCAGTGTTTTAATCAACCAAATCAAAGAATCTAAAGACAATATTCCTTTCGTTGGAACCGTTGTAAAATTAGACAGATATTATTCTTTTTCTTAAAATATTATGAAAACTTATAAACATTTATGGGATAAATTTATTTCTATGGAAAATTTGGAATTGGCTGCTAAAAAAGCAGTTCGTTCCAAGAAAAATAAACCAGAAACCAGATTGTTTTTAGAACACAAACAAGAATTTCTGATTAAATTACAACAAATGCTGATTGATGGAAAATTCAATACATCTAATTATAAAATTCGCCGTATTTTTGAACCAAAAGAAAGATTAATTTATATTTTACCCCTTTATCCCGACCATATCGTTCATCATGCGTTAATAAATATTCTGGGACCAATTTGGCAAAGCAGTTTTATTCGTGATTCTTATGCTTGTGTTCCAGGCAAAGGTTTACATAAAGCTTCGGTCGAAATTATGAAATTTGTCCGGCGTAATAAATACGTTTTACAATGTGATATTCGTAAATTTTATCCATCTATCAATCATGATGTTATGTTCAATATTATAAAAAAGAAAATTGCAGACAAAAGATTATTATCGGTATTGCATAACATTATTTGGTCGTGTGGTGGGGAAACTAATTTGCCTATTGGTAATTTGACAAGTCAATGGATGGGTAATGTTTATATGAATGAATTAGACCATTTCGTCAAAGAAAAACTGCGATGTCGTGATTATATTCGATATTGTGATGATTTTTGTCTGTTTGCTGATGATAAAAATACATTGCATGAATATGAAAAAAAATTAAAAGTTTTTTTATATGACAATTTAAAATTAGTTTTTTCTAAATCAAATATTCGTGTCGTTTCTGATGGAATTCCTTTTATCGGGTATCGACATTTTAAAAAATTTATATTATTGCGTCGATATGGGGCTAAGAAATTAAAAAAAAGTATTTTGAATATCGCAATTCATAAAGATAAATCAAATCTAGCACAAGGACGTTTGGCAGCATATTATGGTTGGACAAAATGGTGTTGTTCATATAATTTTTTGACTGATATATGCTCACGTGCTAAACGTATCTGCCCCAAAACCGGTGCTTTTATTAAAAATAATTTATTAAAAAATAATTAAACAATTTCTGTCACAGCACGCAAACCGCCGTCACGAGATAATTGAACAACACGAATTTTTTTCTTCATTTCTGCAATTAAATCTGTACGATCGTATGCCGGTTGTGTGTGTAATATGCGATCTGCAAATGCAGCATAAGCTGCTTCTGCGCTTTCTGCGTGAATTGTCGTATAGAAATGATCGTGTCCTGTGCCTAACATTTCCCATAATACCGCCGCATTATCAGTAGATATTTCACCACCAATTACAACGTCTGGGGTCATACGGACAACCAAATCTAAAAGACGTGCATAATTAAAATCATTAGATTGTTCCGTTCTGGATAATATAAAATGAACACGGTTTTTTTGTGGAACACGAATTTCTCTGGCATCTTCTACGGTGATAACACGACTGTTTTGATCAATCAATGTTAACATGTGATTTAAAAATGTTGTTTTACCAGTTGCTGTTGCCCCAGAAATCAATATAGGACTGCCGTCATTAATGGCGGACATTAATTTTTCATAAGGGTCGTCTGGGCGAACTTTTTCACGTGGTTTTACTTTTAATAACTGTTTGCCGCGTTCCAAATGATAATTTTCAAAACTGGTTTCTGCGACACCACCGCCACGAATATTTAACGCAACACCACCTGTGATATCGTTTTCATCATATTGAACGTTTGGACCCGCTATGGCAGAAAATCTGTGATTGCCAGGCAAAGTCGCATAAACCACAGGTATCCCATGTATCGGATCAAAAGGGCGTTCATATATATTCGCAACAGTATGAATTAAATCAACCAAATATTGTTTTGATAAAATTTCGCTTTTATATGAAACCCAAGGAACCTTTGTCCCATGTAAACGCATCCATACTTCACCTGCGTGGTTTATGGCAATTTCTTCCACAAACGAAGGTGAATAAAATTCAGCCAAAGGTTTCAATAAAGAATCAAGAACTATGTTGCTCATATTTTATATTTTATCATAAATCGTGGCTTGAATCAAAAAAGTTTATTTGTTAAAATAAAAAAAAACAAACAAGAGAAAAAGAAATGAAAAAATCTGTATGCTTTTTAATGGGTGCAGCTTTGATGCTGGTCGGGTGTAATAACGGAAATCGTGAATATTATGGTGATTCCGGTGAAGTTTATGATGAAAGATCTGCTGAATATATCACAGATAAAAATGAATTTGCTGAAATCGATTCGTATAAACCAAGATCTATGCAAGAACGCGAAGCTGCTGCTGCAAAATGGAATACTGCACGTAAAGAAACCAGATGGCAAGAATATAAAGGCACTATGGTTCGTATAGAAATATTATTTGGTGATACAGATATTCGTGAAATGCGTTTGCGTTTGATGCAAAATGCTGATGGTATGGATGTTGATGCAGATGCACGCACTATATTGGCAAAGGTTGCAGATTATGAAATGAAAAAAGTTTGTGGACGTAATGCAGAAAGTATAGTGATAGTTTATGATGTGCCTGCATTTGAAGTAATGCGTCCGACATCTTTCTTTGATTACCGTGTTGAATCCGAAGGCGTTACAATGCGCGAATATGGATTCAGATGTGTTTATAACAAATAAAAGGAACAAAAATGAAAAAAGTATTAGGAGTAATTGCTATGTGTGCTGCATTAACAGCTTGTGAAAAAACTGCAAAAAACGGTGATACACTTATTATCGATTTTGCTGGTTTTTTAGGTGATATTCAATTTCAGGGTGGGACTGCAGAAAATTATCCTTTGAAATTGGGCAGCCATACATTTGTACCAGGTTTTGAAGAACAATTGGTTGGTGCAAAAGTTGGTGAAACACGTGATGTTAATATTACTTTCCCACAAGAATACGTTCCAGGTTTGGCTGGAAAAGATGTTGTGTTTAAAGTGACTGTGAAAGAAATTAAATAATTAAAACCGCCATTTGGCGGTTTTTTTATATAGCTTTGATAAATATTTTTGCTTTATTAGCCGCCGCAATAACCGCAGGTTTGTCAATCACAAAGCAAGTTTTTGTGTTTACTATGATTCCATGTAATTTTGCAGCAGCAACGGCGCGGACTGTATCAACACCAATAGCAGGTATATCTATCCTTAAATCTTGACCAGGCTTTGTCATTTTGGCAAATACACCACCAGATTTTCTTTTGTTTTTGCGCATTTCAACAACGCGTTCCAACATACGGGCTGTTCCTTCGGCAGCTTCAACAGCAACAACTTGTTTATCTACAACAACAGATGCACCAATGTCTTCTGTGCCAATTGTATGAGATACCTGGATTGCGCGTTCTATATCTTTTGTATCAGATCTAGCAGGTTTTGTTTTTGTTTGAATACCAGGTTTTTCAAATGTTAATTCTGGTGCTAAATCTTGAGCAGCCACAATTTCATAACCGCGACTTTCCAATGCTTTTGTAAATGCAACAGCCATAGAATCATACCCTTTTTGATGTTTTAAAACACTTAATAATACAGATAAAGACCATAAATCTGGACGAATGTCAGACAAGTTTATATGCCCCAATGCCCCAACAAAAACCAATTTGCTTATACCACGTTTTTTACATTCGCGTGCAGCAGGCCCCGCACCACCAATGCGAATAACCATATCTGGATTTAATTTTGGATCATAAAAGTTTTTGATGCCTATAACAAACACTTCCCATCCATTTTTAATCAGTGTATCACGGGTTAAAAACGGTAATGATAATGCACCGGCAATTAAAGCAACTTTTTTATCTGACTTTTTCATAACAATATAATGATAGATATAAAACTGGTTGGAATCAAGACAGAATTTATGCTAGAATGAAACATTATGATGAATAGATGTCCATTTTTTAATTTATGTGGTGGATGTAAATTTGATTTTTCTGATGATGATTATCGTCAAAATAAAATCAAATTATTGCCAGATATAGATTTCACAGATGAACCTGTGTGGGGAATGGTGGGCAGTCGTCGTCGTGCAGATTTTTCATTTGATAATGGACGTTTTGGTTTTTATAAAAAACAATCTAAAGACATAGTTGATATAAATCATTGTGTTAATGTAGTTCCGGAAATCAACGATGTTTTACCAAAAATTGCAAAGATTCCTTGGACTGGGCGGGGCAGTGTTTTAATTACAAAATGTGAAAACGGAATAGATATAGTTGTAAATTCTGATATGCCTTTTTTCAGTGCTGATTTTAAAACAGCAGTTGATAAATTACCTGCAAATATAATTCGATTTGTTTGGAACGATAAAATAGTTCGAAAATATGCTGAACCAGAAATAAAATTTAACGATAAAATTATAAATTATCCACCAAATGCTTTTTTGCAACCAACCATTGAAACAGAACAAATTTTGCGTGATTTGGTTGTTAAGTATGTTGATAATGCTAAACGGGTTGCTGATTTGTTTTGTGGTTTGGGTAATTTTACGTACGCAACACATGCAACCGGTTTTGATATAGTCGGCAACGGTATTAAACGTGATTTGTTTAAAAAACCGTTAAATACGACACAATTAAATCAATACGATGTTGTGATAATGGATCCACCACGGGCAGGCGCCGAAAAGCAAAGCAAAGAATTAACAAAATCTGATGTAAAGCGAATCATATATGTTTCGTGCAATCCGGAAACTTTTGTTCGCGATAAACAAATTTTGGAACGTGGCGAATATAAAATGAATGTTGCAATTCCTGTTGATCAGTTTGTTGGTTCAACCCATTGGGAAATATTCAGCGTTTTTGAAAAATAAGATTCCCCTCCCGCGGAGGGGAGGACCACATCGTGGCGGGGAGGGTTCATATATATTTATAAAATTTTAAATCGGAACCCTCTCCGTCTTGCTTCGCAATCCACCCCTCCGGTGGAGGGGAATACAAGTAGATTCCGGAAACAGAGTGCATCGGAATCGTCACGGTATACGCGCAGATACGAAGTGTCGAGCGAACTTTACTGCGGGCAGGATGTGTTGTCGCAAATATAATATT
>JAFXPG010000011.1 GCA_017528045.1 Alphaproteobacteria bacterium | reverse complement strand
TCACAAAGTTTTGGTAAAGGTTCTGTACAACAACAAAAACCATTGGGGGATGGTTCTGCTATACACATAACAATTGCCAGATATTATACACCAAGTGGTCGTTCTATTCAAAATGAAGGAATTACCCCAGATGTGGAAGTTTTACAAAGTAAATTAGAAGTTTTAGAAAAGAAAGAATCCTTATTCACAGAAGCAACTTTTAAAAATTCTTTGAAAAACGATGCATCAAAAAAGAAAGATAATACTAAAAAGAAAGATTCTAAAAAATCTTCAAAAGATGAAGACGAAGATGATGAAGATTATTTAAATTTATCTGATGAAGAAAAAGATGCTCGTGATTATCAATTACAACGTGCATTAGATATGGTTCGTGCTTTATCAAAAATTGGTAAAAAGAATATTGAAAAAGTGGAGGAAGATACCAATAAAGAAGAAGTTAAATCTGATAAAAAAGAAGATAAAACAGAAAACAAAGAATCAAAAAAATCAGATAAAAAATCAAAGAAATAAAAAAAACGGGGCTTTTGACCCCGATTTTTTATTTTAATTTTCCTTGGCGACGTGAGATTTCAAGTTGTTGTATCGCTTTGATATATTTGCCATATGCATTTGCAAATTTTGGATCAGACATCGCTTCGTTTGTGGTTATGCGAATAATGCCATAATGATCACGTGGATCCAGATATTCTTCTTCTTTAAATTTTTTTGAATCATTTGCTTTATAAAATTTATGTACTAATTTACGTGTTTGTTTGACCGCTTGGACGGAATCTTTTTGTGCGGCTTTTACATCAATTGGCGTGCCGTCAAAATTTATTGTATTAACCGTGGATACCGCATGTTCATGTGCTTTATTTAATATTTCTGTTGTCTTTCGATCGACAATGTCTTTTCTTTTGTTGTCGTCGTTGATTCCTTTGCCTGCAACAATTACCACCGCAAAAATCAATAACATAATTGTTCCAAATTTTTCTTCGCTATCAAGACTTGCATAATAATCAAAAATGCTTCTCATATTTTTATTCCTTTTATTTTTGGTTGCTTTGGCGACGTGCGATTTCAAGCTGTTGAATTGATTTGTAATATTTGTTGTAAGATGCGGCAAAAGCTGAATCATTCATAGCCTTATCTATATTTAAATGCCACTTAGTCCAACTGTAATGTGGATTTGTTTTTGCTGTGTCTGTCGGATCGTATGAAACAATGCGCTTTGGCGGATCATTAAAATAGTCAAAACAGTCACTTTTATGAAATTTACGTATGGCTTTGCGCATTTGTTTAATGGCTGTCGCAGAATCTTTACGTGCGGTCTTTACATCAATTGGTGTGCCATCAAAATTGATTGTATCAACAGAATTTACTGCATGATAGTGTGCAAAATTCGATGTTATTTCAGTTTGTTTCCTTGCGTATTTTTTGCTATCAACGATAGGAGATATGCTAAAATATAAAAGAGGTATTCCTATTACTGTCATTCCCAACAAAAAATCACCCAAACCATCATTTCTAGCCATTTTTCATCCTTTTTATTTTTTTATATATGTAATATATAATACAAAATAATATATTTGTCAATATTTGTTGTTGTGGTATGTTCTTAATATAAAAAAATAAGGGGGTGCCCCCTTTATCCTTTTGTTTATTAAAATTGTGTATTAAATCCGACGCGAACAGATTCAGAATCAGCAGATAATGTTGTTCCATGTGGTAAATAATCATCAACCAATACCCATGTAACTAATGCAGATAAAGCGGCCCCGGCAGCAACATCATGCCAATAATGTGCTTTGGCTCTGCCACGTGTATATCCAGTAAATAAACTCATAACATATGGCGTGATGGCATATCTTAATCCGTATCTTTTATGAACATACATTGCACTGGAAAAAGCACCAACCGCATGTCCACTTGGGAAAGATTTTTTATCTTTTTTATTTGGTCGTCTTTCAATTTCTAATGCTTTTATTCCTTCGCTGGCTATTTGGGCAGCTAAGACAGATTCACCAAGTTGTAAAGCACCTTTATAATCATTTGCCATAACAGAAAGCCCTAGCGCATATGCTGGTGTCATAACCAACATCATATCTCCAGCTTTTTCCAAAGAAGAAAAAGGCCCACCAAAAGCCAAAGCATTATTTGTTAATAATAATCCCATTAAAGGTGTTAACAATAATAAACTTTTTTTCATTTATAGTATCTCCAGTTTTTTATAAAAAAACACCACCAAAAAAAGGTGGTTGGAGGTTAGTTACTATAAAGTAGAATAGTGTGCTTATTTTGCAGTATAACTGCATTATTCACAACCCTCCAACCATTTGTATGATTGGAGCTTTTTTCGTCAGCTTCTGACGCTACTTTTCAGGGTAACTACACCCCAACAGTAAAACACTTACTGTCAAGCTCATGTTAAAAGATTTATAGGAATAAAGTCAAATAGTTTTAATTTTATACTAATAATCATCTTGCCTTAATTTTATAAAAGCGGTAATATTTTTCTGATTTATAATTAAACAAAACAGGTGAAGATATGTCTAAATTGATTGTTGATGGAAATTGGGCAGCAGCGGATGTTGCATACAGATGTGTCGATTGTGCGGCTATTTATCCAATAACACCAAGCAGTACCATGGGTGAATTGGCAGATGAATGGTCTTTTCAACATAAAAAGAATATTTGGGGTGTTATACCAGAAATTATAGAAATGCAATCAGAAGCTGGTGCAGCTGGTGCTTTACATGGTGCTTTACAAATGGGGGCTTTGGCTACAACCTTTACCGCATCCCAAGGGTTATTGTTAATGATTCCTAATATGTATAAAATTGCTGGGGAACAAACGCCTTTTGTTATGCATGTTGCTGCACGTGCTTTGGCAACACATGCGTTGTCTATATTTGGTGATCACAGTGATGTTATGTCTGTTCGTCAAACTGGTTTTGCACTTCTTTCTTCTCACAATGTTCAACAAGCGCATGATATGGCTGCAATAGCACATGCTGCAGCTTTGAAAAGTCGTGTTCCTTTTTTACATTTTTTTGATGGTTTCAGAACAAGCCATGAAGAATCAGCTTTAACTAGAATAGATGATGAAGTTTTATTAGAAATGTTACCACGTGATTTGGTCGCTGCAAACAAACAACGTGGAATGAATCCTGAACATCCGACTATTCGTGGAACCGCACAAAATCCAGATGTTTATTTCCAAGGACGCGAAGCAGCAAATAAACTTTATATGGAAGTACCTAAGATAGTCCAAGAAGAAATGGATAAATTTGCAAAATTAACTGGACGTAAATATGGTGTTGTTGATTATATTGGTGATAAAAATGCAAAATACGTAATTGTTTCCATGGGTTCAAGTTGTGAAACTATTGAAGAAACGATGGATTTTTTACCAAGTGGCATAGGTTTAATTCGTGTTCATTTATTTAACCCTTTCCCAACAGAAGCTTTTTTAAATATATTACCACAAACAGTTGAACAAATTGCTGTATTAGACAGAACAAAAGAACCTGGTTCTGTTGGTGAACCTTTATATCAAAATGTTCGCAGTATAGTAGATTCAAAAATATCTGTGTTTGGTGGTAGATATGGTTTGGGATCAAAAGAATTTAAACCACGTGATGTAAAAGCAATTGTTGAATATATGATGCAAAATAAATTACATCATAATTTTACAGTAGGTATAGATGATGATTTAACAGGTTTATCTTTGACAACAGATAAAAGTTTCACTATTGAAAATCCAGATGTTAAAACCGCTATTTTGTATGGTATTGGCAGTGATGGAACAGTTGGTGCAGTTAAAAACATTGTAAAAATTGTTGGTGAAAATTCTGATTTGTATCCACAATCTTATGCAGTATATGATTCTAAAAAATCTGGTGGCATAACACAATCTCATATTCGTTTTTCGCCAAAACCAATAAAAAGTGAATATTTGGTTGAAAGTGCAGATTTTATATGTGTTTCTAATTTTATGATAGCACAAAGATTTGATGTTTTTTCTGCATTACGTGCTGGTGGAACAGTTATGATAAATACCTCTATGAATCCAGAAGAAGCGTTTTTGAATTTACCAAAATCAGCGCAAGAACATTTAATTCGCATGCGTGCAAATTTATATTTCTTGGATGCTAATCGTGCAGCACAAGAATTGGGTTTGGGTAACAGAATAAATACTTTCATAATGTTAAATTTCTTTAATTTAACAAAAGTTATAAATCCTGATACGGCAAAAAGTGCAGCCAAGGTTGCTATTGAAAAAACATACAAGAAAAAAGGTATGGATATCGTAGAAGCAAACTGGAACGCTGTAGACAAAGCTGAATCTTATTTACAAAAATATAATTTCCCATCAAGTGTATCAGAACTGGCACCAGATTTTGTGCCTGCTATGACTTTAGACACACCAGCAGAAATTGCTGGAACTTTAGGTGAAATGGCGGCAGGTCGTGGTGATGATATTCCTGTATCTAGATTTAAAATAGATGGTGCCTTTGGTGGTGGTGAATATCCTGTTGGAACATCTAAATATGAAAAGCGTGCTTTGGCTACACGTGTTGCAACATGTGATTTAACAAAATGTATCCAATGTGGTAAATGTTCAATGTTATGTCCTCATGGTGCGATTCGTATAAAAGTGATGAACGAATCTGAAATGGAAGCAGCAACTAAAAAAGGTATAACAGTTGTACCTATGAAAACTCCTGAATTGGGGGATGGTTTGTTTTATACATTAAATATTTCTCCGTCTGATTGTACAGGTTGTGGTTTATGTATGAAAAATTGTCCAGTTGGTGCATTGTCTTTGATACCAATGAAAGATGGTATAAAATTACAAAAAACTTTTGATGAATCTTTAAATATCAAAGGAATAGATAAACATAAATTGAATTTAAATATTCCAAAACATATTGAATTATTACCACATTATTTTGAATTTCCTGGTGCTTGCGCTGGATGTGGAGAGACACCTTATGTGCGTTTGATGGCACATTTGTTTGGAGATAGAATGGTTGTTGCAAATGCCACAGGGTGTTCATCTATTTATGGTGGTAATTTACCAACGACCCCATGGACATGTGATGAAAATGGTCGTGGTCCAGCATGGTCTAATTCTTTGTTTGAAGATAACGCTGAATATGGTTTAGGAATGCGAATAGCTTTGAATCAACAAAAAGCAGCATTAAAAAGCGTGTTGTTTGAATTAGGTATTGAAAACGTTGAACAAATATTTGCGGAAACAGATATTGAAAAACAACGTGAAATACAAAAAGATTTGTCTGAAAAATTATCAAAAATAAATAATAATCGTTCAGAATATGCAAATGGATTATTAGATGCGATAGTTGATAAATCTGTATGGATTGTTGGTGGTGACGGTTGGGCTTATGATATTGGATATGGTGGTCTTGATCATATTTTACACAGTGGTGAAAATGTAAATATATTGGTTTTAGATACAGAAGGTTATTCTAATACAGGTGGTCAACAATCTAAATCAACACCTTTTGGTGCATCCATGAAATTTGCAATTGGTGGTAAAGAACATGCCAAAAAAGATTTGGGGTTGATTGCCATGATGTCAGGTGCTTATGTTGCACAAATTGCAATTGGTGCTAATCAAGCACAGGCAGTTCGTGCTTTCCGTGAAGCAGAAGCTTTCAATGGTCCTTCAATTATTTTGGCTTATGCACCATGTATTGCCCATGGATTTGCATTACAAAATGGTGTTGAACATCAAATTAATTTGGTTAATACAGGGGCTTGGCCTTTGTTCAGATTTAATCCAGAAAATATAAATAAAGGAATAAATCCGTTAACTTTGGATTCTCGTGTTAACACACCATTTCCATTGGAAGAATTTATGAAATCAGAAACAAGATTTGCGGCTGCTCGTTCTGTAAATCCTAATTTTGATAAATTAGTAGAAGAAGCGAAAGCTAACAATTTATATAAAACAGAATTGAAACAACATATTGCAAATTTTGCTGTGAAAGTTAATAAAGATGAAGGCGAAGGATAAACAAATGAAGAAAATATTGTTATTTGGTTTGTTAATATTGTTATCAGCTTGTACTTTTCAAACCAAACATCGTGGATATGTATTTCCTGAAAATTTGGAAAACAAAATTTCTGGAATAAAAACAACCGGACAATTACAAGAAGAAATTGGCGATCCACAAACCAAAACAATATATGGGGATGAAGTTTGGATATATTATGGTGCAGATGAAAATATGCGTGGTCCGTTGCCTGTGACTTACAGTAATAAAACGGTGTTGTTGGTCTGGGTAAAAGGAAACAATATCACAAAAACCAAGGTATTACATGATGAGGATTTGCAAGATGTAAAAATTGCCAGTGGTGAAACAGATATTCCAGCAGCCATAGAATTAAATGCTTTGGAAGAATTGTTTAACAATATTGGACGTTTTTCACCTGCAGGCTTGGGACAATAATTTTTTAGTCAAATATTTGTTTTTTCAATTTTTTGTGTTATAATGTGCCGTGTAGAGAGAATGGCAACCGCAAAGGTGTGATAAAATATGCCGACAAAAAAATTAGATTTTAAAAATGGTCAATATGTTGTTTACCCAACACAAGGTGTTGGAAAATTGCTGCGTATTGAAGAACAAACTATCGGTGATCAAAAGATTAAAATGATGGTTATAGATTTTGAAAGAAATCATATGATTTTACGTGTTCCTTTGGATCGTGCGGAATTATCTGGATTGCGTCCTTTATCCTCTTCTAAGAAAATGGATGAAGCAATTGCTGCTGCTAAAGGTAAAGCAGGGGCTAAACGTATGATTTGGGCCAGACGTGCTGCACAATACGAAGAAAATATTAATTCTGGTGATCCTATGAAATTAGCAGAAGTTGTTCGAGACCTGCAACGCAGAACAGCAACAGACACAATGACTTTTTCTGCTCGTCAGTTATATTTGCGTGCATTGGAACGTATGGCACAAGAATTTGCAGTTTTACACAAAATGGATTTGGATGCTGCATCAGATAAAATAGAAGATATTTTGGGGGTTCCAAAAGAAATTGATTTGAATGCAGTAGAAGAAGATGAAGATGAAATAGAAGAATCGGATGAAGAATAACAATTAATTAACGCGCCATTTTATTGTGCGCGTTTTTTTTCTTGTTTTTATATATTTTTTTCGCAATCATTTAATTATAGTTTAACAAAGGAAATAAAAATGGCAGGAAGTATAAATAAAGTTATATTGGTTGGTAATATAGGTCAAGAACCACAAGTTCGCACAATGCAATCTGGCCAAAAAGTTGTAAGTTTTTCCCTTGCAACATCAGACAGATGGCGTGATCGTCAAACAGGTGAACAAAAAGAACAAACAGAATGGCATCGTGTTGTTATATTTAACCCATCTTTGGTAGATGTTGCAGAACGCATGTTGCAAAAAGGAACAAAATTATATTTGGAAGGATCTTTGCGTACACGTAAATGGCAAAACCAACAAGGTGTAGATACTTTCACTACAGAAGTTGTTTTGAATCCATATGCCGGTCAAATGGTAATTTTATCTGGTGCAAAAGCAATGGATGGTGTAAGTGAATCAGCACCGGCATCTGCACCACGTGAAGAAGTTAATATCGAAGATATCGCAGACGATATTCCATTTTAATATTGAAGAATGAAAATAAAAAACCGCCTAAATGGGCGGTTTTTTATTGGTTGTTTTTATGATAATTTATGGATTACCAAACCACTGCGCAACTTTGGTTCAAACCAAGTTGTCTTTGGTGGCATGATATTTCCTGTATCTGCGATATCTATGATTTGTCGCATTGTCACAGGATACAATGCAAAAGCAGCAACCATTTCACCACTGTCTACGCGTTTTTGTAATTCACCAAGACCACGAATTCCACCAACGAAATCTATGCGTTTTGATGTACGTAAATCACCCAAGTTTAATATTTTATCAAATACTAAATTGGACAATACTGTCACATCTAAAACACCAATTGGATCATTGTCATTATAAGTGCCAGGTTTCGCTGTCAAAGAATACCATTTTCCACCCAAATACATTGCAAAATTATGTAATTTATTTGGATGATAAATTTCGGTTCCCATTTCAACTACATCAAAAGATTCTTTTAATTTTTCAATGAATTCAGATTCACTTAATCCGTTCAAATCTTTTACAACACGGTTATAGTCTATAACATGTAATTGGCTTTCTGGGAAAATTACAGCCAAGAAATAGTTATATTCTTCATTTCCAGTGTGATTTGGATTTTGTTCGCGTTTTTCAGCACCAACGCGTGCCGCGGCAGCTGTTCTGTGATGTCCGTCTGCAACATAGAAAGCAGGGACGTTTGCAAATATTTCTGTGATGTGAGCATTTATTGCATCGTCATCTATTTTCCAGAAAGTGTGACCAAAACCGTCTTCTGCAACATAGTCATATTCTGGTTCATGTGTTGCAATCCAATCAGCAACTAATTTATTCATTTCATCTACATCTGGATAAGCGAAAAACACAGGTTCCAAATTAGCATTTTGAATACGAACATGAATCATACGATCGTCTTCTTTATCTTTGCGTGTTAATTCATGTTTTTTTATTTTGCCAGTCATATAATCATCTACATTTGCAGCAGCAACCAAACCATATTGTGTGCGACCATCCATAGTTTGTGCATATATATAATACATTTCTTTATCGTCTTGAACCAACCAACCGTTTTCTTGCCATTTTTTGAAATTTTCTACGGCTTTATCATAAGTTTTTTGTTCATGTTCATCAGCAATAGGATCAAAATCAATTTCTGGTTTAATAATATGTAATAAAGATTTTTCACCAGCTTCATTTTTTGCTTCGACAGAATTTAAAACATCATAAGGACGAGATGCAACTTGTGATGCCAATTCACGTGGTGGACGAACACCTGCAAATGGTTTAATTTTCATGATTATTCCTTTTTTGAATTTTACACAAATATTAGAAAATCTGGTTGGGGCAGCTGGATTCGAACCAACACTAGCGGAGTCAGAGTCCGATGTTCTACCATTAAACTATGCCCCAATCAAGAACACGAAGATTGTATACGTATATTTGTCATTTTGCAATAAGTTTATTTTTGATTCAGTAATATATTCCTAGAATAATATATTGACTTTATTAATGTTGTCTTTTACATTATAAAACATAAAGAAAGGAGAGCCCATATGAAACTTTCAAAAAAAACCGTTAATAATTTAACGGCTGTTAACCGTACTTTTTTACATCACAGTATTTTGTGTAATTCTGTAATTTTAGGTTTGATAGTAATGCCTGCAATGGCAGATTTGCCAGATAATACCAGACAATATGTAACGGATGATATTACAGTTGTATGGGATGGAGATAATGTTTCAAACCAAGATTATTTATCTGCGAAAGGCAGAACTGATCAAAACTCAAGTTTCGGCGGACGTGTTTTTGTGGATCGTGGTTCAAATTTAACAATACTGAACTCTTTATATGAAAATATAACTTTTGATGGTGCAGGGACTGTTCTTAGTACAAGAACACCAAAAGATGGCTTACAAGCAATTTTGACTGTTAGTGGAACATCATTTAAAAATAATCATGCTTTAGGTGAAGGAGGGGCTATAGGTAATTATAATTTATTAACTATTAATAATTCTACTTTTGATGGAAACACAGCATTGCTGTCTAAAGATTCAGAAAATAATTATACAAATGTTGTTGATTCCAAAGGTAATGGTGGTGGTGCTTTATTTTTAGGTTCAAGCAGTTCTACATCTATTTCAATTTCTGATACTGGATTTTTAAATAATAAATCTGCTACATTGGGTGGAGCAATAGCTACACGTTTCGCTACTAATGATAATGGCAGCAAGAATGATAATTCTCATGCTATGTTGGATATTGATGCATCTTTTATAGGAAACAACGCACAGAAAGGTGGTGCAATTTATAACAGTTTTTATGCTGATAATGGTTTAGGTAAAGGTGAAGGTGTCACTGTTACAGGGGTTTTTGCACAAAATACTGCAGCACAAGGAGGTGCAATTTACAATGATGGTGATTTGGATAAGAAAGCTAATGGCGGTATAATTACACTTACTGATGTTGTTTTTACTGGTAATAAAGCATCAGATAAGGGTGGAGCGATTTATAATGCTGGTAAAACTATAATTTCTGGTGAAGCTTTATTTAGAGACAATACAGACGGTACAAAGATTAATGATATTTATAACGTTGGAACATTGAATTTGAGTGCAGCAGAAAATAAAGTTATTTCTTTGGTTGGTGGTATTGATGGAATTTCTGGAATTGTTGATTTGTCTGGTTCAGGAACAGTTGAAATTGCAAATGTATTAAAACATCAAACAGTTAATGTTAATACAGGAGAATTGTATTTGAATGATGTTGATTTAACTGGTTCGAATGTTACTGTTGCTTCTGGTGCAATGATTAATACAATTGATAATTTGATAAATGATTATACAGGCAAAATAACGTTGCAAAATAATGCGATTATCAAAGGTGATATTGATTATATTGATGGGGCTGCTGATAAATATTCAGCATCAGATGGGGCAACTTCCGTTATTTATAAAGTTGCTAACGCTTTGAATGTTACAAAAGGCGAAACAAAAGATATATCCGTTGTTAATGGCAACGTTACGGTTAATAAAGATCAAGATTTTGCTTGGTTTAATGGTGAATCTGGTTTAAATCTGGAATCATCTGGTGAAGCAAATGGTAAAATCAAAGTAACAGGTTTAAGTGGCGGTATAAATACTGCAGTGGATGTTACTGAATCAGAAAAAAATCAAGAGATTGCGTATAATTTAACACAAGATGAAATATTTAATGGTGATGATAATATTATTCAAAAAGCGAATTTTTCTATAACAGGTAATGGAATAGAGAACTCTCATAATACACTTGCTTTCCAGAAAGATTTGATAGTTGATAATGAATCAACTTTGAATGTTACAAATGCCAAATTAGCAAAACATCAAAATAATCAAGCAGCCGCAATAGAAAACAGAGAAGGTGGCGTTTTGAATGTTTTAAATTCAAAAATAGATGTTGATGTAAGAAATCATGGGATTATGTATTCTGATCCTACAACATATTCTGGTAATGTCATAAATACTGGAACTGCATCATTTGATGGAGATGTTTTTGCATCTGGTGCAGAATTATCAAACAGTGGAACTGTTGATTTAATATCTGGCAATGGGCATGGTAAAGTTACATTTAAAGAAGGTGCAGAAATACAAGGAACCGGAATAACAAATTTAGTTAGTGGACAAACGCAGTTTAATAATACTGTTTCTACCAATATTATGAATTTGAAATCTGGTGCAGATTTTGCTGGAACATTAACAAGTGAAATGTTAAACACACAAAATAATAATATTGATAATGTTTCAGGTTCAGTTAACAATGGCAGTTTGTATGTTGATGCAAATTTAACTGATGATGGAAAAATTGACAGTTTTGCAAATTCAACCGGTGCAACAATTAAAAAAATTAACATTATGTCATCTGAATATGGTAATAATGAAAAACTGACAATGAATGTTGGTGGTGCATCTTTGGCGGATAATGTAGAAATTACAGGTGCTATGAATTATTACACCAATGTTGCAACAGATGATTCTGGTAATGTTGTGTTCAGTGATAAATTGGTTAATACTTCCAATTTATATAATAAAATAGGGTCAGATTGGGAAGATGGAACATATATTAAATCTGCTGCTAATTATGAAAATGAAGCAGACGAAGAACATTTAACAGTTGGTCAAGCACTTGGGGCATTGGATACAGCGGTTGCAGAAAATACAGAAGCAATTGAAACATTAAATGGTGATGTTAATACTAATGGTTCTGTGGCTTTTATGTTGAATCAAGAAATCACTAAAAACAGTGCATTGACTTTAGATAAAGCTATGAATTATACAGATCAACGTATTGATAAATTAGATAAAGAATTATCTGATGGTGTTGCCAGTGCGGTAGCTTTGTCTTCTGTGGCTGTATCTAATGTAAGAAAAGGCGAAGTATCTGTCGGTGGTGGATATGGTTATTATAATGGCCAATCTGCTATGGCTGTTGGTGCTGCTATGGGATTATCAAAAAGATGGTCTATAAATGCCGGTACAGGTATATCTGGTTCTAATGTATCATTCAGGGCTGGTACAAATTATAAATTCAAATTGTTTTAGTACAATTTGATTTGAATAAAAAACCGTCTTGATTGACGGTTTTTTATTTTTTTCGCATTTGTTTTTTGAATTCTGTTGCTGTTAAATCTCGTTCAACACGATACAAATTAAATTCACCATCTAAATCACGTAATTGTTTTTCCATAATATCTTCAATTTCAGAACGTTTTTTTTCAAATTCTTCATCTGATATATTTCTGTCAATATATATTGGATCTCCAACATTAACAGAAATTGTCCCAAATAAACCAGGTATTAAAAATCTATCCCAACGATTAAGAAAACGTCCATTTGAAGAAGAATAACAACATGGAACAATTGGTGCACCGCTCATACGTGCAAAATATAAAGCCCCATCTTTTATACGCATTGATGGACCACTTGGACCGTCAACACTTATGCACATTGAAACTTTTTTTTCGGTTAAAACGTTTATTCCCTGTCTTAAAACAGATAACCCACCTTTGGTAGAGCTGCCGTATATGGCACGCATACCGAATAATCTTTGCAATTTTGCCATCATGTGTCCGTCTGCATGTTGAGATGTTATACAATATGCAGGTATATTTATCATTTTTATCACAGGGGATAACATAACAGAACGTCCATGAAAAAATACAAATACAACAGGTTCTTTTTTATACCTTTTTAAAAATTTTTTATCTGTGATTTTACGTTTAGATGTTAAAAATATAAACCAAATTATCCCAGCTATTAATAAAGCCAACACCCATTGTGTAACAGGGTTAAACAAAACTTTTGATACAAATCGTTTAATTTTCTTTTTTAATGGTTTTGACATAAAAAATCCTTGATTTTAAGTGAATTTTACCAAAAAAAAAGCCATTTTGCAAATTTTAAGCTATGTCTTGACAAAAAATATTTTTATACTATATTTATAGTGTTGGGGGTGGACGATATGCAACAAAGATATGATATAAAATATAAACCTTTGTTTAATCAGGAAGAACCAGGTATCTGGGACAGTTTCGCAGAAGTTGAAATGGATTCGCGTACTGGTGAAGGGTATACATTTAAAAATGGTGATTTAAATGATATTTTAGACAATTATCGTAAGGACTGGCAAGAATCTAATAATAATATTGCTTTTGGTGCTTTTTTAAATGGCAATCTGGTTGGGTTTGCAAAAGGATTTATGATAGAAGCTCCTGATTATAAACTTTCATCATTATTTGTTAGACATGATATGAAACGCCAAGGTATTGGTAGAAAGTTGATTACACATTTCGAAAATTCTGTAGCTTTGGTTGGTTCGTATGTTCAGGGTCAATGTTATGAATGGGCAATACCTTTTTATCAAAAACAAGGTTATACTGTTGTTCATGGAAAAGCTCCTGGTCCTGAAATGAGTAAAAAATTATCAAAATTGGGCAAAGGTGTTTATCCTATGTTTTCTAGATGGAAAGTAAAGGATATTAGACCAAAAATTTGTTCAGTTCCTGTGGATAGAAAATTGTTAAATGATTCTTTGTATCAACCTTTGTTTGTTTCTGTTAATGAAAATGCTGAAATAGACGTCGTTGGTTTAAAAAATAAAGATGGTGTTGATACTGTTTGGGTAAGTGAAAAAATCCCGGAAAGTATTAAAAAATGTCGTGAAATGTTAGTTCGTTATCAATTAAGTACTGTAAATTTAAGATCAAAATAAAAAACCCGTTTAAAACGGGTTTTTTATTTTGTTTTTGTATTTTCTACATCATACCATTCATTTGTGGTGATGAGTTAGATGGTTTTTCTTCTGGAATTTCAGACATGACTGCCCCAGTTGTTAATAATACGCCTGCAGTTGATGCAGCAGCTGTGATTGCTGTCTTTACAACTTTGGCTGGATCGATAATCCCAGATGCCATCATATCGATATATTCATCTGTTTGTGCATTGTAGCCAAAATTGTAATCATTGTTTTCCATTATTTTTCCAACAACAATTTCGCCTGATACTCCGGCATTTTCTGCTATTTGAGTGCAAGGTGCAATAATAGCTTTACGAACAATATTAATACCAACATCTTGATCTGTGTTTGCACCATGAATATCTTTTAAAGAATTAACAGCTCGAACCAATGCAACACCACCACCTGCAACTATTCCTTCTTCAACTGCAGCACGTGTAGCGGCCAAAGCATCATCAACTCGATCTTTCTTTTCTTTTACTTCTATTTCTGTCATACCGCCAACATGAATCACTGCAACACCACCAACTAATTTGGCCAAGCGTTCTTCTAATTTTTCTTTATCATATTCGCTGGTTGAAACAGAAATGCTTTGACGAATTTCATCAGCACGCTTATTGATTTCGTCTTTATCCCCATTACCATTCACTAATAAAGTTTTATCTTTTGATACAACAACGCGCTTAGCAGAACCTAAAACAGCAGGTGTTATATTTTCCATACTCATACCCATATCATCATATATAATTGTTGCACCAGTTACGATGGCAATATCTTTTAACATTTCTTTACGTCTGTCACCAAATCCAGGTGCTTTTACTGCACAAACTTTTAAGCCACCACGTAAACGGTTCAAAACCAGTGTTGCTAATGCTTCGCTTTCAACATCTTCGGCAACAATCAATAACGGACGACCAGATTGTGCAATTGGTTCCAATATAGGTAATAATGCTTGCAATCCAGAAATCTTTTTTTCAGAAACCAAAATTTGTGCATTATCTAATTCAGCCAACATCTTTTCGCTGTTTGTAACAAAATATGGTGACATGAAACCTTGATCAAACTGCATTCCTTCAACAACATCAATTTCTGTGTTTAAGCCCTTTGCTTCTTGGACAGTGATAACACCTTCTTTACCTACTTTTTCCATAGCATCAGCAATCTTTTGACCAATATCAGAATCATTATTTGCGGAAATTGTTGCAACTTGCGCAATTTCAGATGAATCTTTTACTGGACGTGCATGTTTTTCAATATCAGCTACAACAGTGTTGACTGCAATATCTATACCGCGTTTAACGTCCATAGGATTCATTCCGGCTGCGATTACTTTTCGTCCTTCGCGGAATAAATTTTGTGCTAATACAGTTGCTGTTGTTGTCCCATCACCAGCACTGTCTCCGGCACGTTTCGCAACTTCTTGAATCATTTTTGCACCGATATTTTCAGCAGGATCTTTCAAAGATACTTCTTTTGCAACGGTAACACCATCTTTTGTTGCGACTGGTGCTCCGTAAGGTCTTTCTATTACGACCGTACGTCCTTTTGGACCCATTGTTATTTTGACTGCATTTGCAGCTTTATCAACACCGGCAGCTAATTTATCAGTATTAAAAACAATATCTTTTGCCATATCATAATCCTTTTATAAAATTCCCAGTATATCTGATTCTTTAATCAAAATGTAATCGTTGCCATCTATTTTTACTTCATTTATAGAAGATGCCCATTTAGCAAATAAAACAACATCATCAACTTTTACACTTAATGGTATTTTTTGTCCGTTTTCTATTAATCCTTCACCAACGGCAACAACACGACCACGAACAGGTTTTTCTTTTGCTGTATCAGGGATAATAATTCCACCAGCAGTTACATTTGATTCTTCAATTCTTGTTAATAAAACATAATTATGCAATGGTTTAAACATAAAAAACTCCTTTGCTATGCAGGAAATATAGTTAAAAAAAACATCATTTCAAGCCTTGATTTTATATGTTTTTAAAGTGTATCATGTTAATATGATTAGCAAAAGGAAATAAAATGTATAATAAAGATAATGTTTTTGCAAAAATATTGCGTGGTGAAATTCCAAATAAAACAGTTTACAGTGATGACAATGTTCTGGCTTTTTATGATGTTGCACCACGTGCAAAGGTTCATGTGTTAGTGATACCTCGTGGTGAATATACTGATATATTTGATTTTACACAAAATGCCCCAGCAGATTTGCAAACAGCTTTTTGGAACGGTGTTCGCAATACTGTTGAAAAATTGGGATTACGTGATAATTTTAGAACGATTGCCAACACTGGTCGTGGGGCAGGTCAATCAGTTATGCATTTCCATTTACATATAATGAGCGATGAAAGATTTAAAGAAGATTTTTAATGTTCGTGTGATACCTCACGCAAAACAAAATAAAATTGTTGAAAACGACGATGTTTTACGTGTTTATACAACAACTGCACCGGAAAAAGGCAAAGCCAACGGTGCAGTGATTGATTTATTATCTGATTATTTTAAAATTCCAAAATCAAAAATTAAGATATTAAAAGGTGACACATCACGCGATAAGATCATCGGCATTGATTAATCTTTCAATTAATTCTTCTGGCGTATTTACAACATGTAAGTTGTATGCATCAGGATCAGGCATAAAACCTTCATTTTGCATGTGTACCATAATTTGACCGAATATTTCCCAATATTTTGCGGTATTCATCATATATATAGGTTTATGAGATTCACCAACTTGTTGTTTTGTCATTATATCTGTCATTTCGTCCAAAGTTCCAATTCCCCCAGGTAATATGATAAAAGCATCAGATAAATCATACATTTCTTCTTTACGTGCAGATAAACCATCTACGATTTTCACATCTATTTCTTTATGTGCAGGTTCTTGCAAAGATACAACGTGTGTTGTAGAAATGCCAATCACTTCTCCACCGTTTTCTAAAGCTGCACTGGCTGTGGCACCCATTAGACCAACATTTCCGCCACCAAAAACTAAAGTTATTTTATTTCTGGCTAATAATTCCCCAATTTTTTTTGCATCTCGCATAAATTCAGGATTTTTTCCAGGCTGATGACCACAATATACCGCAACGGCTTTTATTTTTTTATCCATATTATTTTTCCTTTATTTTTTGAAATTATACCATAAAATGTGTTTGTTATGAATCAAAAGTTTTTGGATTTTATGCAAAATTATAAAGGTCATAAATTGGCGGTTGGTGTCAGTGGTGGTGTTGATTCTGTTTGTTTATTACATTGGTTGTATGAAATAAAAGCAGATGTTGTTTGTTTGCACGTAAATCATCAATTACGTCCAGAAGCAGATACAGAAACAGAATATGTTCAAAATATTTGTCATAATTTTAATATACCTTGTCATATTTTTTATTGGCAAGATAATAAACCTGAATCAGGTTTGGAAGCTGCCGCCAGGGAAGCACGTTATAAAATGATGACAGATTTTTGTCATGATAATAATATAGAATATTTATTAACTGCGCATCAAAGTGATGACCAAATAGAAACTTTCTTGATGAATCTTTCTCGTGGAAGTGGTTTGTATGGATTAGCAGCTATGTTGCCAGAATCTGAAAGAAACGGTATTAAAATTTTAAGACCTTTGTTAAATGTTTCCAGAAAAGAAATTAAACAATATTGTGAAGACAATAACATAAAATATTTTGTTGATTCTATGAATTCTGATGAGCATTATACACGTGTTAAAATTCGTAAAAATCGCCATTTGTTAAATGATGATTTGGGAATAAGTGATTCCAGAATTTTATTAGCTGTTGAAAATTTATCAAGAACCCGTCAATGGATGGATAAATATATTAATGCACGTATAGAATTGGTTATTCGTTCTTGGGGTACAATGTTTTCTGCAGATTTTTTATTTGACGAAGCAGAAGAAATTAGATTAAAGTTCTTGGGATTGCTTATACAAAAAATTGGGGGGGATGAATATCCTGTGCGCTTGAATTCTTTACAAAAAGCACTATCTAATTTAAAAAGCGATTGTAAATTTACGTTGGGACATTGTACTGTTCGCAGATTAAACGACAGAATTCTTATTGTCCCAGAAGGAAAACGAACAAGTTTTAGGAAAAGACATGATAAACGAAAAAAAGATATTTAAAAATAAAGATAATTCTAAATTTTATCTGATAGTTTTTGTTATTTTATTTGTTGCATTAATTGCACGTGTTTTGTTTTTGGGAAACATAAATAATCAAAATATTATCCACGAAGGTAATATGGTAAAAGCTCCGATAGAGTTATCTTTTTCAGATGTTTTGCGTAAATCAAACGATATAAAAACGATGGAAATAAAAAAAGATGATGTTGCCATTGGTACTTTGAAAGACGGAACACCTTATCGTGCAACAATAACTTATAACCCAGAATTATTGGAAAAAATTTCTAAAAATGGTGCAACTGTATCTATTGATAATTCCGATTCGTTTTTTGATACAATTGCCAAATGGTTGCCAATATTGGTTGCCGCTTTGTTTTTTATTTGGTTGTTGCGTTTGATGCGTGGTGGAAATTCTGGTGGTGGCATTACACGCAGTTTAATTGGTCAAAATCCAACAAAAATAACAACAGGCAAAACAAAAACAACGTTTAAAGATGTTGCAGGAATTGATGCAGAAAAACAAGAATTGATGGAAGTTGTAGATTTCTTGAAAAACAAAGACAAATTCAAAGCATTGGGTGCACGTGTTCCCCGCGGTATATTATTGTCTGGTGAACCTGGAACCGGGAAAACATTATTGGCCAGGGCTGTCGCAGGTGAAGCAAATGTTCCATTTTTTGCCACATCAGGCAGTGATTTTTCCGGTATCATAGTTGGTTTGGGTGTTGCAAAAATCAAAGAAATATTTGAATTGGCAAAACGTAATGCACCATGTATTTTGTTTATTGATGAAATAGATGCTATTGGTCAAAGTCGCAGCAAACATACAATTAATGACAATGATCGTGAACAAACTTTAAATCAGTTGTTAATAGAAATGGATGGATTTGCAAATGAAACAGGTATAATAGTTATTGCTGCAACGAATCGTCCTGATATGTTGGACAAAGCTTTGTTGCGTCCTGGTCGTTTTGACAGACAAATTCATATCGATTTACCAAATTTAGAAGGCCGTAACGATATATTAAATTTACATGCCAAAAAATTTAAAATCAACCCAGATATAAATATGAAAGATGTTGCACGTGGAACAACTGGTTTTTCGGGGGCAGATTTGGAAAACTTGTTGAATGAATCAGCTTTGCATGCTGTACGTGTTGGTCATAAAGAAATAGAACAAAATGATATAGAAGAAGCACGTGATAAAATATTAATGGGACCTGTTAAAAACCGCAAAATACGTCCAGAAGATATAAAATTAACCGCTTATCACGAAGCAGGTCATGCTTTTGTAAGTATGCATTATTCTGATATAGCAGATCCTGTTCACAAAGCAACAATTATTCCACGTGGTCGTGCATTGGGAATGGTTCAACATTTACCAATTGATGACAAAGTTTCAATGACTTTGGAAGAAGTGTTGGCAAATTTATCTATCGATTTGGCTGGTCGTGCTTCAGAAGAAGTTTTCTTTGGTCATAATAAAATTACAACTGGGGCAGAATCAGATATTGAAATGGCAACGCGTTTAGCTAGACATGCAATAACAACCGCTGGTTTATCTGATAAAATAGGTATGGTTGCAATTAAGCAAGCAAATGCTTTCGGTCAAAAAATTGCATTGGAAAATGCTTCTGAAAAAACTGCAGAAATTGTTGATACAGAAATAAAATCTTGGTTGGATAAAGCACATAAAGATGCCAAGAATTTAATAAGCAAAAACAAATCTACTGTTGATAAAATTGCAAAAGCTTTATTAGATAAAGAAACTTTGTCTGGTGATGAAATTCGTGAAATTGTTTTCGGAAAAAAGATTGTTAAGAAAACAAAAAAAACAAATGCAAAAAAATAATGAAATAAAATTTGAAGTTTTGCATTTACCACCAACCAATACAAATTCTGTATTGGTCAGTTGCGGCAATGATGCTGTGATTTTTGATGCGTGGGGTAAAGCAAAAGATTGGGAACGTGTTTTGTTGGAACGCGGATTAAAATTACATGCAATATATGCCACACATGGACATCCAGATCATATTTCTGCTGCACCGGCTTTGGCGCGCGCTTTTAATGTTGATTGGTATATGAATTCTAACGATAATTATTTAATAGGTTGGGGTAATGAATTGTTGGATATGTTTGGTATTCCACATATTCATCATGATTGTAAAATGCCAGTGAATATTTCAGCAGGGGTAATGGAAATTTTGCCTGGTTTGAATATGGAGATTATGGAAAGTCCCGGTCATACCCCCGGCGGTTTAATGTTTTATTTTCCAAAATATCAGATTTTATTAACAGGCGATACTTTGTTTTCAGATTCTGTCGGTCGTTGTGATTTTCCAGGTGGAAATGAAGAACAATTAATGCAATCAATTAATAATTTATATAATTTAGATTTAGATGATGGAACATACGTTGTTCATGGACATGGTCAAGATACAACAATAGATTGGTTGAAAAAACATAATAAATTTTTTACAGCGTAAACACTAATACACGGTTTATTCCGGATAAATCTTTTTCAACACGTTCAAATTTCCATCCAAAATATTCAAAAATTTTAATAACATATATAGATTGACCAACGCCAATTTCCAAATAAATATGTCCGTCAGTTTTAATAAGATTTTTCGCATTTTTTGCAATTTGTTCATATGCCCCCAATCCGTCATTTGATGCGTATAAAGCAATTTTTGGATCAAATTTGGCGGCATTATTCACACGTTTATCACCGAACTTTATATATGGGGGATTAGAAACAATAATATCAAATTTTTCATTAGATTTAAATTTTACAAAATCAGAATGTTTTATTTGTATTTGTTTTTTTAAACCCAAATTTTTTACATTTTTTTTCGCAACAGATAAAGCCGATTTAGATTTATCTATCGCAATCCCAGATAGCCCATTTATATTTTTACACAAAGCACAAATAATACATCCTGTGCCTGTTCCCATATCTAAAATTTTACGGTCTTTATTTTCTAAACAATCTTTTATAACCGCTTCGACCAAAGTTTCCGTATCAGGTCGTGGATCCAACGTGTTTTTGTTTGTATAAAATTCCAAACCATAAAACCATTTGGAATGAATAATTTTAGCAACAGGCATCCCTTTACGTAATAAATGCGCGTAATATACAGTTTTTAACCAAGAAATTTTCTTGTTTTTTTCCGTGATTATACGGGCGGCACGAATGCCACCTGCAGATTGTAAAATTGTGAATGCTTGATTTATATTCATATTTTTATTATAATGGGCGTTATGAAAAAAGCAAAATATATTATTAAAAAGATGACTGCCGGGTTGGTAAAATCTTGTAAAAAAGTTCGTGATATAAACGTTTTATCTCGTGTTATTATGTGGGTGGCAGCTGCTATGATATTGATTGCTGTCTGTGTTTTAGCTTTTTATAAACCAGCGAGAGAAGCTGTTTTTCCAACAGAACATCATGATATTGTTGAAATTAAATCTGGGGATACTTTATCTAAGCTTTTATCTGCCAAAGGTTTTTCAATGCGTGATATAGATGAAATATCCAAAACATTGAAAAAAGATGTCGGTTTTTCTACTTTGCGCGCTGGGAAAGACAAGGTTGATTTTATAAGTCCTTCTGAAAATGAACCTGTATCAAAAATTGTAATTATAAATGGTCCGTGGCAAAGATTTGAAGTTGATTGTGGTCAACCTGGAACATGGCAATGCCAGAAGGTTGATATAGAACGCGATGTCAGAATTTCTTATCGTGAAGGTGAAATCAAAGAAGGCAGTAGTTTTTATCTGGCTGGGCTTGAAGCTGGTATTCCCGAGGGTATATTAATAGATGTATATGATTTATTGGCTTTTGAAATGGACTTTGAACGTGATATTCGTGCCGGCCAAAAATTTTATGTTTTATATGAAGAAAATTTTGCATCTGATAAAAAAGTGGAAAATGGTCATGTTTTGGCTGTTTCTTTTGATGCGTTGCGTGGAAATGTTCAAATGTATCGTTATGTTAAACCAGATGGACATGCTGGATATTATGATGAAAACGGTAATGGTGCGATAAAATCTTTAAAAAGAACACCAATAAATAATGCAAAAATTACATCCAGTTTTTCTGGTAAACGTAAGCATCCTGTGTTAGGTTTTACCCGTGCACACAAAGGTGTAGATTTTCGTGCGCCAACTGGAACACCAATCCCAGCGGCTGGTGCGGGCAGGGTTGTTGCACGCAGTTTTAATCGTGGTCATGGTAATTATGTAAAAATACGTCACAACGGAACATTTGAAACTTTGTATGCGCATATGTCCAGATTTGCAAAAGGTGTTAATGTTGGAACAATGGTTAAACAGGGGCAAATCATCGGGTATTCTGGTTCAACAGGGTTATCTACTGGGCCGCATTTACATTATGAAGTTATTAAAAATGGTGTACATGTTAACCCTATGACTGTTAAATTACCGGCAATAGAGAATTTAGATGCAAAAAATAAACCTTTGTTTATGGAATACAAAGCTATGTTAGATAGTAAAATAGAGATATTAAAATCTGATAGTAAACAAATTGTTAGATTAGATGACAAAGATAAAAAATAACGTTTTTTTGTTTTGAGAATAAATTCTTGTTTTATTGTTAAAACCTATTACAATTACTAATTGATAGACAATTATGGTTTTCAATATGTATATATGGCCTTTTTATATTAGTAATTTTATAGCTTGTTTTATTCCAAAACGTTCACGTCGTCATCGTGTCCGTGGTTTGATAAACACTTTTTTATACAGATTACCTGTTTCTATTTTTATTAGACGTGTTTATGGTGAAAAAATGAAAACATGTCGTTTTGTGCGACAAAATACGTTGAACAGGGTGATTTGTGTAGTAAATGATAAATATTATGTAAAAATATTTAGAAATGTATCTGTAAAACAATTAAATAATTATAAATTTCTATTAGATTTTATAAGACCAAATTTAAAAGTAGAAATACCTGAAATCGTTGTAGCAAAACATATTCCGATGTATGTTTCTAAAAAATTATCTGGTAAAGATATGCGTGAATTTGATAGAGACTTAATAAAACAAAATGGTGAAAGAATAAAAACACAAGTTTTTGAAATAATTCATTCTATACAACAAATCCCGTTTGATTCTATTCCTGGTAAAGAAAGATTTATCTTCGGTATACAGCCAGAAAGGACAGTTGAAAAGGAATATGAAGAAGGCCATAGTGTGTTGGCTCATTTTGATTTAAATACAGGAAATTTATTACTGGATGATAAATTAAATATAATAAGTGTTATAGATTGGGATTCTTTATCTTTAGCTCATAATCCAAATACAGATAAAGATATATTTTTAAAATATTGGAATAAACGTTTTAATAAAAAGCCTTTAAAATAAGGCTTTTTATTTTTTTGCAGATACGAATAATGCAAACAGCCAACCAACAATAGACCATCCGAATAACCATGAAGCACATCTGGCTCTCATGCAATCGTATTTAGATTTATCATTCATGGCTGCTAAATATGCTGGGGTTAAAATAACGCATATAAAAACACATATGATTAATATAGTTTTTAAAACCGGCAGCATATTTAATAACATTTTTAAATTCCATATTTTGCTTTATTTCCCAATTTTTCTTCTATACGAATCAATTGGTTATATTTAGCCATTCTGTCAGTTCTTGACATAGAACCTGTTTTGATTTGACCTGCATTTGTTGCTACAGACAAATCAGCAATTGTTGTGTCTTCTGTTTCACCACTGCGGTGAGATATTATGACACCATAATTTGCATCTTTTGCCATTTTGATTGCTTGCAGAGTTTCTGTCAAAGAACCAATTTGATTTACTTTGATAAGTATCGCATTTGCTACACCGTTGTCAATCCCTTTCTTTAAACGAATCGGATTAGTTACAAATAAATCATCACCAACCAATTGACATTTATTTCCAATTCTTTCTGTCATTTTTTTCCAAGATTCCCAATCTTCTTCTGCCAGACCATCTTCAATGGAAATAACAGGATATTTAGAAATTAAATTTTCATAAAATTCAATCATTTCATCAGATGTTTTTTTGCTGCCTTCAAAATTATATATTCCATCTTTATAAAATTCAGAAGACGCAACATCTAAACCAATGGAAACTTGTTCGCCAGGAATATATCCTGCTGCTTTGATTGCGGAAACTATAGTATCTAATGCTTCTGTACAATTGTTGAAGTTAGGTGCAAAACCACC